>NZ_BASE01000012.1 GCF_000813125.1 Mesobacillus selenatarsenatis SF-1
TGCAATAAGAAATAATTCCACCAAAAAAGCGCAGGAATGCTGCCCCGTATGTTTAATAAGTAAATCAACAAAAGTAACGTTAATCCTCGATCAACGCACTTGTTTCTTAATGTTATTAATTCACAAACTACATTATTAAATAACTATTATTGCTATTAAAACCGCAAAACCTCCAACAACGAGTATTACTCCAACAAAATCATTGAGTTTCAGTTTATCTAAAAATCCATTACGGTTCAGCAGCGCCACTATTATATAAATTAAAATGATACTTACAATCGGTTCAACCGTTTCTTTTAAAAAGTAATCATACTCCACAAATTTGAAGTTAACACGTATTAAAATCCCTAACATTACTAGTACGAGTAAAATTTTTAAGGAATTATAGTTTCCTATAGAAATTCCCTTATTATTAAGTATGGCTATAACAAAAATGATAATTACAACTGCAAAGACCATTTCTAAAAAAAAACATTCCCCTCACCTCCACATTCAATGACATCCTTTCTTAAGCTATCCTGCCCCGATAGTTTAAGTGGAATTGTTCACGAACTAATTATAGGAATGCTGCCCGTTAATCGAAATAGAAAAAAGCAATTCCCTCTTAGACCTTTGTTTGACAAAAGATAAAATGATCATCAGGATTCCAAACGTGTAGATGATCTGCACTGTATCCTCGGAGCCACAACACGCCGTTAATTCGTCTAAGATAAAAACCTTTTGGAAAATCATCGTCTTTGGATAGTATCTCCGACGCTATTGTAATAGAGCCTGATGGAGCTTGATTCCGCTGTAAAAGATTCCCCGAATTGCCTTCAGGCTGATCCAAATATTCCAGTCTTAAGTAAGGTCCCAGCTCAAGCGGGCACAATTCCAAACCTAGTCCGCTTGCTTTTTTAAAGATCTGATCCGTAGTAGCTCCATCAGGAAAACCAAGGTTGGCAACGGTTAATTCTACGGTCTGAAGGTTGTACTTTGTATCTGAAGTCGTAAACTTATCATCAGCTAACAGCCGCTCTCCATACTCATTTATCAAGATAGAGTATTGTTGCAATTTCTGAATAAGCTGCGATTTCGTGAGTTCCCCAACCTCTATTTTTCTATTAATAACTGGACAATCAGGGTATACTTTCTCATTTTCAAAACGCAATCGTAGTCACTCCTAACATATTGGTACATAGACTGAAAAAACGATATAAGGGACTACATTTAAATATTCTCCATTCGCCCATAAGTTTCCTTATTAAACTAAACTGCTTCGTTTGTTCAATAAGTTTTATATCCGTAAACTCTACTAAGTTCAAAAAATCTTTTTAGAAAGTAATACCAAGGAATTTACTTTATACGTCCGTTACCAACTAGTTGATAGTCCTCTTGGTTACTGATTTGTTCCAACTGGTATACATATTCAAAATCTTTATCTTCCCTAAATGAAGTAGCAGCAACTGCATACTGTTTTCCTTCTTCAAGAAGGTTGTAAACCATTGCTTCCTCGATAAAAATTTTATATCGTTTTTGGTTCTCTTTCTTTTCATAAGCGTTGTATCCAATTACCCACATTTCAAGATATTCACCTGGTTCAATATGGTGATATTTTTCTTCTATTACCATACCGGACATACTAATACTCTCTTTCATATTTGAATCTGTATTATCAAAAAAAAAAAATAGCTAGTCAATAGTCCCATTAAAACCGTAGCTATTATAGTCCACTTTATATGTAATCTCCCCATTTAAAGTCATCACTCCCTAAGTACTTATTCCACTATCCTGCTCCGTTAGTTCAAAAAGAAATTCAACCCTGAAAGTGCGTTAATCCTCAAAATCCGCTTACTACAATTATTGCTTCTAAGTTTTTGTTTTCCTAATCTTAATATCCGAGCAATGTATAATAATCTTGGTTTGTGAATGTAATAAAATTTCATGCTGTAATTTCCTTTTACTCAACGGAATGATCTCATCGTAGCCCCATTCATCAAGTCCTCTTCTTCCGCCAAAGACAATTTCATTAGGCTTATCTCCGTAAACATTTCTCTTAATATCAAAGTCCATTAAAAACTTACGAACGTTTACCCATTGTATTTCATATATCCCTGCCCCTTCTTCATATTGCTCAATAATCATTTTGATTGTGGTCGGATCCTTTGTTCTACCATTCTCCTGATTCAAAACGATAAGAGAAACAACCTTACCATCATGAAATGAATGGTTTTTCAAAAAATTGGATGTCTCTTTATTAAATCTAGGTAATATTCTTTTTAATTCCTTTGTATAGCCCATTACATCCCAATGGTCATCGTCTACAAAATACTTCAACAAAAAATCTCCTCTAACTATCAAAATTAATTATTTATTATTATCCCAGAAAATAGACAAATTGTGGAAGGGAAATTAACAACACCCTTCAACTAAACTGCACCGTATTCAATAAGGAATTCAACAAGAAAGGGCCTATTCCTGCCTGGATCAACGCACCAAGTACAATAAGATTCGTTCTGTTAATGTGCTGGAATTATGCTTTCTAACTCAATTATTTCCTCATCAATCAGTCTTTTTAGATTCTTTACAAAGTCATCAACTTGATTAAGTTCAGTAATGATGAAGAAATTAGAACGCATATAATATGGTTTTTCTTTTTTATTATCTGCTATTATTTCTAATCCGATGTTCCCTCTATTATTATGCTTAAAAAATCTAATGGATAAGAAATGGGAGACATTTTCTGTATCATTACCTGATGTCCAGATGAATTAATTTGTTTTTGAGTTGGAAAAGTCAATAATCCCTTTTCTTAACTCTTCAAGTTCGTCATTTGTGGTGTGAAAATCTATGTATACATTACAGTCGTTGCCTTTAAACTCCATTTGCACTTCATAAAAATCAACGTCTTCCCAAATTTTTGTCAATCTTATACTAGGCTCAGGCATATTGTAAATCTCCTCATTTTTTATTTACCTATTATCGATAAAAAAGTTCCTCTTGTCTTCTTGACCTAACCTCTTTTAGCTTAATAAGGTATTCAGCAATAAAGTGCATTAATCCTTCCTGGACCAACCCACTCTTAAGTTGAATAACGTACTTACTTTTCAACCCATATTGCCTTTGTATATGCTATACTCAATCCTGCTCTTTCCATATTCTTTTGACTGACGGAGGCAAATTTCGCTTGGCCCACAATTACATCACATTTTTGAAGATATGCTTGGTGGATACGATGCTTTATTAATGCACTTTGTATACCTTTATTTCTAAAAGTCGGCAATGTTGCCGCTGCAGCTAAAGTACCTATACGGTCTTTTATGAACAAAACTCCAATTCCAGCAGGTTCATTTTCATAGATAGCTAGATAAAATGTCCAATTTTTAATGTTATGAAGTATTCCATTATTTTGTGCTACTCCACTTTTTAAGAAAGCGGGCATTTCGAAACCTTTCGTGTAGATTTCAGCAAAAGTATCAAATTCATTATGTTGTAACATACGGATAACAATTTTTTCTTTATTTGATTCATAGCTTTTTTCTACTTCGTTGGAGATTGGAGCATATAAAGATGTATGAAAATCATTATGATACAAACCAGTTTCACTGAGATGGGTTAGTAACTCTGGAGAAGTATGCGCTGGAGTTAGTTCGAATCGGACGGGAATCTCTTTCTGCTTGTAAAAATCTAAGATCTTATCTATATGCTTTTCATCACCATCTTTTAGCCCCTTAACCGTGTTAAAGGATGGACCAGGTATATTTTTTACCGAGAATGCAGTAGCATTGCCAAACTTTTGTATTTCAACTTTCATTGGGTTTTTATCTATTTTTTGCATTTCTGTTAACCTAGAATTTAAAGTATCGATTTCTGAAAACTCCAACCTCTCTGCTAAGCCTCGATCGACAACTAAACCCATTCTAACAACTCCTCGATAATTAATTAGTGCTGTATTAATTCCACAGTGACATTAATATCTCCTTTTATTCAACTATCCTCCCGTCTTTATAACAGTGAAATTGGAGGGTAAATACTTTTCTCTAAGATTTAAATTTTCGAATGATTGATGTAAATCCGTTAAGTTAAAAGCGTGCAGAAACTCTTAGTTTCAGCACGCTTTTTTAATTAATTTCCTTTATCGTTTTCATAAAATGGTTCATTCCCATCGACTAAAAGTTTTTTAAGTTCATTAAAAATAGTCGAATTATTTTCAGTGAATTTATATGTTGCGTCATTTTCAATATTTAAATAACCCTGGTCATTAATCCCCACTCTATAGATTTGCAATCCATTATGAATGATAGCCATTGATAAATATCGGCCGTCATTTATTATACTTTTATATGGTACCCTGGTATATTGACTTTTGGAGAACTCACCGATTATTTTGTTTATTTTTGCGTCATCCTCAATATCAATATTATAGATATCATCCCATCTTTCATCTCTATAATCGCCAAAATTAATTTTTTCTACATTGTCCATCCCTTTTAATACATCATCAGCAGGTAAAGGAATCCTATAATACCAAAATAAAATCAGGGTTGTCATTACTATTGCAGCAAACGTTCCAACATAATATTTCACTCTGTTATTTCGCATATAAACACCCATTCATTCCATAATATTACATCCGCAATATATAATAATAGCCAGGGGGTGTATCCCCTAGCTTTTGTAATGATATCTAGTCAATTTTCGAATCAATTTCCGAGGTATCTACATCGTCCCCGAACCAGTCTCTTAATTTTGCCTTCGCTTTGTCCTTAACGTCTTGGTCAATATAAATCGCTACTTGGAATAAAGCAACACCTAAAGCTGCAAGATCGTCAGTGTACCCTACCACGGGTGTTAAATCCGGGATTAAGTCTAATGGCAATATGAAATAACCTAATGCTCCAATAATAGTTGCTTTTGCCGTTACAGGCACATCGGGTTTTTGGAGTGTAAAATATAGCAGCAGAACCGAATAAACTAGTGAAGACCCTGCTTTTTTACCGTACTTTTTGACCTTCTCCCAAAACTTATCATCTGAAAAATGTTGTCTTGATGATTCCATTTCTTTTTCTAATTCATCTGTTGTTTTTGTAGTATCCACCTTACTACCTCCCATAATTTAGTAACTTCATTTTACTATAGAATAGGCTAATAGTGAGGAAAATAATGTATCAACCAACTCACTATATTACACGACCCGTGCAACAATCCTTCTTGGATCAACGCACTCTTTAGTTTATGAATTTTATGAATAAGATAACTTTGTTATAAAATTTCTTCTGCATCAGAAGGCAAATTCCTTACATGTTTTAGGAATTTCGTCATATTTTTATCGTCATCAATAGGATATGTGAATAATAGATGATCTGCCACGTCTTTTGCTAGAGTTCTGAATAACTCACATGAAATAAATATGGCATCCCAAAAATTTTCATAGTTATAATCGGAATATGTTTTTTCATACATCGTCCAATATGATTCTGGAAGATAGTTCTTAAAAAATTTGCCCATCTTACCTGTTGAGACTTGGAAGTTATATTTTGTTCCAATCCACCATGCTACCATTTCATCAAGTGATGCTCTCGTGGTATATTCATACATTGATTTTGCGTATGGCAATTCGTCTCGCCAAATTCCTTTTGCAACATTTTGTAAACACCACCAAAAATCATTAGTACAACTCGCATACATTGGTTCTGATGGCTTTTTCACTTGATAATCAATATCTGTTGGCGGAGGAATGGTTGGTAAGTTATTGTCTTTATCTAATAATGGCACAGTAAGTTTATCACTCTCATAACCATCAATCATTGAATCTTTTGTTTCGATATGAAGGTCAATTCGATTTCCGTCAGTAAAAAGCATTAAATATCCATATGAACGGTCAGGATCCCTTTCCAAACCAATTTGTTTATCCATTTTGTCAGGTTCTTGAAGCATCAGTAAATCCCCGAAAACTTTAATCCAGGCTTCGTCATCCAGAAAAGATGCAATTTCCGTCACTACATAAACTATATCGTAATCTTGAAAAATATCTTTCGGAACATTAGGGTTGGTTCTGGAACCGTTCATATATACTGCTCGGATTCGTTCATCCTCTTCTGCAACCCTTAATATTAATTCAAACATATCTTTTTCACTTCTCAAGAGTATTCATCCCCTGTAAACTGAAGGTTTTTGATTCCCTGTTAATTCTTAATGAAATGGTAATGCCTCATCGAACAAAAAAATTTCATATTTCTCCATAAAACGGCCTGCACACTTAAACTCTGTACTCTTAGCTGAACAAGAATTTACTCCACAAAGTCAATTAGCTCTGCTGGAACTTGTTCAAAAATGTAAACTTCAGGGTTATTAAACGGTTTGAGCTTCAAGTACGCGGAAAGCGGAATCATACTTTTCCAGTATTCTTTCATTAATTCCTCTTTTGAAGGTATTCCTTCAACAAATTTCCCTCTGCCTCCGTCATATTCATCTTCTATAAAAGCAAATAAATCACTTGATATATCGAAATTAAAAACTAAAATCTTCTCACTGAACAATGGAAAGCGAAAGTAAGGTTTTTCATATGGTTCTAAATCTGCACCGAAAGCAACTTTGAAATCAATCCATTTGGGTGACTTATCCGGCCTGAAACGTTCTGTCAGTTCTGGAAAGAAATTAGCACCTCTTGAATACCATCTTGTTGCTGTTGAACGATTTAATCCTTCTTTTAAAACTCTTTGCGGTGGAATACCTGCGTCATCAATATCTTCAATAATTATATGATATAAAAACAAAAGCTTAACTCCATTCTAAAATTTCAAATCTAAACTATACCTTACAACACTTTAATAGATTCTCTAGTAACTCTGGTCGTTTTTCAGTGAAAAAAACATCATCAATTGGCACCACTGCATACCAGGGACGTGCACTTTTGCCAGTTAAAACGGGTTTGTCGTAAATCAGATGGATTCTTAATCGTTTATTGATTTCCATCGATGCAGATACCTCTTTGTAAACCTTCTCCATTCTGTCCAAGTCAAACACTCCCTCAATGGCCATCTTTCCATATAACCCATTCCACCAGGATAAAAAGAACTTCACACTTTCTGAGTATCCGAAAGAACTTGACTCGTGGTTCTTAAACAGCTTCTTATATAACACTTTATCAAAGTCAAGTACTCCATTATGGTCATAAATATGATTCTGAGAGTTCTTATCGACAGCCTCCTTCCAAACTTCAGCAAAGGTCTCTTCAAATTCTTCCTCGAGAATCCCCCACTTTGAACGATCAACATAGGGGAACAAGGGTCTTTCACAATCTATATTTTTGCTGTTCAAGTATATGTTTTGAATAGTCATTAAATAATTTAACGAATAAGGTGCAGATACTTCCATTTCAAACCCGCTATTATGCACTTCTTGAATATCTGGCATTTTCCTATTCCTCTCTTATTTTTATTAAAGATATAATCTAACCTGGCTAAATCCTCATAGCCCCAATCCTTTTTAATATCCCAAGACACTTCCTTCTTAAATCACCACACCACTCACTTTTGAGTGCTTCATCAAAGCGCCAGAAGATGAATGCAGAAACCACAGCGGTAAAAAAGAAAAAGCCGTTATTTCTTAAATTCGTGAGCCAGTTCCCGTTTCCAGCATCAAAGAGGAGAGTTGGAATTAAGACAAAAAGAGCCCCAAGAAATACATGAAGCAAACCTGCAGCTGCCCTTCTCTTTAGCCCACCCGTTCTTCTGGTAAGAAAATCAGTAAATATCGAGGATGGAATTCCATAGATTAATACAATTGGCAGGATGTACATGCCGAAAAATAGCCCTACCCCGGATTGATCAAGTACCGATAATAGCATCACCATCATGCCTGTTGCGCCAAAGGCAGAGATCAATTTTCTTAGAACCATAGTAAGTCTCCCGTCCTGATTTATTTTTTACAAAAAAACGGGCCGATCCATCCTCTTTCATGGGTGACAACATATGTCCATCTAAACTCTTGGTCAACGACGTATAAATCCGCATACTCCCCATCAGCAAGCAAAAGGTCTTTCGCCTTCAAATCATAAGCCTCTTCTACTAGTAATACATCATCAGAGTGCTGAAAGAAAATCAGGCAAGTATCTTTATATTGTTTTTCGAATGCCAGCTCCGCCTGCTCTTCCTTATCACACTTTCTTTTCTCATAACTGAACACATGCCACAAGTACCCACTCGCCCCACTATTTGAATGCAGATAGATTTGCTTTTTTTCCAAAGGACTTAAATGAGATGCAAATACATCTTCCCACTTCTTTCGTAAATCATATCCGAAGTCATCCGTTTTACTGACTAGTATTTTCTTGCTTTTTAGTTTGTGATAGAAGTCCATGTCCTTCCTCCCTGTTTACAATACCTTACTTATCATTCTCTTTATGGTTGATTAATTCCTCTTTGGAATTGTAACTGAAAGTTTAGGTTGTGTTTATTTTCGTAGTTTATGATGTTCATAGTTAGGGCTCAATCCGAATTCTGTGGTTACATGATATCGCGGAAAGAGTGCTGACTATTGACCAAATTTCAGTAACGAACATAGGAGGATATATTAATGAAGAAAATGCTTTATTCCATCACAGACTGGGTTTCAACGAAACGCGGAATGTGGATCACAATCATCGCCTGGCTGGTATTGATGGTGGGCTTGAGCGCGGGTCCAAAGCTAGGAGATTACAAAGTGACCAACTTTCAATCTTTGCCGGATGATGCTCAATCCATCATCGCACAGAATAAGACCGAGGATTTTTTCCCAAATGAACAGGGTACTCCAGGTATTCTTGTTTTCCATAATGAGAACGGCGATATCAATCTCGATGAAGTCAATCAAATCCTTGATGGGATTATTTCAGAAGATATTGAAGGAATCAACAACATCGTTGATACTCGTTCCCTTCCGCCGCAGGCGCTTGAGGGGTTCATCTCCGAGGATCAATCAACGATGATTGTCCCGATGGAACTAGAGCAAGGGCTGGGCAATGATGAATATGCCGAAATCAATGACCGAGCAACCGAAATCGGAACAGGCATTGCTGAGAAGCTTGAAAACACAGCCTTTTACATCACTGGTCCTGCCGGGATTGCAGGAGATACCATCAAGCTTTTTGAGAGGGCAGATTTCGTGCTGCTGTTGGCAACTGTCGGAATTATCCTGGTTCTGCTGATTGCCATCTATCGTTCGCCGCTATTGGCTTTCATCCCATTATTGGCGACAATCATCGTCTACCAGGTTGTGAACCAGAGTGTCGCCCTGTTGGGAGCAGGAGGCCTGGAAATCAATAATCAGACGACCTCGATCATGAGCATCCTGCTATTTGCAGCGGTCATTGATTATTCTTTATTTGTTTTCTCCCGGTTCCGCGAAGAGCTGAATCATTATGAAAATAAATTTGATGCGATGAAGCATGCTATGCGCGCAACAGGAGAGCCTGTGTTCTTCGCGGGCGGGACCGTTTTGGCTGCGATGCTTGTGCTCCTATTTGCCGATTTCCGCGATTATCAGAACTTTGCACCGATCTTCGGTACGGCGATGTTCTTCATCATGCTCGCCTCCGTTACCCTGGTGCCTGCATTGTTCACCTTATTTGGACGCAAAGCGTTCTGGCCGAAAGTACCTAAGTATGGTTTAGAAAAAGAGATCAAACACGGCGTTTGGGGTCCGATTGCCAAATTCGTTGTCAGAAAGCCTGGCTTATCTGGCGGTGTAGTCGGCGTGTTCCTGATCCTTTCCGCTTTGAATATTTTCAATCTCGATTATGAATTTGACATGGTGAAAAGTTTCCCTGAAGATTTGCCTTCAAGAGTTGGCTATGAAATAGTAGAACAGAGATATGATAAGGGAGAACTAGCCCCTTCCACACTGTTGATTGAAAGCAGCAACTCACTCACTGAAGAAGATACGATGAAAATAATCGAAAAATTTCAATCTGAAGTTGGAATTGCTTCGATTCGACCTGCCGGTTTAACTGAAAATGGAGAAGCGGCAAAGTTCAGTATTGCATTAGCAATGAATCCATACAGTGTTGAAGCGATGGACTATATGGAAGAGCTGCTGGATCAAACTCCGAAAATACTCGAAGACCTCGGCATGGACGCAAAGGCATATTTTAGCGGTGTCACACCGAAGCTGTTAGATGAAAGGGAAATCAATAACAGTGACCTCATTAAAATCGTTGTACTTGAAACAGTATTGATTCTGGGATTGCTAATCGTCTTGACTCGCAGGCTGAAAATGCCGATCTATATGATGGCAACCATCTTGCTTTCTTATGTATCCGCACTGGGTCTAGGCATTTTCTTGATCGACGTCCTGTTTGGTTTTGAGTCCATCAGTACGCGTGTACCGGTATATGCGTTCATCTTCCTTGTCGCACTGGGAATTGATTATAATATTATCCTGGCTTCGCGCTATATCGAAGAACTGAAGAAACATAACGTGAAGGATGCTCTGGAAATCTCAATCCGGAATACAGGCGGTGTCATTTCATCTGCGGGGGTTATTTTAGCGGCAACGTTCGCAGCCTTGACGACTATGCCAATCGCTGACCTGTTCATCTTCGGTTTCATAGTTGCTGTCGGCATCCTGATCGACACCTTCCTCGTACGAGGGATGCTATTGCCTGCACTGATCCTTTTCTTTGAAAAAGACAAACAAGCGAGCCGCAATACTCAATAAGGGATCGGGAGGCCTCCTCTCCCATTCCCTAAGGAGGCTTTAATAATGAGAGTACTAGTTGTTGATGATGATATAAATATTCAAAGACTCGTGACCATCCATTTAACCAGAGAGGGATATCAAGTATTCAAGGCTGATGACGCTGAGGAGGCTTTATCCCTGCTCGAAAAACAAAATGTCGATCTTGCGATTGTCGATGTGATGATGCCAGGCATGAATGGATTTGATCTCACAAAGATCCTGACACGTGATTGGGAGATTCCTGTCATCCTCCTGACAGCGAAAGACCAGCTTAGCGACAAGGAAATAGGATTCCTCTCGGGCAGCGAGGATTATATAGTAAAGCCTTTTGAAGTGAAGGAGCTGTTGTTCAGGGTTGCTGTTGTTTTAAGGAGGATGCAGCGGGTCTACGACTCGGTCATTCAGGCCGGCAATATGAAGATTGACCGCAGCAGCTTTGAAGTGGAGATCAACCAGGAGACCATTCTGTTTCCGTTGAAGGAATTCGAGCTGCTTACCATCCTTGCCTCCAGGTTGAATAAAACCACTCCCCGCTCGTTGTTGATTGAACAGGCCTGGGGAGCAGACTATGAAGGCAGTGAACAAACGCTCAATACTCATATCAATCGGATCCGGGAACGCCTGAGGAAGCATGGGGCTTCACTGGAAATCTTGACCACCCGCGGAATCGGTTACAGACTTGAGGAATTGAAATGAAGACACTATATAGGAAGTTCATCAACGCAACCCTTCTCATCCTGGGAATCAGCATAGTGATTGCTTTCATTCTTGCCAATTGGGTGTATATGACTTCAACAAAACAAAAAATTGATCAACAGAACGTTAAAATTGCTCGAGAGGTAGCCTCAAGTCTTGAACACAGGCATACTACTCCACATTTAGGCTTTAAAGAGTACTTTGAATCAGTCAGTAAACTGGGGTATCAAATCTATGTTTTAAGTGAATCAGGCGAGGAGTTCTTTTTCGGCGAACCATTTTCGGATAAAAACCTTCCTGCTGAGGCTATGAAGGTGATCGAGGAAAATAAAATCTACCATGGGATGGACGATTCTCCCTCACGCTGGCTGATGATGAGCCATTTCGCCAATCAGCTTGAAAATACCGTCGGTGTCCCGTTTATTTTTGACCAGGAAAAATACGGGTTGTACCTTAGGCCAAATAATAAAATGTTATTTTCTGATGTCCATGTTATATTCGCCTGGTTTTTTGTCGCGGTCTCGATCGTGAGTATCAGCGGAGTCATCTGGTTGTCCAAACGCCTTATTCAGCCAATCACAAAGCTGACAGAAGCGACTAGGGAAATCACAAGGGAAAATTTCAACTACCCTTTGAACATCCAGCGGGATGATGAAATCGGTCAGCTAGCCGAAAGCTTCAGCACGATGCAGGTTCAGTTACAGCATAATGATGAGTCCCGTAAATCCTTCATCAATAACGTTTCTCATGATTTCCAATCACCTTTGATGAATATTCAGGGATATGCCGAGCTTTTAAAAACGCAGGAGCTTGACGAGGAACATCTGGAGTATGTCCAAATTATCGACCAGGAATCCAAGAGGCTGTCCAATTTGACGAAACAACTGCTGCTTCTTACCTCCCTGGATCAGAAATCCTATCCAATGAAGCTTGGAACCACAAGGATTGACACACAAATCAAAGAAACGGTAAGAAGGCACCAATGGCGGTTGGAGGAAAAAGAGATTGAAATCTCTTACCATCTCCCCCCTTCACCTATACTGGTTGATCCGGAACTTATCATGACAGTTTGGGACAATCTGCTCACCAATGCGATTAAATACAACCAACCAGGCGGCAGCATTTTTATCCGAATTGCGCAAAACGAAGGTTGCTTAATCATCACTTTTGCAGATACCGGAATTGGAATGACCGAAGAACAAGCATCAAAAATTTTTGAACGTTTCTACCGGGTTGATGCTGCACGCAAAAAGGGTGGAACAGGGCTGGGGCTGTCAATTGTCAAACAGATTATCGAATTACACAATGGAAGTATTAAAGTGGAGAGTGAGATTCAATCAGGGACGACATTTACGATAACACTTACTGTAGAAAAACAAACGGAGGAATAATTAAATCAAATATAAGAAACTCTTAGCTATTCAGAGCGTAACAGGCATGGTTGGCTCACTGGGACCCACCGTCGGTATGTGGCTGTATAACCTCAACCCATTCAACATGGACGAAACACTTGTGATGATCCTGTTCATCTCGGGAGGATCACTGCTGTTGCTCGCATTTATCCTGTTCGTTTTTGTTACCTTTTTTATCGAAAAGACGGAAACTAGGATTGTGAGTTCGCAAACTGTCGCTAAATAATAGCCTGCATTCAATAAAAGGGAATGACCTGCATACCAGAGCAGGTCATTTTCTTTATAAATTAACGATTTTGAAGCTCGATAATGCTTTTCCCGCCTAAAAAGGCATGTCCTGTCATCAGTGTCATGACTGTATCAAAGCCATAACGATTATATACCTTTTCAACCCTTTCATTAATAGGAAAAACCCATAGGTTTTCAAAGCCCTGTTTTTGTACTTGTTGTTGAATATGTTGAATGATATAGCCAATTAATCCTTTTCCTCGGTATTCCTCTAATGTCGCTACACTCTCCATTCGCGCTTGTCTGCCGTGAGCAAAAATACAGGCAGTGGAACAGGCGACACCATTGTACCTTAACAAAAAGTGTTGATAAGCAGGATGATCGAACTCTTCCTTTAAAGCCTTTTCGCGAACTTCACGCCCGCCAATTTCTTTGATGCTGCATTCGATCTCTAATGCTTCTTGATAGTTTGCTTCGGTAACTTCTTCAATCGAAATAGCATCATTTCTTTCCAGGTTCATCACTTTTTGATCCCATAATTGTACAGGACTTGGCAATTCCTCATATCCAAATCCTTTTGATTTTAATTCACGTATCAGAGCAGGTTGTTCATCTGGAGTGTATATGTAAAATCTAGGAATAATGCTTTTTTCCTGATAAAAGGAAATGACTTCATCAACTACTTTTTCTGGATAATCCACTGGTTTGCGCACATGGGCATGATTCGCATCATAATAGGCAGGCTGATTTTCATTTAAAAATAGAAAACCCCACTCCCTGTCGTGACGAGCAGTAAAGGTAGCAAGGTAAGCAAACTCCAGATCCAATATTTTATCTAACATGTAACTCATTCCCCTCATTCCATTGTCTTGAAAGACACAAGATAACGAAGCAATCCAAGATTGACTTTAACATAAATATCCAAGTTCAGAGGTTGTTTCATTATATAATAGTAAAGGACAGACAAGACATACCACTTCCCTTCAATATCTGGCTCTGGCTCAGCGTATGTCCGCCGGTCGGCCTAAAAGTGAAATTGATTGAGTTATTTTTTTTTGCGAAAAATGAAACCAACATACCCATTCTGAACGACATACTAGTGAAAATAACTTTTGGAGGTTGCCCAGTGAGTGAGGAACAGAAACTAATCAATCAAATCCGGGCAGGAAATGGAGATGCATTCAGCCAGCTGGTTGAAAGTCTGCTTTCGTCTGCTTATCGGACGGCTTATCTTATACTTGGTTCGCGGGAGCTGGCTGAGGATGCAGTCCAAATCGCCCTAGAGGACTGCTATCTCAGCATTATACGTGATGTGGAGATCCGCCATTTTAAAGCGTGGTTTTACCGGCTTGTCTATACCCGTTCGATCGATGTTTACCGAAAGCAAAAGCGAAATCAATTTATTGATATTGAGGAAAATCCAGAAGCAATCTCCAAGATGCAATCCGGATCAGCACAGGAAATAGCTGTTGAAAGTGAAACAAAGCAGGAACTGCTACAGTTGATTACCCATTTAAAGGATGACCAGAGAGTTCCTTTACTGCTGTTTTACTATGAAAACTTGTCAATCAAGGAAATCAGCCTCATCCTCAATGAAAATACCAATACGGTTAAAACAAGGCTGTCACGGGGAAGGAAAAAGCTCGGAGAACTGATGAAAAATCATAGCCACTTTCAAATGGAGGGAAATACTTATGGGATATGATAAGGATAAAAGGCAGATCCCTAATTCGCTGCAGAAGTTTACAAAAGAACTGCCAGGGAGATTTGCAGCTGGTGAATTTGATGATGAGCGGAGTGATCGAGTTGTCCGTGAGCTTGAAGGGTTCGATAAAGCTTTTAAAAAGCAGTGGACATTTTGGAAAAAAGCAGGTGTTACGACTGCCGCGATCGCAGCCAGCTTCATGTTATTTGTGGGTTCAGGGTTCGTCTCCCCTACGATGGCGAAAATGGTATCAAAGATCCCTCCGTTAAGCTCCATCTTTAATAGCCCCGAGCAAGACTTGTCAGAAAGACTGACTCAGACCTTGAAAAAAGAAGGATATCCTGTGAAGCAAGTGAACGAGTTTGTCGGCGGCAAGGATGAAGGCATCATCATTACATTAGATGCCTCAGAAAAACAGTATCAGGAGATGCAACATGATGTTTTAAAAATCGGACATGACATGGTAAAGAGCAAGGAATTCAAAGGAACGAGAATCGAGGATTATTTTGTAAAAGTAAGACCTCATCGCGAACCTTCTGAAGAATGGAAACAGGAACAAGCTGAAATCGAAAGGGAAACCGATGAGGTGTTCCAAATCGTCCAGGATGCCCTGAAACCATTTGATTACCAGAACTCTGTCGGTTATATGAAAGATGAAGTGGAACTTGAAATCCCAAGTATCGAAAAGCAGGAAAAAGTGGATCAAATCAAAAAGGCTGTAGAGGATGCCCTCACTGCAAACGACAAGGATGATGTAAAGGTCACTATCAGGAAGTTTGATGTGGTCAAACGAGAACAATACGCCCTCTGGAGTGATGCGGTTGGAGGAATTGGTCATGAATTCAAAACCTATAAAAAATACAAAGTCTCCGGCGTCGGCTATAAAAGTAAAGATGGGCTGATGACCATTTTCATCACCATGAAAATGAAAAGCACTGACAAAGAAGCAGCCGAACACGCCACAGACCTTTACACAATGGCCGAGGAATTCATCAAGTCAGACGAAATATGGCCAAAAGTAAAACAAGATCCATATAGGATTGTCGTAAGGACCAAGGATAAAAAGGAATTTAATATTGAGGAAAAGCAATTTAAATAAACAAAATTGGATACAAAATGTCCATATTTCTTAAGCTGTTCTACCACCCGACAAAGATAAGAAAATGGCTACCATAGATACCAGGCTATATAAAAAAACGCTTCCGGGTGCAATCGGAAACTCAATGTACAGCAAGATGCTTGAAGTGCAGCGGCCAATAGAATAAGAAATGATCTACTCAAACATTTGCCAGTGCAGGGTAGGTCATTTCTTTTTATTTGCAGAAATTACTTCAAACCATTGGGACAAGCCAAAGTTTCATAAAAGAAAGAAACGCAGGGTATCCCCCACGCTTCTGATGAAATTATGGCTGAAACGGGTTATATCCGTCAATGGCGTAAATAAGCCAGCCTGTAGCCGAAACGGATTCCACACTTTTCATCGTCCAGTATCCATTATTCGTGCCAAGCAGAGAGTAAGGCACTCCGCCAGTTCCATAAAAATCCTGAATTTTGATGATTTCATTTAAGAAGTAGTTTGCATCCGCTGTTCTTCCATCCATCTTAAAGGAAACGACCATCTGTCCTTGCCCTTCAAACCATACATCATCTTTATCACTGTCAAAATCGAATCCATCAATCGTAATTGAACTACTTTTTACCCTCTTCGTTTGTAAATTCCGATGAGTATTCATCACATAGTCTAAACCACGATTATATTGATAAATACCTGTCGTGCCCAGTGCTTGCACACCCCAAGCATTCGTATCCATTGGATTATTTGGATCATTGCGGCCTGCCCAGAAATATCCTTCTGTGTCCTGCCACACTTGATCATCTAAAAATGACTTTACTGCTGCAGCTTCTTGTGTGTAACCGTAGTGCTTCAGCATGGCATACGCATCTTGGTTGTGTTCAGTAGATGCCCAAGTAATTACATTATCAGCAGTATCCAAACCACCGTTAATTCCACCGTCTGCTTGCTGGAATTGGAGCGACCAGTCAATTGCTTTCAGCGCCATATTCCGGTATGTCACCGTATCCCCTGTATCCTTTTCATATTTGGCAACAGCCATCACAACCCACAGGACCGGTCCGACATGCTGATTATATTCTTGAACAGATTTATTATTGCAATAGTACGCTGTATACCAGGAGCCAGATGGTGTTTGCAGACTTTTCAATGAATCCAAAACTGCCTTTGCGCCTGCATGATCCCCTTTTAACAAAAAGGCAATCGCACCAACAGCCTGGTCGTAGGTATACGATATTTGCTGTGAATCAGAAAAACTATCAATAAGCCCCGTTGTGCACTGCTGGCCCTTTAACCAATTATATGCATTGACAGATGCTGTTTCGGTTGTGGAAACGGCCGAGGTTACAGACGCTGATGAATCAATGAGTATCACACATATCAAAATCATCACTAAATTCTTTATCTTAAGCATAACTTTCCTCCTGTTCTTTTTTAAAACTAACTCTTTACATATAGACAGGGTCATTTGGGAAGAAAAAAAACAGATATGATTTTTTTGAAAAGCAGTCTCAAATACCTTCATTCATACCGAAACCAATCAATGCCGTAACAGAAATTAGCTCATTTCAGTTAAAAAATAAACTGGTATAATCCTCTGAATACCATCCCTCCTTCGAATGAATTTCTTGCTATATATCTATTAGATTTGTATCTAATTGCAAGAAAACGGACTCAATTACAGTGTGGACTCCAATACTAAAACGTTCGGGATCATTCACCGCAAAGGTGCATCTTTTTTATAAATTTCATTCAAGGAAAGCGGTTTCATTAAATATAATACTATAATCCTTTTTATAATAAATCAAATCATATCCATCGCGGAGATTATGAAAGAAATATGTAAAAAATCCATTTTTCATGTTGTGATGTGTGGATTTTTATCAAAAAAACCTCTAAAAGTATCAATTTTTGCGGAAACCGATTTCCTTTTAAGGAACAACGACCTATATGACTTATTTAAAAATAAGAAAAAAGAAGCGAAAGGATTCTCTAAACCGCGCACAATGCCTAGGACATTTTAAAACCGAAAAAACTCTTGGAAGATATTTATATGTTGACCTTACACACGATTTCATAATTGAACAAAAAAAAGAGCACAAAAACCTTCTTGTGCTCCTTTAAGATTGTCTTATGATTAATTCGGGATCGACAAGAACTTTTTTGGACTCAGGATTTCCATTTATGATATCCAACAATAAGTATGCTGCCAGCTTCCCAAGCTTTTCTTTATCCTGTTTGACAGTCGACAATTTTGGGTCACTATAGCGGCATGCTTCAATATCATCACAGCCAATCACCCTGATGTCTTCGCCGATGCGAAGACCGTGTTCACGAATCGCTTCCATTGCACCAAGTGCCATCATATCGGATGCCGCAAATACTGCTTTTGGATACGGCTTTTTTGCAAGGATCTTCTTCATGGCTTCATAACCGCTTTTTTCATAAAAATCCCCGAATTGAACCCAATCTTCGACAACCGGAATGCTAAATTGATTCATCGTTTTCAAGAAGCCATCTGTTCTCATGTCGGCCACCAGATTACCCTTGAATCCGCCAATATAGGCAATGTCTCGGATGGAGTTCAAGTACAGGTATTCAATGACATTGGCCGAAACCTTATAATTGTCTGTCAGGACATAACTGGAATTAGGTCCTTTCAGTGCAATATCCACACCGACACAAGGAATTTCGCTTTGGTCAAGCTCGTAAACAACAGATTCGATCTCTTCACCTGAAATGATGAGACAGCCATCCACCTGATAATGTCTTGCTCTGGAAAGGTAATCACCTAACTCTGTATTGAAATGTTCATTACTGAATATCAAAATATCGTAGCCCATGCTTCCAATAGTCTTTTTAAAAGAGTTGATAACCTCATTAAAAAAAGGGTTATTCAAATCAACACTTACATTACCAGCATAGATCAAACCAATTAGATTTGATTTCTTTGTTGCCAGTGATTTTGCCGAAAAGGTTGGCTGGTAGCCTGTGGACTGGATCACATTCATTACTTTATCTCTAGTCGCACTGCTGATTCCTTGATAATTATTCATGATTTTAGAAACAGTGGCCGGTGAAACCCCTGCCATCTTGGCAATTTCCCGAATCGTGAGTTTCATAGTCGAATTCCAACTCCTAAACTATTACAGCTTCAAAAAAAGTTTAATTTAAGATAACACACTTTCAGAATAACGAAATGCAGCAGAAATAGCTATAGAACTTCTTCCAAAGTTGAAATTTCAACCTATTCTGCCCGCAATTCCTGGAGTATGCCACACCGATCAAAATTCTTTCGATTCACAGCCGTAATTGTTCGGTACATTTGTTTACACATCAAACCAACGATTGCGAATCGTTTGCTTAAACCAGTAAAAACTATCTTTCTTGATTCTTTCAAGCGTTCGGTAATTGACATACACAATTCCAAATCGCATGCTGTATCCTTCTGCCCATTCAAAGTTATCCATCAATGACCAGGAGAGATACCCTTTGATATTCACGCCGGATTCAATGCTTCTGCTTAAGGAAGTGAGATGCTGCTTAAGGTAGGCAATGCGACGGTCATCCCTCACACGGCCTTCGACAGGTTCATCATTGTAGCATGAGCCATTCTCGGTAATATAGATTGGTACCTGACCATATTGCTCCGTCAGATAGGTCAGGACTTTATAAAAACCTTCAGGATAGATGTTCCAGCCAATATCTGTTTTCTCATAGCCCATATCAACAGGCTCAAGGTCAAATAATCCTGAGTTTTCCTTATATTTTGCTACACCGCCAGTATAATAATTGATGCCGACAAAATCGATTGGCTGGCGGATGTCTTCCATATCTCCATCCAATATTGGAACATGGACTCCTTTTTTCGCAAACCAATCCACCATAAACTGTGGATAGCTCCCCTTGAAAACAGGATCAAAGAACCACTCAATCAATTCTGCATTCCCGCGCTGACATGCAAGGACATCTTCTTCCTTATTACTGTACGGCTCATACCATGTAACGTTCGGCGCATAGCCGATTTCACCATCAAGGCCAAGAGTACGGAATTTTTGAACTGTACGTCCGTGGGCAACATGCAAATGGTGAGCTACGTTCACTGCTAATTGCAGATCTTGGTTTCCAGGTGCATGTCTGCCCTCATAATTCGACAGGAACGATACACACCAAGGTTCATTAAAAGTAATCCACTTGTTTACCTTTCCAGAGAATTCCTTAAACATCAGCTCAGCGTAATCCACAAAGGCATCAATCGTGTCCCTGTTATCCCAGCCACCTTGATCCTGCAATGCCTGTGGCAAATCCCAGTGATAAAGAGTAACCATCGGTTCGATGCCATTCTCCAGCAAGGCATCAACAAGCCTATGGTAATACGCCAGGCCCTTTTCGTTCACTTCTCCCCTGCCAACTGGAAAAACGCGCGGCCATGCGATGGAGAATCGATAGGTATCAATACCAAGATCTTTCATGATCGCTACATCTTCATCCACTCGATGATAGCTGTCGCATGCAACTTCCCCGCTGTCTCCATTTACGACTTTACCGGGCGTTTCACAAAAAGTATCCCAAATGGATTTGCCTCTTCCATCCTCTTTGGTTGCGCCTTCTATCTGATAAGAAGCAGTTGCAGCTCCCCACTTCATATTTGCAGGAAATTTAATAATTGTCATAGTCGTACCCCCTATGTGATGTCTGTGTTCAATTTATGTTGACTATTTTTGCCTTCTTCCCATTTCAATGACAGTTTATGGAACACACCATACATCATAAAAGCAAGCAAACTGCCACAGAGTAAAAGGAAGAATGGAAAATAGTAGCTGACAATGAGAACAAGTAAGATCATTGCTAGAAATAACACCGTATAATTCAAATGCCCTAATGACAAAAGCAATGAATTTTTTACTGTATGAAAAAGACTTAGATCATAATGCACAATCAGGAGAAATAAATAGATCGAAGTAAAAACAAACAGCAACATAAAGAAAACGAGCATCGTCAGAACAATACTTTTTCCGGTAAACTCATTTTGAAGAACAATTGCTAAATCCACCGAAATGATGGCAAAAAAGATTGTCCAAACAGCACCAAGACCGATACTCTTTTTGAAATTCATTTTAAACTCCTGAACAAACACCCTATAAACCCCTACATCCAGGCCTACTCGGATCCATTTCCTCACCGTCCCGAACAGGGCTGCTGTTGCCGGAAAAATCGTCATAACCGGCAAGCAGAACAGCAGCCATAAAAGGTTCAAAAGGACAAAAGACGTAAAAATAGTGATGATTTCATTGAACATATTCATTGTTTTATTCATTCTGACACCACTCTCTGATACAATACTTTACTTGACAGCGCCTTCGGTCAAGCTTGAAATGAACAAACGGTTAAATAGCAGGAATATAATCACGAGCGGAACTGTCGCCCAGAATGTTCCAGATAGAATCATTCCATTATCACGTACATAGTTATCGATCAAACCACGCAATGCAACCTGAATGGTCTGTGATTCTTCATCACGAAGGACAACGAGCGGCCATAAGAAATCATTCCAAACATACATGAACTTGATAATCGCCAATGTAGCAAACGCCGGAATGATGATCGGGACCGTTATATTCCAGTACACACGGAAAATCGAACAGCCATCGATTTTCGCTGCCTCTATTAATTCGTCCGGAACATTGCTGCTAATGTATTGTCTCATCCAGAAAATACCGAATGCATCGATTAATCCTGGAACTATGATCGCCTTAAAATCACTCAGCCAATTTAATTTTGAAATGATGATATATTGTGGAATCAATCCAAGCTGCGGCGGAATGATCATTGTCACAAGAATCATGACAAACAAAGCATTTTTACCCTTGAAGTGAAGCTTTGCGAAAGCAAAACCAGCCAATGAGCTGAGAATGAGCACCCCAATCGTCGTGATGGAAGCGACAATGAAGGTATTCCACATCGCTCCGAAGAAATCAATCGTATTCAAAACCTTTGTGAAGTTAGCAACCAGCTCTTTCCCTGGTAAAATGGCTGGCGGGATGCGATTGATCACCTCATTCGTATTCGTTGCCATTACAAACATCCAGTAAAACGGAAAGATCGAAAGAAGGGTAGCAATGACAAGAATCGAATACAAAAACGCCTTTGAAATGAATTGTCTGGAAGATTGTGATTTCATGCTAATGCCTCCTTTATTTTCCGATCCTATTTGCAATGAAAACATTGATTGAAGATAGGACGACAATAATCAAGAATAGAATGATGGCTGTCGCCGAAGCTGTACCGAATGCCATGTTATTGAACGCTTCACGGTATAGATAAAGCACAACCGTCAATCCTTCCTCTCGGTAAGTTCTGCCCACCATGATCAGCGGCTCTGTAAACAGCTGCAGTGCACCGATCGTCGATGTGAACACCGTCAGGATGATGATTGGTTTTAACATCGGGATGGTGATATATTGTATTTTCTGTCTTGTAGACGCACCATCAATCGTAGCTGCTTCATACAGCTCAGAAGGGATTGCTTGTAATCCCGCAAGGTAAATAATCGTGTTGTAACCAACCCATCTCCAAAATACCATGGTCGAAATAGCAATTTTCAGTCCCCAATCACTTGTGGTCCAGTTAATCGGGTCCATTCCAAACCATCCAATAATGATATTGAATAATCCGAATGGCTGATCGTTAAACATAATTCCAAATACAATTGCCACAGCTACTGTTGAAGTAACATAAGGCATAAAGACCGAAACACGGAAAATACTCTTGTATTTGATTATGGCTGCATTTAAAGCATACGCCAAAATGATACCAATCAATAACTGGGGAAGGGTTCCCAAAATCCACATAATCATTGTGTTAGAAAGTGATTTCCAAAATAAAGGATCTGATAGAATTAAGTTGAAGTTTTTAAATCCGACATATTCCATTTCACCGAATCCATTCCATTTATGAAAGCCCAGATAAAAGCTGAAAAGGATGGGAAATAACCCAAAGATGGCAAATAAGATGAAGAACGGGGAAATATATAAGTATCCAGCCAAAGCTTCTTTCTTCTTTTCAGTGAAAGAACGCTTCGTGCCTAACGGATTCTTTTTCAAAGAAGCTTTTTCAGTATTCACACCAGTCATGTTCTTTCTCCTTTCTAAGATTGAGAGCGGTCTATGTTTTTAACCATAGACCGCTCTTGTCTTGTTACTGTCTGCCTATTTGCTTTTCAATACGCTCAACTGCTTTATTCCATTCTTTTTCTGGATCAGCTTTCTTCGTCGCTACATTTGTCAAAGCAGTCAAAATCTCAGTGTTTACGATCGCATAGTTCTTACCCATATAAACTGGCTTAACGCTCTTGGCAGCTTCAGCAAAAATCTTGGCTGTCGGCTGTCCACTGAAGTATTCGTCAGTTGTTCCTAGGAAATCTTCATTTTCATAAACATCTGGTGTTGATGGAAACAAGCCCATGTCGTTAAAGGACTTCAATTGACTCTCAGGAGAAGTTAACCAAGAGATGAATTCCACAGCTTCTTCTGGGTGCTTGGATTCCTTTGGCACGGTCAGGAATGAACCTCCCCAGTTGCCTGCACCTTCAGGAATGTTTGTCAAAGACCACTTACCGCCTGCGTCAGGAGCATTGCCTTTAACAACACCCATCATCCATGCAGGAGCACCAGGCATAACTGCATAAGAACCATCTGCCATTGCACTGCCCCATTCTGGAGTCCATAGAGAGTTCTTGCCGACTAGGCCTTCTTGAATCATTTTCGCAGTGTAGTCATAGGCATCTTTTACAGATTCTTGAATGATTAATTCATCTTTTTCATTGAAGTAGTGCTCTGATTGCTGGTCACGCAAAGCGTTGAATACAAGCTCAGGGCTATCAGACATCGGCTTGCCTGTCTTTTCCTTTACCGTCTTCGCCATTTCGTAGAAATCTTCCCAAGTATTTAGTTTTGCTGAAAGCTCTTCAGGTTTAGTAGGAAGGCCAGCTGCTTCCAGGACATCAGTACGATAGAACATTGCAGTAGGACCGATATCAGTTGGGAATCCCATCTGGAAGGAACCATCAACACTCTGTCCTTGTTGCCACTTCCAATCAAGGAAATTCTTTTCATACTCATCAGCACCGTATTCTTTTAAGTTATAGAAACGTTCGCTTGCTTCCTTGAACTTTTCCATTTGGCTGACTTCAATCATCGCGATATCAGGTGCACCGCTTCCAGCTGAGATGGAAGTGAATAGATTGTTGTGCATATCATTCAATTCGCCTTCATTCAGCTTTATTTTTACATTTGGATGGTCCTTTTGATATTCGTCAATCAGCTTCTGGTACCCTGTGCTTCCGAATACCCAGAAATCCAGGGTTACTTTCTCGTCACTGCCGCTTTTGCCTGATGAAGCTTTCTCATTGCTGTCGCTGCAGCCTACAAGGGAAAGTGCTAAGGCCCCCGCCGTTAACATGGATACAAATTTTTTCATACGTATTGCCTCCAAATCTATAAATTTTTTTACTGATAGGTTTTCCATAGAATGATTAATTTGCGAAACCGGTTTCCAAACTAACGAAAAAATTTGGAAAGGTTTTCTCTGGTTTGTACTATGCTAATCTAAAAGACTATTAAATCAACATATAAACACAATCCATTCAACGGAAAACGCTTTCTTCATTTACATAGTACACCCCATTTTCTGAAAAATCAACCCACTTTCTTAGTCGTAATAATTTAGACACATATAAAAATATCGTATTTCTTACTGTTTTAAAGTGTATTTACAACAAAAAACGGCTATTTTTGTCCATATTCTGCGAAACCGATTTCTATAGGAGCATAACTTTTAATAAATAACAAAGATGAATGATGTAATAGTATGGAAATAGACGGTGCTTCTCGATAGAAGCTAAGTTTTGTATATTAATATATAAACCTGTCTTTCGCTAACATTCTTTGTCGACAATATATAGCCATCTATCTAGTGAACTGAAGGTTCACTTTTTATGCTGCATGTATTCAGGCATATTTTTTAATCTTCGTTTTTACCAAAAAAAAGAAGACCGATCGTTCCGGTCTTCTGGTTCGAATATTATTAATTCATCAAGGCAAATCGTTTGGAACTTCGCAGACTTCGTAGAGCCGTAATAGCTTTGACGAAACTGTAGCAATAGGATTGTTATTTTTAAGAAGCATAGGGGTGTTCAATAACCCCTGCTTCCTCATTATCTTAATGGATTTGAGGTCTGCCCTGTGCTTCCCTTAATAAGCGCGTGCAAACCAGACGGTGTGTTTTGATTCGCTGCCACAATGGATGCATGTTTGTTTTTCTGCTGGTGGGTTGAATGGTATGTTTCGTGTTGTGAATTTTGTTTTTTCTTTTACGCTTGCTTCACAAGCATCGTCTCCGCACCAGCCTGCCAAAACCCATCCTGGGATGGATTCACTTGTCTGAGCCTCTGCAATATGCTGTTCGAGCTGTTCCATAGTATCGATATGGGTATGAGAATTTTCTTCACGGAACGATTTTGCTTTTTCGAACAGACGAGTCTGCATCGTTTCAAGTTCGTTTTTAACTTTTTCGACCATGGATTCTAATGGCACAGAAATTTTCTCATCCATATCCCGAGCCTTCATCAAGCCCTGATTTTGATCTAAATCGCGCGGACCTAGTTCAATACGGACCGGAACACCTTTTAACTCCCACTCATTGAATTTATATCCTGGTGATTGATCGGAATCATCAAGTCGAACGCGAATGCCTTCTGCTTTTAGAGCGGCAAAGATCTCATCCAGTTTCTCGATGATGGCCGGGTTCTTTTTCCATGGACCAACCGGGATCAGGACCACTTGTGTCGGCGCAATTCTTGGCGGCAGTACGAGACCCTGTTCGTCTCCATGGACCATGATGACAGAACCAATCAAACGAGTTGATGTACCCCAGGATGTTGTATGCACAAATGTGTGTTTGTTTTCTTTATTCAGGTATTTAATATCGAATGCTTCCGCAAATTTCGTACCCAGGTAGTGGGATGTACCTGCCTGGACGGCTTTTCCATCCTTCATCATTGCTTCGATCGAATAGGTGTCAACCGCGCCTGCAAATCGTTCAGACGGCGTTTTTTGGCCATCATAAACTGGAATCGCAAGCAATCCTTCGACAACTTCCTTATAAATATTCAACATTTGCATCGTTTCCTTGCGTGCATCTTCCTCGTCTACATGAGCAGTGTGACCCTCCTGCCATAAAAACTCAGAGGTGCGGATGAATGGGAGTGTTTTCTTTTCCCAGCGGAATACATTTGCCCATTGATTTATCAGAACTGGAAGGTCCCGATAACTTTTAATCCAATTTGAATACAGATGCCCAATCATCGTTTCCGAAGTTGGCCTCAATGCCAGACGTTCTTCTAATTGCTCTCCTGCAGCTTCAGTAACCCAAGGAAGTTCTGGCGAGAATCCTTCAATATGATCCTTTTCCTTTTGGAAGAAGCTTTCTGGAATCAACATAGGGAAATAAGCATTGCGGTGGCCTGTTTCCTTGAACCGTTTGTCCATTTCCGCCTGAATATGTTCCCAGATTTCATAGCCATCCGGTTTAAAGGCAATACAGCCGCGAACCGGGGTGTAATCAAATAATTCCGCTTTTTGAATCGTTTCAATATACCATTTTGTAAAATCATTTGTTTGCTGTGACATGTTCTTCTCCTCCTGAAAAATCAAATAGAAAATAAAAAAGCATAAATAGTCCTTAATAAGGACGTCTTTATGCTAATAGACGTGGTACCACCTTAGTTCGACATTCATAGAATGTCCTCTAAACGTTGGTATCGGAACGACCCGGTTAGTTTTTCGCTAACATCTCCGTGGCAGGGTTCAATAAGGAGGGGTGATATAGCTTTCAGCCAAGGCTATATTCTCTGGATTCACAATCCTTATTTACTTGATCACTTCATTGATTACATATTTATAAATTAATATATCAAGTTTCTCGCAGTAATTCAATAGAAGCATAGGGAGGTACCTTTTGCTTCGAAACACAGTGACAACAGTAACTGAAAACCGGTGATTTATTGAATGAGAAGGAGCCTATTCTACTGCAATTTTACCAACAGAAAGAGAAGCACCGGGTACATCCTCATTGATTAGCTTTTCTACTGACGCCTTGTATGATCGTGTTTATTTTGCATTGGCCAAAATGGCCTGCTGCACTGTTCCATAAGTGTTTAATTTGGAGAAGTCGACTCCCGTGTTGATGACATCGATTGCAAGTTCAGGGCGTATGCCTGTCAGCATTGTCTCGATGCCGATCAGCCTCAGTACTTTATTGATATTGAAGATGCGTGCTGCGATTTCTGCATCGATCATGGCGATTCCTGAGAAGTCGATGATCAGTTTCTTGATTCTGAGTTCGCTGATTTTTGGAATCACATGGGTCATGATATGGTCGCTGCGTTCGAAATCGAACTCGCCGATCAGTGGCAGGATGGCCATGTCCTCTTCGAGCGGAACAATTGGTGATGACAGCTCAGTGATGATTTTTTGGTTCCTTTTGTTTTGTTCGCTTGCAAGTCTTTCCCGCTCCATCATTGTTTCCGTGATACTTAAATCAAGCAGGTAGCTGATTCGATTATTGACGAAAACCACTTCTTCGGTGGACAATCCCTCTCCAACAGAAATCTTTGTCAGCATTTCAATCAGCTGAAGTCGGGTTTCTGCATATGGCTTCAGAATACTGGCGAGCTCCTCATGACTAAATTGATATTCCCTTCGATTTGCTTGTCTCTCTTTAAACCAGGCAATGAACGTATCCGTTACATCTTCCTTTGACAGGTTCAGTGTATTACCGAGGAATTCCACGAATGCTTTGTTCGTACTCAACGATTGCTCGATGACTTCTGCTGGAAGAATGATTTCAAGTTTTTTCAAATTATAATCAGTAATTTCCTTACTGATTTCATCTGCATTATCTTTTAGGTGTTTAGAAAATCTTTCGATTGGATTCACAAGTTCAGCTCCTATTGATCATTCCCTAAATTATTTTTTAAATTATACCATGATACTCGTAGAAACTAGAAATTTAAGCTCCGCTTGTTGGCTATAAACAAAAGAGGAGCTTTCCACCTAGGGAATGCTCCTCTTTTTAAGTAGTTTGCAAAGTTCCGTCTGTTTCAGATTTCTCGAATGCCCGCTTCTAGTAGAATCGATTCTTCTTAGGAACCATATGTTTCAATTTGCTTATTAGTTTTTTCTAGTTTCGTATCCACTTTGCTTGCCTCTTCAATATGCTTGTGAATCAGCTCGTTTACTTGGTCGAACAGGGTTTTCGTTTGAGTAAGTTCGTCCATGACTTTTTGAGAGCTGCCTTTTTGATGGTCAATCTCCACAATGACTTCACCAACTTCAGATTCAACCTTTTTTTATGAAGGAAGAAATGCATTCCATTCCAGTTGATGCATCCTTGCTTAAATTTATACTTTTATGTATAAGTTCTGCACTAGAAGTGGCAGAATCCATATTTTCTTTAATTTCACTTTGTATGTTTGCTGTAAGGAAGCCAATATCATTTGTACTTTTTGCAGTACTCTCAGCAAGTTTCCGAACTTCTTCAGCGACAACTGCAAATCCTTTCCCGTGCTCCCCAGCTCTTGCCGCCTCAATCGATGCATTTAAGGCAAGAAGGTTTGTCTGGTCTGCTATTTCTTTGATAACCTTCACAATCATTTCGATTTCTTTTGAGCGGTCATTCAATTTCATCATATTCTGGTATGATTCATCATAGATTTCCCCGACGCGGATAATCAGCTGTTCAGCTTGATGAACCAGATCTCCTCCCTCATTAGCCTTCAAGACCATCTCCCTAGAAGATTGGATCAAATCATAGCCCTTATTTGATAACCCTATCGCATGATCGACAGAATCCTGACTGATATCATGCACCTTGTCAAAGTGAATCTTTATTTTACCGACCATATCCCCTAATACATAGTGCTGATTATTCACAAGTTCATGCTGTGCAATCGTACTTCCCAGCTCCTGATAGAATTTTTCGATGAACGCTTGGAAAAATGCTTCTTTTTCTCCAAACTGCGAGTACAATTGATCGAATTTATCTTGAAGTGCCTGCTTTTCTTCTTCTACAACCTTTAACCGTTTCATTGATGTTAGCATTCTGCTTTCCCACACTTTCCCAATATCTGCATGAAAAGTATAGCAATAACATAGTTCGGTTGTGGTGATGTATATCACAATAGCTCCCTAAAAAAGAACACAACGGATTATACTCCACTCGAATGAAAGTAAGTAGTTCAGATAGCGTGGAGAAATAATAGAATTAGCAGCGGAAGTCGCTATGAAATCGTAAAAGTTTTTACTCGTTTTTTTAGTGATATGTAAGGGGTATTCCTGCTTTATTGCAGAATTAACACGAGAAATAACATACCAATTAACAGGGTGACGATAGCTATTGTCACTTCATTATTATAAATTCGATTATGGTTGTTATTGAGGTGTTAAAAAAAAGGACTAGGTAATTTATTTTATAAATAAAGAAAAAATCGCTCTTGTTCCGTTAACGGGCAGGATAATTGAAAAAGGCAACCTAAAAATTAGGCTGCCTTTTCTGTATCTAATTACATTGTAACATTAATTTCCAATTAATATCAGTCTATATTTATTTAAATAAATTGATAACCTTGATATAGATTTGTTAGGAGGTATTTGGATGATAGACTATCGGATTAAAAACATTGGGGATTTCTCACCAAAGGTTGGTGAACTTGCATCTATGTTAGAACATACAAGAGCAGTTACATTGGAAGAGGTAAAGGATTTAAGTGAAGAAGAATTGGATTTTTTGGTAGATGAAGGTTCTAATACTATTGGTTCGCTTTTACTCCATATCGCCTCAATTGAATTTGTCCATCAGGTAATTTCATTTAAAAACCGAGATATTAATGAGTTGGAGCTTAAACAATGGAAATCCGCACTAGAACTTGGTGGAGATGCCAGAAAAACAATTAATAGAAATACTGTTAATTATTATATTAATGAATTGTCTAAAGTCAGAGAGAAGACTTTAAAGAAACTCAAAGAATTAAATGATGAGTGGTTATTCGAGGAGAAGGAATGGGGAAATGGAGTTCCCTATAATAATTATTACCTTTGGTTTCACGTATTTGAAGATGAAATTAATCATCGTGGTCAAATTAGAACGATTAAACGTATGCTCATAAAAAACAAATAAGATTTTCCTTAATGGGGCTTTAATGAAATAATATCCCTAAAAAGCTCAGAGCAATAAACTCTGAGCTTTTTTGTGTGCTATTTGCTGTTTGATTTAAACTGTAAATTTAAATGTTATTCATATTGTTATTTTAGGTTTTCTCCACAATAACTGAACTACTTAGAATGAAAGGTCTGGACTTTTTTATAAAAAAGTACGCAATATACTATTGATTACGATACTTCCGCTTTTGAGTCATGCCGGCTAGTAATAACCTCAGCTTTTTCTTCCCTGCCTTCGCTCCACTTAAAGACAATGGCTCCAGCTATTATGACGAGTACACCGAGGAATTGTTGGAAAGTAAACGGTACCTTCTCCAATCCCATCCAGCCTAATGAATCCCATAATACCGCGAACCCGAGCTGTGAAGTCAACACAATTGAGATCGCAAAGGTCGGCCCAAGATATCTTATGGCCTGAACGATGCCTGCAACGACTCCGATTCCGAGCAAGCCGCTGAACCAGTACCAACCTTTCATTTGCTGCAGATCGAACATTTTGCTCCCCTCAAAGAACAGGCCTATTATGAAGGATGCCACGAATCCTAACCCCAATACTAAGGTCGTTGTCGTCCATGAGCCCGCTTTTTCATTGACCTTGCTGTTAAAAATATTCTGCAGGCCGACAAGCGTGCCAGCCATTAATGCAAATAGTAAGCCTAAAAGCATAGTTTACCATCCCTATTCATAAAGATTTTCCTTAGCAAGAGACTTGAGTCCCTCCAAATCCTTGATTACAATTGCGCCATTGTCCCGTTCCACCAGGCCAGTTAAGGAGAATTCCTTGATGACTCGGTTAAGATGGCGGTAGCTTGTTCCAATTAAATTGGCAATGTCGGTGAGATTCGATGTACTGACCCTCCCATTGACCAGCGCTTCGTTTTCATCATAGGCGACAGATACGAGATAGCTTGCCAGCCTCGTTTCAACAGGATATAAAATGTTATGCCGCATGAACTGGGATTTGATATAAAACTTCCTTGTAATGATTTTCAGCAAAAATTGCAGGAATGGCGAGTGATCTTTTAATAATCTTCGCAGCACAGTTTGCCTGACTCCGATCATGATGACAGGAGAAACTGCCTCAACGGTATTGATCGTATCAATTTCCTGAACATACTCAATATCCCCAATGACTTCAAGCGGAGTTTTAAAGGATAGGATCAATGTCTTACCCTCTTCTGAAGTGGTAAAAATCTTCACTTTCCCCTTAACCAGTATATAGAGATATTCGACAGCCTCACCCTGGGAACAGATTTGTTCCCCTTTATCAAATTCAAATATAGTTAGGTAAGGAAGAATCTCCTCACTAAATAATGATTGTATCTGGTGAGACACCAAATACGTTTCTATCTGTTCTGGTCCTTTTAATTCTTTCATACGCTTTCCTGCCCCTTTAAACTTGTTAATCCCTTCGATTACCAACCCAGGATCATCACACCTGCTAACATCATTGTAATGCCAATCAGCTGCGGCATCCTCATTTTTTGTTTCTTTACGCCGAACCATCCATTCCGGTCAATCAGGAAGGTCATCCCAAGCTGGGCAATCAACATCGCAGAAACAGTTAGAGTGACGCCAATAAAATGGATCGCAGTTACGTTACTAAAGACAACAATAGCCCCAAATGTACCTCCAATCAAATAAAGCGGCCTCACTTTTCTGAGCCCCTGCCATTGCCCTTTTACAGCAAAAATCAAGACAAACAGAGCAGCTAAAAAACCCGTAAGTTGGGTAATCGAAGCCGTCTGCCATGTACCAATATCCTGGCTGATCCTCGCATTAGCCACTCCCTGCAACGTGATAAAAGCTCCCCCTAAAAAAGCAAAAATTAAACCTTTCATTTCTCTCTCCCCAAACCTCATGTTTGTATTAATTAAATGACAGAATAAGAGGGTTCGGGAAGGACATATGTCCTAAAACAAGCTATATTTGTTTTAACACATAAAAAACGCCTGTACAATGACAGGCGTTTTCCTCATAATTAATTGTTATTTTCTTCACTAGGCTCTTCATCTAAATCTGGTTCTTCTTCATCAGGATTTTCTTCACTAGGCTCTTCAGTTACATCTGGTTCTTGATTATCTTCCTGCTCTTCTATGTTTTCCATATTATTTTCATCTTCCGGTGGCGGCTCTTCATCTGCAGAACAACCGGCCAACATAATTCCTGCACCTAATGGGATAGACAATAGTACATTTTTGAATTTCATTTTCTATCATCTCCTATTCTACGATGTATGTTCCTTCATTTCTTTCCCTTTATAGAAGAATATAAACTTGTTTTATGTGGCGGTGGTTGTTTTAAGAGAGGTGTATCTCAAAGCTTAAAAGATTGGTGATTTCTTAATTGTCTGCGGAGAAAAGCTTGCAGTACTATAAGAAAAAGCTGAACCGGGAATTTCCGGTTCAGCTCCATGATTAATTCTTTTTAACCAATTCGTATCCATTCTGCTGGATGGCGTATTCGACGCCTTGCTGCAGGCTTGAAAAGGATTGGATTCCCTCGATTTTTACATTAGAACTTAAGATTTGGATGCTTAGTTCCGCTGACACACCGACAATAAAACATTGTCCACCAATCAAGCGTACTGATTGGATTAATTTTTGAATACCATGAATTGTGTACGGGTCGACCTGCTTAATGCCCGTTAAATCAATTAATAAGTATTTAGCTTTCAGCCTGGTGAGTTCCACTAATGCTTTTTCCATCAAGTTGCTGATCCGCTCTTCGTTATATTGGCCAATCAACGGGATGACGAGAATGCCATTCAGAACCGGAATCACTGGAGATGAAAGCTCTTGGACCAGAGAGTTCAGCTCTTCCGTCCGGGCCTCTACCTTCTTTTCCAATTCCATGATACTTTCCTGTTCTTTCTTTCTTGCAAGTTCATGGATGTTATGCGAAATGGTCACTGTAGATGGAAAGATTTCAATCTCATCATATTCATGGCCTTCCTGCTGGCTTTTCGTCATTTTATACCACACGTCTTGCTTGAATAGTCCGCTGAAAATACCAGCCCAATGGCTTGGCAGCAATACTCCGGCCTTATTTTTACCAGCCAGCTTGAAAATACGGTGTTCCCAGCTATTGCGGATTCTCACGACAGCTCTCTTCTCTTCATAAGAGTAATCATGAATTTCGAATACTCCCCAGCCTGCGCTTTTGTAGATATCACTATATTCATTCAGCAACTCTACCACATCGGTCCTGCCCTCATAATATGAGCTAACAAGATTGCCCATGCGGAAACCGGTCACTTCATAGACAGTAGTTGACACATCACTTCCGGAAATTTCTTCAATCGTATTCAGGAATAACTCGATCGCCGAATCCCAGAAAAGCAAAGCAGGGGCGCCATCAAATGTAAGCTCCCCTTCCTGGCTATTCCATACAAACTCATTTTTGTTCACCTTTATCTGATGGTTAGAATGTCCAATTTTAATACTCCCTCAATAGTATGAATTATTTCCATTCTAACTAAAACGATAATAGAATGCCAATATGCTGGTCTAAAAATCATATGGAAATATAGGAACGTACCATTGACCTATACTAACTAGCTTAAATGCATACTTTAGCACCAGAACATTTATTTACCTACTTTAATAGATTACCTTTATTTTTATTTCAACAAATTAGCGATCATGATAAAGAGTATCGATAGGGTAAAGAAACCAATCATGAAATAGCCAAAATACCTTAGCGGTTTAGGTAACTTTTTCAGATTTACATCAGTTGGGATTCCTTCGATTTTGCTCATATGTTCCATTGCATCATTAATAGGCTTTTTATCCGACATGATAACACTCCTTATTATTCCACATTTACTATCAAATTTAGGACACACTGTTAAAAGTTCCGTTGGGACATAAATGAAAAAATCAAGCCTTCAATTTATATTAAGAAAACGGCAATTAAAATGATGGATATCCCTGCGATTGTAAGGATATCCTGTCGCTGACTGCTGCCTTGGTTTTTAACGATTTGTTCTTTCTCGTATTGTTTGTGAATCTTATGGTGCAGATGTTCATCGCCCGGTATCTCGGGTGCTTGCACACCCATTAGCCCTCTTCCTCCAAAGTAAACGAGCTTGTGAAAAGGCAAAGCAGCAAATAAGAGTATAAAACCTAATATCAATCCCCATATCCCAACCATATTACCATCGAATTTCCCAATCATAAGAAATAAAATTAGGAAAAGAGCTGCATAACTGCCGATCACTATATAGAAGCTTAGCTTTAAACTTCTCTTCATCTGAATTCACCTCTTTTTACATACGAAACTCATCTGCAAAAAGTTCCCAATTATTTTTCAGCGAACAAGGGGAAATATCGCTGATGAATCAACATTACAAGTAGATTTAATAATGTGCTTGTCTACCCCATTCGATATCTTTTTTTCAGGCCATACGAGCTGAAAAAAAGCGGTTACCCTAAAGGATGACCGCTTTTAGGAAGTATATTATTAATAAATGCCAGGTTAACTAGTTAAAGTTCTGCCTCTAACTGTCGTTCCTTCCAGGATCAGTACTGCATGGCAATCAAAAAACTTATATAGAGGTGCTCAATTCGCCTTCGGATTGCAGTTTCATAATCGCTCCAAAATATTGTGAAGCGGTGGTAAAGGAAATAAAGGCAATGAGCTCGCTAATTTCTTCTTCAGTCAAGCTGTCCTGTAATACATGAAAGATTGAATCAGCTATATCACCCCTCTGCATTAAAAATACTTCCGCAAATCCAACCGCGATCGACGTTTTTTCATCGAATTTTTCTGGATCCGGTCTGCCTTTTGCTTTACAATACTCACATCCATTGCGTTGAGCCAGTGTTCGTCTCACCTGTTCTTTTAATTCGTAAGTAAGGAGTCCATCTTTTTCTAATACATTCCCTAGCTGAATCCAGCCTTGCATTACCTCTGCGTTATGACCTAATAGACGTTGAAATGGTGTATCTCCAATATTTGATTCATTTATTCTTGCCATTAAAATTCCCCCTTTGCTATATTTAATTATAGAAAATTAAATGCTGATTTCACATTAAACCAAGAATTAAAAATAAAGATATTTTTAACTAATTTAAGGAATTAAAGGGGAAATTCATTAAATATGAAAATTGATGATACTGACCGGAAAATTTTAGATGAATTGAGCAGAAACAGCCGACTTTCCATGAGTGAACTCGGCAGAAGAGTGAATTTATCTTCACCATCCGTAACAGAACGGGTCAGGCAAATGGAGTCTTTTGGAATTATTAAAAACTATACATTAGAAATCGACTATGAGAAATTAGGACTGCCCATCCAATGTATTGTTGAAGCTACCGTTAAAAACGGAGATTACAAATCATTCAAGAACTATATTCAAAACCTTCCTAATGTAGAGTTTTGTTATCGGATAGCAGGAAACGCATGTTTTATGCTTAAGCTTCATTTCGAAACTTTTTCACATGCAGAGAAATTCATTGAAGAAGTTAATCCTTATGCCCAAACGGTTACACATTTTATTTTCTCCCAAGTACCAACGACCCCGAGGAACTACACACTGTAGACTTTAATTATTACATTCGAATCTTGCCGTCTCTTCAGAATTTGAAAGTAAATTAGCACAAAAATACCTGGAGACCAATATTTGGCTCCAAGCATTTATTATCTGACTGTATTAAAGATTAGCACCCTATAGTTTAAGTGCATTTCTTCACAAAGTTGTACTGTTATTACAGGAATGCTGGTCCGTTTGTTCAACAAGACAACTAACTTATTTTTATAACCACTCACTAAACCAACTAGTCATCTCAAATTATTCCGTACTTTTTTAAAGCATAATGAATACCATCTTCATTAGACTTTTTCGTAATAAAATCTGCTACGTTTTTCAACTTTTCATTTCCATTACCCATTGCTATACCAAGCCCAACTAGTTCCACCATATCAATATCATTTTCCCCATCACCGAAAGCAATTGCCTCCGACTTATCAATTCCAAAGAATTCTAGAGTTTTCAGTATAGCCAGAGACTTTGATACATCCTCCTGTAAAACATTCAACACATATGGATGCCATCTTTTAAATGTTAGATGAGGAAACTTTTGTATGTACTTCTCAACTGTTTCGTTATTTGCAAAAAGACACATTAAAAATACCTCTTGTTCATGGATTGAACCATTAGTAACAGGATAATTATCGAGAGACAAAGTTTCCTTTAAGGCTGTTAAAATTTCCTTTTGTGTGACACCATTCATACTAAATTCTTCAGTATAAAAAGATAGACCGTTATTCTCTAACAGAGCGAATTCCATGACTTCTTGAATGACCGTTTTATTCATTGGTACTTTATAAATTACTGATTGGCTGTGTTTAACGTATCCTCCATTTGCTGTTATGAAGGTTTCAATGCCTAATTCCTGTAAGTCCTTACACATTGATAATGGTCTTCCTGTTGCAGCAACAACCTTGATTCCTTTGTTTTTCAAGGCTTTTATAGCTTCAATAGTCGAGTATGGTATGCTGCCATCTTCATGGTTTGTTATAGTTCCATCAACATCAAAAAATGCGATTTTATAACTCATTATAGAAACCCCTTTTTTCTTCCAAGAAATATAGCACCTTTTAACAAATTGTACCAAATGAATAAAGTTTATTGTTAAAATAATTAATATATCTTTTAGGAGGGGATAATTTTGTTAGATATGTTTTTATATAATTGGCAGGTAAGAGAGGACTGGTTTAATTGGTGTAAGTCTTTATCCTTAGGAGAGTTACAGGCTGAAAGAATTGGCGGTATGGGAAGTATCTTAAAAAACCTAATCCATGTTATTGACTGTGAACTTTTATGGATTAATTACATGCTTGAAGAACCTCATGACTATCCTGAAAAGAACTCAATTTCTAACTTGGACGAGGTTATAAGGTACTCTATATTCACAAAAACAATAACAGAAACATTCCTTCGTAATTTGCCTAATGACTATGAAAACAAAAAAATACATATAAATGGTAAGGGAGGAATATCTTATTCATTTACTTATGGTAAGATAATACGTCACCTCATCACTCATGAAGTTCATCACATTGGACAATTATCAATTTGGTCACGGGAAATGGAACTTAAACCGATTTCTTCTGATCTAATTGTTAGGCAGTACGGATAAAAAACAGGCCCCCTTTTCTAATGAAAAGGGGGCCTTAATTTAGCTTTATTATTAACCTAAGCTACCACGTTTGTTCAATAAAAAAATTCAATGAAAAAAGGTGCTTATCCTTCCTGGATCAACGCACCCGTTAATGTAATAACAACTTTTACTTAATGGTTGAACGGTGAAGCATCATTTCTGAATTATATACTACTTCCTTTTCAAAGTAACCGTCTTTACCTCTGAATACAGACAACTTCAAATTGGTACCTTTTTGCTGAAACACAACAGCATTCTGGTTTTCCTTTTCATTTACTATATATAACTCAGCTAATCCTTGTACATGGTCATCGTATAAGGTGTATTGTTTATTACCATCTTTAACAACTAACTGCCAAACCTGGCTATCATCCCAAAGATATTGACCTTCATTCTCTGGGTGAGTTTGGGGAGCTGGAGAAACATTTAAAATGATGCGTTCTTTCTGACCATCGCCATCGACATCTTCTTCAACATCCTCTAGTGTTAAAACATCTTCATAAACTTTTACATTTCCGTTTTGAATTTTCGTGATGCCTTTCTCATTAGTTGTTGTTTCTTGTGAGCACCCTGTTATTAAAAACACAAATAAGAAAAGACAAAAACACTGCTTCACGCGAAAGACTCCCTTCTTGAATTTTGATAAATTTCTTTATCTATAACTATCCTTTATTGTTAGCTGAATATATAATTACTCGCTTGGTTTCTTCACCAATGGCTCATACATATTCTCAGAGACTGAATGACTACTGAACAGGAAGGAAAGCAACCTTCCAAATTCCATCTTCATCCATAATCATTCTGAACCCTTTCAAGTTTCCATTCTCATCCGTGTATTCTATATGGCCGGATATTTCATCCTCTTTGATGAACTTACCACTTGTGATCCAGCCCAAAGAATCAAGAATCTCTTCCCTTGAAAGGTCTTCCTTTTCCGACTGATCAAGCCCCTCCTCCAATGTCCACAAACGACGGTCTTCTCTGGAAGTATAGAGGGCATATTGTGTGCTATAATCCTTATCTAATTGAGCTTGGACATAAAGCTTTGCGATACTGATTGGTGAAAGTTCTTTCAGATATTGACGGTTATGGTCAAGAGTGAACCATCCATAAGCATCACTTTCTTCCTTGGTCAGCTCAAAATTGGTTGCCTTTGCTCGTTTTTCTTCCTCAGGGGGGTCAGATACATAGACAATTTTCTCATCCATTGTTTCGAGTAGGAAGCTACCGCTTTTCCTCTCTTCTACTGCCAAGTCCATATAAGAGAAGTAAATTTCATAACTGTGCTTAGCCTTGCTTGGCACCATATTTTCAAATGCTATAGATGAATGGTCCATTCCTTCATAGCGAAGGATCAATTCCTGTGCTGTCTGTAAGTCACCCTCTAATAAATATTTTTTTAGGCTATCGGCATCTTTCTGTCTTAAAAATTCAAAATAATAAATCACAATCTTAGCAGGTTCCGGTGTACCGAGCGTCTTACTGATATTTTCATAGAATTCCCTGTAAGCATCATTTCCTGCGATAGTCTCTTCAAAATCCATGCCAGGAACGTTTTCTACATGCTCTGGAACACTAACAGATGGCAGTAGATATGGAGCAGCAATCAGTGAAAACAGTGCTATTGCAAATGTAGATGCAAGCACATATCCGAATACTGGATTTTTTTTTGTATACCGTGAAGGCTGCTTCTTATCTGAAGCGAGTTTTGCTCGCATTCTGATGACGAATTGTGCATCTGGTTCCAGGTCTGGACGGTTTTTCAATGGTTCCAACATTCTATGGTCAAGCGGTTCCTTTCTATAATTGGCCATCGGTCAAATCCCACCCTTCATTAACAGACTTTACATGTTTCTTTAACTGGTTTAGTGCCCTGTGATAGTCCACTCTCACTTTCCGCTCCCCGCATCCCAATGCGAAGGCTGTTTCCTGAACAGTTAGTTCCTTAAGCCCCCGAAGGATGATAACTGATCGGTAATGTGGTTTCAGCTTTAGCAGGGCTGCCTGGAGTTCCTGCCAGTTCCCTTTATCCATCACTTGTTCCTCAACTGTCTTTCCATCTTCGTCCGCTTTGTCAGACAGCCAGTCAGGAAAAAGAGTGATAAACTTCTGTCTACGCTTCAGGTCAATTGCAGTGAACTTGGCAATCGACAAAATCCATGGTTTTAACTTTTCCGGCTCTTTAAGCGAGTCATACTTGTGCATTGCTTTAATAAAGGTTTCTTGGGTTATGTCCTCCGCTTCCTGGCGGTTGTTCGTAAAATAAAGTGCGAAATGATATACATCACGATGATACTGTTCATATATATCACCGAAGTCAAATCTACCTCCCATTGTTCTCTCCCCCTGTCTCTAATAACAAGTCGTTTGACGATGCAGTTTGTTTCATTGTTATCTCTATTTTTAATTTTTAATTAGTTCTTTTACACAAAAAAGGCCAAATATTATTCAAGTTCATTTGGAAGTGTCTCTTAGAAACGACTTCTTCCCAACCAATAAACAAAAAAAAACTGCCTTAAGCGACAGGTTGAATTAATCAAACATAGAATACAGTGAAAAATAATTTAAATTCCCTCAGATAATATAATTGAGTACAATTCACAAATCCAAGGTTTATAAAAATATACCCTTCCAAATAACTCCTCTAAATTAAGACTATATCAAACCTTTTATCAATTAAAGTTAAGAATGTTAACTAATCTAATATCGGAAAAAACCATACATTTTCACAATTCTTCTTCAACTAAACTGCATCTTTAGTGGAAGAAGAAAAATTAACTATAATAATCCTTTATATTACCGTTATCCCATTCTTGTAAAAGATACTTTGAATCAAACTTTAAGGATTCAGATAATGTTCCAACAGATAATATTACCTCCTTCGCTGTTTTTTCATTTACTGAAAGTAGATGAATTGCAGCAATGTATCTTACATACATATTTGAATGCTCCAATAGTTGATATAAAGCATCTACTCCATTTAATTGTTCCTTTAACAGTCTAAAATTTTTATAATGGATATCATATAACTTATTGGTTTTTTTATAATTCTCAACAACCTCGTAGGCAGCAATGCCATAGTCAATTGCGGATTGAATACATTTGTTTAAAAGTTGTTCAATTACCATTGTTTTCACCTCACACTTTTTCCACCGTAACTTTATAACTCATTATTAAGCTAACCTGCTCCTTTACTCCAATAGCAAAATAGCAATCAATCCCTGCATATTCAGGGATTGTACCCGTTTGTTTAATAGGCAACATGCTAATCATTCACGAAGGCCCTATTTATTTTTTGCTTTTAATGGTATCAAAATATCATTTATTTTTTCACTGGCAACATCAAGTTGATATCGAATAGTTATGTTGAATTTACCATTATCAATTTCAAACCGCTTTTTTGGAATTTCAGTATTATCAAAATAAGTTTTTCCCTCTTCTAGTCCCATTGAATAGACATCATTGCAACCTGTTTCATAAGATTTTCCTGAATAGCTTATTAAATCATTGCAATCATATAACAGCTGTATCATTTTCTTAGTTTTATTGTGAATTTTAACTTCTACTTCGTATAAATTCTTATCTGAGTTCCATTTTGCGTTTGCTTTAAAAGATATGTTGTTCTCTTCATTTTGCCCTTGCATTTCAGTTAATTTTGGACTGCTTATAGAACAAGATGTTAAAAAAGCAACTACCATTATAGGTATAAAAATATAGAGTTTTCTCACAAATCCACCCCCAATATTTGAAGCGAATTAACTTTTTACTTACTCAATATAACTACTTCGTTTGATTCAATAAGGAATTCAACAAAAATGCGGTTAATCCTTCCTGGATCAACGTACTCGGTTGTTTAAGTTTTCTTATGGGCTTTTCGCGTGTAGAATAAGTAACTAGGTTTTTTATTGAAGGATTGAGGGAAGAAAAAGATTTGAGGGGCAATCGATGCATTGCCAAATTAGACCACAAATAAATTGCCAATTGCTTGTTCAACTAACCTGCACCGTATGTTGAATAAGGAATTCAGCAAAAAGGTGCCTCATTCCTTCCTAGATCAACCGCACCCTTTAGTTTAAATGCAGTTCTTCACATAGGAGCGTCATTACAGGAATGCTGCCCTTTTAGTTGGAAGTAGAACTATTCTTTTTTACTCTTGAAATTACAAAATAAGCAACCAGATATAATAGATATAAAAAGATGAATACTATTAAAACTGAAAGTAAGAACTTATCTTGATGCCATACTGTTCCACAACATTTATTCCATAAAAATAAGGTAAAGGCGGATCAATGTTAACTACTGTCAGCTCCACAAATCCTATTGGGAAACCTATTACCATAGGGAAACTCTCTTTTAACTCATCATATGTTTTAATCATTTTTCCGTCAAAAAAAACGGTAGAATAAACAAAAATGCACGAAATAAAAAACATCAATGGTAGAACTACTAACTTCTTTAAAAAGGGTCGCATTTTTAAATCACCTCAAAAAAACCCCTATAAAGTCTCTGTATTATTATTGTGCAAAACTGCTTCGTTACTGCCCAAAGAAGTGGGATCGCCGTCTCCATCCCGTCTTGAACTCTTGCACCCGTTAGCACAATATCAAATATATATTAATTTAACGGGGATTCAATCTTTTCATTTAATGCCTCTGCTTGGCTCATAAAAGAATCCATATTGGCACTTATAGTAATATTTAATCCTAATCCAACTTCACGAAGTGTTTTCCGTAAGTCTTCAAAGTTCTGTTTATCCTCTTCAGTTAAATCAACAAAACTATATAATTTATCATTAGGATATTGATTTAATTTGGAATACAAGTTTTCAAGGATTTCCTTGTCACTTTTAGAAAGCGTTCCTAACTGCTTTCCAGTAGTCATTCCAAGCCAAATTCCGTTTGTTACATCCCCTAATTCAGTTGTAACCAGGTTAGGTTCAGACCAATTATTATCCATCTGGTTAGCAATCAAGCCTTCCAATTCTACTAAATTATTTTGGACTTCTGTAACAAGAACTTGCTCCTTTACGAAGTTAATCTTTATAATTCCCCAAGCTACAATTGCGACGAGTAGTATATTCAAACCTATTGAAAATCTGAATAGTAGCTTCTTTTTTTTACTCAATTTTATTCCCCCTTTACCCAAGATGATTTCACCATAAAAACCCATATCTCTTGTTAAAGTATTCTGCTCCTATAGTTCAATAAAAGAAACTCTAATCCATCTTGAATTAGAGCTATCCGTTAATGAAAAAACTCTAATTATTTATTTACTTTTTTCGTTTTTTAACGCGTATTAAAATGATAATGACGATTGCTATTAAAAGAAGGGTAGGTAGGATTTTTGTGAGTATATCCATCCAATGAAAAGGTGCCTGCTGGACATAAACAGCTTTTTGCCACTTGTTGTCTCCTACTTCAACAGCTATTGCATTCTTAGTTGATATATTATTTATTTCAAAATACTTCGTACCTTTAGGATAAGCATTTGAAGCATTTCCGTAGTAATCTCCAGTCATATCATTAGGTTTTGTTTTTACTTCTCCAATCTTCTCTCCAATTTCATTAGCTAAAACCTTTTCTTCTTTTACTTCATAAACGTTCCCATTCCAAACGACAAAAGGATATGCCCAACTTAATGCTTGAACGGAGGATGTAATAGTAAGAATAAATAATATAAAAAACAATAAAGTTCTTTTCATCAGTACCTCCTCTTATTTAAAGTTCACCATAAAAATACAATAGTTCTTGTTGCACTAAACTGCCTCGTTAGCTCAATAAGGATTTCAACAAAAAAGGCGGTTAATCCTGCCTGGAATAACGCACCCGTTTGCTGAATAATTAAACTCTTTTTACCATTCGGACTTGTTTTAAGATATGTCCATCGAACTCTAAATCAGACTCTTTAACTAATTCGAACCCTTTAGCTTCATAAAAGTTCAAGCCAATCTTATTATCTTTTTCAACGTTTATATAAATTTCTTTTATACCTTTTAATTCTTTAACCGCTTGTTGTATCAAAGCAGTACCTATCCCTTTACCTTGGAATTCTGGATAAAGATAAATAGCCGCCAATTCAACTTTTCCACCATCCCTTACTGTGGAATAGTTTGCAAAACCGACAACTTCCCCCTCAAATTCTGCAACATAAACAATAGAACGTTCTATACGTTGTATCATACTTTCATCACTGTAATTTGATTTTAAGAAGTTACTTTGTACTTCTAAGGGAATTATGCCCTCATATGTTGCATTCCAAGTTGTTTTCGCTATGTTTTGAACTTGTTTTGTATCTTCGTAGTGAATCTTACGAATAGTAATATGCATATAAAGCTCTCCCTTTAATACGTCTGTAGAAAATAATTAGACTAGAATGTATAAATTCCTTCTTCAACTCTACTGCTTCGTTTGTTTAATAAGGAATTCTACAAAAAAGGTGGCTAATCCTTCCTGGATCAACGCACCCGTTAATTAAACAATATCAACATTCTTTCGCCTATTTTTAAACAATCCATCGACTTTTTAAAATCCTCTTCAAAAGCTTTATACATAATCTTATTTATCTCAATAGCCAATTCTCCAGCACTATTCACTTTTGGAAGAATTTCAACTATGTCTTTTATTTCCTCATCATATTCATCATCAGGACAATGAATTGCAAGTAAGTTAAAAGGGTCCCATGCATCTATTACCTCTTTAACAATTGAAAACTCATTCAATCAATTAACCCTTCTAATACTATAAGTTAGGTCCGGTTTGCTTGTTAAGCATTCCTGCTTCTTTACTTCAACAAAAAAATCTACTATCCTGCTTGGAACAGTAGCTGCTCCTCTTATATATTCACACCCGTTGAAGATTAAAGTGTTTTTACTTCTAAAAAATCGAATCCAGTAATCCCTTGTTTTAATACAGTATCTTTATATATTTCTGAAACAAACAATGGTATTTCGTAACCTTTAATTTTGAATATATGATAATCACTTACTGCATTTTTGTTTATTGCGTATTTCCTTATCGAATAAACCTTTTCTTCATAAAGTCCAATAACGCTATAGTCGGAATGTTCAAGGTTTAATACATCCAATATGTTAAGGATATTCGCCACAGAATAACCTTTTATTATAGAATTGTCTTTTGAGTTAACAACTCTTACTGGGAGATACTGAATTTCACTTTTATCAATTCCTTTTAACAAGGTTTTTAATTTATTTGAAATAAGGAACCAACCTAAACTGTTTGCCAAATAATCGGTCTCCTCGCTACCTTCTTCTGGGTTATAGTAAAAAGTTAAACCCTCATTCCAATTTTTAATGGACTTACCTTCTTGAAGATGGTGTGACTCAAATCCCTTACTGTCTTTACAGAAGCATACTATATCGTTCTGGTTACTATCATCAAGAAGCAATTTATAATATTTCATGTTTCCACCAACTACATTTTTTCTCTATATTTTATCATGCCTTTATTGCACATTACTGCTTCGTTTGTTCAATAAGGAATGCAACAAAAAAGCGGGTAATCCTCCCCTGGATCAACCCACCCGATAGATTATTAAAAAACCTCTCAAGATTATTTAAAATTACTTGGGATTTTAACGAGAACATAATTTCCAGTCCACATTTGAGTGGTGGCAATTAATCTCCTTCCGTCTTTTTCAAAGAACAGACCAGCACCATCTTTTTCTTTAAATTCCCATCCATTTGAACCAATCATTTGTTTTATATTTTCATCAGCAATCGATATACCTTTGTTCTCGCTTCTTGTGATATACCAAATAGAATCGCCTTCTACTGCAATTTCTGCTATTTCACTTTCCGATTCTTTTAGTTTATCAATTGCTTCTTTTGCAGATAATTTCTCTATTGGAAGAGAGGGATAGTATAATTTATTTACAAATATGAACACAGCTATAATAACTATTGCTATACCTAGTATAAATCCAACCTTTTTCATCTAATTACCCCCTTATTGGGTTCAAATCAAGTTATTTTATAGATCCGTTCTTCAACTAAACTCCTATAGTTAAATAAGAACTCCAACAAAATAGCGCACACATTCTTCCTTAAACGACGGTAGAATGCTAGATTATTTACTCGCGGCAATAGTAAATTCCCAGGGGATATTTTCTCCATTCCACCCACGATGTTCTTCGAATTTATGCAGATGAAAGCCAGCTGCAATAAAAGAATTAATGATTTCACCGATTGTATAGTACCTGACACAAACATCTGGGAATGTTTCTTGCTCTTGCTGTTCAAAGAAATATTTAAAGGCTACATCTCCATTATGTATTTCTTCATCAAAATAAGCAGCCTGAACCTGATACTGACCATCTGTTGCCTTCATAATACATCTTCTTAAGGGATGGAAATCGCTTAGAAGCAACAGACCTCCAGCTTTTAGCAAAGAAGAAAGTACGGACATGAAGCGGTCGGGATCATGGAAGTAGTGTAAGATTCCTCCTTCCAGATAAAGTATATCGAAGTGACCGCCATATTTAACTTGGTCGATATCATATATGTCTGTGACAATATACTCGATAGAAGTATTTGCGTGCTCTGCCAGTTCCAGAGCATATTGTTTATTTTCCTCTGATATGTCAAATACGGTAACTTCTGCACCTAATAAAGCAAGAGGCACAGCTTTTCTGCCATTTGATCCACAAAGGTTTGCAATCTTTTTTTCTGTAATGTTTATAAAGTAGGGTTGATGTTTCTTTAGCTGTGCTTCTGGATTTCCAATGATTCGCTTGGCAAAATCCTTTGGGGTTCCATAGCTCTTATTCCAAAATTCATACACTCTATGCTCCCAGGCCTTTTTGTTTTGATCTCTTGCTTTACTTATGCTCATATAACATCCACCTTAAAAAGACATTATTTGGTTATAAACTATTCGATAGATTATGCTTAATGTCCTTCCAGCAGTATCAAAAAGAACGCTTATCACAAGCGTTCTTCATGATATAACTTTTTATTAAAGAAATGCTGCACCTTTAGCTAAATAAGGAATTCAATCCCTCATGAATTCACACATTTTTCAGTTTAACATCTTCCTTAAATCAACTCTTGTGTAGGTTTTATTATAGGTAGTACCATCTTCATTATAAAAAATGGCATTTTTTAAATATGGTTCTGAAACAGCCTTGTAACCATGCTGATTAATTAATTTTATCATTTTAGGATTTTCTATTGTGTCAACACTAACAAATATCTCAGAAAAACCTAAGTCCTTTGCAAGTTTTTCTCTATACCTTATTATTCTTGAGCCTATGCCGTTCCCCCGATAATCCTCTTTTACATAAAGGTCACTTAATTTAGGAAGAGTAGTACCATGTAATTTAAGAACTCCAAATCCAAATATATTTGAATTTTGTTCAGCGATTACTAGGTATGCATCCTTTTTCGCGAATTGTAATAAATATTTGTGAATAATTCTTTATTATTTCTAATCTTGCATAAACCAGTTATGTCTGCATCACTCGCCAATCTTATAGCGTAATCCATTATCTGTTTCCCCTTCAATCTTCGCTTGTTCAACATAATGCATCGTTAGCTTAATAAAAGGTTTTAAGGCTTCACCTAATTCTTTCTTTTTGTTTAACCAAATATAATGTTCTGCTCCTTCAATTTCGATATATCTAGAATTAGGAATAAGGTTTGAGACTTGTTTAATTGACCAAGAAGGGCGAATATCATTCTCGGCATAAATAAACAGTGAAGGTAAGTCAATCTGGGAGATTTCTCTTAGCAATAATGGTTTCTTTATAAATTCTCTCCAAGAATTAATAAGAGAACGATGAACAATCTTATTAGCCTCATACTCAAAATTCGGTTTCAATTCATCAATTTCTACTATGTTTCGATTATAAGTTTCCTTCCAATCTCTATCATTTTGGATTCCAGTACCTGAAATTGAAACATATCCTATTACGGATTTCGGATATAAAAGCGAATAAGCCAACCCTAAATCAGCTCCCCAGGAGTGTCCAATTACTACCCAGTTTTTTAGGCCGTACTCTTCCCGAATGTTTTCAATGTCTTGAAGACAAGCTTCAAAATTGTATCCATTCCCGTCATAATTTGAGCGGCCACAACCTTTAGGATCAAACATAATAACTTCACAAATATCTTCAATAAGATTTGATAAAGGTTCCAAATAATTACAAGAGCCAGGTCCACCACTGATTAATATAACTGGAACTCCCTGCCCTATTTTTTCTGTCCATAGATTGCCATTTTCCACTTTAATGTACTTTTCAACCAACAATATCACCCTTTAAACCAAGTTTTAATGCTGATATTCTTCCTAAATACTCCAAACTCCTTCTTCCACTAAACTGCATCGTTCGTTCAATAAGTAAGTTCCACAAAAAAAAGCGTTAATCCTACCTGGGTCAACGCTCCCTATAGTTGAATAACAACTTATCCTTCAACCATTTTCAAATATGGTATCTCTTTTCCATCAATAATTGCTATGTATGCAGGTGTATCTGTTTCGAATATCTTTGTTCCTATTGGCAATTTATTCGCTGTACCATTTTTAAACTTTGATGCCTTATCTGCTTGTTTTGTTATTTCACCTACTGCCTACCTAATTCATATTCCAATTCTGTTACCCATTCTACATCTTCTGCATTTGAAAACACATAACCATCAAGTAGAAATATATCAGCATCATCGTTTTTTAAATAATCTTTTGGGGTTGGATTACTGATTAAAGGACTACTCGAATAATTATTATTACAACTAATTAAAAGTATAATCAAGATACTAAGTGGCAGTATGCTTTTTGCAAAATTCATTATATACCCCCTTATAAATATATGACGAGATCACTTTATAAGTGTATTATTTCAACCACCACTTATTAACATTACTGCATCGTTAGTCCAACAAGCACTTATATTTATTCATCATAAGCATCTCCTAAATATCTAAAATCATCTTGAAGCCAATACCATTGTTGACCTTTATTCATCATTAACCCTTCTTATAAATTCGTAAAAGAAGTTTCGACAATAGGACAACTTCCAGCAACACCGTGAACATCCCAAGAGCTGTCAAAACGTCGTCCTAAACGTAATTTATCAAGGTCAATCGTTATGTAATCACCATTCATATTATCGCCAATAATATACCAATTTGAAGATATATCATATTCAGCTCTTTCTTCGATAATTACTGGGTTTGCTAATACAAATCCTTGAGGAGAAACAATTTTTATTGCATAATCACAGCCAACAAATAAATCAATTCCCCCACAAATTTTATAAAATTCTTTTAAATCGCTTGGTAAGGTGTGTCCTTTTTCTACATCTGGAATACCTGTTGGAGGATGAACAAAACAGTTTGGCAATTTCTTTATTTTATCAATCAAGTGTTTAATTTCAATTTTTTTCTTTAGCTTTTTTAACTTTTTAGTCAGCCTAAGTATTTAATTCTCCCTGTTTTTGTTCTTTCCTTCTTGAACTATCCTGCCTGTTTTTTTAATAAGGAGAAGTCCGTAACTCCCTCTCAATCAAAGCACCAGTTAATTAACTTATTCATTCCTTCTTCTTAATTTCGTTTAATAATTCAACTATCTTTTGGTTTGTTTTATTTAGTTTCCTCAACTGTACTTCTATTGAAAAAATTGTTATAACTACAGCTATTCCAATAATTATCGTCAAATTAATTACCTCTCCCAATGTAAAGATGCTGAGATTGTCTTTATTTCCAACCATTATAGCTTCTGAGTGAATTATATTTGATTTATAGGATATATTTCTGAATGTGTTTACAGATATTAGTAGGATATCTTTTGGTATTCTCCCAGCACGGAATGAACAATATGAAGGGAATCCCATTCACCTGAGGAAGAACGAATAATAGGATTTTTTTTAGGAAACAATCACCTTTTTTTCATGGTAACACAAAGTGAATGGCTATTTATTATCTTCTTTTGTGCTGGTTTAGGCGAAGGGTTAAAACTGTATTGTTATATAGCCCAACAGTGTGAATTATGGTTTTTCTAGCACTGGAAAGACAGATAGAATTGATTCTATTTCTTTAATTAATGCTTTTAAATAGGATTGGTCTGAACAGAAATCGAATTTTAACACGGCCCCAATCCCTGATGGATAGCAAGGTTCTACTTTCCACGAAACTCTGCCTTTTTTATCAAGTTCACCTTCGAGTTCAAGATACCCATCCAAATTGATAAGACTAGCCCTTCCCCAATCCTGCATAGTAAGTTTAAAGATAAGGAATTCAACAAAATGGCAATAAATCCCTCCTATACGAGATTATTTTGTTTGCTTAAGGAATTTACTGGAATCTGTTACAATAAAACAGAATAATCTTCAAATTAGAAAAGGGAAATTTTTTTCAGGGAGGGTAGATCAATGAGCAAAAGACATATAACAATCATTTTATTGTTAACAGTTATTTTAATAAGCGGTTGCAGGGAGGAAGTTAGTTCGAAGCTTGGAGGCGAAAGATTGAAGTTTAATACAGAAGAAATTCTTGTTATCAAAGAACTTATTAATCAAAATCAGGGTGAATATCAGCAAATCAAAGAAATAACTGATAAAGAAAAAGTGGATATTTTCTATAAAGTTTTAAGTAAGGCAAAATGGGAAGACGATACCGGCAAAAGTAGTTATCCCGATTTTATGATAAACAATAAGTATTCGATATGGAGACTATCTCCTGACAATAATATAAGGGTACGGGTCAATAACCTCGAAAAAAACACATTTCTTTCCGAGAAAGACTCAAAGACAATTTATAAACTCATTTTTGATGAAGATTAATTGCTTGTTCTACCAATCTCCGTTTGTATAAAAAAAGGCCGTTAATAAATTGGAATTAACGCACCTAAAAGTTAATGAAGAATACTCTTTTCTTACTGAAAGGACTCGGCTGTTTCAATCATTTTTTCCTTGGTCCCATTTTCGTCTGAATAGGAGGTCAAGATGTAATGATAATCGCCTTCCGTCCAATGAATCGAGGATCCAGGTCCCTCTATATAGAAACCTGTGTTTCCGTTAACTGTAACATCCTCTTCCTCAATATTGACGTATTCAACCGGGGGTGGTTGGACAGTCAATGAAAACTCCATGCCTCCTTCTTCCCCATTGAATATCACCTCGTGTATATTTGTTTCGTGAGGAGGGATAACTCGTTCGTACTCTACTATAGTAGTTGGAAATTTCGTCGGAAGTTTTGGAGCAATTCCTTCTTCTTTCAATTCTTCTTTAAGTGCCGTATGGTCAAACCTTTCCTCATTTTGACTGCATCCCAATATGATTAAGGGAACTAATAAAAATAACATAGATAATACCCTTTTCATGAACACCCTCCTTCCTTATAAATTAACTACGTTTTAATTATAAAAACGTTTGATTTTCATTCAAAAAAGTTACAATTTTTTCTAAATTCACTTGAAATACCTTATTCAAACTAAACAACTATTAACAAAAAATTATAAATTGAAGATAGTTGCAATCATTATAAAAGCGGTAATGTAAAACACTCCTATAAAGAGTAATGAAATATAAAACACTCCAGAAAAAGCAGCATATTTTTTAACCACGATGTAATGAGTTAATACATAAGCTATTCCATTAGCAATTAATACAAATACTACTGTTATATATGTGCCAGCAAGACCTCTATTTATATATTCTCCATCTGAAAAGAAATAAGAATAAATAAAGATACTCGATATAATAAAACTTCCAAATAGGTATATATAAAAACCTGGCAGTAACTTTATAAAACTAAGTTTCTTAGTAACTAACAATAAAAAATACGAACCCACACTGATAATAACAAGTGTTATTAAGTAATAAGCAAGGAAACCCAAGACATCACCCCTTTTTTCAAACTAATCAACTATTGTTATTTCACAAAAAAAGCGCTAATCCTTCCTGGATCAACTCAACTGCAGCGAAAATTTCACTTTTGCTTTATTGCAATATATAGCAATAAGCCGAAAATTGCACCACTCATAATTAGCAGCACAAATTCAATGTTGCCAAAGAATGAGCCTAAACCTATTGACGAAAATACGCCAACTATAATTAATACTAAAATTAATAAATAATTCATTTCTGCTCTCCAATCTTTATGACTGCTCTTTATACCAAACTACTTGTTCCTTTGATATGAATTTATTAAAATTTATAATCCTTCTCCCCTAAATCAACGCGCCTGTCCTGATAAAAGATGAAGAATGATTTACTTAGACATGCTTGTCTGATGCTTGATGGTAAACTGGGGATGTGTAACATACTCCATGTAATTTACCATTCCATCAAACTCCAAATAAGCTTGATAGCGAGTTCGAATTGCTGGATGTGTAATAAAGGAAAGAGCTTGATCTTTCGCCACCCAACGGCTTTCGGTCGTTTCTTCAGAAACAGCCAACTGACCACCAACAGGTTTACATACGAAATCAAAAATAACTTGGGTAGGAACATCAGTTACACCATCATACCACTTAAAAGATCCCGTATTGGAATAGACACCAACTAAGTAGCTAACCGTAGTCGTAATCCCGCTTTCTTCTTTGATTTCACGAACCAAAGCATCTATTAGGTTTTCTCCAACTTCCACTTGTCCTCCAGGGTAAACCCAACCACCGTCACGAGTTTTCACTAAAAGAATATTTCCTTCCGAATCTTCAACAATTCCACCTGCGGATACAATATGTGTAGGAAAAGACATAGTCCGACCACCCTTTTTCTCGAATTTTTGGTCCAATAGTTAAGAAATCAGTTAAAACTCGTATGCAAACGCACCATTTTTTCCTTGTTCCGATATGACATTAATGTAATCTATTTCTAAAAAGTACAGCGCTTTACTTAGAACATCATAAAAGAACGGAACAAACTCCAATTCCTTAAAAACAAAAACTTCTATCTGCTTATCATTATTTCGATATGCTTCGAATATCCGATGGTTTCCATTAATACAGTAAGGTTTATCATTAGTTAGATATCGACTTTGAAGTACCATGACAGGATTTCTATGATTTGGCTTTATCCGGCTGGGATCTTTATTTATGTTACCAGGATCAACTGAGTCAATAATTTTCAATGGAGAAAACTTTACCGGTTTAATGCCTCTATCTTTTATTAGAGCAGTGGCACCATCAATATCTAACGCATATTCGAATATTCCTGATGGGTACTCTGAATATAAGGAGAATGTCTCCTGTCCGATTGGATGGATGACCGGGTAAGCTTCACGGATAAGAGTTCCATTCAAAATTACAGTCCATTTCTTGGCAACCCCAGACCCATAACTCGACTTTTTCTCCATCTCCTGAATTCGCGAAGTAATATGGGAGAAGGGATTAAAAATCTGCGATTCTTTTTCATATAGTTCAATTTTACTCTCCAATATGGATCCTCCCAACCAATTGTTATTTAAATATTAACAAAATTTAACACTTTTATAAATCACAATATAACCATTGATACTAATTGTGCCAACCTCCCTTAACTACAATAAAAAAGGTGCTTAACCCTTCATGGATTAAAGCACCTGTTGCTTATGAACAGACCTTACTTTTACACTGCTGGAAATAAACAAGGAGGCATCCTGGTTCATAAAAATAGAAGTTCCTTGATAGAATGTCTTCATTTTAGTAGATTTAAATCCAGCTTGTGTCAAACTTTTATTCAACTCTTCATGTGAAAAGCCGTTATGAACTTTCGGATGATTTATTTTATCGTTTTTATCAAAATCAATAATAATCAGCTTGCCACCGTCGTTTAAAATACTGAACATTTCTTGTAAAATTTTTCGAGTATCCGGTATATGAAGAAGGACCAGAGACATTAAGACGATGTCTGCCTTAAGCTCAGGAGTTTCTTGAGTGAAATCTGAATAAAGTACTTTTGCGTTGGTCATCCCTTTGTTAGAAATCTTTGTCTTAGCCACCTCCAACATCTGTTGTGATGAATCAACCAACAAGACGGAATCAACTAGGTCTGATAATTCTAAACTAACCAGACCTGTACCGCTCCCATAGTCCATTAAGGAACTTGATTTGCAATTTTGTAATTCTTGTCTTACTTCCTCCACTATAACTTTAGCTAATTCAATTCTGTCTTCGGTATCGTATCTTTTGGCCATCTGTTCGAATACGTTATTTTCCATATTCCACACACCTATGTAAAAAAATTTTACGTTACTTATTGGTCAGTATAGCAAATTTCAGTACCTATTGAAGGATTCTACCCTTTAACACCTCTCGTAAATATGCAAATGGCGTGGAAAGTCTAGTTTCCACGCCATTCTACTCCTGAGTTTTGCACAGGTCTCAACCATCTATTTTTTTAAAAGTAAATACACAAAATACGGAGCACCAATTAATGCAGTCATGATTCCTGCCGGGATACCTTCTGGTTCAAGGAGATTGCGGCCGATGGTATCTGCGAACAATAACAGCCAGCCGCCGACCAACACTGCGATTGGCAGGAATAATTGATTTCTTGGACCAATCAGGGCTTTTGCAAGATGCGGAGCCATCAATCCGATGAAGGCAATCCCGCCTGTTACCGACACGGCCGAAGCAGCTAGTGCAACTGCTGTTAAAAGCAGGACGATCCTTTCTTTTTCAATCGATACTCCAACACCTATCGCGACTGGATCGCTTAAGCTCAGAAGGTTTAAGCGATTGGCTTTATAAAGCGTAAACGGAACCAGGATCAAAAGCCATGGCAGGAGTGCCAGTATAAACGGCCAGTCTGTTCCCCAGATGTTGCCGGCAAGCCAGCGGGCGATGAAATCGACTTTTTGCCTTTCTGCTGCTGAAATAATGACAATCATCGCACCTGACAGTGCCATCGAAAAACCGATACCGACAAGAATCAGTCTCACAGGCTGAAGTCCGATTCCTTTTTTATAGGAAAACAAATAAATCAGGATCGCGGTTACCAGTGCACCACCGAACGCGACCAGTGGAAGCATGTACGCAAATGAAGCGGCATCAATTGGGAAGAAGAGAAAGAACACGGCAATTCCTAATCCGGCTCCAGAATTTATTCCAATGATTCCCGGATCAGCCAAATCGTTTCTCGTTAACCCCTGCAAAATCGCTCCGGATAGTGCCAGCGCCATCCCAGCTAGAACTGTCACGATAATTCGCGGCATTCTGATTGAAAACAGAACAAACTCTTCTTTGAACGTACCATTTCCAAATATCGTCGGCAAGATCCGATTATACGATACGGAGGAATAGCCCAATCCCAAACTGACTAAGATGGTTAAAATAATTAAAACTGACAAGGTCAACACAATATACCTTTGCTTCATGATTATGGACGGATGAATCATGTGAAGCTCTTCCCTCCTTTGCGGACGATGAACAGGAAGAACGGCAGTCCAAGAATGGAAATAATCGCATAAATCGGTGTTTCATAAGGAGCGTTGATCGTTCGTCCAAGAGTATCTGCGATCAGCATGAACGACGCTCCGATTATAGCTGACATCGGCAAAACGAATCGATAATCTGTGCCAACAATCATTCTGACAATATGCGGGACCATCAGTCCGATAAAGGCCATGTTGCCAACTAGCGCTACCGAAGAACCTGCCAATAAAACAATAACGATAAATAATACCAATTTAATCAGGCTTGTCTTCTGGCCAAGTCCTACTGCTACTTCTTCACTCAAGCTCAAAATCGTCAGTTGCCTTGCTAGGTAAAAAGCAATCAGCATTCCAACCAGGATGAACGGAACGATGATTTTCAGCTGGGTCCATGATGTACCCATCAGGCCCCCGGCTGTCCACATCGAGACATCTTTAGAAATTTTAAAATACAAACCGATTCCCTCTGCCACCGCGAACAAAAAGGCGGAGACCGCGGCTCCGGCCAGGACAATTCGCAATGGGGAGAATCCGCCCTTCTTCAAGGCACCAATCCCAAAGACGAGGATGACACCGACAGCTGCCCCGATAAAACATGCAAATGTAATGGCGAGGTAACCGGCCGAAGGACTGAGCGCCATAATCAGTGCCAATGCAGCATTTGCTCCAGCCGTCAAACCAAGCAAGCCCGGGTCAGCGAGCGGGTTTCTAGTCAAGCCCTGCATAATCGCACCAGCAACAGAAAGGGCAGCACCTACGAAAATTGCTGCAACCTCCCTTGGGAGTCTGATTTCCCTGATCATGGTTATTGTATCTGTTTTAACGGTTGAAGTAATCGCAAGCCAAATCTCCTTGACAGTCGTATCTGCTGCTCCAAAGACCATTGCTGTCATGAAGCTTGCGGCAAGAATGAGGATCGCGGCAACAAATCTGGCAAGCATGGAGAGCGAGCTGTTTTGGTTCAACATATGCATCTCATCTTTCTGATAGTAATAAAAAGCGTAAGCGCCTTGTTCAGCCCCGACAAGCGCTGGAGGGCTGACCGGTGAAGTCGCTCTTTGACTTCATTGGGCGGACCGAAGCGGCTCGAGGGGCTAGGCGCTGGAGCTGGATTGAGCAACCCCATATTGTTATCCCCTTCTGAATTAATCTATCATCTCATATCCAGCAAGAAGAGGAATTCCTAAGAATTCCTCCTGCTAATTATTATTGTTCCAAAAATGATTTTTTAAAGAATTCCAGCTGATATTCAAGTGTTAGAGGATCATTGAAATAGAATTCCTTCGCATTCACTTCGAATACACGGTTATTCTTTACGGCAGGAATATTTTTATAAGTCTCGGTTTGCTGGAACGATGTATCTCCCTCTGCATTCTTGCTGAAGATCACATAATCACCAGCGTATTCAGACAGTACTTCAGGTGAAATTGCATAATACCCAGGTTCTAAAGCTGCTTCTTTCACTTTTTCAGGCATATTCAAGCCCATTTCCTGATAAAGGATTTCTGTGCCTCTAGCCCAGTTGTCGCCAAAAACATACAGTTCCTTGTCGAAGTTTTCAATAACAGAAACGGTAGCGTCTGCACCAATTTTCTCCTTGATTTCTTCGCCAGTCGCTTTGGAGTCTGCCTTGAAATTATTGATCCACTCTTGAGCTTCTTTTTCCTTATTCAAGACCTTGCCGATTTCCAAGTGCTGCTCAAGGTATCCAAGCTTTCCGTAAGTAAATGTTACAGTAGGCGCAATTTCCTTCAGCTTATCGACATTTTTGATATTAGATAGACCAATGATCAGGTCTGGATTTAATTCAATAATTTTCTCCAGATTTTCATCTGTCACTTCTTCGACATCTTGCAATTTCTCAAAACGCGGATTCATTTTTGACCATGCGTCAACACCGACCATGTTCACATCGAGAGCCATCACATTTCCGGCAAAAGAGGAAAGGACAATGACTCTTTCTGGATTTGCAGGTACTTCTACAGCACCATTTTCAGATTGATAGGTGACCGTTTTTGGTGTCTCTTCCTTCTTTTCGTCGCTTGATTTTTCTGTTGTGTCTCCACTGCCGCATGCACTAAGCACGAGCACCAGCATAAGCAGGAATGGCATAAGTATTTTCTTCATTTTCTTCTTCTCCTTTTAGTAAGTTGTACGTGATGCAAATCGGTTTATTTGTACGTGGATCTCTCCCGATTTCAGCGTCAATTTGGAAAACTTTCCTGAGAACATGCTTGTTGATGACTTCTTCACTTGTTCCTGTTTTGACAATCCTCCCCGCCTTTAGAGCGATAAGATGATCGGCAAACCTGGCTGCATGGTTCAGATCATGGAGCACCATGACAATCGTCCGGTCCTGCTCCCTGTTCAATTTTTGCAGCAGTTCAAGAATTTCAAGCTGATGCGCCATGTCCAGATAGGTCGTTGGTTCATCAAGGAATATCATTTCCGTTTCCTGCGCGAGAGCGAGTGCGATCCAGACACGCTGCCTCTGCCCGCCGGACAAGGAATCGACGGCCTCGTATTTATAACTTGCCGTTCCTGTCACTTCAAGAGCCCAATTTATGACCTCCATATCCTTTTTTGTCAGCCTCCCAAATCCCTTTTGATAAGGAAAGCGTCCATACGACACCAATTCCCCTACCGTCAGGCCGGCAGCACTTTCAGGTGTTTGTGGAAGAATGGCCATCTTTCGTGCCAGGCTTTTCGTATCTTCATTAGAGATACTCGAACCATCCAGGTAAATCGAGCCAGACTGGTGGGGAATGATTCGTGACATCGATTTTAACAAAGTCGATTTGCCGCAACCATTTGGGCCAATGATAATCGTGACTTGCTGATCGGGGATTTCTAAAGTAAGGTTATTCACGATTGTTTTTTCCCCGTATCCCACGTTCAATTGGTCTGTGTATAAGCGGACCATTCATCATTCCTCCAAAGTTTTTCAATTTCTCGTTGATAATGATTATCAATGTCGTTTACAATGAATACTATAAAGCTATTATTTATTTCAGTCAATGACAGATTTGTGAATTATCAATTTTTCCGTCAAATTTTTAAAAAATATCTAACTCAATACACTAATAGGAGTGTTTCCCATGGAAAACATTGAAATCTTTGACCTTACCATTATCGGTGGCGGGCCTGCCGGACTTTATTCCGCGTTTTATGGAGGTTTACGTGAGATGAAAACGAAGATTATCGAGGCACAGCCTGACCTCGGAGGTAAGATCCATGTCTACCCTGAAAAGGTGATCTGGGATGTTGGCGGAATCGGCCCTATCACCGGCGCAAACTTAATCAAGCAATTAAAGGAACAGGCGATGACCTTCAATCCAGAGGTTGTAGTGAATGAAAAAATCGAATCCATTAGCAAGGATCAGGATTTATTTTTACTAAAAGGTGCTTCAGGAGAAATTCACTATTCGAAGTCTGTCATCGTTGCGATTGGAAGCGGAATCTTAAAACCTCAGAAACTAAATCTTGAGGGTGCGGAAAAATTCGAGGTCTCAAACCTCCACTATATGGTCAATTCTCTCAAATATTTTAAGGATCGGACGGTTGTTATCTCTGGAGGCGGCAATTCGGCGATTGATTGGGCGAACGCGCTCGAACCTGTTGCAAAAAAGATCTATCTAGTCCACAGAAGAGATTGCTTCTCTGGCCATGAATCTCAAGTGACCCAGTTGATGAACAGCTCTGTAGAATGTGTGTTTCATTCGAGCATTACTAATTTAATTGCGGACCAAAGCCGCTCATCTATCGGTTATGTTGAAATAACCAATCAGAATTCTGGTGAAGTCCATCGCCTTTCTGTTGATGATGTGCTCGTCAATCACGGTTTTGATCAGGACGCATCATTACTAAAAAATAGCGAAATGGAACCGAAGCTGATTGATGATTTTTACATTGATGGAACTGCAACAAGTGAAACCTCCGTGCCAGGCTTATTTGCAGCAGGAGATATTTTAAAGCACGAAGGAAAATTGAACTTGATTGCCGGGACATTCCAGGACGCAGCCAACGCAGTCAATAAAGCAAAACAGTTCATCGAGCCGGCAGCTTCCCAAGCGGCAATGGTATCATCCCATAACAAAGTATTTTCAGAGAGAAACAAGGAAATGATTCTTGAGCTGATTAAGTGATTTTTTAAGGAGGGAAGTCTCTTGCGTGAAAAACAAACTGAAAAATTGCTGACGGACTACCATCTGGAAACTTTTCTGGAGTGTCCGTACAAGTTTTACCATCGATTCGTGGTTGGCAAGAAGATCAGCGAGTATAGTTGGCGCGAGGCAGTACAAAATTCAGTTAATCTCATTGTCCATCAATACTATAGCCTTCCGACTAAGGCCAGGAGTAAGGTCACCGTCCTAAGATTGATTCAGCAGTACTGGGACCAGATCCCTCTTCATTTATTTCAGGATAAGGCTCATTACTACACAATTCTAGCAAAAACAACGGACCATCTGCTACAGTCTTTAACGAGTAGGGAAATCAAGAGCTCCCCTCTCTTCCTGTATGAACAATTTCAAACTTCCTTAGATGAAATCAATGTTTCGATTAGATTTGAGGTAGGAAATTGGAGCGACCGTAGTTTCACCGTATCCAAATATCTGCTCGAAGCGGATGAATCGATGGTCCATCTTTATACATATTTAACCATTCTTTTCTCCAATCAGGCATTCGGCATGCTTCCTGAGAAGGTAGAAGTAATCACCCTCCTTGATGGCAAGCATTCTCAATATTATCCAGATGAAAATGATGTCCAGCTTGCTAAAGCCTACTTTAATGAACTTAAAGAAAATATTAGCAGGCCTAAAGAATACTTTAAGGACTGCAATGAATGTGTTTTTGAGCATGGTTGCAGTTTAAAAAATGACATAAAAGTCGTTGAGAAGAAACCTGGTTACTTGCATTAGGTAACTCTTTGTTCCGTCATTTTTACTTCCTATCTCTTTGAAGGACAGTCCTTTTAGGGGTAAAATGGGTATAAAGATAACGAGAATGAGGAGACTTCCATGTCTAAGTTTAAAAAACAGCAACGTCAAGACCGCTGGGATCATAAATACGATTCCCTCGATTTGAAAAAGCTGCTGACAATCCTGAAGGAAAACCGGAGGAACATTCAGAGTAACCAGCAGCTCTATTATGATCCAGACCAGGATGAGCTGGATATTAAAGACTATTACCGGGGTGCGCAGAAGCTGGATTTGTCAGGTCTGGCCCTCTTTTACAAATTCCATACAATCGTGTTCCAATCTCATAAAAATCAGCTGCCCTACTTCCTGGCAAAGGATTTGTATTTGTACACCTGGGTCGATTTATATCCGGACGGTTCCGCAAAGAGTGTCTATTCCAGCCAGAAGAAGGATCCGGAGTCATTGTTGATTGAGGATAACGAAACACTGAGGGAAAAATACGATGAGTTCAGACGGCGATCACGCAAGATTCAGGTGAATGGCTTTGATTCGATCAAGGATTTGAAGGTTTTTGAGGACCATTTCAAGATGAACACAGAACATATTGTGCCGCAGTCCTGGTTCGAGGGAGCCGAGCCGATGAAAGGCGATCTACACCACTTGTTTGTCTGTGAACCTGATTGCAACATCTCGCGCTCGAACTACGCATTTGCCGATTTTGATTTTTACAATCCGGAACGTGACGATGAACCAATTCAAAATAACTGCGGAGTCACAACAGGCTTCGAGTTCGAACCTGAACACGGCAAAGGAGCCTCCGCTCGAGCCATGCTTTATTTTTTCCTGAGATATCCTAAAAGAGTAAAGAACGAATTCAAAAAGAAAGTAGATATCCCGCTGCTGGTCCGCTGGAACAAAGAATTCCCGCCCACCCTTTACGAACAGCATCGCAATCAAGCTATCTACTATATCCAGGGAAACCGGAACCCGTTCATCGATTTTCCGGAATTGGCAGAGAAGATTGAGTTTCCATGGTAAAGGCTGAACCAGATTTTTGTTGGTTCAGCCTTTTATTTGTTTACAGATTTTCTTTGCCCTATTGTACCCTGCATCTACATGGTCTCAATTGACATAAATAAAGAAAAAAATAAAGACTGTAATTTAGATAAATTTATAGATAAAGTGTTCCTTGTATGAATTCGAGAGGAGTGGTCTGCTATGTTTTATAAGTTTAAAAAAGAGCAGCAGCAAGAAATGATATCTGATATCCAGAGGTTTTTTTCAGACGAAAGGGATGAAGAAATTTCGGAATTTGCAGCTGAAAGAGTCCTTGACTTCATTAAAGAATCACTAGGACCCCACTTTTATAACGCAGCTGTATTAGATGCCATCCAAGTTGTAAACCAACAATATTCTTCTATGGAAGAAGAAATGTTGACGTTGGAGCAGCCTATTAGAAAGTAGTACATACATGAAACCCAGCCATTGTGAGCCGGGTTTTCCTATCAAAATTGATATGTCTTTAAGTTTTAATTCCAGTTGTTTGGCAAGTACGATTATTCACCTTGATCAGCAAATGAATTAGCTATTTCAACAAATACATCAGTAGGAACTCGGTTTGATACTCTTTTATCAATGCTCAGAATATACTGCCAGCCATCCCTTTCAAAGACCAACAAGTTGAAACCTGAGACATCTGTATAAATGGCATCGTTTCCATTCTTTAATTTAAATACGTTCTTAGCCTTCAGTGGGATCTTATATTTAGCAGGACGAACATTAATTTTATAATGGTGTTCAGCCGACATATCACTAATTAATTCGATTTCTAAAGAGTCATTTATCTCCCCTTCTAAATCATTGAACCTTCCAAAATGATGCGTAAAGTCAATAGGTGGCACTCTCAAAGGTAACTTTAAATCCTGATTGAAATGATGTTCAAATTCTTTCACTGACTCTTCAACTGTTTTATAGCCTATTTCTGGGTAGATTTCTTCCAATGGCCTTGGCTTATCATTACTCGCATTCGCTGTTCCACTATGTATCCAAAATAATATGATACTTAATATAAACAAATGGAAAAACTTCTTATGCATCTACCTCACCCTAATTTATATTTGGGTTATTTTTCCCGATTAAACCGTATCTATCCCTGTCCAGCGCTGTTTATATAAAACTTTTACGCCCCTGCATATTTTCATACATTTATCACATTTACACCTTATTATTATTGAGAATTTAAATGACGAATGAATGGAGTCTAACATCATGAAGAAAATATTATTCTTTTTTATAATCATTCTGTTTCTGATCACAGGCTGTTCGTCTGGCCCGGATCCCAAAGAGGAATCGCTTGATAACGTCCCCGAACTATTGGAGGTCTCAATTATCACTCCTGAAAATATCGAGGCCAATGAGGAGATTACAATCAAAGCAGAGGTAATTCAGGGAGAGGAAAAAGTCATTGATGCAGATGAGGTGAAATTTGAAATCTGGAAATCTGGTCAGGAAAACCATGAAATGATACCGGCACAAAACGAGAAAGATGGCACATATTCCATCAAGAAAAGCTTCAGCGAAGGCGGGAAATATTTCATTGTGGCTCACACAACAGCAAACCGGATGCATAGCATGCCAAAGAAGGAAGTAATTGTGCTGGGTGTTGACTCAGACCATGAACACACTGCTGACGAGGAAAATGAAAAAGATGATCAACATTCCAATCATGGTCATAACGACCACCATAATAGCGAGGCAACCTTCGATTTCCATGCTCCTTCAACGATAAAAAACAACAAGCCTACCGAGTTAACGGTTAAGATTGCTCAGGAAGAACAGCTAATTACTGGTGCTGTAGTCCGTTTTGAAATCTGGCAAGAGAACGATACGAAGCATCAATTCATCGAAGCGAATGAAAATTCATCAGGAACTTATTCCGCTGATTTCAGCTTCCCTGGTAAAGGGCATTTTATAGTGAAAATACATGTGGAAAAAGGAAATATCCATGACCATACAGAGAAAACGGTAGAAGTTGAATAAAACCCATCTCAAAATAAAAAATGCTCATTTACCTTTTTTAAAAGGCATGAGCATTTTATCACACTTGTTATATCTTCCGTATTTAATAATTTAAATTAATGCAGATGGTTATTCAAAATCATAACAACGGCAGTTGAACGATCCTTATTCACCTTCTAATGATAAAGGTCAATAAAAATTGACGCCATTTTTAGGAATCAGTGAATAAATCGGCCTTTATTTTGTATTATTCAGCCCTAAAAAATATAAGGCTTCTTTAACACCGGAAAAAGTTTTTACGTTTTCTAAGTTGATGCCAAGTTTAACTGCTTCTACGGCTAATTCTGGCCTTACCCCTGTTATGATGCACTTTACACCAATTAATTTTAGCACATTGCTGAGTTTAAAAAGAGAATCAATCACTAAATTATCAATTTTATAAATTCCTGAACAATCTATAATCAAACTCCTTACTTCTTGCTCTTGAACATTGGCTGGTACTAATTCTAAGAGTTGTTCTGCTCTATCTTGATTTATTGCTCCCAACAAAGGAAGCACAGCAATGCCTTTTAAAAGGGGTACAATATTTGACGCTAACTCATCTATTTGTCTATTCATTACATATTGTGCTTTTTCTTGCTGTTTTCTCTCCGTGATGTCTTTTACATAAGTTTGAATGGCCTTTGTTTCCCCTATCTTAATAGGGTGACAATATAACTCAACCTCAACTTGGGTTTCATCCATTCTATATATAGTTTCCTCAATAAGCTCTGCTGGTTCATTATAAGCCCCGGATATTCTTTTTGTAATTGCGGGTTTAGAAGAGTCTTTAAAGATATCCAACGGACTTGCCCCAATTACTTCGTCTCTTGAGGCTCTAAAAAATTTTTCTGCAGCTTCATTTATATATATGATCTTCAGTTGCGTATGAACAATTAGCGGATCCAGTGCATATTCAATTACTTCCTTGTAATCAATACCTTCAATGTTTTCACTCATTACATCACTCCCTAGACAAAGGGTAAATCATTTTATCGTTGTATACAAGGAGAACCACTTTACCATTAAATTTAAAATTGACCTATCCTAATTCGAAAGAAGGCAAAAAGCCAGCAATCAATTTACTATTCTCTACAGTTATCCCCCCGTAATTTACGATTGGGTTGGAGTCGGAATATGTATATTAACCCAAAACTCCCCCTTTGTTGTAAACTGAATAGCAGACAGCAAAAAGCTGAACCTACTTATCATTCATAGGTTCAGCTTTATTGTGCTTTTACCGTTAATTATTCGAAATTTAACGGTTGGTACCAATATTTGTACGGTTGGCTCATTTAATTATACGGTTAGCGCAAATAATTTAACGGTTGCAGAAGATTTTTTAACGGTTAGGTCCATTTTATCCTCGTTGTTCCTCTTTTAATCCTGGTTAAACATGATTTAATCCCCGTTGACCCAATTTTAATCCCCATTGAACATGATTTATTCCCCGTTGACCAAATCTCCACAAAGATGAGTGGGGTACAAAGTCAACTAGCAATAAAAGAAAGCTGACTCAGCTACTGCTCAGTTCGCCTTCTTCTCATATTCCAACACAAAAAGCGGTTCATTTTCCATCCACTCCGCGAATAGCACATCTTCATAATGGTGGATTTTTTGCTTCTCTAATTCATTTTTCAGCCACTGTTCGTCCAAGCCTGCTTCTTTAAGATTTTCGCGAACTACTTCTCCATCAAGAATCATATTGACTGGCAAGCTTGGATCCTCTGCTTTGATTTTCATATCGCTATTTTTAGGTGTGTCATAATCTGCTTTTGGCAGGACACTGACCATTCCATTCGTTTCGATGATCGCGTATTCTACTTCGCGTAGTGAAAAGTAGCCTTGCTGTCTGACAAGACTCTGCAGCTGGTTGATATCCAGCTTGGCTTTTTTCAAAGCTTCGAATTTAATCTTTCCTTTTCGGACCACAATGTTCGGTTCGCCCTCCAGTAACTTCCGCGAACGTATGAACTTTTGTGTAACCGTCTCTGTGACATAAACAAGCACTCCCCACAAGGCCACGGCAAAGGCGATTTCGCCTATTTTTACTTCGTGATCATAGATGGCGTTTCCCACCAACTCACCAAGGATGATTGCTGAAATAAAGTCAAACGGAGTAATCTGGGAAAATTGCGTCTTCCCTTGTAATTTTGTCATGATAAATAGAAATACAAATCCGCTCACCAATTCTACGGCAATTGATAAATAATGATTCAACACTCCCACTCCTTCCTTACCCATTATGGGAAGATTTACAGAAGTTGAATCGTTTCCCTTCAAAAAAACTCCATAAACCGACAAATAACTCGATTTTTTGTCGCGCGATTTATTTCCACATAACGGTAAAACATGTAACTTTTATGAGAAAATATCGTTTATAAGTTTGAGAATACAGATTCTTTATTGCACGGCCGTAGCCCATATCCGAAAGATAGGCCCTGCAATTGAAATCAAGGAGGATAGGAAATGAAAAAGTTGCTGGTTTCGATGATGCTTCTATTGTCGCTGCTGTTCTTTGAGGCACCTGCAGAGGCTGCTGGCGGTGATATGATTATCATCAATAAGTCTAACAATCAACTGGCTTATTACAAAAATAATAAACTGGTAAAAACGTTTAAGGTGGGAACTGGGCGAAAAGCTTCTTATACGCCTGAGGGCAAGTTCAAGATCGTTAACAAAATCAAGAATCGCCCTTATTACAGCGGAAATATCCCAGGCGGTGACCCTAGGAACCCGCTTGGCGACAGATGGCTCGGCATTAATGCGAGGGGAACATGGGGAACAACTTATGCCATCCACGGCAACAATAACCCTAAGTCAATCGGCGGATATGTGAGTGCCGGTTGCGTGCGAATGTATGACAACGAGGTTCAGTGGCTTTATGATCAGGTGAAAGTCAATACTCCGGTTGTCATCACCACTTCCAAAAAGTCCTTTAACGCAATCGCATCCGCTAACGGATATAAGGTAACAGGCCAAGCCGCAGTTCCAGTCATCGCAGCACCAACAAGCACTGTCCTAAAAAAAGGTATGCGTGGCGCAGAAGTGAAGCAACTGCAACAGGCCCTAACGAATAAAGGCTACAGCACAAAAGGAATCGACGGAGTTTTCGGGCCAGCTACAGAAGCCGCCGTAAAGAAATTCCAAAAAGCGAAGAAACTCAAGGTTGACGGTGTCGCCGGGCCAGCCACCAAAAAGGCGCTGGGAATGAAATAGCAAAAAGACGGTCCTCCATTATATAGGAAGGACCGTCTTCATTTTTTAAACACCCTTGACTAATTCTCTCATCGAATTCAGCTGTTCAGACAGCTCCAGGAACCATTCTTCATCCCCAGTTGCAAGCGCTAAATCAATCAGATTTTGTATTTGTGCCTTATTTTTCACTTTAGGGTCAGGCAGTTTTTTTACTCCATTTGTGGAAATTGGAATTATTTTGCCAACCATGGATTCATCATCACTTGATGTAATCGTTGCATTAACCTTTTCGTCCAGAATATCAAGGGACTCTATATATCCGATGAATAATTCACCATCCCGGGATTTCCCCTTTACCCAATCGCCTACTTTTAAAATACTGTTATTATTGGACAACATATAAGTCACCTCATTCATTTAATCTGTAATATTTTTCATTACATTTATCGCCTAAGAAGAAGATACTCTCTCCTTAGTCGCAGTTCGTTTCTTTTACCAGGTCCACTATTTCTTTGATCGAATAGTGCTTCAAATATTCTCCCAAGTGTTCTTCAGCACCAAGGAAAATAGCAAACAGAACCCTGTGCATATTCGCTCCGACGACACATTTCTCATTAGAGTCAGGACACTTTGGCTGTAGTGCACCTTCGGAAGTAAGTTTATATATATCCCTGAGGTTTACTTCATTTAAATCGAGCGCAAAAATGAAGCCGCCGCCGGTACCTTCTTTTGATTTGATAAAGCCATGTTTTTTTAACAAGCCCAGCACTTTGCGGATACGCACAGGATGAACCCCTGCACTCTCTGAGATCGCTTCGCTTGTCGACATTCTGTCCGGCTGAAGTGCAAGCAGGGTTAAACTGTGAATGGCCAAGGTAAAATCGCTGTTCATTGCCTGCCTCCTAACAAAAGTAACTATTTATTATGCTATATATTACCTTTCATCCAGTCCGATTTAAAGCAAAAGCACCTAGGTCGCAATACTATCCAACTCTAAGCCAGTAAATGTACGTAGCTTGCGCGGCAAGAAGCTTCGAATTTCTTCTTCATTGTAGCCAACCTGCAGCCGTTTATGGTCCTGGATAATCGGGCGGCGCAGCATTTGCGGATTTCTCCTGATTAGTTCATATAATTGATTCAGTGGAAGAGAGTCAATGTCCATATCCAGCTGCTTATAGGTTTTTGAGTTCGTCGAAATAATCTCTTCTGTTCCATCCTCTGTCAATCGAAGAATCGATTTAATTTCGTCAACAGAAAGTGGATCTGATACAATATTTCTTTCAATAAAATCAATTTGATGTTCCTGCAGCCATGCCTTGGCTTTCCGGCAAGACGCACAGCTTGATGTGATATATAAAGTAACCATGATCAACAGCTCCTCCGCCTAACTGTAATAATAAAAATTACAGATAAACAACAATAGAATCTTTTTAGATATAAAAATACCGATACTGTAATATTAAACTTTACAGTTAGCAATGTCAATAGTAGTTTCAAGGGTTTCCCCCTTTACACCACCCATTTTTCCCTCCATCTAAAAATAGGCTTATCCTTTCGAAACTCTGGTGCAATCATCTCGTCAAACTATTTGAGGTGATCAAAAATGAAGAAGACAAAACGTTTCATGCAGCTCGGGTTGGGCATCTTGTTGATGGTTTCATTACTCTTTTTCGCCAACGGGTTTGGTTATGCAGATGACCATTCTCTGACTGTTAAAAAAGGTGATACACTTTACAGCATTTCAAAAAAATACAACCTGACTGTCCAGGAGTTAAAGGAGTTCAACGGGTTAAAGAACAATACCATATATATTGGCCAAAAGCTGCTGCTCCCTGGCGTGACAGAATCGGAACCGATGTATGCAGTTGTCGGTGGTTCTTTTACCAAGAAAGACAATGCAACAAAGCAAATCGCTAATCTTAAAAAGAAAGGAATTGAAGCTACGTTCGTTACAAAGGTCATTAATGAAAAAACTTATTACCGTATCCAGGCTGGTGTTTTTTCAAAAAAAGGTAATGCCGAAAAGCAGAAAGAGCTGTTGCGTAAAAATGGGATTAAAGATGCCTATATTGTAACAAGTAAAAATCTACATGTTAATGGTGTCCACGTTGGCTCCACATACAGCCAGCTACTGCAGCAATTCGGAAAGCCGGTAAAAACAGAGGACCAGTTGAATATCCGGTCGCTGTATTACAATGGTGAGGGTGCAGGAGTTCGCGTGAATTTCAACATGGAGAATGGCTCCGTATTCGGCCTGCAAGTCTATCCGGAATATTTACAACTTAGCTCCCTTCCGAAAGACAAAAGTCAGATTATCGATGTATATGGATACCCTAATCAAGTAAAGACCGTCTCTTGCTACGAAAGTGCGTCTTGCGGCCAATTCATCTATCAATTTAATAAGAACAATTTAATCATCCAGTTCGATCGCGATGGAAAAACTGTTCAGTATTATGATTTAAGTAAATTTCATTAGCTTAGAGGCCGCCATTTGGTGGTCTTTTATTTTGCAATTTTGGATAAAAGAAATGCCTTGTATTAATAATAATGGAGGACGTTATTAACCTACAAAGGAGAATGTGTAGCATGAAAAAAATATTGGTGATGGGTTTTATTTTATTTTTATCGATGAATATGATGGCCGGATCACCCCCTGCCTACGCTAAACCACAGCACAAATGTATTACCCAATCTGAGGTAAAGTTCGAAAATGATTTCCGTCGACTATGGGTCGACCATGTATTGTGGACAAGCAACTATATTACAAGTGCCACGACAGCAGGTGCAGAGGATCAAAAAGACGTGCTTGAGAGGCTTCTAAGAAACCAGGAGGACATCGGAAATTCAATCAAACCGGTATATGGAGAGGCAGCCGGAAACAAACTTACGGACTTGCTTAAGGAGCATATAGTTATTGCCGGTGGTATAGTTGAAGCAGCTAAAAGTGGAGATAAAGCAAAGCTAGATCAGCTAAACAAAGAATGGTATAGAAATGCTGACGATATCGCCGCTTTCCTCAGCAAAGCCAACCCAAATCTAAAAAACGAAGATGTAAAGAAGTTACTGTATACCCACCTGGAAATGGTTGCAGATGACCTTAACGCAAGCTTGAAAAAAGATTGGCAAGCAAGAATTGTTTCCATCGACGACGGAATGACTCACATCATCATGATGGCCGATGCCATATCAGATGCAGTTGTAAAGCAGTTTCCGGAGAAGTTTAAGAAATAGTTTGTAACGGTGAAATATCAATAACACAACAAAAAAGCCTGCAATTCCTCTTACGGTGCAAATCCTATAAATAACTTAAAATGGCCTGCCCAAACTCACATCAGTTTGTGCAGGCCATTTTTCTATTCAAATCTATCTCCTACATAACTGCATCGTTTGATTATTATGGAATTCAATAAAAGGCGGTCAATCCTTCCTGATCAACGCACCCTATTGCTAAATATCAATTTATAAGGATAAAACCATATGTTTTCCAAAAATCCGCAATAACCCAAAATGGTGGTGATAAATCAAAACGTACATAGTTGATAATTTCGTTCGAAATCATTCTCTCTACTTACATTATACAACTATTTATGAATTATTTATAGACTACTCTTTTAGTAATTCCAATAATATACTGATATACACAAATCCAAAAATTAAGAGGTGGATAAATATGGATGCCAATAAAGATGTCTTGGATCATGGTCCTTTTTTTCATGGTACTAAAGCCGAATTAAAAATTGGAGATTTATTAGAATCACAACACCTATCAAATTACCAAGATAAAAAATCTAACTATATATACTTTACTGCAACATTGAATGCTGCTAAATGGGGTGCTGAATTAGCAACATCTAACTCAAAAGAAAGAATTTTTATTGTAGAACCATTAGGTGAATTTGAAAATGATCCAAACCTGACTGACAAAAAATTCCCCGGTAACCCAACACGTTCTTATAGGTCTAAATCTCCTTTAAAAATAGTAGCTGAATTAAGTTCATGGCAAAGACATTCCGATGAAGAAATAAATCATATGCTTGCAACTTTAAAAATGTTACGCGAACAAGGAAAAGCTGTAATATATGATTAATCTTTAACATCTTTAAGAAAATGTCTTAGGAGGACCAAATGAATTTGCTTTTCCAATTGGTTATCGCTTTCGGCTTTTGTACGCAAAGATGTGCAAAAGCCGGGGCTTGAATATTGCCCTAACTCACTAGCTTATGCTTTGTTTCTTTTTACTCCTTTTTAAAATTGAATTACCGATTAAACCAATCCATAGGGATGCCAAAAACCAACTTTTATTTCTATCAAAAAATTCTCTTCCAATATTGAAAAATGCCAAAGTAACAGCTACTACACCGATAATAGATAAAGTGTAAAATAACCAACTCAACTTAAGTTTCATTTTGTACCTCCCAATAATGTAACTTAACTTCTCATTGATCCAAACGTATTTCAACGAGAAAAAGGCATCAATCCTTTTATGATCAACGCACTTTAAGTTTAAATCTTAAAATTTGCTATGAACTCCCCAACATTAATTCCCAGACGATAGGATCCATACCAAATCCAAAATGTAATTAACAGAGTTGTGAGGACAGGATGCTCTTCAGTTATTCTTTTCAGTTCTTTTGAAAAATCAGCCATCTAATCAGTCCCCTATCATGGATTTAAAATTCCCTTTAATTTTTCACTTCAAAATTAATTGGTGCAGTACTCAAACTGAACTGATTTGAATCAACCGAGAAAGGTGAAGTTTGAACAAATGCATCATATTTTCCTTCTTCAAGATTGATACCATTTAATGTTTGAGAAAACTTTTCTTCTTTTTTCATAGTTGTTTTAATATCATTAAAGTCAATTTCTTCAATTACATTTCCACCTTCATAATTTCTAATTACGATTGTGATTGTAGGTTCAGAAGTAAACTCTATGTCTTTTTCACCAATATATTTTAAGTAAGCACTAATTTGTATGTTTTCGTCTTCTTGGTATAGTTTCTTATCTCCCTCTATAACCAAGCTGAATTGATCTGTTTTCTTTTCTTCTTTAACTGGCTCATTTGATGAATTGCTATAACAGCCAACCAATAATAAAAAAATACCTATAAATATAAATACAATATTCTTCACATGTACCCCCCCTTATAATCTCACACATGTTATATTTTACCATAATCCTATTGTTCCTTTTAAACATAGCTGCTTAACTAGTTCTTACACTCTAATTCTAAAAAAAGAGCGTCAATCCTTTCTGGATCAACACCCACATACATTCTAATTTCACTAATCCTGAATAAGTCTTTCAAAGATGATTTCATAAGATCTTGGTTTTCCGTTCCCATTGTACTCCAAGGGTAATACTTGTACTAATCTCCACCCATCAGCTGCATATTCAATAATAGTTTCCCTATGTGTTGCTGAAGAAAAAAATCCCCCTAGAGAAGTCTCTACAAATATATATTCGTACATTATATGTACCTCCAAATCTTATATTTTCAATTCAACATCTATATCACAAGTTACATGTCAATGACCAGACAGTCCTTATTCTTTGTCCATCTTTTCAATCCTCTGCCGATGATTTACATCAATAACAATTTCACCAACTCCCATTGCAATTAATCCATTCAGCAAAGCAAATAACAGAAGTGCTATATCTCCACCACTATCTGAAAAAGAAACCATTATTATCCCTAATACACTAAAGAAAACAAAAGCCACTCCTAATAAATATAAAGCACGGCCAATAAACAATTTTTTCACCTCTTCGTAATTCATTCTTCTCGTTGGTTCAATAAGTTCAACGTCGAAGGTTGTAATTCATTCATGTCTCTATACAGCCATTTATTAAAAAGAAGATTCACCGTTTCTTCTTGACCAATTCAATTAAATAGAAGACTTGTGATATTAGAAATGATAGAAGAATGACAATTATTGTTCCTAACGTTAATACCATCTCTTCTGCTGGATTGCCACCGACCATAAAGAATGATGCAAATGTAAAAAAGAATATCAGACTTACCATTAGAGTTAAGAAAAAAACGCTAACATACTTTGACACAAAAACCCCCCTCTATAACAAAACATAATTTATATTTTCTAAAAGTCGCTGCGTACTTTTTTTGTACTAATCACTACATAGTTATATAAATCAATGGACAGGCATATTGTTTAAATGAAACTTCAACAAAAGGAGCCTATAAAATTGAAACGAATAATCGCCTTATCAGGTTTACTGCTACTCTGTATTTATTTGGTCTATAACAGTCCTCAAATATCCCAGAAATACTCTCAAATAGAGTCCTTAGAAACAAATGCCAGAATTGGCACAACTGATGACCTCCTGGAAACGATCATACCTGAATTTGAGTATGTACATGAGAAAGGTAAAGACAAAGAAGTGGATGGTTATATCGTTGAAACTCACAGGGAGTATGAGATTTTCAGGGATGAAGATGGTAAGATTTTAAAACAGGTCCCAACTTCAAACTTTGAATATATTAGATATAAAAAATACTAATTCACTTTGGGTGCCCAACCTATTGTTGGTGAACTAACATACATTAGTTAAAAATGATGTTATACAAAATAAACGCGACTATAATCCCAATTACAACAAAACCGCCAATTGTTGGACTCCCAAAAAAGGTTCTGTTCCAACCATCTTCATTATTTTTACTATGATCTTTGTTTTCCTTATTCATGAGTCCATATCCCCCTATATTTGATATGTTAATTTTATAAAACGCTGTTTTACTTACCCTATAATTTTATATCGATTTTCCACCTTTTTGTATGGGATCAAAATATGAGGCTGGCCAGGAGGTGTAAAATCTTCTATGCCTGTTTGATTAACATCGGGAGCGAAATATTTTCGGCCCCATTTTTTAATGCCATCTCCAGTAATACCTTTTTTGATGATTCCTTTTTTGGGCCTGCCAAATGGAGCAATATTCCTAAAGGCAAGACTGGAATATTCAGTGTAGAATACCATATCTTCGACCATTTCAATTTTATATAAGATTTTCTCTGTGCCTATCATTCTTTTCACCTACAAAAAAATATGTAATATTTTGTATACGATTAAGATGAAGAAAAGTTTCTAAAAATACACAAACGAGAGCCTGGAAATAACCAGGCTCATCTATTTTCATTTTATTAAGTCGCTTTCGTCTTCAGCAGCTGGATGCCCATTCCGATAAAAACAATTCCAGTCAAACGGTTTAAGACCGTTCCGGCTTTTGCATTTTTCCTTAGCCTTGTTGTTGCCATCGAGGAAAAATAGGCAGTAAGCAGACACCAGATTCCACCGGTCAGCGTGAAGGTCATTCCAAGGATGATGAATGGTATTGGGCTTGCAGTTCCTGCATCGGCCTGAATAAATTGTGGGAGGAATGCAAGGAAAAACAAAGCCACTTTCGGATTTGTTACATTCGTGATCATGCCTTGAAAAAAGATCTTTTTATTGCTCTGGATTGGCAGGGATTTCTGTTCATTTGTCTTGCTCTTTGCCATTAACATTTGGATTCCCAGTAAAGCAAGATATATGGCTCCCGCAATTTTAATAGTTTGAAATAAAAAAGCTGATTGCGTCAATATGACTGATAAACCAAAAGCTGCAAGAAGTGTATGAACGACGATTCCAGAAGAAATTCCAAAAGCTGAGTAAATCCCAGCTGTGCTGCCTTGGGATATACTTCTGCTCACGATGTACATCGTATCTGTTCCAGGCGTTAAATTGAGCAGAATCGCTGTTACCAAAAACACTTCGAAATTACTAATCCCTAACATAAATCATCTTTCCCCTCTGTAAAAATCGTTCAATTAAACAACTTTCTGCTGATGCTGCTCGATGAAAGCTGCTAACGCTTCTTTGAATTGCTCTATTTCTTCTATCGTATTATATGGTGCCAGGCCGATTCGAACCCAACCGCCTGTTGGATAGACATCAAGAACCTCAGCCATCGTGGAAGCGTAAAAATCCCCATCTGCGACACACATATTGTACTTTTCCGCAAGCCATGCTGTCACCTCGCGGGAATGATGACCTTCTATTGTGAAAGCAAATGTTGGTGTCCTTCGACCGGAAGCCGCGCGATACAATGTCACTTCCGGAAGGCTCCTCAAAAAGCTTTCCACCTCGGCTGCAAGTTCATTTTCATATTCATCGATTGCATGCATTCCGGACAACAACCGTTCCCTTCTCGTTTCTCCATAACCTAATTCCTCAATGAAATGGATTGCTCCCATAATCCCGGCTATGCCCTCATGATTTTGAGTTCCGGTTTCGAGCTTGTAAGGAATCTCGACAGGTGCAGGCTTAAGCTTATAGACAGGAAGTTTTTCAAATAAACTCTCCCTTACGACAGCGATGCCAACATGCGGCCCGAAAAACTTATAAGCAGAACACAGGAGGATGTCACACCCTAGTTCCTGAACATCTATCGATAAATGCGGAACTCCATGAACAGCATCGAGAATTGCCAGGGCTCCGACTTCTCTTGCACGTTTTATAAATGGCTCTAAATCCGTTACAGTGCCCGTAACGTTCGATGACATCCCAGCTGCTACCAGCTTTGTTTTTTCTGTAATAATTTCTTCTAAGTCATCTAATTTTAAAGTGAAAGTTTCAGGATTCAGTTTAATGTACTTAACTGTGGCACCACGGTCCCTGGCAAGGGTAATCCATGGATCAACATTGGCACGGTGGTCCAGCTCTGTGACTACGATTTCGTCTCCCTCATTAATAAAACCTGCTAAACTCCGTGCAATTGCAAAGGCATGGGTGGTCATATTGGCACCAAACGCCACCTCATTCGCCTGGCATCCAAGCAAATCAGCGACAGCCTCCCTGGCTTCGTCCAGCAATGCATCCGTGTCAGCGCTGGTATTGAATGTCCCGTGAAGATTAGCCATTCCATTCCTTATGTACCGATACATCGACTCCATCGCAAAATCTACCATTTGTGTACCGCCAGGGCCATCAAAGTAAATCACCTGCTTGCCATCATCCTTGCGTCTTAGAGCAGGAAACCTCTCCCTAACCTGTTCAATCGGAAACATACTAGCCAACACGCATCACTCCTTAAAGAAAGATAACATCATTATGTCATAATTTTCAAAAAACTGCAGTTATAAAATTTCGACAAACGAAAGAGCCCGGTCATAGAATGGCATATAAAAAGCAAAAAACTCGCCTCAATGGACAAGTTTTATCAAATATTTGATGGGGAATTTCTAAAACAAATTTAAGTCCGACCAGATTGTGTCGATCTTAATCTCTCTTAGTAAAAGACATCCATATATTTAATCCTATCTTACACAGAATGTAGATTATAAAGAAGTTCACTAAAAGCGCCAACATGTTGACATCAATCCCGCCATATCCCCTTCCATGAATAGACAAAGACTGTAATGGTAAACCGTAGTATTTACCAGAATCATCGTGACCAACAGTAGGAACAAATGTAAGGATTATTGTTAGAACTAGTGATGTGATTTGCAACTTGTTGATTGTCCTCAATTTTTCATTGTCCATTTAAACCACCCCACTTATAAGTAATTATTTCTTACCTTTTAGTTCTAAAAGTATAGGTGCTATATTTAGTAAGATAGAAACAATTGTCAAAAACCATAATGCTCTTTCCATACCAGGTACCACATCCGATAAAGCTGCCCAATCTTCCACTTTTACCCACCGAGATACAAGGCTGTAGTCTGCACAAAGTGTTAATGCTGTAAATGATAAACCCATCGCCATAGCAAGCTTATAATCCTTTCCTGCTTTATAAATATAGAGATTTATAAAAGTTGCTACTATAGCAATAACCCCTAATATCACCCACATAACTATACCTCCATATATTTTCTTGTCCCGTAATAATACTAATGTGCTTCATCTAAATTTTTTGCATTACTTTTTTATTAGACATTAATACTTCTAGATTATTTTACAGTGAATACTCATTCCTTTTGTGATTTCTTACTGAATAAACCTGACCGTTAGTTCCATAAGAAATATTGATATTGACCTGGAGGCTTGATATCAAATAGGAATCCCAACCAATTTACGTCTGCCTATTTATAATGTGTTTAGATTCTTCCCTGTTTTGTTCTTCCGACTTTTGCTTTCTTAACTCTGTCATTTCTCTTTTCAATTCCTTTATTACCCTTGATTCATCTATACCTTTTGTAACGGCTGTTTTGACAATTAGATAAAATACAAATAAAAAAATTATGCCGTATAGTAATTCCATTTTAAGCCTCCCATCAGTTGCCTTTCTTATTTACCAAATATTTTCTACATAACTGCACCATTATCAATAATCATATGTTTTGTCTTATCGACAGCTCACAAAGCACTATTCCACCGTTTACAATTAACCATTTACCAAGTCATCATAATATTCTTTCGGATTAGCAATATTGTTTTCAATAAAAAATCTAGCCTGATGTTTGAACATATCTATATAAGAATGTCTATCCATACTTAAGTCTCCCAAATCACTAACGTCTCCTTGGACTTTTACAGTATCTGTTTTAAGTTCAACAAAAACGGTCATATAAGTTTTTTCTTTGTATGTAACAATACCGATTGCTTGTTGTTTCTCTAGATCTATATGAGGAAATTCGTGTTGTACTCCTGTCGATTTAAAAAGTGTATATCCAACATTAGATTTTTCAGCTTTATTATCCATTTTTCACCACCTCGTTTTTTATTAGATAACCTTTTTCATTGTCCGTGTACTTGTTCTATCCTGTTCTTTTTGCTGCATAAGGAGTTCAACAAAAAATGCGTTAATCCATCTTGGATCAACACATCAAACTATTTTACCAGTTCTGCTCTTTTTAGCCTCATGCGTTATTGGTTATTCACCTTTTGAACTTTGGAAAAGACCATCAATTACTCTAAATGTTACGACCACAACTGTAATAAATCCAATGACTGCAAAAACGCCTATTGTCCCTTGTATAAACATTTCATTTCCTATTTCCATTATTTTTATTTCCCCTTTTTCAATAACTTTGTAAAGTTAAAACACGATGAATCTATCATTTATCAAATCTCAGTTTTGCATGTGGAACAGGTAAGTTTAGCCTCCTTGTCTATCGATAACTTCTCCACTTTTTGAGAGTCCTCTGACAATAGGCTCTCGTCCTGTACGAAAATAATATCGTTTTCCTTCTTTCTCAATGATTTTAGTCTCTTCAAATGACTCTTCATAATGTCCTTTTGTTTCGACTTTTACAATTTCAGGATTGTGAACTTCCCCGAACACCACATAAAGATCATGAAGTGCATTGCCTTGTCTATCAAAGTCATAAAAAGGTTCAATATATAGCGTCATATTATCATTTTCATAATGAGACCATCCATGGCCGCCTATACTCTCCCAGCCATTTTCGTCACTGCCTGTAAAGCATGCTACTGCGAGGGCTTCCCAATCAGCTGAAGGAAAGTCTTTTTCATCAGGGTCGGTCGTGTACATAACTACAGTTACTCCACCTTGTTCTTCTTTATGGATAATATTATTCACTTCATACGGAATTCCTTTTTGTATCGCCTCTTGAAAATCATCGTATTTTCCGAATTCAAACTCAGATGTATAAATCCCAAAAATAATGCCTAAGACTGCCAAAAGACTTATGGCTACGATTCTCGTGTTTTTCATATTCCCCTCCATATTGAATTTCCATGGATATCCTTACTCTATTTCATATCAAATTAATCCGCTTAGTCAGTAAAAATCAACTCTATATTTATTCATTCCGATATAAAAATAAAGCTCTAATCAAAAAGACAAAGCCTATTACAAAAATGAAGAAATAATTATTCCCTTGTAAGAGGGTATTCATTGTAAGAACATCTAATATCGATACTACAAGCAATGAAATCCCTATAAATATGAATGCCTTTAACTTTGCTGCCGGCTTCATGTAGCCCTCCATTCGTTTTGAGCAGTTGTATTCTACAAATTAAATCTAGCTTGGATACCTTTAACAAATTATACCAAAAACCTAAACTTCATTGTTGCATTTTTCAAATATATTCATCCAGAAATACACCTAATAAACCCCCACCAATCAAAAAAAGTGCTTTGAGACTATGTCTCCAGCACTTTTAATACTTATTTATAATTATTGATAATTTATAACTCACATAATTACTCAAGTTAGTCAAAAACTCATCTAATGATTCATTGGAGGGAAATCTGCATTCCAAAAGGTAACAGCTTTCTCCACTGACTTTAAAGTTGTTCCTGACAATATCTTTTTGTTTTTTTAAGAATGAAAGATATGGTTGGTGATTCGTCGTTTTCGTAAAAATATGAATGATTGCGTGAACTCCATACCCCATTTTCATTTGATTTACATTAATGGTGTATCCTTCAATAATCCCTTGATCTTCAAGCTTTGCCACCCTTGTCGATGCAGCCTGGCCAGTCAAATGTACTTTCTCGCCTAATTCCTTCATTGTTATTCGGCTGTTTTTGGTGAGTTCATCTATAATTTGCAAATCTGTGGAGTCCAGCATTTTATCAAATCCTTTCAATAATCAAGTGAAACAGCTAAAAGACTTGATTTAAAGTATGTAAGTCAAAAGCGGTCTTATTATAAACTATATGTACATTATAGAAAAGGAGCTAAAGAAAATGAATATACAACAAATTAGAAACGCAACACTAATTGTGCAATACGCGGGAAAGAAGTTTTTAATCGATCCATTTTTGGCAGAAAAGGGCACTTATCCTCCTTTCCCAAATTCATTAAGGCAAGATCAGAATAATCCTTTAGTGAACCTGCCATCTTCCATTGACGAGATTATCGATAATGTGGATGCTGTTATTGTAACTCATTTACACCTCGACCACTATGATGATGCTGCCAAAGAGGCACTTCCAAAGGACATTAAAATGTTTGTGCAAAATGATGAAGATGCCATTGCAGTTAAAAACGATGGTTTTCAAAATGTAGAAGTTTTGCAGGAAGATACAGCTTTTGAAGGCATACAGCTTATCAAAACAAAAGGAGAACATGGCAGAGGGGAAATATTGAAACTTGCAGGTCTAGTGTGTGGGGTTGTCTTTAAACACCACACAGAGAAAACCTTATATATTGCTGGAGACACAGTTTGGTATGAAGGAGTTCAAAAAGCCATTGAAACACACCATCCAGAGATAATTGTCGTGAATGCCGGAGACAATCAGTTCCTCGAAGGCGGATCACTCGTCATGGGCAAAGATGATGTGTATGAAGTGCAAAAAGTAGCCCCTGCTGCAAAAATCATTGCAAGCCATATGGAAGCTGTCAACCACTGGACTTTATCAAGAGGAGAACTAAAAAGCTATATTAATGAAAAAGGAATCTCTGAGAGTGTTTTCGTACCAGAGGACTGAGATTCGTACTCATTTTAATTAAAGAATAGAAAGAATAAACTCAGGTAGATGTTGTTAAACTGAAGTAATCACCACCTAATTTCTAGTAACTACAACACAATAAGCAGCAACAGAAAGCTCAGAATCAAATAGCTCTGAGCTTTCATTCAAGGTAATCTCTAGAATTTCAGATAATTATTTAGTAAAAAACATGGTATTCAAAAAATGAAACCCGCTAAGTTACCCCTCAAAATTAACCATCTTAAAATAAAAGAAGACCGAACTTACTAATCCTAAACCTAACAAAATACTTCCGCTCACCAGGAAATTATTAATATAGCTTTTGACAATCAAATAATAATAGGCAGTATCCGCTCCTCCACGACTGGCTAACCACGAATCCGCATAAGAAGTTCCAAATTTAACGCTAAATGCAATTAAAATAATCCCCAGGAAAGCTAATAAGGCACTAATAATCGCAAAACCTTGCAATTTTTCCTTTGACAATTTATCCCACCCCCTAGACAATAATTTATCATAAAAATCAGAAAAATAATTGACTACTTATCAGAATTTTACTTAACCTCAATCACAAATCCGTAAAAAGCATCTCCATGCGATAAGTGCTCTTCCTTTTCATCCATCCACCATACACCATATGAATAATAATAGATCCCTGCCTCAGTAGGGACGGTAAAGCTGTTATCAGAAACAGTAATTTTCTTTTCTTCATTATTATGAAATTGGACTAAGTGGATTTTATTAGGTTTTGGATTATAATCCATTTCAAAAGAAATTGCCTCCCCAGCTTTCACGATAATGGGCTCTGTGCCTTCTAAGCGTTCGACCCGTCCAGCTGTATCGACACATGTACCTTTCCAGCAATAAGTACCTAAATCCGTGTCGTATTTTTCATCGCCAATTTTGACAAAAGCTGATGGCGGCTTAGCCCCAGACAATCCACCATTAGAACAACCTGCTAAAATCACTCCAAAAAGCATGACTACTGCTAAGAAATACTTCCACATAACAACACCCCTTTTGCAATTAGACGCAAAATTGATGGAAATGTTTCCTAAGTTTTTACATCGATTGAAAACCTGCACAACCTAAAAAGTGCTTGAAGACTATTGCAGTCTCCAGCACCTTTATTACTCATTAATATAAAAAGGCAAGCACAACACGCGCTTACCTTTTTCCAATGTGAAAAGATTTATTAGGTTAAACTCGGCATCCTTACTAATGACTCTAATCTTCTGTTGATTAAAATCATGAAAAACCTTGCTTTTATCACAAAGGTGATGATCGCCTTAACCAGGCTGTGAAGAATATTCACTGAAATCCCCCCACATTGAGATTAGTGTTAGAACTAACAATAATCTTAGTTTGTGCCAGACGCTTATTTCAATTCCCTTTTTTAATAATAGCCGCCCGGTCCTCCATTTGCGGGGGCTCCTCAAACCAGCCGTTCTTGATTTTGATTTCAATGCCTTCCTGCGAATAGAAAAATATATCCTTGGACACCATGATCGCTTTCATGGATAAATCGTTTCCTAAGGTGAAAAATGCTCCCGCCCCCGCACCGATAAGCCCAAAATCATTCAAAATGTATATGCAATGCATCATGAGTTTGTCTGAAAACAGCGGAATGGTTGATGTAGTGATCGTGCCCCCTAATGTAGCTGAAGGTTTGGAGATTGCTCTCTTAACAGATATGTTCCCGGTCTCTTGGTCAAACGGAATAACCGGGCACTTTTTCAGCAGATATGTTCCCGGCCTCTTGGTCAAACGGAATAACCGGGCACTTTTTAGCAAATATGTTCCCGGTCTCTTGGTCAAATGCAATTACGGGCACTTTTTCAGCAAATAAGTTCCCAGTCTCTTGGTCAAATGAAATAACCGGGCACTTTTTCAGCGAGTATGTTCCCGGTCTCTTGGTCAAATGGAAGTTACAAGGCACAATCCAAGTAATCAGGCTATTGAACTGGATAATAGTATTTTAAACGAACATAAAAAAATATGCCTATACGATAGAATCGTGCCTTTATAGAGCTGCTGATTTAGGCTAATAAATACGAAATAACCTCTGGTATGCGTTTTTTGAAGGCTTGATAATTATGCTCGGCCCCTTCGATGACTTTCAGTTCTGTCTCGACCTCTTTATTCCGGATAATTTCGAATACGGCTTTATTGGTTTCCAGGAATGGCCCTGCAAGTTTCTCGCCACCTTCTTTCGTGCCGCAGTCCAGATATACTTTTTCCAGATGAGACAGATCTGCAGTTTTCAACAACTGCTCTATTTCCTCCTGGTTACGATAAAAACCGGATGAAAGCCCTGCTATTCTTTTAAAAATATGAGGATAAGTGCATGCAGCGTATGTTGTGATTAACCCGCCCAAAGAGATGCCGGCCATATAGGTTTGGTTGGGATTCGTACTATACTTCGAGTCAATGAGTGGCTTCAATACGTTCACGATGAACTCAACATACTCCTTTCCTTTTCCGCCTTCAGAACACGGTTTGCCAAGAAGCTTTGTTGTATATTCTCCATTTATCCAGGGACAATACTCATTCACTCGGTCCCCAGAATTCTGGTCGATTGCCACTACGATGAGCTCTACATCATTCTTTTCCAGGTAGTCATGCAGTTCAAGCCCCACACCGCCAATCGCCTCTTCATTGCCAAACACATTCTGACCATCATGCATATAAAGAACAGGGTATTTTATTTCCTTCTTATTTAAAGGCAAATAGACTCTAATTTTCCGTTCCTCTCCAAACAATGACACAGGGAAACTTTCGATCATACCTTACACACTCTTTTCGCTTATTTTGATGAAAATTTTACCATATAAAAAAATTCACTACCAGATACATTTTTAAAAAGAAGGAGAATTTTGGAAGAATGTAGAAAATAACAATCTTCAATGCATATTTAATTACAGCAAAAATATATTTAATTTGATTTTGGGAATGCATAGGGGGCTTTTTATGAAGAGATTAATCGTGACCATGTTAGTATTTATCATTGTCGGCATCGGATCCTTTTGGACATTTGACTATGTCAGCCGTGATGGAGATTTCACTAAATGGAGCCATACAACCATGGGGTATGAACATTACAAGGAAGGGAAGAAATACTATTTAGGCTATGATATTAACTGGGAAGGTATCGGAAAACCAACCCTCGAAAAAGTGGAGTTCATCAAGAAAGACGGAACAATTGTAGCTAAGGATGATGATGAATTCAAGAATGAACCCTATATAGCAAAAAATCGAAATATTAGCGGTCTGGATGAAGAATCCGTACTGGAAGAAGGAAAACACGAGGATCTGACAGATATTAAAAATTACCAGGTAGACGAGGATTTTCATTTAATCTTAGCTGCCCAATACATACAACGGCACGACTCCTGAGAATGATATCAATTTATTAAGGATTACCTAAAAAAATTCGGCGTCACCCAGCATCGCAATATTCCATTTGATGATGGAGTAATCACTGATCCGATTGAAAACTAAGCTTAGGATTCCGCACAGCTTTTTTGCTGATGTTTATGCTATATAACTACGGACTCATGAAAATAAGTTCCGGCCATCAAAAGAAAGGCAAGGGAGTGTGTTCCCTTGCCTTTCTTTATCAACTATTTCTGGTTCCTAACTATGCAAACTTCCTTTTAACCATGCCCGTGGACGGTATGAGCCAATTGGTATTTGGATTAAGCTGGTTTTCCCTATCATTCTATAAAGCTCATCGGCCTTGCCTGCATCAAACCCTAGCAGGGGGTGGCCCCCTAATCCAAGAGCAGAAGCTGTTAAAAGTAAATTTTGTACGAGCATTCCTGCTTCCATTTGTAATATCCGGTAGCCTCTATATCCTAATTCTTCTCGAAAAAAATCCTTATTGCCAGCGACATGCAAGCAAAGTGGTACTTGCTGCAGGTTAACGTTATCTATTGACAATCCTGTTTGTAAACGCAGGCGGTGGTCCCCTTGCTGGATTTCTTTTAGAGTATGTTCTGCATGGTTGTAGTAGTAGGCTCCATGGGGGATCCCTTCTATATTGTAGAAACAGCCATAAATTGAAACTCTGGACTCATGGCTGCAGTAAATATCGTCCAAATCATTCCGGTAGGAAAAAGCAGCCATTGACTCCTTCAACAGGTCAGCCAGCTGCTGCTGACTAACCCTAGATAAAACAAAATCCATTTCTGGAGAAGAACGTTTTTTGCTTACCTCTGCCAAATCAAACGGTAATGATTCAGTTCTAGGAAGAGTAATCTGTCGATTCCCCTTAACTTCACTAGGTTGGTTACAAAGCCTGTTAATCGACTCGGTCGACCCCATTTTTGCTGCTTCATTCAAGGTTATTAGTTTAGGAAACTCTAATACTTTCTTCGACCTTTCATGACTCTTAAATTCAAGAGGTTTCAATTCCCTTTTCAATTCTTCTGACGTTATGTTTTTGTGGGAAGCTGTTCCATTTGCAGACCAGTTTGTCGTTTCCACTGACAGCGGAATAATTGAATACACACTCTCCTCCTTCTCACATAATCCGAGAAGATGATTGATTGCCGAATCCAGATATTGAAAGTAAACACCAGAAGCGAAACCAAAACGTTTCGCCGTTGCCAGCAGCTGCCCCATCAGTACCCCAGCATCCAATCCTTGGAGCCGATAGGAAAAATTATTGTATTTAAAGAAGTTTTTCCAAAACATCGTAGAAATGAACACGGTCCCAAAGCATGAAGAGATATCGCAACGGTCACCAAGTGCGGCAGCAATATAGGAATCGAAGTTGCCAGCTCTGAGCAAAGCAAGGCGGTGATGGGCTGGATCAAAATGGTAAATCCCTTCAGGCAGATCGTCTATCTTTAAATATACATAAAGTTCGTTCGGGTAAAGTCCCCCGCCAGAAGGAGCATGCCTCCTATAAGTATGGGCTGGATCTGCATCATCAGAAAAAAACGACTCGCTTACTTGAGTGATTCCATAAATATACCAGAGGAAATGTCCAATCTCCTCTATCCCCGGCCTGGCTGGCGTCTTGTTTTCTGCCAGGGACAAGGGCACCTCCCCGGATAGTGGCACCACTGGCAACCCTTTATACAGTTTATAGGTAAGAGGAGCGTCTTCCCAGTTTGGTTCCCAGTTTTGCTGATTGGCACGGTCTATATTAAACTGAAGATCCATTAAAAATTGATTAAGATTCATCCTGCTGCCTCCTAAGGGAACGGATGCGGGAAGTGATTTAGTTCTTCACGTGACAAAGGTTCTTTCACATATCCAAGCTTCATTGGGACGTGGAGCACCCGGTCAAGTCCTTTGAGACGGGTCAGATGGTGTCCAAAGGTCATGGGCAGCATCCCCGGTATCAATACTTTTACACAATAAAGCCCATTTTTCCTTATTTCAGGAGGAGTCTGGTCGACAACGATGACATTGAGCCCCAATCGCCGAAATTCCTTGAGGATATCATTCAAATCTTCCGTTAGGTCCGGATGTCGCGACTCCTTTTGAAACGCGTCTTGAAAACTCTGTAATGCTCGATCTTCATCGAGCAGGAAGCCTAAGCGTTCCTCCGCCTGCGGCAATCCGTATAGCATTCCGTGATCATCCATCTCTCGTACTAGTGAATCATCATCAAGCATTTGCAAGTATTTTTCCTTGTTTCCTTCCAGTTTTTCATCGAGATTGAGCATCATGCCGGCGAGCTCCTGAACCGCGCTTTTGGCGGCCTTAACTGGATCAAGATGTGCCCCTGCCGCACAAATAATGTTCAACCCATTATCCTTCCTGTTTTTCGCCATCGCCCAGACACTTGGAATACCGTGCTCCATGGTGGCATTAAATAAATACAAATCATATCCAGCTACAGCCCTCATCCGCTCCGCCATCAAAAGCAGTTCTTCATCTTCAGCAGATTGAAGATCGAGGCGGGGCAGTTTCAACTTTGAGTACCAGGACAAAAGGAAAGAATCACGCTCTACTACTTCCATGATGCCGTAGAAAATCGCCTCTTCCCTGCTTCCGCCAAGCGCGCAGCCATTTGACGTTTCATAAACAAACCCGGCTGATCCGCATCCCAGACTATAATAGGAAAGCAGCTCGGGGACGAGAATCGGACGCTCTTCTACAAGCGAGTACCCCCAAACCCAATCCATCGGCCGGTCAGGGTCGAATTGTTGAAACGGAAAACCTGGCTTTACATATTCTTCATCGGCATGGACACCTACTTCCAGTGGGTTCAAGGCCTGCTTTTCCAGGTTACGGTAACTATCATGAATGACTGTCCGCTTCCCGCGAGGCTGAAGTCCGCAGTGACGCTCAAGCCCTTCCAGTATGGCAGTCAATTCGCTTTCTGCGTAGCATTGTGTCCTGCCGGCTGTACCCTCATTGCCTCCGGAAATCATTGGCAGATTGACGCTCGCATCGGCGAAGGGGGTGACCAAATCGTACATTTTACTGTTTAACAGCCCTGTCCGATTATCAAAATAATCGCCAATGAGCGCTTCCTTCATCTTTTCCAGCGGTGTACATCGGTAGCTGCTCGCACTGATCTTCGGACTTGGATTTAATGAGATCTTTGCAAGAGAAGCTGAATCGTCTGGAATTGAACTGCAAACGTGGCACAGGGAATCTGCCAGGAATGTATGCCACGATCCATTCAATGTTTTTAAGTCGGTAAAATACATCCGTCCTGCCGAAAGGCCCTCCTTGCCCGCAAGTACTCGATCTGCTTCGGTTACTATTAAATGAACCAGATGCAGAAGGCCATTTTTAGATGCCCAAGGGTCTGAACTCGTTTCTTTTTCAGACAGCTTTCGCTTCACCTCTTGCATTTCGCTCCGTTCCTGCCCCCCCAGCAGTCTCCTCAGGTCAGCACATTGGGAACATCCGGGTGTGCCTGGCCTGACGAGCGGCCCAATGATTCCTTCTCCAAACGAAACAAAGGCACGGAGCCAGGGACTGCCACTTAGTTTTACGGCTTTTTCAGCTTTTTGATGCGCCATGGGATTCCAAGAATCATGAAGGACAAGAATCAACTCTGAATTTTCTGGCAGTCCATTCTCAAAATCAGTCCTTCTGAACATCTGGTAGCGTGATGATAATTCTTCAGCAACCGAATCGGCCAGCAATCCTTCCCCAATAATGACTACGAAGGAACTCAACTCAATCCCTCCTCTCGCAGCGACACACCATATACCCCATCTAGTTGCTGGTTGAAAATCGGTTCAATGCTTAATTCATACACTGACATTTGAGTTCTGTTCTGTTTAAGAACCTCAATGGCATCCTGCAGTGTTTCAAGCTGAATCCTACCTGTACATTCCGGAATCGTTAAGATTTGTTTATCCCTTTCCCAATAATGAACCTCTGAATCTTTCAGGACTTTAGCTCCATCTCCATCTGACTCATTTTGAAAATCGGATAATGCATTCTGTAAAGCGCTTCTTAACGCCAACGTATTATTCAGCCCTGCACTTCCATACCAGCCTTTCTCCGTTCCAATCCAGATAACAGGGAAACCATGAACTTCCTTTCCGGCCCCCGCTAAAGGTATTCCCTGTATCGTCGTAAGAGCCTTTAAATAGAAAGCACATCTCTCATCCTCAATAAGCTCAAGGTCAATAAGGGAAATAGACTCTTTCCCGCTGAGCAGTCGATTGTTCAATTCTTTTGAGAGACATTTTTGGAGCCCTCGCCCAACAGCTTCCGGAAAAGATTCACCGGCACCAACACCCAAAGTTCGGCCATTCTCAATCACTTCCGCCATGCGGGCTGCGTATGCTTCAATTCCCGTCAACGCCGCCTCCATTCGTGCTTCTTCATGTGTGAACCCTGTACAAACCCTTGCTGCCAGTAATTCAGACGGCCCACCTGAATATGGATCAGCTGCCTGGACTCTGCATTGTGCCAATGGAAGCTGCTTAAGGTCCCCTTCCTCCCATTCATGTAATATCCCAGTCTCTTTTGAAGTCAATAGACTGAAATACTGCAGAAGTTTTTCACGTTCACCTTTTCTTTGGTCATGACCAAGCCGATTCTCAAGATCTCCTACCTTTATGGATGAGAAAACGCCTGTTACTAGTGGATGTGGCGAAACCAAATGCCAGCTTCCCTCGAGAGTTTCTAAATTCAGCAAATAAATTCTGTTTCTTTGTTCAGCTTTCGTGATGCCCGCAAGTTCTTTATATAATTCAAATGTAATAACGTTTGCCAGCAATGCTCCGGTGGTCAAAGATGCGGCAGAGACCTTGTGCTCATTTTCCAAAACAGAAGAATGCAATCGCCTCCACGCCGACTCCCAGCAAAGCTCTGAATCAGGAGCAAACAAGGGACCGGCCATGCCTGTTTGTTTGAACAGTATGGCTGGAATGAACGTTTTCCTAACCTCCCTGCAGATCGATTGCAAAAGCCGCAGTTCTTCAACATTGCCGCTTTGTGAAACATAGAGGACCACATCGAAAGGGCTAAGCACCTCGCTCCAATCCTTACTATTATGCTCCTCGTACTCCAACTCCGAGTCTGTTTTACGTGCATAATTCACAAGCTCAGCCAACCTTTTTCTATTCGTCGGGATTTCATCTGTAATAGAGACATTCATTTTCTGCAGACCGGATTCCAGCAAAATGGAAACGAGAGAATTCAACATGGGACCTGAGCCGACGGCCAGTACCTTTGCCTTGCGGAATGACTGGAATCTTGACGCACCTGAACCAGCCAAATTGTCGACAAACTCAATTTGCGAAGCGAATTTTTTCAGTACTTGCTCAGATAATTGATGCTGTTCATCCTGTCTCACATCCCTGACAAAACCATTTTCAAGAAGAACTTCAGCAATTTGATAAACGCGCTGCCTGTAAGCTTCAGGCAGGCCACCGGTCAATTTTCCCAGCGAATACTCCCCGTTAAACATTGGCAATAGCTTTTCAACCCACTGGTCAATTCCATTGCCTTCAAGACGGAATGAACATGAATTATTCCTTAAATACACACCACTGTTTGGCTCTGCGAGATAAAATGTATCTCTTTTCACCTTCAATACCATAGAAGGGTCCAGCTTCACCATCTCACTCCTCCTCAGGCACAAATGCCTTTACTCTCCTTCATTGACTGTCATTATCATCGTATGTAGCGCAATTTGTCCCTTATGTCTCACATTAAAGAACAAAGCCCCTGCAAAACTTCCGCAGGGGCTAAAGTCTGTATTGTCTAACTTAACCGCGATGGCAGCGGCCGCAACCACCACAGCGTCCGCACCCGCCGCAACGAGCACATCTTCCACATCCTCCGCAGCCTCCACAACGGAAACATCCGCCGCAGCCAAAGCAGCTAAAGAAGCAAGAAAAACCGAAACAACCGCCAAAACCACCCAGGCCTAGAAAAATTCGCTCATCCCCTGAATGGTATTGGTTTTGATCCCAGCTAACCGGCTGAGTTGCCTGGAAATCACCAACATTAAGCATTTGCAGTTCATTTTGAAAATTATTCATCATTATTCTTTACCTCCTCGGATAAATACAGGGCTCCAAAATACAAGTCACAACGTTGAGCACTATCGAAAATATTCCTATATACATGGTACAAACATAATTAATAAGAATACTCTTCACCAATTTATGAAGACGAAACGGCATTTGTCACATATGCAAAAGCCTATTTAAATTTTTACAGAAGAATGCGTCTGAAACTGATTACTTTTAGTTCCTTCGAGAACAAGGGACGCAAGAGTTTGGAAAAATCAAATTGATTCGGCCATTGCTTCAAAAATGAAACACTACCGCATAACATCCTCAAATAAATCCCTAAGCATGACTATAAAAATATTCTGCAACTTCCAACACAAAGTTGTACAATGAACATGTAAACTCAATTATTTGGAGGGAATAGCATTGAGAAACCATGAAATTGATTTTAAAATCTATGGCGATGACATGCAGTTTGTCGAGGTTGAATTGGATCCGAATGAAACAGTTGTAGCTGAAGCTGGCAGTCTGATGATGATGGATCAGCAAATTGAAATGGAAACGATTTTTGGCGATGGTTCAGGCAGTGGCGGCGGTTTCGTTGGCAAGCTCTTTGGAGCGGGAAAACGATTATTGACGGGCGAGAGCCTTTTCATGACCACATTTACCAATACTGGCCACGATAAGAAGCATGTATCATTCGCCTCTCCTTATCCTGGTAAAATCATTCCGATGAATTTGAGTGAGAATGGTGGAAAGATCATCTGCCAAAAGGATGCTTTCCTCGCTGCGGCAAAAGGTGTTTCAGTGGGGGTTGAATTCCAAAGGAAGCTTGGAGCAGGCTTCTTCGGCGGAGAAGGCTTCATCATGCAGAAGCTTGAAGGAGACGGAATGGCATTTGTCCACGCTGGCGGAACGATACATAAAAGAGAACTTCAACCAGGAGAGGTCATCAAAGTCGATACTGGCTGCCTGGTTGCAATGACAAGCAACGTGAATTACGACATCGAAATGGTAAAAGGAATTAAAACAGCCTTATTTGGCGGAGAAGGACTTTTCTTTGCGACACTTAGAGGACCAGGAACTATATGGATCCAATCACTTCCATTCAGCCGCCTAGCCAGCAGAGTATTTGCAGCCGCTCCACAAGCCGGAGGACAAAACAAAGGCGAAGGCAGTGTCCTTGGCGGAGTCTTCAGAATGCTTGATGGTGATTAATGATGACAAATGGGGATGGATTTCGAGTCAGGAACCATCCTTTTTTCATTTGAGAATAATGGAACAAAGAGCCCATTCTTGTAATACATGAATCTTTTCCATTACATAAACGTATTAAAGTTAGCTAAACTCTTTCTAAGTGAGGTGTTGACGGATGTTCTTAAGGATTTTTCATAAATCGAATCGTCCTACCAAAATAGCTCTATTAACCGGCACCATTCTTTTACTGCTAGGTGGAATAGCTAGTCTTTATCTTTAAGCTTTTTATTACAAAGTCGACGACTAAAAATAAAGGCTAAACCAAGTATTTTCCTGGTTTAGCCTCTTTGATTGATTGTTTTAACTTGTGTTATCCCTAATGTAATGGAATATAACCAATCTCCTCAAGCAACTTCTGGCCCTCGGGACCCTGCATCCACTCAAGCATAGGCTGGACGGATTTTTTCGGGTTGTCCTTTACTGTAATAGCATATAGATTGACGACATATGGATATTTACCTGATGCAATATTTTCAGGTGATGGCTCGACTCCGTTCAGTGAGATCAGCTTGATCTTTTCATTCGGATTCATGCCGGTTGTGAAAAAACGAAATGAGTAACCTATTGAATTATTGTAGTTGCGGTAGCTGGCAACCTCCTCCATTACATCGCCCATTCCAGCAACTTCTTCTTTTAGCGCCGGCACCAATGGCGTATCACCCATGAATTTTTCCATGATTGTCTGGCTGCCCGAGTCCGCTGGCCGCTGGAACGCCATGATCTTATTATCCTCTCCACCAACTTCATTCCAATTGGTTATTTTACCAGAATAAATGGATTTAATATGCTCCGAAGACAGGGATTCAACAGGATTCTTTTCATTTACAAAAAACACAAAGGCTTCCTTGCCAATTGGTGTGAGAACGAGTTCCTTCCCCCTGCTCTCTGCTAGGCTTTGTTGCGAAGCAGAAGGCTGGGCTCCGAAGAAAATATCAACCTCTCCTGATACTAGTCTTTCAAAAGCATAAATTGTATTCGTGAAACTAACAATCTCCTCACCTGATGGTAGCGCGTTATTGTTTTTAATATCTATGTAGGTTGCGTTTGCGAATGCAGCATAAACGGGATACGCTGCCTCCGCTCCATCCAAAATGGGCATTTCGCTTTGAGTTTCCACACTGAAACTCGCCGGTTCTTGAAGCTTTGGCAGGATGTTATTGGGGTTCGTCACATAATACGGCTCCAGGTCAACACTCGAAAAGCCATTGCCATAATCAAAGCCATATGATGGCGGAAGGATATGCTTGCTTCGCTCAATATGGATTGAACCAATAACAGCCAACAATAGGACAATGATGCCAATCCCCGCAAACAGATTCAGCTTCCTGAAAGTAACTTTCGACTTCGTCCTCCGTTCGGATACGATATAGCCGATCAAAAAGAATAAATAATAAGCGAACGGCACTGCAAATATGTAAATAAATTGTCCCATCATCGCGGATAAAAACGAATTCGGTAAAAAAGGGAACAGCGTGAATACGAAAACTACCCATACCTGATGACCGAAGAACCCCTTTGATATAATCATCCCAACTGCAGCAAGGAGCACCGTCAGTAAAAGCGGAGTATAAATCGGCAGATACCGACCATAAAGCGTTTTGGCCTGTGGTCTTTTCCCAAATCGAAACCCTATGATCATAGCAACAATCGAGATAATCCCTAACAGGGCTGGCGGACCGAACCTTTCAATTGATAAAACTGCAAACCCTAATAACGATAGAAAAAGAGGCATAATTACTAGATAAATAATCAAAAAACCAGAATCCTTCTTCATTTCGAAGACCTCCAAAACTCATTATATTTAGTGTAATTTTACACTAAAAGAATAAATTGGCAAACATATATTTTTGAATTTTGAAATTGAAATGTAAAAGATCAACTTTATATTCCATTGGTGAACTAAATCTCCTGAAACATGAAAAAACAGGGCACCAATACAGTCTATTGATGACCTAAATCTTGAAAATATGAAAAAACAGGGCACCAATACAGTCTATTGATGACCTAAATCTTGAAAATATGAAAAAACAGGGCACCAATACAGCCTATTAATGACCTAAATCTCAGAAATACGGAAAAACAGGGCACCAATACAGCCTATTCGTAACCTAAATCTCGGAAATACGGAAAAACAGGGCGCCTATACAGCCTATTGGTGACCTAAGTCTCGAAAATACGAAAAAACAGGGCACCAATACAGTCTATTGGTGACCTATATCTCGAGAATTCGAAAAAACAGGGCACCAATACAGCCTATTGGTGACCTATATCTCAAAAATAGAACGAATCAGGGCACCAAAAAAAACTAAATTAATGTAACTTCCACAAAAATAAGAGAGGAACCTTAAACAAAGCTCCTCCCCCAGCATCAAGCCGCTCTATTTATCTTTATATCCTTCCTCCGATAAACACTCAGAACGACTCCCATAATAAACGCATTAAATAGCATCGGGATAAATCCATAACTGATGAATGGCAGAGACATAGACGTCAGTGGAAGCAGACCAATCATCATTCCAACATTGTAGATGAATTGAACGAGGAACAATGTCACCCCGCCGACCAGCAACAGGTTTCCAAAGCGAGTGTTGATTTGAGTGGATATCATAACAATTCTCGCCGCAAACAGTGAGAGAATCACGAATAAGCCAATCCCAAACGAATAACCGTAATGATAAGTCAGATTCACGAATGCGTAATCGGTATGCTCGAATGGCAATGCTTCAGTTTTGACGGCAGAACCGAACCAACCGGCAGAGGATAATCGTTCTTTCAGTTGCAGATACATATATCCCCAGCTGTCTGGATATTTTTCAGGATTCAGGAATCCTAATATCCTTGCAAGCTGGTATTCTTTCACAGTGAACCAGGCAAACGTGCTAAAAGCTGCAACTCCCATTATTGACGTGATCGTTATGAGAGTTGCAGTTTTTCGACTAAACGTGCTCCACCACATCATTATAAAAATCATTACCATATAAATGAAGCTAACTGCTAAGTTCGGAACTGCCATTAAAAGAAGCAGTGGTAAAGCAAATAATAAAAAACGCTGCCATAGTTTGATTTTCGGATTGTTGAAAAATGAAGCCCAGCCCAGAAACAAGAATGGCAGTGCGTAGTGGCTTTCCATCTGGAAAGGGCCAATCATAAAATATGGGACCCCATTTATGATTGCATTTGGGATCGTTAATAATAAGAATAAAAACAATACCCCGATAGAATAATATACCCAGCCTTTGTTTTCTAATTTTCGATAATCAATAAACATCATGGCTGCTGCAATCATCACACCTAGTAAAACATGAATAGCTTTCATCACTAAATAACCATCTGATAACTCATCACCCAATGTGATCAGCGGCAGGAAGCTCAGTGCCATGGTAATAGCCAACAAACCGATCAGCCACCAGTCAATCCTAGGTTTATGAAGTTTATTCAACTCGTGTCCAAGCTTTGACGGACTTCCCATTTGGCTAACCGCTTTTTCCTCCGCTTCTCTCTCACTCAAACCTTTACCAACCCATTCTTTTTTCACCTCATTAAGATGGTATTCCAATTCCGAAGCCACATACTTTTTCGCTTCCTTAGACCGAATATGATTCGTCACTTCACTTAAAAAATAATCCCATCTATTATTCATAGCTCTATCACTCCTCCAGCACTCCTTTTATGACGATACGGCCTGAAGACGATTCTTTCTCCTGCTTACGGAGATACTTCCTCCCTTTATCGATAATCTGATAGAATTTCGTTCCTTCACTATTCCAGCAGGAAGCAATCAACCGTTTTTGTTCAAGTGTGTGCAGCATCGTGTACACCGAGCCTTCATTGGCCTCAAACTTCTTGAAGCCCCTCGACCTTAGCAGTCCCTTCAATTCATAGCCTGTTTTTTCATGAAGAAGCAGCTGCAGAATTGCTACCGTAAGCAAATCATCACTTTCATCAGGCATGTTTATTTGTTTATGAATTTCTTTTCTCATTTTTTCTGAAAAACTTAATTCTTTAAAAGTAGACTTCTCCATGGATTTTCGGAGTTTATTCAGCCGTTCTTCCATTTATATTTCCTCCAATCTTTCTTTAAGGAGTTCTTTCGCTCGCTTAAGCCGTGTCTTAATTGTGTTTTCTTTAAACTCTGTCACCGCCGAGATTTCCTTGATGCTCATCTCTTCAAAATAAAAAAGGTAAATCACTTCCCGATAGTTAACTGGCAGCTCCATAACCGCGGCGGCCAACTGGCCATCTTCTTCGTCCTGAATCACGGTTTGCTCGACACTATCACTCTGCAGTGAATCATAAATAGGCTGATAATCGGTCGTAAAAACATTCTTGTTGTACCAGCTTTTCAAATAGTCCTTGCAGTGGTTGGAAGCGATCCGCCATAGCCAGGTCCGGAACTTTGATTTACCGCTATATTTATGAAGCGATTTATAACATTTCACGAAAATCTCCTGAGTCAAATCCTCAGCGATTTGTTTATTTTTCACATACGAAAACGTTAGCTGCAGAATCTCTTGCCCATATCTGGTCATGATTTCATCAATCGCCTCTGCCGCATTCTCGATTTCATTCATCTCTGCTGTTATTTCCTCCACAACCGTTCCCCCTTCAAAGTTATAGACGACGGACTTTTAAAAAAGTTTTGTAATCATTTTTTGATCTATTTAAATCGGGATAAAAGTTCTATTTTTTCAAAAATTGAAAATAATATTCGTTCCTCTTCGCTTTCGTCTAGTAAAATAGAAAGTGGATTTAAGTCGCGTGTACATATTATACAGAAATTAATTGTAAGGGAGGCTTTTAAAATGATCAAAGAAGAAACTCAACGAGCCTATACCTCAGATATAAAAGATTTCCATGATATAAGCTTAGCACTGCTGAATGCAAAGGATTTTCTCTCCAGTCATACATTGGACGGAAGATTTACATATGCGGCACCTTCCTGTGAAATTCTCTTCGGTTATACATCAGCCGAGCTGTACGATCAGTCCATTTTCAATTTTTGCCATCCGTTCGACCAGGAAAAGTTAGAACATTACTTTTCTTCAAATCAATACGGAGAAATCATGTTTCGTTTCAGGAGAAAAGAAGGTGATTATCTTTGGCTGGAGTCAAGCAGCACGAAGGGGCTTTCAAACACTGAGGTTGTGCTCATATCAAGAAATGTAACCCACCGCGTAAATCGGGAGGAAAAACTGAAAGAACGTCAAAAGAGAGATCGGTTATTCCTTGAACATTCCAAGGATACAATGGGAATCATCACAAAAAACGGTGTATGGACTTACATTAATGAACAGGGTAAGAAATTGATGGGCGCAACTAGTTTCGATGAAATAGTTGGTACCTCTTTGTATGACTATACTGACTCAAAGGACTATAAGTTGCTGCGAGAAAGCTTGGACACAAGAGACTCAAGTGACCTTGAAATCAGTTTAATCCGGAAAGATAATGATTCGAAGAGAGCTGAGGTGCAGCTTATCCCGACGGTATTCAAAAACAGAGATGTTTCCCTTGTCATCATTAAAGATATTACAGAACAAAGGAATACCGAGGACCAGCTGCAGGTAGCTGAAAAACTTTCAGTAATCGGCCAAATGGCGGCCGGAATCGCTCATGAAATCAGGAATCCTTTGACTGCGATAAAAGGCTTTACTCAGCTTTTGAGTGAGCACCCGGCAGAAGAAGCAGAAGATTATGCCGAAATCATCCTGGATGAGCTCGCCCGTATAGAGTCTATAGTTGGGGACTTGCTGGTCCTTGCCAAGCCTCAGGCTTCCAATCTATCGAATGTAGATTTGGTCCCTCTGGTGAACGGCGTTGTGAACTTGCTCAATCCTCAGGCAACGCTATCAGATGCCTTTATTAAGATTAAAACTGATTCACCTAGCATTTACATAGATTGTGAACCGGATAAAATAAAACAGGTGTTAATCAATTTAATCCAAAATTCTATAGAGGCGATGACAAAAGGCGGAGAAATCCTTGTGGCTATTTCAAAAGAAGCAAACCTAGCTTCAATTCAGGTTACGGATCAGGGAGCAGGAATTCCAGAAGACCGTCTCAATAAACTAGGAGAACCCTTCTATAGCACAAAAGAAAAAGGAACCGGCCTCGGCTTGATGATTTGCCAGAAAATCATTAAAAACCATGGCGGCAAAATCGATTTCTCTAGCATCGTTGATGAAGGAACAACCGTTACGATTACCCTGCCTGTACATGATAATTACCAGGATGACATTATTTAATCAGGGAAATAAGAATCACTTGCTAGTGAAAATAACCCGCTCGGTTAAAAATGAAAACCGTTCCGTTTCAGGGTGCACATATCATATATATGACAATTAAAATGGCGTGTAAACTGACTTAAGTTTTGTCACGCCATTTTTATGCTTTATTGTATTTTTGCATCTAAAATGAAAACAATCTTGTTCAACATAAGCACCCGTTACTTCAATAAGCTAAGTTCCTCTTTAGCAAGTTTTATTGCGTTCTGTTCTGTATCAGTTATTGTTTTAGTATAAGTAATTTCCTGCCAAAATTCTTCCCAAGTATCACCTTCTTCATCTACACACTCAGGAAAGTATTTAAACAACTGGATTTCATATGTCTTTTCGCTTTTTAAAATGACAGCCTTAAATTTTTTGTTATCCGCTAATATTTCTTTAAAAATCCCCATTAATTAATCACCATTTTTTCTATATGATTTTTCACTAAAGCACCCGTTAACTCATATGATTGTATTCTAATATCCGTTTACAGTTTGAATTATTCCAGAACCAGCTATTATTTTTGCCTCAACAGTTCCTGTTATGTTTACTATCAGTAAATCTGTTTGTTCATCCTTGCAAATATCAATATCACCTCTGTACGTATTACTACTTGCTTTAATGCTTACTTCCTGAATATCAAAGAAGTCCAATTCAACAAAAGTAGTTGTATATCTTCCTTCAATCCATTTTTTTGGAGGTTTATCAGCGAAAAAAGGCAAATCAAAACCCACGGTCAATCTATCTCCTTCACGAGATATTTCAATCTTTTCTATTCTTAAATTTTTTAAAGTAGGCACCTTTGTATAAATCATTGAAATGAATTTGTTATCAGTAAAGTGTTCGTACCACATATTTTCAACCCCAAATTTCTACTTAAAATTGTTGTCTTTAATGTACCGTCTTATTTAACTAACCTGCTCCTTTAGTTCCATAAGGATTTTGTAAAAAAAGTGCAATAATCTTTCCTGGATCTCCGCACCTGATATCGTGAAATAAAAGGTAATTGTTATGTTTCCTTTGCATTTTTAAATAATTCAGATAGAGAATTAGCGATTATTCTTTTTGCTGATAAAATTTCATCGGGATGTTCACTAACATCGTGATATATCTGATAAACTGGTGGATTTTCACCTTCATCTAAAGAGATATAAATTTGGTCTCCTGTTCCTAAAGCATCATTTCCAATGCATAAATAGCCCTTATCTATTAAAGAAATACCTGGATATGCCTCAGTAGCTTCAGAGATTATCCCTTTAACATTTAGGAATTCTATATCTAAGTAATCTTGGTCATCTTCTGAATCTAAGTATTTTGTTGCAATTTCTAAACCACAAATAGGGGTACTATAATAAAACTGAATAAGCCATTCGGGGAGTTTATTTTTAAATAATTTATTTAAATCATTAAGTTGATTTAATGAACACCTTTCTCCCATTTTACCTTCACTTTCAGCACGTTCGAGTAATTTCTGTACGGAATTTTTAACTTCTGGATTCACCATATCACTCCTTTCAGGACAATTCATCATCTATTTTTAATAGTAATCTTACCACTTCTTCTTCAGCTAACCTGCCCCGTTTGTTCAATAAGGAATTCAACAAAAAAGGTGCTTAATCCTTCCTGGATCAACGCACCCGTATGTTTAAGTGTATTGTTTTACAAATAAATTGAACTCTTCTAATATTTAGCAAGACATCCCCAAGAAGTATTCCATTTATTCATAAAATCACTGGTGAAATAAAGTTCACTGTTTTTTTCTGCCTTATTGTAATAATTAAAGAAAAGAATAGGTTCTTCAAAGCAATTTATCAATTGCTCCCTTCCTAATGTGTTATCGATTACATTACACATATGATAACCGATTGCTTTGTCTCGGGGTTCAAAACCATTGGAGTCAAAGGAATATTTATTAATCAGGTTTTTTATTTCATCATCTTTTTCGGCATAATTGAGGGCTTTCAGGATATCTTGTTCTAATTCTCTAATGAGTGTGCCAATATTTAGTTGTCGGTTATCCATTGACTGACGATATTTTAGTGCGTAATCCTCTCCGTGAGATTCAACTACCAGAGGATACAAATCGTGTGAATGGTTAAATAAATAGGTAGCTGCTCCCTCACTTAATATGGCAATTGATAAATACCTGGCAATATCAATTCCCTTATCTATTCCTGTTAATTTAAATTGTGGAATTTTACTTAACCAATATTTAAAACCTATATGATGATATTCGTGCAATAGAATCCCTTCTATTAAGTAAAGATCCTTTTGATTAGAAGGAAAAAACATAGCATTTAATAACATATCATTGTTTCCATAAATGCTTCCACCGTTAATCCCATCTAATGTGAAATAGATATTAATATTTATTTCAGTATTAACCGGAAGCGTTTCCAAGAGTTTCTCTTCCATTTTACTGAAATTATACCTTTCAATTAACGTAAGTTTATTTCTTAATAAATCAATATTTCTTAATTTACATAGATTTTTATATAGTAACTGCAGGCTAGGATTATCTGTTTCGTATCCAATATTGCACATTGATTTGTACAAAATCTCTAAATATTGTTCCTTACTGAAGACCCCCTCATAAAAGGCAAGCATTTTATTAAATGCGATATTGGATTCAAATTGGGTTACTAACTGTTGAAAATTTTGTTCTGTAAAATCCTCAGTATCAAAGAACTCAACAAAATCTTTTACCAGTGTGTAATCAACCTTAACTTTCATTGGACATCCCCCCTAATCCGCCTACATACTAGCTCCTAGTGCCTCTACTCCTTTTTTAATTAATTCGATAATGGGGATCTTTATCCTGTTATGTAATACAAAATTTAACCAATTGTTCAAATTTCTTATTCAACTAAACTGCCCCGTTTGTTCAATAAGGAATTCAACAAAAAGGTGCCTTAATCCTCCTGGATCAACGCACCCGTTCGTTGAAGATGAACTCATTAATCAGAAATAATGAGTCCATCTTTTGCAACTTGCCCCTGAACAATAAAATTTGGGTATTCAACCAATTCAAAGGATACTTTTTGGCCATGTTTTAGAACTCTGAATACATCAGGAAACTTTTCCGAATCAAGTAAAATAGAACTGTAATTCAGAAAAAAATCGCTGAAAGCAACAACTATTATAAAGTGCTTTTCGGCTTCTTGATTGATATTTTTTTTAATATGTTCCTTCCAGCTAACAACGCAAAATATAAAGAAATTGTGACTAGTAATATTGCATAAAAGTCTCGTCTAGCAAGGTAAGTTGTAGAGTGAAGACCTTTTATAGTTAAGTGAGCAAACAGGTACGAGATAGGCAATAGAATCATTTTTTCTAGTCCATTTCTTATTTTTTCGTTCTTACGGAATATGACCAATCCAATTCCACAAATAAGTAAAAATCCTATAGCAAACATCACATAGTAGCTTAAAACTAGCCGAGGTAACGTAATGACAGAACCATCCGTTATTGGATCTCCATAAATTAAAATATTTTCACTTCCATCGGTATTGTAATAATAGATTGAAGCGACCGTTTCTCCATTCGGGTTTAAGACAGTATTTTCTAGGTTGTTTTTGCTTATTTTATGTTGCCAAATCGTTTCCCATGTAGTTATATCATAGACATAACCTGAATTGTCTGCTGCTGGATATTGTTCTACATGGAATCCGGAGACTTCTTCACTAAAATTCAAAAGTACAGTTCCGTCATCCTTTTCAATGATCGAAACTGCATTTTCATTATAAGAAATGTATGCTGGCTCTGTCAGATAAGCCATTGTAACCACTGCAAAAACCAATGTTACCATGACTGTAAGAATAATCGTTTGCAGCTTTTCCCTTCGCAATGTATTTTGTATATTTCTTAAGGGAGCTATATCGGTATCTATTGGCAGTTCTTCAAGCGTCCTCATTTCTTCAAGTCGTTTTTTGCAGTTTTCACAAGAAGCTATATGTTCTTCAACGATATCTCTAGTATCTTGACTTGCCATATTCTCGACATATAAAGGCAGTATATCCCTAATCATATTACAACTAATTTTCATCGATAATCCCCCAATCGCGCTTTAATCTTTTCTCTAGCACGGTGATAAGTAACACAAGCCCAGTTATCACTTTTTGCATACAATTTGCCAATTTGCTTAAATGACAGTTCTCCAAATACACGGAGCGTAAAGACTTTTTTATATGGCTCTTTTAAATTCTGGATAATTTCATGTACCTTCATAGACGCTTGCGAAGTGGTTATTTCTTGTTCTACATTGTCTTCACTAGCTGATTCCGGAAGTGACTTTAAATCTACAAAGTTTTTTTTCTTACCCAAGTAAGAGTAATAACTGTTTTTGGCAATTTGGCATAACCAAACACGGATATCACTATCCCCTCTGAAACTGTCTAGCGATGTTAGTGCCTTCATAAAAGTTTCCGAAGTGATATCTTCAGCGATATGCTTATCGCCAGACAAACTATACACATATAAAAATACATCTTTAAAGTATGTATTATAAATATCCTCAATCTGTGTCACCATCTCACCTCCTTATATATAAGACGCGATAAACTCAATTATCTTACAAAAATATAAGAAAAACCGTACAAAATACGTCCGGTCTTTTTTCTTCCACCATAATTATTGGAAATCCTGTAGTCGATACTCCTAAATCCCTTTATAATATTCAGGGACCATTTCTCCTCCACATTGTTCACACTGAAATAGGTTTAGTTTGAAATATATACAATCTTTATACTAACTAATATCTTATTGCCAAGCGATCTTTAACAATAGGGCCCGTTTGTTGAATAAGAAAAGCGCCCCTTCTCAATTGAAGCATCGCATCATCTATGAAGTTATACAATAAATTACGTTCTTTCATCTACTTAATAAACAAAGCTAATTGTGAATCATTACACTTAAACTAACCTGCTCCTTTACTTCAATAAGAAAAAAAGCATTCTTAAATAAAGAATGCCCCTTTTAGATTAAGTGTGATCTTCCACTAAATATTACCTTAATATATATTTCTCACCAGTGTACTTGGAGTTTATTTCCATTTAAATCAAAAAAGTGAAAAAAGGAATGTCCATTATCCTCTTTTATATCCTCAACCTTAACACCATTTTCAATAAGGTGTGTATGAAATTTAGATAGTTCTGGACTTGTAAAACCAATGCTAAAGGCTGGAACATTACTAATTGTAAAATGTGCAAATGTATCATCTTCAGTAGGAACTAAGATAAGTAAAAAAGGTCCCTCATTAACTTTTATAATGGCAAATGGATCCTCAGTAATGGTTAATAATTGAAGCCCTAATATATCTCTATACCATTGTGCAGACTCCTCCAAGTTTTTCACCGGAATTCTAATATAATGTACTTGTTCAATAAATGAATTACTCATAAACTACCTCTCCTTTATTTAGTATGGTTTATTAAGTAATTCCCTTTTCATATCCCTTTTTCCTTCCAATTTATTGAACTAACCTGCTTCGTTTGTTCAATAAGGAATTCAACAAAAAAGGCGTTTAATCCTTCTGGATCAACGCATTCGTTAATTCTATATGAATTTATAATGACGAAGGACTATCAAACAGACAAATCGATAAATTCCAGTTTCATTTCTGCTTCTGCTTTCGATCGATAAACGGTAATTTTATCATAGGGTTTCAAGTTATCTTGCCATGAACCTATATTACTCAGAAAATCTTCTCCGTTTTTAGAAATTATCAAGCACTCTAAATGCCTATTGATATAACAAATTGGTGTATCACTTTTCAAATCACATTGTTGACCAACAGTTCCGATAAATCCACCTTTACTATCTTTTGCCATAATATCTACATATGGAACCGTATAAAATTCTAAATGTGGAATATCATCGTCAAAGATAAATTGAATATCATAATCGTTAGCATATTTTTGATACTCCTCATTTTTATGATAAACACTCATAGGATAAATTGTTGTACCTGCTGGTATAACCTCAGTATCTTTTAAATTTACATTTATGGCTCCAGTTAATTCTGTTCTATCTAGATAAACTTTTCGCATCTCAAACCCCCGTTTAATCTGATTTTAATGTAAATGCTAATTCCTTTTGTGATTTCTTATTGAACTATCCTGCTTCTTTAGTACAATAAGAAAAGGCTGCCACAACGAAAGCCCTGATCTTCAACTCACCACCCGTTTGTTGAATACCTTTTTAAAAGTAACAGTTAATCTCCAGTTCTCCCGTCTAATGACCAATAACCGCCACCCAAGCCAGCATCATCTACTCCATAAGGATACGAAGTACCACCTACCACCTTACCTTCTACAACATATACGTAGGTGTAAGCTTTACCTTTTGATTTTACTCCATCACAACATTCCCAATTATCCAATGGGTGATTTTTGACGATAAATTTCTCGACATCAACTGTTTTTTTATAATAGGGAACTGGGTTATTCCCAGGGACACCCCAAAAGAATTGATATGGCTTCCTTTCAACTTTACTTTTTGTGATTTTATAGCTTTCTTGATGTTTTTCATAAGAAAGCACATTGTACCCTTGTTGCTCAAGATATTCTTTTGCAACCGTAGCAGTCTCTGATAATTCTTTATCCTGACAACCAACTAAACCTAAAAGTAGTGCAATAAATAATAAAAGTATATTACTGAATTTCATTTTCTCCCCTCTCCTTCCAAATATAAAATTAAACTTGCTTCTTCAATTAACCTGCCAGTTTGTTTTATAAGCGAATTCCACAAAAATAGCGTTAATCCTTCCTGGATCAACGCACCCGATCGTCTAATTGTATGGTTTCACAAACTCCTGTTTTTCCTGCGTTCCATTGATTTAGAGTATCCAAAACAATCTCTAAATAGTTTCCTACCGATATATTGATGAAAATTATTGTATTTAAATCTGTAATATTCGTTCCAATAGCTAATCATTCTGTTATAGCTTTTGCAGAACGAAACATTATTTTGAAGACAAAATTTTTTGATTCTTTCTGTGTCCTGGTCTTTTAAGATTTCATAAATCATTTCTAATATTTCTAAGACATATTCATCACATATTTTTACGATGTATGGTATTGGCCAATCTTTATAATCCATCAAAAGCAATGAATTCATATGTTTTTGTCGTACAAAACCGTCACAACTTCTTGAATAAATGCAATGCACAATCATTTTTTGTTGTTCATTAAAACTGTCTATAAATTCATCTGAATTATCGATGTAATAAATCCGATAAGGAAATTTAATCACGTTATCATCTTGAAAATACTCAACAATCTCCTCTGATTCTCCAATAGTGACATTATTATAGGTCTTTTGCGAAATGAGTTTAATTATTTTATTCACATCATCTCTCAAATTGATTGGAAATCCATCGTGAAAAATACAATCACACCCTTGCTTTGAGCTTCATTTGTGTTGTTCAACTGCCTCGTTTGTTTAATAAGAGTTCAAAAAAAGGCGGTTAATCCTTCTGGATCAACGCACCCTATTGTTGCTTAAAAGTATAAGACATATGTCAGTTTAAAAATCCGCAACAACCCAAAATGGTGATGCTAAATTAAAACGTAAATAGGTTAGTTGTCGTTCGAAATCATTCTCTCTACTTACATTATACAACTATAGATAAATAATTTATAGACTACTTTTTTTATCATTCCAATAATATACTGTTATACACAAATCTAAAAATATAAGAGGTGTATCAGTATGAATGACAAAAAAGATGTCTTAGATAATGGTCCTTTTTTTCATGGTACTAAAGCAGCATTAAAAATTGGTGATTTATTAGAACCACAACACTTATCAAATTACCAAGATGAAAAATCTAAATATATATATTTTACTGCAACATTCGATGCTGCTAAATGGGGTGCTGAATTAGCAACATCTAAATCAAAAGAAAGAATTTTTATTGTAGAACCATTAGGTGATTTTGAAAATGATCCGAACTTAACTGACAAAAGATTTCCTGGCAACCCAACACGTTCTTATAGGTCTAAATCTCCTTTGAAAATAGTAGCAGAATTAAGTTCATGGGAAAGACATTCCGATGATGAAATAAATCATATGCTTGCATCTTTAAAAAAGTTACGCGAACAAGGAAAAGCTGTAATCTACGATTAATCCTTAAAAACGTGATGCCTTAAGAGAGGCAATTCAATTTGCTTTTCCGATTTGGTTTTCGCTTTCGGCTATTGCACCAAAGTGGTGCAATAGTCTGTTTTTGAATGTTGAACTAAACCACGTTTCTTCAACTAATCTCCATATGTGCAATAAGGATTCACCAAAAAAGGACGGCACTCCTTCCTTGGATAACGCACCTGGATATCTTCCCTGATTTTAAAACCTGCTTTTCCAGTCATAATAAAAATCCTGGAGGGTAGTATGTATTGCATCTTTCTTCATTAGTTATGTAAAGACTATCGGCCAAACTCGAAACCTCTTCTGCCATATTGCCATAATCTAGTCCAAGTAATTTTGAAAGGTTATTAATCCATTGGAAGCCGTTACATTCAGCGAATCGTTTTTCATCGATTGATTTTTTGGACTTTATTAAAAATAATAACGACTAAAATACACAATATCGAAAGTATAAAAATGTTTAGAATACCTTGCTTTCCATCAAATTCATATTCTCCTTCTCTGTATGCCTTTATATATTGTCCATCAGATTCTCCTATGGCTATTGCATCGTCCGTACCTATACCTTCAATTGAATAGTATTTAGTACCTTTCTTATAAGCATTAGAGAAGTTACCAGAATACTGTTCCATATCCGAATACCTTGAGACCTGACCAATTTCACTATCAACTTCTGTTACATTTTCATTACTTATCACATAAATATATCCGTCCCAAACTACAAATGAATATGCCCAAGATGTTGCCATTGGCTTACCTGATGAAAAAGAGGTTAATACAATTAGAAAAACTGTAATCAAAAATAAGTGATTGCTTCTCAAGCAAATCTCCCTATCCTTCTAGTTTGTTGTATTTTTTAATTTTCAGGTTCACCCCTACAAGAATCATAGCGATAATAAACGCTATTAGGCTCCATTTAAAAACCCAATTGCATAGGATGGAATCCCTTAAGTAGCAAAATGCAAATAAAAATAATTCACTTTGATATTATCCCCCGAATTTAAGATTCATTTTTCCACTCCTTACTTCTCGGGATTAAGAAGAATTACAAGAAAAAATGCATTACTCCTTCTTAGGATTAATGCACCAGGTTATTTAAAAAACAATCAAATTTAGTTGTTTTTCTTATCCAAAGATGTGAATTTAGTATGGAATATAGTTTTTGTCATTTAATAGAGAATGTCGAAAGGATTATAGGATAGTTTTACTTCACTTCTTCCTTAAACAATCCTCCGCCCGCTTTTTCCTAGGGCATAGTAAATACCATGCTGCAAGGTTTGAAGACATTCATATTTTCTCAGGCCGGTCAATGTTTCGGTTATCACCATAGCCAGTTCAGCTGAAATCCCTACAAGGATCACCTCTACTCCGAGCAATCTGGCCGCCGAACCTAATTTTTCGATCAACTCGGCCGTATAAGGGGAGATTTCCTTATTTAAGCCAGTAAGATCAAGCAAGACATATCTGGCTTGATATTTTGGCAGATTGTTCAGCGTGTTCATTATCAAATCTTCAGCACGATCCTCATCGTATCTCCCAATCAATGGGACAACGACAATTCCATCTAAAACCGGAATGAGCGGAGATGATAATTCCTTCACCAAATCCTGGAGCATTTTGGTTTTTTCCGCTACCAGGTTCTCCAGCTGCTGGATTTGCTTTGCTTCTTGTCTCCTTGCCATCTGCCAAATGCTTTGCTGTACATTCATGTCAGATGGGAAGTATTCCACAACGGTAAATGGGTTGGAGTCATTTTGGTACTCGACGATCTTATACCAGAAGTTCCTCCCAAACAAGCCAGTAAAAACACCTGCATAATGCGCAGGAACAAAAATGCCTTGTTTTTCTTGGGCACCAAGTTTATTCATTTTATATTCCCAGTCATCTTTGATATATAATGTGAAATTCTTCGTATCAACTTCCATTTTTTCGACTCTCACATAACCCCAGCCAGCTGGAACATATGTATCCGAGAGCCAGGCCACCACATTGGATGTATTGATTTCCTTCATTTCCTTGAAGCCTTCACCGACGATGATTCCCTGGCGGAATCCAGTAGCCTCAAGTACAAGATTCGTGGCCTCTTCCCCTGTAATTTCATTAATTGTGTCAAAGAAAGTTTTCATGGCAGACACCCAGAAAAAAACAACGTCTCCCCCTTCAAACAACACTTGTCCAGTAGTTAAATCCCACTTCAATTCCACGCCGCCAACAACAAGATCCTTTTGCATCTCCATTTATTTCACCTACTAGTAATAGATTATGTAAAAAGTAAATTGAGATTTATTATCATTAATTCGACCAATTATCTCTCATTTCCTGCTAAATTTGACAATTTTATCAGATTGGGTAGTTGAATTGCAAATGGCTTATATATTATATCCAAGGGTAAATTAGTAGTGAAAGCGAGGTGTTTATGTTGAAGAGCACACAAAAAGACCGGTTGCTAGTCGGAAGTTCTATTCTATCCGGAGTGATGAGTACTGTTATTTTAGGTTTGACCATTTACCACAACGCTAAAGTGCAGAATAAGCTTGATAAGCTAAGGAAGGATTAGTGATTCTGTCACTATCCTTCCTTTTTAAAAATAGAATATCCCACACTTTCTCGAAAAAGAAGAACTCCTCTCGCGGAAACATTTACCCATAAAATCCAGTAACATTCAAAAATAATACACCAACCAATGTCACACAAATACCAGTTAGTGCAACGATCCCGGTTGTCCTGAACTTTTTCGTATCGAACCACACGGTTAAAGAAACAATGATGGTGAAAATGATTCCAAAGAAAATAGCAGCTGCCGGATTCGTTGGACCTAGCCAATCATACCAATTCAAAAAATCCATAAAACCACACACCTTCCAATCTTTTACTTATATACGATATAATCACTATTTGGTTTCATTTTTCCCATTTTATAAACACCGAATAAAAGAAAAGGCTGCATAGAGACAAAACTCTATGCAGCCTTTTTTCGATTTTAATATGGACCTGATTCGTGGCTATTCTTCACTGCATCTTTTGTTGCTTCATTTGCAGCTAGTGAACCTTGCCCACCCTGTCCATATTTAGAGTTACCTGATTCACGGCCTGGAACTTTGTCTTCTTTAGCCATTGCTTCGAGTTCCTTCACACGCATTTCGATTCCTTCCTTCACTCGACGGCCATAGTCTTCATCCGCTTGTGTGAAGTGATCAATCATGGCATCCTGGATCTTTTTGTTGCATGCCGCAAGTGCTTCAGAGAGGTTTTTGATCAACTCGTCGCGCTCCCAATCGTCAAGGCTGCGATATGTGTGTCCTGCTTGACCGTAGTTATTAGGACGGTCAATTGGCTCGCTCACTACCGCTGCATTGTAAGATGGCTGATGTGGCGGATGGCCTTCATTGCCCGTTTCCTCGAAGCCTCCTAGCATCGATGGCTCATAGTTGATATGTGGATTGTCCCCAGACTCTTTCGGATCACGGACATCCATTTGTCCGCGATGCTGGTTCGTGCGAATAGGTGCTTTCGGTGAATTAACCGGCAATTTCAGATAATTGGCACCGATTCGGTAGCGCTGTGTATCAGAGTATGAGAATGTACGGCCTTGAAGCATTTTATCATCCGAGAAATCCATTCCATCAACAAGCACCCCTGTTCCGAAGGCAGCTTGCTCAATTTCAGAATGGAAATCAACTGGATTACGGTCCAGCACCATACGTCCTACAGGCAGCCATGGGAACTGATCCTCTGGCCATAGTTTCGTATCATCGAGCGGATCAAAATCAAGTTCTGGATGGTAATTATCCTCCATGATCTGGACGAAGAGCTCCCATTCCGGATAGTCTCCACGCTCAATCGCTTCATATAAATCCTGGGTTGCATGGCCGACATTTTTCGCTTGAATCTCATTGGCCTCATCTTGTGTCAGGTTGCGAATTCCCTGTTTCGGCTCCCAGTGATACTTGACGAGCACAGCCTCGCCTTTCTCATTTACCCACTTATAAGTATTAACACCAGAACCCTGCATATGGCGGTATGTAGCCGGAATACCCCATGGTGAAAATAGGAATGTAATCATATGTGTAGCCTCAGGAGTTCTAGAGACAAAATCAAACATGCGCTCAGGGTTTGGCACATTTGAAGCCGGATCCGCTTTAAACGCATGAATCATATCAGGAAACTTCATTGCATCGCGGATAAAGAAAATCTTCAGGTTATTCCCGACTAAATCCCAGTTGCCATCTTCCGTATACATTTTAACCGCAAAGCCTCGAGGATCACGTGCCGTTTCCGGAGAATCCTTCGCCCCAGCGACTGTCGAAAAACGGACCATTAGAGGTGTTCTTTTTCCCGCACCTGAAAAAACCTTCGCTCGAGTATACTTCTCAACTGGTTCATCGCCCACTTTTCCGTATGTTTCAAAATAACCGAACGCTCCAGACCCGCGTGCATGTACAACCCGCTCAGGGACTTCTTCGCGATCAAAGTGAGAAATCTTTTCGATGAAATGGTAATTTTCAAGAGTTGCCGGACCACGATTGCCGACAGTACGGATATTTTGGTTATCTCTAACAGGATGTCCCTGGCGTGTCGTTAGCTTCTCACGATTCAGGTCAACACTGTTTGAAGTATTATTATCCTTGTTCTCCGCCAAAATGAAAAACCTCCTTTAATTCGTCACCCTTATACTATCTCCGATTGGGAAATTTATACATCATCACAGGGTTCACTATATAGATAAATAAATTGTTTCAGTTGTCATATCATTGTTATCAAATGCTTATCTTTGTTTTACTCATAAAAAATAGGAATTTAAGTATGTTAAGAGACTTCAATCTTTTCGGAATAAATTTCCATTCCATCCAGTTTATACCCTTGTACAATGTTGATTAAACAGTCTAATTTTACGGTTTTAACCCTAGAAGGGCTATTCAAAGCTATAAACTGGAGATGCAGCCTTTCCAGAGTACAGAAAAGAAAAAAGCGCAGGAATATATCCTTACGCTTCTAGTAATTAATCTATAAATCTACTCAGCCCTGTGCTTACATTGTTTATAAACTTAAAGTCATTATAATCTGATTCGGTTTCTACCCATTTTCTAGCCAGTTCTGGCCGTATCCCGCTTATTAGAACTTCTACCCCCAGCAATTCAAGGGCTTGTTTTGCTTTTTTCAGGGATTCTATAAAATCTGAATCAGGTTCTCTGACCGTCGATAAATCAATGATTAGCGATTTAACGGTTTTTTCAGACACTTGTTTTAGCGTTCGTTCAAGTTTTAATCCTGACTGTCCAGGCACCCAATAAATCGGAAGAAGGGCAACCTTATTTTTAAGAGGAATGAGCGTAGCAGATAATTCATCAATACGTTCACTTAATTCATTTTGTATGGCGATCGTATCAGTAACATCCATGAAAAACACGGCAGCGCCCATGAATCCTGCTTGATGTTCTAAGATGGATGTACGGATATCCAAATATTTATTGTATTTTCCCCATTTATAAGGCATTGCCTTTACATAGTATTCCTCTTTATCCCTTACCGTTTTCTCTACAAAACGGACATCATCTGGCGCATCGGGCCAAACATCGTAAGCGTTCCTTCCCATTACGCTATCACCGTTTACACCGAGAATCTCCTTTGCTAAATCATTTATAAAAATCACATTATATTGTGGATCCAGAGCCATAGCTGCCTCAGTTACCGAGTTTAACATTGTAGAAAGTAATATTTCAGATTGAACTTCATTAGACATTTATTATTTCCCCCGTATTGGTCTGCCTTTTATCCGTTGGCTTGATTCCCGACCAAAAATGATGCCAACCATCCTCTAATAATTCGGCAGTGTCCTCGTTTCCTTTTAACAATCGTGCTGTCAGGATACCATCTATTAATATTTGAAAAAGAGCGACTAGTTTATCTGATGGAGTATTAAGTAGTTCCCCGTTCTCAACACCTTGTCTAAATAAGTCAGCAAGCTCTTTGTGAAAACTCTTTGCCACAGTTTCGGCAGAAATACTTTTAATATGATTTTCGAGGTGTTCAGGTGGAAAGACACTAACTCTTCGCCAGAATTTTGTTACATCTTTCATATCAATCCAAAGCTGCATGTACCAGCGGAATACCTGAAAAAGTTGATGTTCCACTGGTTGATCTTGATCCTTTAAAGTAGAGAAAAATTGCTCCACTTCAGCTTTATAAATATCTGCTACATATTGAATCACCGAGATAAATAATTCATCTTTGCTATTAAAATGTGCATAAATAGAAGACTTTCGTATGCCAACTTCCTTAGCAATCATTGAGAGAGAAGTGCCATAATATCCTCTTTCCGCGAACAAAATCAGTGCTTCTTGGTTTATACGATCCAGCGAGTTCATTTTTACCTACCTATCGTTCGGTTTTTTATTTAAATTATAGCAAATATCTTTATTCACTCCAAGGATAAAGTGATAAATAACCTTTGCTATAAAGGTAATATGAAAATAAATATCGCCTCTTTTCTATCTGCTGTTATCTATTCCGGTAACGGAATTCGGGAAGGTAACTCTGTCAAAGTTGAGTACCATCAAAATCGAAACTTTTCCAAATGTAAAACGTATACAAATCAGGAGGTGCTGGAATGACTATTAAAAGCTTGGTTGTTACACTTGGAACGCTTATTTTAACGACAGGTTTGCTCTTCTTAGTCGGACATATTTTTACGATTCGCTGGTTAATGTTTTATTACGAATACACTTCTGATGCAGAGGGTTTCTTCATTTCTGGCGGGTCCATGATCCCATTGATTGTCGGCCTGATTTCCAGCTTCATTGCTGAAAAGGTTTATGCATATAAGCAAAACCAAAACCATGGATAAGAACTCCTAACTAAAAAAAGCATTGATCCCTGAATCAATGCTTTTAGTGTGCTGAGAATTATTCACCTATAATCTTCATTTCTTTTAAAGGATAAAAAACAACCTTCGTTTTTCCAACGATACTTTCAATAGGAACTGCCCCTATATGGCGGCTATCCTTACTATTCCTTCTATTATCCCCCAGCACAAAAACATGCCCTTCTGGAACAACATCACTGCCAACAGGCGTCTCATCTAATGTAAAAGAACCAGTCAGCAGCCCATTCGTAATGAGATTTTTGCTTTTATTCAAATATGGTTCTTCATAAGGCTTGCCATTTATGTAAAGCACATCGTCTTTGTATTCTACCCGGTCACCTGGAAGTCCGATTACCCGTTTGATATAATCCTTGTCCTCGGTTGCATGGAAAACAACGATATCAAACCGTTTTGGTTCGCCGATTTTCGTGACGAACATCCTCTCCTGGCTATGCAAGGTTGGCTCCATGGAAGCACCTTTTACCTCTATGGGAGTCATTAAAAACGATCGAACAACAAAAGCTATTACGATTGCGATAAGAAATGCCTTTGCCCATTCCCAAATTTCATTTCGCTCTTTTACCATATGGCACATCCTTTCCAAACTATTCTATTGGATTCTATTTCCACATAGAACATTGGAAATCCTTCTTGCTTAAAATTCAAAATAAAAAAGAGGCAAAAGCCTCTTTTGGTCATAATTATTTTTTCACATGCTGCATCAGTGTATCCGGGTCAAAACCAAGAACCCAGTTGCCATTTACCTTTGTTTGCGGCACACCCATCTGGCCAGTTTCTTCAACCAGCTTTTGCGCAGCCTCTTGATCGTATTGAACATTAACTTCTTTGTAGTTTAATCCTTGACCCTCAAGGAATTGTTTCATCATTGTGCAGTAAGGTCAAGTGTTCGTTGTGTAAACAGTAATATCATTCATTCTGAATGCCTCCTTAATTTTTATACCCTATAATGTATTATCCCAGTTATGCTAAATTTATGCAAAAAAGAAGTATTGGGATACCTATGTTTTTCCCTATTTCACTGAAAAAAAACAGGATGGGAGGTATTCTTATAGTAGGTGGGTACCTAATTAAATGCAAAGTAATCACCCGAGAGGTATAATGAAGGAAACATACTCCTAGAGCGGAGGCAAGATTTATGGAACTTCTCATGATCCCAGTTGCTATCGTATTTATTGCCATGTTCATACATGCTGTTAATGATGTTTCAAAAGTTCGAAAAGAACTGGAACTTGTAAAAAAACAGAATAAAGAAATTATTGAGTTATTGAATTCTAATAAGAAAAGTATGTAGTTTTTTACTGTCGTGGAGCAAAAAGCATAACCGAAACACCGATTATACATATTCCGGCTCCAACCCAATCGTAAAAATCAGGAGTTTTCTTATCAACTCCCCACCCCCATAGCACAGACAAAACAATGAACACGCCTCCATAAGCGGCGTAAACTCTGCCGAATGATGGGAAAGATTGAAACGTAGCAATGACGCCGTAAATAGCGAGTGCCAATCCTCCTCCTATCCCCCAATAAAACGGTTTTCCTTCCCTCAGCCAAAGCCAGACCAAATATCCTCCACCAATTTCGGCTATTCCTGCAACAATGAACAAAATAATCGCACTAAAAATGAGAATCACTTCCTAGGTAGATATGCATCTGCATTATAGCGTAATTTTATATGGTGCTTATAACCTTGCTTCACTTTTTATAGCGATATTTTATTTTTAATAGCGAAAAATCCATTTTAATAGCGAAAATCTATTTTTAATAGCGAAAAATTTTATTTTATAGCGATTTTTTCATTTTTATAGCGAATTGGAAATTCAGCTTGTTTTTTTCCAGTTTTAATTTGTTAAAATAAAGAAAACCATTAGTCAGGGAGTTGTATTTATGCTGAATTGGCAATATGTGAGAAGTATCAGTCTCAAGAGTGAGGAAGTGCCATCATTTCGAGATTACCCGTTTAATCTTCCGAGTTTTAAAGCATTGAATGAATTGACTCTCCACCCAAAGGTGACATTTCTGATTGGTGAAAATGGAATGGGCAAATCGACATTACTTGAGGCGATTGCTGTTGGACTGGGTTTCAATCCTGAAGGCGGTTCATTTAATTTCAATTTTTCAACTTATGACTCCCATTCGGATTTAGGGAATTATTTACGAATTGTAAAAGGAGTAGAACGGCCACAGGATGGATTTTTTCTGCGTGCTGAAAGCTTTTACAATGTCGCTTCCAATATTGAAGAACTCGATCAGGAGGGCCCAGGTCCAAAGATAATTGATTCATTTGGCGGAGAGTCATTGCACGAACAATCACATGGCGAGGCATTTTTCTCTACCTTCCTTCACCGGTTTCGCGGCAATGGCCTATATATTTTGGATGAACCCGAAGCAGCACTCTCGCCGTTGCGGCAAATGTCGATGCTGACGCGCATCCATGATCTAGTAAATGATAACTCCCAGCTGATCATTGCCACGCACTCGCCAATCATCATGGCCTATCCTGATGCAGCGATCTATGAATTCAGTGAAGAAGGCATTTTTAAAAGAAAGCTGGAAGAAACAAATCATTATCGCATCATGAAACAGTTTTTCGATAATACACCAAGGATGATTCACCACCTATTAACTGAATAAATTTCAAAAAACGGCTTTTCCTTATTACTTATTGATAATTCGCTTAAAAACCCTGGTCACTTTAATGAAATTTCCCCTCTGCCATTTAATCCATTCGAGGGTAAGTATGGTGATCGTAAGCCAGATTGCTCCGGCTAGATGGCCCGCCAGGACATCACTTGGAAAGTGGGCTCCAAGGTAAATACGAGTAAATCCGATCCAGACAACCAGAAAGCCTGCTACAAAAATTGCTATCCATTTCGTGATAGGCTTTCTGGCAGAACGGACGATCAAATAGGCGATAAATCCGTAAAAAATCAGCGAACCCATTGAATGTCCGCTTGGAAAGCTGTAGCCAATTGCATCGATCTCAGGATTAATAGAAGGACGCCCTCTTCCGTAAAGATGTTTCAACAATTTCGTCAGCGCTCCCCCACCACCAATGGCCATTAATAAAAACAGAATGCCTAATTTATCCTTTGCCTTTACCCATAATGCGATTACTGCAGCAAGTGTGCATAACGACAAAAACCAAACAGAACCTAGCTCTGTAACAAAAATCGTGATCTGGTCCAAAGTACCGTTTTCTATTAAGTTAATCCTTTGAATGACCGCCTCATCAATCGCATTGATTTCATTTTCCAGCATTTCCTCTGCTAGTTCCGAAAATATGATAATAAAAAGGACCGACATTCCAGCTCCAGCGATCATCAGCAAAAACGGCAACCCTGCCTGCTTCAATTCTTCCTTATTTAATTCCACAACACCTACCTCCCTTTACAATATAAAAAACGGCTCATTCTTCAAATATGTAAATCCAGTAAACCTAACATTTTATCCAAACCATATTAAACTTTTACCCGACATAAATCCAAGTAAACGGCACTGATTTAGTACTATCAGTGTTGACAACAGCGGTTGATTTATTTTACTAATAAAACTTCGTCCAACCTTATATCTTTGTCCATGAGGATGCTTTCCCAAAAATTACTTTTTCACAATCATAACTTGTAAATATTTGCATACTCTGTGATAGACTATTTTTATAGAAAACAACATGAGACTGATAGAAATAGATTTCAAGGGGGAGTAGTAGTGTATAACAGTGGTTTAATCCTTGAAGGCGGAGGCATGAGAGGTGTCTACACTGCCGGGGTGCTGGAGCACTTTTTAGAAAATGAATTATTTTTTCCGTATGTCATTGGCGTTTCTGCTGGTGCATGCCAGGGCTCTTCCTATGTTGCTAGGCAACCTGGGCGCAACAAGCAAGTCACGATTGATTATGTAAAACACCAAGATTATATTTCTTATAAAAATTTACTTTTAAAAAAGGAATTATTCGGGATGGATTTCATATTTGATAAACTCCCTAATGAGCTTGTTCCATTTGATTTTGAAACTTTCAACAACGCTGCTGAAAAGTTTCTTGTTGGTACGACTGATTGTATCACCGGCGAACCGGTATTTTTTGATAAAAATGATGTGCCCGAGGATTTTCTTAAAATCATCAGAGCATCCAGTACACTACCGTTCATGGCACCGGCTATTGAGTTCCAGGGCCGGACGCTGATGGATGGAGGCATTGCGGATCCCATTCCAATAAGGAAAGCAATGGCTGATGGAGTGAGAAAAAACGTAATCGTTCTTACGAAACCAAAAGGATATCGCAAGAAGAAATCTTCCCTGTCCTGGCTGCCACGATATGTATATAAAGAATACAAAGGGCTGCACACTGCGCTCGAGACTCGCTACAAGCTGTATAACGAAACTCTTGACTATATTGAAGAACTAGAATCAAAAAATGAAGTCTTCGTCATTAGGCCTTCAAAGGATCTCAAAGTAGGAAGAGTTGAGCGCAATCCCGATAAACTGACTCAATTGTATGAAGTTGGATTTGAAGATACAAAGGACAGTTTCGGTGAATTGAAAGACTGGCTAGGTGAGTAAAGATGGTGTTAAATGATGCACTTGAAGTTTTATCAAATAGCCTTAAACAAGACAATAGAGTTCAAGCTATTTTCGTGAAAGGATCTGTTGGACGCGGGGAGCAAGACGAACATTCTGATTTGGATTTATATTGCCTTGTTGAAGAGAATGACCTCGATGCTTTCCTTCACAGTCGTATCCATCATCTAGAGTCATATGGAAAATTGCTTTTTCATGATGACATTTTCATCGTTGCACCACAGATTCTTGCAGTTTATGAAAATATGCTTCATGTAGATTTGTTTACAGTAACAGAGAAGACTTTTATTGAAAAAGACTCCTTTAAAGTCATTTACGACCCGGATCATCGTCTGGAAAAATTCAAAAAAACTCAAAACCTCAGGTTATCTGCAGATGAATTCCAGGATGCAGTCGATGACATCGCCTGGTTTCTTTTTCAATACAAAAAATCTGCAGCAAGAGGCAATGATTTATGGTCAGTGAATATGCTCAATCAGGTCACGTCACATCTATCAAGAGTGTTGCTGCATAGATATAAACCGAACGAGCCCAATTAGGATTGAAAACAGCAGAAACTTCACTGCCAGAAGAACTGATTAAGAATATCAGCAGAATCCAGGAAAACATCACCCCGCAAAACATCAAATAGCTGCTGTGTTGCTTCGTGATCTGTTAAAACGGGAAGCGGGATGGGTCCTCAATGAAGTGGCTAATCCAGCCAAGATAGAACCATTATGGAAAAGGGTTTTGAAAGAGTAGTGTTTGCATTTACATGCTTTCGAATAAGTTCAATCCCCTTGGGCAAACATATCATATTTCCATTCCCAATCGCTTTCATTGATCCCTGTGCCTAAAAGCCCACTCCATTCCCGGAATAAGCTTCAGAGTGTAGACCCTTTGAAAATAAAATGGCGTGTAAACTGACACCAGTTTTACACGCCATTTTTCTGATTTTTTAAGTATTCACATTCAATATGAGCTTTTGGGAAACCTAAACATACAAACCATGCCTTTTCAGTAACTTCTTTACCACAATAGATTTTTGCCATTCTAAAATAGACTTCTTCTACTTTATTCCCAACTGTTTCAGGAAAAGGTTTGGCAGTAACTACACTCCATTTAGTATTTATGTAAGGAAACCATCAATTCCAGTTCCATTAGTTTTTGGTATTAAAGTATTTAATGCATCATTTACTTCTTTGCTATCCTTGGTGGATGGTTGCTCTATTTAAATGGAAACCACCTTAACAAACCATATGAATTTGAATGGACCCTGCTTTCCTGTATATTAAGGCTAGAAACAATTAGGAAGGATGATTACTATTACTATTCAAAAGCAAATACAGCTTAAAAAGAGACCAACAGGAGTTCCTACTTCTGAACATTTTGAATTTGTGGAAGTTCCTGTAGAGTCACCTGCAAAAGGAGAAATACTTTTGCAGACTATTTATATTTCGGTTGATCCTTACTTACGAGGGCGCATGAATGACACCAAATCCTATATTCCACCGTTCAAATTGAACGAGGCGATTTCAAGTGGAGTAATTGGAAAAGTAGTTGAGTCAAAGTCAGACCTTTTTGAAGTTGGCGATTTCGTAATCGGCTCATTAGGCTGGCAGCAATTCTCGGTCGCAAAAGATAATACGGTACGTAAAATTGACCCGAATCTGGCACCAGTCTCCGCTTACTTGAGTGTATTGGGCATGACCGGACTTACGGCGTACTTTGGCTTACTGGATATCGGGAAGCCGAAAGCAGGAGAAACCGTTGTTGTATCCGGTGCCGCAGGAGCAGTCGGTTCGATTGTGGGTCAAATCGCAAAAATCAAAGGTGCAAGGGTCGTTGGGATTGCCGGTTCCGATGAGAAGGTTCGTTATCTTCTAGATGAACTTGGATTTGATGCAGCAATAAACTACAATACACAGGATGTTGGCTCCGCTCTAAAAGAGGCGTGTCCTGATGGAATCGATGTCTATTTCGAAAACGTAGGCGGAGAGATTTCAGATACAATTTTCCCGCTCCTGAACAACTTCGCAAGAATTCCTGTCTGCGGAGCGATCTCAGCTTATAACAATTCTGAGCCAGATGTAGGGCCGCGGGTGCAAGGGTACTTAATCAAGACTAGTTCGTTGATGCAAGGTTTCACTGTCGGCAATTACTCCTCCCGTTTTGGCGAGGGAGCCAAAGAATTGGCCAGCTGGCTTTTAGAAGGGAAATTGAAGTATGAAGAAACGGTTACAGAAGGCTTTGAAAATACAATAGATGCATTTTTGGATTTGTTCAAAGGCGCGAATCTCGGAAAAGCTATCGTGAAAGTTGCAGATTCTGACAAATAACTTGAAATGCGCAAGCGCCATGTCCAGTTCCGACAAGCGCTGGAGCTGGACAATTCTCAGAGTGAATTTCACACTTTCTTAGTTCATTAAACAAACCGTTCCGGTGATATTTCTAAACCGTTCCGTTTTAGGGTGCATACCCTTTAAATGACAATGAAAATGGCGTGTAAACTGACATCAGTTTTTTGACACGCCATTTTTCTAATTATTGTATTTTCGGACCCGAAATATAATGGTTCTTATTCAACATAAGCACCCTGATAGTTTAAGTGTACCACTTCATAAAGTTACATCGATTTTAACAACTATACATTGAAACTTACTTTACTCACATTCCATTTTTTTATATCATATTGAGCACCTCCCAGAACAAAAGGTACTCTATACACACGAATCATTGAACTCCTTGTTATTCTTTTCCGCTAAACTCTAAAATATTTAAACCCTCAGATGCCTCTGGTGCTTCAAAAAATTTAGTAACATGAATAAACACCGATTCCGTGTCAAAAGCTGCTCTTTCGGGTTGTTCGATACGCCTTTGTGCAATTTGACGTAAGCATTGCCCGTTATTTAGATTAAGGAAAATTAGTTGATGGCTTGCATTGACCTCTGACGCCATATCCAAAAACCACTTTCGCAGTTTTTGAGTGTTAGCTGGAAAATCCATCACTACATCTGTACCGACACTTAATATGTTTTGGACATGCTTTTTAACCAACGGCTTGAGCTGCGCTGAGAATTTTAGGTAGTCCTCAAATGATGCAATCTGATTGGGATAAATAGATGAAAGCCATTCATCCTCAGACAACAGTACCGCATGTTTATCTATCGCCAATTGTTTTGATTTAGTTGATTTTCCAGCTCCCATTTTTCCACAGAAAAAGTATAGCGTCCCCAATTGTTTCATATTTTTTAATCCCCCCCGTGGTTATTTTAGTTAAAAGCTTTTACTTCGTTAGTTCCCATAGACATTCTACTCTTATTAATATTTATATAAAATTTTACTTATTCTACCAATTTGGTTCGTATTCCTTCTTGAACTAACCTCCCCGTTTTTTCAATAACAATTGCCTATTCGGCAGAGCGGTCTAGTACACTTGCTCTCCCTGGTCCTTAGAATTAAAAGCTAAAGAACTTGCCTCAATGCTTGGTAAACTGCTGGATTAGTAATGAAACCCAAAAGCAGTAATGTAACACCTATCTTTTTACTTGTTCTAGTTATTGCTTTATTTTTCCTGAGAGAAATGACTGAAAAGATTGTGAATACAGGATATACAATATAAGAAATTGCAATAATTATTAAAAAAGCATCTCTTGCATTATTTGTTATTAATTCAATCCAATATCCTAAAGTCCATTGCAAGAAGCAAATTCCACTTAAACTAATTAAGAACCATATTGGTAATTTCATAATATAGACTCCTTTGCAGTCCCCTTTACTTTCTTACATCTCAGCAACTACATTACCAACTTCATCTATGAAGTCTATTTTAATGTTATTGAAGTTATCTTTATTATCGTTCATCATTAACCAGATTCCAGTTTTATCATTTAGCATAACAATATCTGCTTCATTTCCATTTACATTTATGGCCTTTATCTCAGTAACTATATCCTTTGGTATGACTCCATGTAAAAGAATCTCTCCATTTAATTCATCAACAAAAGTTGAATAAGAGTAACCCTCATTACTATTGTTCGAATAATATGTTCGTTTCCAACCAAATACTCCTTTCTCAAACAGAACTAATGAAACATTATCATTAACTTCAAATGGTACAAATACAGGTTTACCTTTTCTGTAGAACTCTTTATTACCAATTGCATTCTGAGCAACTTCAGTTTTAAATTCACTGTTCATGTATTTTTCGAAAGCTTCATCGACTGTTTTGGAACCTAGATTAATTGTTTCTATAATTGCAAATATTACATATATAAAAATGATTGATGTGCCAATAATTATGGTTGCTTTTTTACGGTTTCCCATACAAACCTTCACCCTCTTTATATTCTCACTCATGAACTTTTGAGTAACGTGCCTCTTTAATTCTATAAGCCTTTGGAATGTAGAATTTATAATGTCAGCGGAAATGACTTTTCTTTTGTTCCGCTGTTTATAATAATATAATTATTATGTCATTTTTGATCTCGATACTCTATAAAAAGTGTATGAGTCTTTTTATATAAAATGAAAATGGCATACGTCAATTCGTATGCCATTTCTTTTAAATATATATCGTTTTCCATCTTAAACGTAACGGTTTAAATCACACCGAATTATAGCCGAACCCCAATAAATTTCATTTCAGTCATTTCATCCATCGCATACTTGACGCCTTCTCTACCTAGTCCGCTTAGTTTCACGCCGCCATATGGGTAATTGTCCTGACGGTATACCGATGAGTCATTGATCCAGACTCCTCCCATTTCGAGGCTGTCTGCAACTCGATAAGCGCGGCTGATGTCTTTCGTAAATACGCCTGCCTGAAGACCATAGATGGAATCATTGGTATTTTCAACCGCTTCTTCTTCTGTATTGAAAGGCAGCACGGTTACAATTGGTGCAAATGCTTCTTCCTTAACGACTTTCATGTCCTTTTTTACATTGGTGATGATTGTCGGGTACATCATCGTACCCTTTCTTTCGCCACCTGTTTCTATAGTCGCTCCTTGGTCTCTCGCTTCTTCCACCCATTCCTGGATTCTTTTTGCCGCGTTTTCATCGATCATTGGGCCAAAATCAGTTTCTTCTTCCATCGGATCACCGATGTTCAGTTGATTCGTTGCTTCAATATACTTCTTGAGGAACTCGTCATAGATACCTTCCTGGACGTATATTCTTTGAGCGGAAACACAGACTTGTCCTGAATAACCAAAGGCTGCATTAACCAGCCTATCGACGGCATCCTCAATATCGGCGTCCTCAAAGACGATATTCGGCGAGTTTGAACCGAGTTCCATTGTGACCTTTTTAAAACCGGCAGTGTCGCGAATGATTTTCCCGACTGTCAAACTGCCGGTAAAAGTGATTTTTGGTACATCCTTATGCGGAACAAGAGTGGTTCCTGCCGTTACACCGGTGCTCAGGACCAGGTTCAATGCTCCATCAGGCAACCCTGCATCCTTTAAAAGCTTCGCAAGCATGTAGGCTGATACAGGCGTTTTTTCAGCTGGTTTAAAAATAACCGTATTACCCGCAGCAATAGCCGGGGCAATCTTATGCAGCGATAAATTCAACGGGAAGTTAAATGGAGTGATGGCACCAATTACACCCATCGGAACCCGCTTCACCATTCCCATTCGGTTATCCCCTCGTAGCGCAGCATCCATTGGCACCACTTCCCCTGCCGTATGTTTAGACAGCTCGCTTGAAAATCGTAGAATTTGAATTGAACGCATAATCTCTGCCCTGCTATGCTTGATGGGCTTTCCCGCTTCCACCGCTATGATCTCGGCAAATTCCTCTTTCTTTTCTTCCAAAAGTTCGGAAGCTCTAAGAAGAATATCTGCTCTCTCATGTGCCGGCATTGTTTTCATCGTTGTATGGAAGGTCTGGAGGCTGTTTTCGATTGCCTCCTCCATCTCCTTTTCACCAGCAAGATGCATTTCTGCAACCAACGCGCCGCTGTATGGATTCCTTACTTCCATCGTTTCAGCGCTAGCATCAATCCTTTCAGCACCGTTAATGATCGAAGCAATTTTCATGACATCCCCTCCTGTTCCTAGCTTAGGATTTCACCTAATTTTTCGGTTAGCTTCATGTTTTCGCTGTAGTCCACAGGGCAATCGATTAGAACTGGTTTATTCATGGCGACTGCTTTCTTGATCGCACCCTTCAATTCTCCGGCTTCATTTATGCCAATCGCTTCAAAGCCATAGGATTGTGCCAGCTGGAGGAATTCCGGGTTGCCGAATTTGACATTCGAAGTTCTGTTAAATTCCCTGCGCTGATGCCATTCAATCAGACCATAGCCGCCATCTCTCCATAAAAGGATGATAATCGGCAGATTCAATCTCTTTGCCGTTTCGAGTTCGGCACTGGACATTTGGAACGCTCCGTCGCCAACGACCGCGACAACATTCCGTTCCGGATGGACCATTTTTGCAGAGATTGCCGCAGGGACAGCAATCCCCATGGAAGCCAACCCGTTGGATATCAGACAGGTGTTTGGCTCAAAAGTATGATACATTCTTGCCATCCACATTTTGTGCGCTCCGACATCCGAGATGACTATATCCTCCTCGTTCATCACTGACCTGAGGTCATGGATGATTTTCTGCGGTTTTACTGGATAGCTTGTATCGTCAGCAAAGGTCTCGTATTCATTTAGCGTTTTTTCCCTCACGTTTGCTACCCACTTGTTATCCCTGTCAGTGGATGAGATGACCTTTTCTAACTGCTTGAGATTTTCATTGATATCACCAATCACGCTATGTTTGACAGGATAATTTGCGTCAGTTTCAGCTTCTATTGTATCGATGTGTAAAATAGGGCTTTCTCCATCAGGGTTCCAATTTTTTGGCGGATATTCAGCTATGTCAAAACCAATCGCAATGATCAAGTCGGACTGTTCAAAACCACATGTGATATAGTCCTTGCCGCTAATGCCAGCAGTCAAAAGACTTTGATCATTTTTCCAGGAAATCGCTCCTTTCCCCATGAAGGTATGAACGACCGGAAGATCTGCTTTTTCCGCGAAAGTTCTTAGGCTTTCCTCAGCCTGTCCTCTTTCAACACCCATTCCGGCAAGAATCAGTGGATGCTTCGCCTGTTCGATAAGCTTAGCTGCATCTGTGATAACTCGTTCTCCCGCTTCCATAATAGTCGGCTCAATGATTTCCAGAGGTTTACCCTCTACTTCCATCGCTGCTATATCTTCTGGCAGGTCGATATGGGTGGCTCCGGGCTTTTCCCCTTGTGCAACATCAAATGCTTTCCGGACAACCTCCGGTATAATTTCCGCCTTTTTCACCTGTGTATTCCACTTTGTCACCGGCTCAAAAATGGAAACCAGGTCATAATATTGGTGTGAAATTTTATGCTGGCGGTCCAAGCCTGCCTGTCCTGTGATGGCAACGATCGGGCTGTGGTCCATATTTGAATTGGCCACCCCTGTTAAAAGGTTCGTCGCGCCTGGTCCAAGAGTCGCAAGGCAAACCCCCGGCTTACCGGTTAGTCTCCCGTAGGTCCCAGCCATAAAAGCGGCATTCGTTTCATGTCTTGTTACAATGAATTCAATGCTCGAATCGAGGAGAGCGTCCATAATATCAAGGTTTTCCTCACCGGGAACACCGAAAATGTATTCAACACCTTCGCGTTCCAGACATTTAATCATTAATTCAGCTGCTTTCATATCAACACTCCTTTTCGTGTAATAATCCTTATAATGACTATTCCACGTAGCAGTGCAGATAAACTTTTAGTAAAGAATGGAGGACTGGAACAACAAAAAAAGTGCGTCAATCCCGATCAGGATTACACGCACTTTTTCCTTCATTAATTATAAAGAGTTGCCTTCACCCTTAGGTTTTTTCGCAGGAGCAAACCATCCCAGAAGGGCTATTCCGATCAATACTCCATAGAAGATGGTTGTCCAAAGTGTGCTATGAGGGAAATCATGATGCAAGACAGCAATATCTTCATGTGCAAGGGTAATGACTGCAAGTTTCACACCAACCCAAGCCACAATGGCATACGCGGTTGTTTCCAATGCGGGACGCTGATCAAGCAGCTTAACGAACCAGGTAGCTGCGTATTTAATCAAGATTAGCCCGGCAATTCCTCCAAGAAGAACAACAATGAATTTTCCACCGTCCATACCGCCAAATTCTCCTAGCGGTGAGTCTGGTAGACCAAGGGCAAGAGCAACTGCCGCAAGAATTGAATCAATGGCAAAAGCAAGGTCTGCTAAACCGATTTTACCAACAGTCGGCCAGAAGCCCATTCCTCTCGCTTCCTTCTCTTCTTCCTCACGAATATTTTCATTTTCCTTACCAAACTTAGCCTGGATGACGTGCTTCAATCCTAGGTAAAGTAGGTATGCTGCACCGATTGCCTGTACCTGCCAGACGTTTGCAATGAATGAAATCGCAAATAATGCCCCAAACCTGAAGACAAACGCCATTATAATTCCATAATTTATTGCTTTTTTCTTCTGATCATCAGGTAAATGTTTCGCTATGATTGCCAGTACAAGCGCATTGTCAGCCGATAGCAAACCTTCAAGACCGATCAATATTAATAATGCCCAGGCATATTCAAGCCAAATTCCTTCCATCAACCTCTCTCCTTCCTCTTTCACAACTCTTATGTAAATGTCTCATTAACATTAGAATTACCCATTAAGCCTTTCACAATCCAAATGAATATTGCTTAATTTACTGAGTTACATTCTATGTCTTCTTCATTTACCTATTTCCATATACCTTTTAAAAGCAATAGATAAACTTACCAATAGAATTATGGTAGAGACTTTAATACTTTATATTTTTCCAGGAAAATATTCAACATATTTGTTTTTTCAGAAACAAAAAATAAACAGACCAGCTTGTCCGTTTTGTTGATCACATTTACGGTTCTGCTAACCAGCGGTAAAGTCGAATATTGTCAATACCTACTTTATACTTCTATTACCTTTTTCTTTTTGTTCCTTTAAAGCCAGGCTTATAGCCATCATCAACAAAATCAAATGCGATGCAAAAAATACCAGGGAATAAATTGAATTTAATGCTAAGGCTATCGCCACAGATGAAGTTGCTAAGAAAATTAGGCCTACAATCGCTCTCTTTTGCCCTTTTGGTCTAGTTCTCATGATGAAAATGCTTAGTGAAACTATTGTTAAAAAAGCTATAACTGAAAGCGTAATCTGCACGGATAGTACCTCCCTTTCAGCTAGTCAATTTTTTACACTTCCCAATTATACCACTTTTTTCCGTAATGAAAATAAAAAAAACTGCCAATCCCGGCAGCTAATTAATGATTTTGATTATTAAAACCAAACGGAGTTGGGACTACTTTTTCCAGCCGTAACAGATATAACGCGAACCTTCCCATCCTTCCATCAATGATCTTCGTGTCGTCGGCACCATCATTTTTGACAACCTTGTATTTCACTTCATTCCCAACGCCATCTTCCGCCTTCCCTACGAATAACACTTCTACCTTCTCATCCGGTTCAGTTGCAATGAAAGCGTAAGATGAACCATCATGTTGGAACATCCCTGTTCCGCCAGGACCGATTTCTTTAATAAAGTTCCTCTGTTGATCTGGAAGGCTCTCATAGCTTGCCATGATATATTTGATTTCTCCATCCCCAAAATCGGTCATTATAAACGCAACTAGCATGACTAATAAAAATGGGACAATTCCCCTCTTAAGTTCCTTCATACTTACCTCCGAAGAAGTTAAAGTGATTGGCGATAAAACATCCGTGACACTTTTTGGCTAAAAATCGTGATTCCCTTGATGGATATCGTATGCTGCAGGAAAGCGTACAAAATGAAGACATTTATAAAAAGGACCGACCACTCACCACTTGATTGAAACATTGCCAGAAATACACCAATTAAGAGCATCGCCCAATACTGGAAACTCGAGTTCAATATCCTTTTCCATGTAGGGGTGTAATTGTTAATGGTGATGAATTGCATTGCAATAATCACATACCACATCATGTGGATTGTCACGAATTCAAAAAGCCCGCCAGAACCAGTCAGCCTATTCCAATCCAAAGTGAATAAGTGGGCACCATATTGATCTAATGACAATGATGAACCATACATTCTTTTAAAAAGCTGAAAGAAAAATACGTAGATGGCGATCAATCCGATAACAGACAGCCTCCAGTCCGACTGACGTTTGGCAATAAACCGATGAACAAGATAAGCAAAAACCAATGCTATAAGTGAGGCAGAGATAAAATATGGCTGAAAATAGGCACCTATTAAAATCATTGGGCCAATCAGGCTGGCAATGATGCAAAGAACCCCAATCACACTTTCTTTCTGGATATGAGACTTGATAGCGCTTGGATAACTTTGATTCACTTCCGTCTGGATCATCTGCATGTCCCCAAATTGCTCAAGAACACTTTGGATTGCCTCTGACTTTTCCAGGCCTTGTTTTTGCAAGGAGGAGTAGTGGTCATATAAATGCTGAGTCCACTCTTCTTCCACTTCCCTTTTTTCCTCTTCCTCCAGATGTAAATCACGAACCAGCCTTTTGATATAGTCGTCGAACTGTTTAATTGATTCTTGTGTTGACACTTTCATCACCTACAATTCGATGTACGACTTTCTTGAACATATTCCATTCTTGCTTTTGATCTGCCAAAGCTTTTTTTCCAGTTTTGGTGATTCGATAATATTTACGGCGCGGACCATCCTGGGAACTTACCCAGTAGCTTTCAACCATTCCGGATAGCTCCAGTTTTTTCAGCGCAGGATACAGTGTTCCTTCTTTATAGCTGAGATAACCTTCACTCACCTCGTGAACTTTCTCCGTAATTTCATACCCGTACATCTCTTTTTCCGAAAGCAGCGACAACAAAATCATGCTAGTACTACCTTTTAAAAGCTCGGTTTTACTCATGCATTGGCCTCCTCTATATCGCCTTACTACTTACTAGGTATATCGTAACACTATATAGTAGTGAACACAATATAAAATTAGATCAATTTTCCAATTTTATTACGTTATAATATTTTAAAAATACTTATCAGTCTCAGCATTGGTGGTGATCATTATAGTTTTTCCGAAGTTGCCACAGGGGTTTGCCAAGTTGCCAGGGTTAACGCGTAGCTATCTTGACAGATTCTCCTCATAACCATCCAAAGCTATCTTAATTCCTTCGTTTTCTTGACAGGTTTTCTTCATTTACCTCCAAAGCTGTCATAATTCTTTCGGATTCTTGATAGGTTTTCTACTTTTACACCCAAAGCTGTCATGATTCTTTCATTTTCTTGACAGCTTTTCTACTTTTACACCCAAAGCTGTCTTAATTCCTTCGTTTTCTTGACAGCTTTTCTTCATTTACCTCCAGAGCTGTCTTAATTCCTTCGTTTTCTTGACAGCTTTTATTCATTTACCTCCAAAGCTGTCATAATTCTTTGGTTTTCCTGACAGCTTTTCCTCATTTACATCTATAGCTGTCATGATTCTTTCATTTTCTTGACAGCTTTTCTACTTTTACACCCAAAGCTGTCTTAATTCCTTCGTTTTCTTGACAGCTTTTCTTCATTTACTTCCAAAGCTGTCATAATTCCTTCGGGTTCTTGACAGCTTTTCTTCTTCTACACCCAAAGCTGTCATAATTACTTCGTTTTCTTGACAGCTTTTCTTCATTTACCTCCAAAGCTGTCATAATTCTTTCGGATTCTTGATAGGTTTTCTACTTTTACACCCAAAGCTGTCATGATTCTTTCGGATTCTTACAGCTCGTAGTTGTTCTAAAAGGCTTTACGCCCAATAAAAAAAGCTGCCAATTTTGACAGCCGTTACAGTACTAACATTAATATTCGTCTCGTTGAGCTCTATCAGCTTCCCTATTTTTGAGTTTTGTTAACCTGTAATCATGGCCTTTTGATGCGGATGAATGTGAGTGGTGAATGTTGTGTTTTCTTTCCTTTTTCCAGTCATGATCGTCTTCATCATATTCATGGAGAAAATGAGCAGACCGCATTTCTTTTCTGGCAGTGATCACACGTTTCGATGGACGTCTTTTACCTGATTGAATCCTTTTATCCATCTCTGCACCCCCTGGTATTCAGCGGTTCCTTCCCTTTTATTTTACCATGATTTAAATTTTCCTATTATGAACAACAGTTGAAATTTTTTTTAATGAAAATGTCAGTGGCTTGCCATCGCTGCTATGTCTTGTACAAAAACTTATTCACAATGAAGATTTTATAATTTCTTCCTAAAAAACCCTTTTAATTAGTGTAATTTTACACTATATAGAAGGAACACTTTATTGGGTGCAATTGCTTTTGTTGCTTTGTTGTTGATTTCAAGCATTAGTTATGTGTTGTTGGCCGACCGGGATGCTTATAAATATTATACAGGTCTTGGAAGTGGGCTAGCCATCTCTGAAGATGATCAGTTCATCGCCTTTTCCTATTTTAATAATGGAAATTCTGCAATCTATACTGCTGGACAGGATGGTCGAGATGTTAAAAGAGTAAGCAACCCTGAACGGGTTTATCACCTGAACCCTCAGTTTTCACCAGATGGCAGCAAGATTTTATATTTATCAAAGGACAGTAACCATATTAAATCGCTTTACATAGCAAATGTGGATGGCGCTAATCCCAAAAAACTTTCTAATAATTCTCAGCACATTTCTGGCGCTGTCTTTTCTGATGACAACGAAACGATTTTCTTCGCAAGCATGCCTGCAGAAGAGTTTAAAAAGACTGAGGGGGAGACTCAAGAGGGCTTTGACCTTTTTTCCGTTAAAATTGATGGCTCACAAATGGAGCAGTTAACTGATAGAGATTTCTATACAATGGATAGCCTCGCCTTTTCTGCTGAAAAAAAGGAAATTCTCTTCAAGGATTTTGACGATATAAATGCGTTTGACCTGGAGGATCGACGGGTTTATACAGCAGATTTAAGCGGTGAAATGCCAACAGATTTTTTTCATCTCACGCTTTCGCCTATGCTTAATGCTTTAGCTTATACGACGATCACTGAAGAATCAAAGGAGACTTCCCTGTTTGAATACGATTTATTTCTGAAAGATTTGAAAGATGGAGACACCAAAAGGCTTACCGACTTGAATTCATCTGTCGTATCTCCGGTGTTTTTAACGATAAAAATGAAATTCTCTTCCTGGAATATATAAATTGGCCGCAAGAACCAGAGGAATATAAGTTGAGGGCAGTAGACATAGAAACCAAGAAGTTAAAAGAACTTAGACTTGAAATGCCGGATCTTGATTCCAGCAACTTTGTCATGAAGGCCATCGATTACTCAGTCAACGGCTGGACAGTTGGCCTGTTGTATACAGTGCTATTAATGTTTATAACTGTTTACGTCAAGCATAAAAAAGTGTTTTTGCCGTCGTTAATCAGCCTGGCAATTGGGTTATTGACATTAGCCGCAAGCTTTGTTGTGGCTGTCACGGTAGATCCTTGGGCAGGAATTGGTGTCGGCATGCTGGCAGCTGGTTTACTAGTTTGTACGATCGTTATATTCATTTTTGCCTTTGTCATGAAGCTTTTAAGAAAAGGAGCAAGATAAAATGCCAGAATCAGTCGGAATGATTTTGACGCTCTTAATGAATATTGCTCTTTTTGGGGTGGCGAATTATTTTGCAGTGAAGGATTCAGCGAGGAACATAAAAAGACGAATTATTGCAGGATTGGTCTTTCTCCTTTTCACACCAGTAATTTTTTTCAGCACTCTCTACCTCGGTTTTACATGGGATGACTCGGGATGGGGTGCAGGAATCCTGACTGTAATTTATACTGGGTTGTATATATTGAATGGACTCATCCTGCTGGTGTCCTCCATTCACATATATTTCAGGAAATAGATGTTTAAAGCTGTCCGGTGATAAATGATCGGACAGTTTTTTTCTGAATAAAAAACAAAACAAAAAGCTGCCAATGGCAGCTTTGATTAGCTCTTTTTATCTTGTTCGTTTTCCCTGATTTCCTTCTTTACATCATCAGCAAGTCCATTCGTCGCGTTCTTGAATTCTTTCATCGACTTGCCGACTGCCCGTCCGATTTCCGGGAGTTTGTTTGGCCCAAAAATGATCAGCGCAATTACGAGAATCAGGATTAATCCTGGAAACCCTATATTTGAAAACATTGTATCTCTCCTATTGAAAAAAGTTACGTCTATTATATCGAATCATCTCTACAAATTAAACCCATAGTGTTTTATGAATCAAATTCCACTCAATGAAGACAATAAGATTGATTATTTTACATAAGGGGTGTTTAACAATGAAGTCAAAATTAATCCCGGTAGTAGCCTGCCTGTTTTTATTCATAAGTTTTTCCGGAGCTGCCAAGGCGCAAACTGAGGTGCCTGCTGACTTTGGTGCTAAAGGTGCACTGAAGGATTCCTCGATTACATTGGATGAAGCTTTAGTATATGCCATTCAGGACGAATACCTTGCACAGGCTCGTTACGACGCTGTCATCGGAAAATTCGGCAACATCAGGCCATTCAGCAATATCAAGTCGGCGGAGCAGCAACATATCAGTGCCCTCCTTACTTTATTTCAGAAGTACGACAAACCTATTCCTGAAGACAGTGCCAAACAATATGTTTCAGCACCTGAAACATTGAAGGACGCTTTTAATGCAGGAGTTCAGGCGGAAATCGATAATATTGCGATGTATGATAAATTAAAAACGATTCCCTCCCTGCCGGAGGATGTAAAAATGGTATTTACCCAATTAGGAAATGCTTCAAAAAACCACCTAAGAGCCTTCCAAATAGGTGCCGGACGAAATTAAAAAAATAAAACCACTGTTGAAGAACAACTTAATGATTCTTCAAATCCACAAAATTGAGAAAACGCTTGGATATAGGAATCCAAGCGTTTTCTTTTTAAAATGCCTCGTTTTAATTTTCAGGGTCCTATATAATTTGACTACTAGATTTACCTGGTCAAAACATAATAAATTACATATAACCAACTAAAGAACCCGTGAATTATTGCCCAGAGTACTGATTTATGAATACTCCAAGATATTGTAATGGCTAAAGCAGAACCAAAAGTAATTGCACTTCCAGAACCAACTGGAACATTAAATCTTTTTTCTTTCCTTTCTTTCATACCCCAACCCCCAGTCTATGGATCTATTTATCTTTTCTATATGTTGATATTTATTCTTCAATTAGCAGGTTATTCTTTTCAACTATAATAATCCTCTAGTTTACACCCAACACCAACGTTTGTTCAGTGAGAAACACTAAACTACCTTGATTCAGCAACGCTAATATAACTATACTTTTTTTGCTTAAGTCACCATGATTTGCAATTTCTTTTGTTTCTTGTTATGATGAATAAGAATTATTTTTGTTCGGTGTAAAGGATAGTATAAGTTTTGACTTTTCGTCTTGATGATCACTTTGGGCAAGGATAGTAATAAGTTGTGCGATAGCACTAGGAGGCAACAAAAATGGAACAAGGTACAGTGAAATGGTTTAATGCAGAAAAAGGTTTCGGCTTCATCGAACGTGAAAATGGAGACGACGTATTCGTACACTTCTCTGCTATCCAAAGTGAAGGCTTCAAGTCTTTAGATGAAGGTCAAAAAGTAACGTTTGACGTTGAGCAAGGTGCTCGTGGAGCTCAAGCTGCTAACGTTCAAAAAGCATAATACAAACAGGCTCTTTAAATAGAGCCTGTTTTTTTTGATTCCCTGTATCATGCTCAATAAAAAAACACTGCTCAACTTTTTAGAAACAATTTCCTTCTTTCCTATATCCAGCAGCAAATCCCGATATTTCTTTTCACCTCGGCAATGCCCCCATGACATTCATCTCGCCATATTGTTCACCGGGAATCTCCTGAAGCTTTTTCGCATATACAGAATCCGGACGGTCCGGCTTTCCCTTGCATTGTAGTTCTTTAATATGATAGAAAATTTGTTATCTATAGTGAAATTATGATGATGCAAAAAGAGCAGTACCCTATTGGGACTGCCCTCTTAACTATGAAGCTTTCCTTACCGCTTCTGTTGCCGAACTCTCCTTCTTCACAAACTCCAGTTTAAAAGCGAACAATGCAAAGATAATTGATAATATCGGTACTGTGAAGTTCAGTACTGCATATGGTGCGTATTCGAATGGATGTACTGACAAGGCTGAAATAATGAACACGGCGCAAGTATTCCAGGGCACTAGTGGTGATGTTACCGTGCCTCCATCCTCTACAGCACGAGATAGGTTTTTCGAATGAAGCCCTTTGTCATCGTATGCTTTTTTATACATTCGCCCTGGTAAAAGAACTGATAGGTACTGTTCGCCTGCAGCAACATTTGTTAAAAATGAAGTTGCAACTGTTGAGACGACCAGGCTTCGAGCGGTCCGGGCCAGCTTCAAAATTTTTTCTACGATTGACTGAAGCATACCAGTCTGCTCCATCACACCTGCAAAAGCCATTGCTATAAGAGCCAGGGAAACAGTATACATCATATCCTGAATTCCGCCTCTGCTGAAAAGCTCGTCGACAGAAGCGTTCCCTGTTTCAATCGTAAAACCGTTTTGAAGTGTATTAACCGCATCAGCTATGGCGCCACCTTGTACGGTAAACTGGGTAATCCATCCGAGGAATACTCCTACGATTAGGGCTGGAAGTGCTGGGATCTTAAAGGCAACCAATAAAATGACCGCCGCTGGAACTAGCAATAACCATGGTGATATCACAAAGTTTGATTGAATTACATTCATGATTTCAAGAATTTGTTGGTTATCTACTCCTGCATTGCTAAAATCCCTGCCAAGATACCAATAGACGCCCAGAGCAATCAAAAAGGCGGGCACTGTCGTATAAACCATATGGCGAATATGGGCAAACAGATCTGTTCCCGTGACTCCTGCCGCCAGATTGGTTGTATCGGACAATGGCGACATTTTATCTCCAAAATAAGAGCCTGAAATGATCGCCCCTGCTACCATGGGTGCAGGAATTCCCATGCTCATGCCGATTCCCATACCGGCAACACCAATTGTGCCCATTGTAGACCATGAACTACCTATCGCCAGAGTAATCAGTGCCGTAATTATGCTTATTGATACAAGGAACATGGATGGACTCATTATTTTAAGGCCATAGTATACCATCGTTGCTACAACCCCACCGCCAATCCACGAACCGATGATCATTCCAACTGTGATTATGATCAGAATTGCCGGTAAAGCCATTTTAATACCTTTATAAATACCTTCTTCGATAAAATTCCATTTAAAGCCTGCAAACCAGGCAACAAGACCTGCCACCACCGTTCCAATAATCAGCGGAATATGCGGGTCTCCTTCAAATTTTACAATCGTGACTGCCATTGAAACTACCATAACTAACAAAGGGATGATAGCAAGTCCAAATGGCACTTTCCTCTCGATACTTTTCCCCATTTGTTTTCCTCCTTGCTGTCTCGATAACTGTCTTTACCCTCAAATCAAGACAGTTAGACAAGCAAGAATTTGGAAACTCCTAGAATAAAAAGAAGGAATCCATATAATCGGTATCTAATTACTTTATAAAAAGGAGGTCGTAACCTTGAATCCATTTGTTTCTGCTTGTATTGCCCCTCACGGTGGTGAGATAATCCCCGAATTGCAAGGGGCCCTTCCAGATAGGATGGCTGTCACTAGGAAAAGTTTAATGAACCTTGGACAGCAAATGGCTGAAGCCAAACCAGATTGTATTGTTGTTCTTACTCCCCATGGAACGAGAATTAATGGCCGATTTTCCATAACTGATTCAGAACGTCTGATAGGAAGCTGGAATGAGAACGAGGCAACTTTTACGATGGAAAAATTGGTAGAGAGAGACCTAGCGCGAAAAATCAATGACGAAGCGCTAAAAAACGGACAGCTATCCTCGACAATAAATTTCGGAACTGCTGCCGGGCCGATCTCTTGCCTGCCACTTGATTGGGGGGCTATCGTCCCGCTCCGCTTCATGCCTGATGTTCCCGTTGTCGTAATCACACCAGCAAGAGATCTTTCCTTCCAAAAGCATATTGAATTCGGAAAATCGCTTCGTATAGCTGTAGCTCAATACGACAAGAAAGTCGGATTGATTGCCAGCTGTGATTGGGCTCATGCTCATGATGAAAAAGGCCCTTATGGGTTTGATCCAGCAGCCAAAGAACTCGATGAACAAGCGGTTGAGTTGATAAGAACAAATCAACTCGAAAAAATGGCAGACTTCGATGCCGATTTCATTGAAGCCGCAAAACCAGACGGAATCTGGCAAACCCTCATCCTTGCCGGCGCCATACCTCCCGAGGAGAGACTTGTAGAATTTCTCTCTTACGAAGCACCAACATACTTCGGATTGATATGTGCAGAAATCTCGGCCAAAAGAAAAATCTAGTCACCGACTAGATTTTCTTTTTGATGTCTTCTCTTATAGAATCCATTAAATCCTCAGACAAGTTTGCAGGCAGTGTTTTATCGTCCTCTACAATCCAGGCATTCATCAATTCAAGGTCTGATTTTTGAAAGGTAACGATATAATTCTGTTGCTCAACAGTAAATTCAACTGTTACATGTTCCTCACCATAAGATTCCTCATCAATAATCATATTGGTCATTTCATATGGATTCATAATAAAACTCCTTTACTCATTCCTTTTGTTATATTTGTCAATAAGAAGATATTTATACTGTTTTACACTTATTAACATAATAGTTTTATCCAAAACTAATAGTTCAATATAAGACAAAAACGCGCCAGAAAAAAACTGACGCGTAACTTTCCTTATTCTGTTTTAACCTTAATAACAAATTTTAAACTACGGCACCCTTCCCTGATCTTCTAATGGCGTAATGTTTCTTTTCAACATAATAGAGAAATACTTCCCTTGAAGTCTTTTTTGGTGTGTAATGAAACCTACTCTTCAGATTATGGTTATCTAAAACAGGCCGGTATCTTAGGAAGTTCACCTGCTCTTCGCCGTATTGAGTCAGCGATAGCCTCTTAAGGATAAAAAGAATTGACTTTACAAGCCAGACCGGTAATCGGATGACAGGCTTACCGAGAATTTCTCCTATTTCATCGATTGTCAGTGACCCATCTCCTGCTACGTTAAAAATGCCTGTTTCTTTGCCATTGATTCCTTTAATCAGACAGCCTACGACATCCTGATCCCAGATGAACACAAACGGGCTATTCGAACCTGAAATTCCAAGCAGCACTCTTTTTTCAAAAAGATTTGTAATCTGGTTATTGACTGTGTCCCCCAATATCGTCCCAATCCGGAAGATTACCTGCTCGAGATTTGGATGCTTTTTCCGGTAATCTTTCAAAAGCTCCTCGACCAGCCGCTTATGATGAGAATAGGAAAATTCCTCATTACCCCTGATTGCATCGTCCTCTTTTATCCACTCCGGATTATCTGCATGATAACCATACGCAGCCCCGCTTGACGTAACCACTACTCTTTTCACTTGATTTTCTACACATGCTTGTAAAATGTTATCTGTCCCTTTGACATCCACTGAATACTCGAATTCGCGGTTACTCTTTTTTCCAGGAGTAACAATTGTCGCAAGGTGAACCACCGTATGAATATTATTTTCTCTTATCACTGCTTGAACTTGTGGGGAACGGACATCCAACTGAATATATCGAATTCCATCTTCCTTATTAAAGGCAGAGTCAGCTCTAATATCAGTAGCGATTATGTTCCACTTCTGTCCATTTGTTTTATTGAGGTCGATCAATCGGTTTACAAGCTGGGTGCCAAGATAGCCAGAGGCACCAGTAATAAGGATGTTCATACTTGAATACCTCCGTTTATCGCTTGTGTTTTGGGCTCTCTTTTTGACCAGAAAGTAGCCAGTGACAATCCGGAAACTATATGCCAGATTGCCCACCATGCAGCTACGATCGCCATTCCGCCGAGGCCGTCAAAGAAGTTAAAAATAAGGATTAAGCCTAAACCTGAATTTTGGATGCCAACTTCGATGGCAATTGCTCTTCTGTCTTGCTCCGGCAGCCCAGCGACCCTTGATGAAAAATAGCCTAACAGAATGGCAACGAGATTGTGAAGAAAGACCACAATGGCAACCATCCCGACAAAATCAAGGAAATAGTTGAAGTTGGATGCCAGTGAAGCTAACACGAACAGGATAAAAAAGATAATTGAAAAACGTTTCATCCATTTATTAGTCCTGCTCGCCCATCCTGGGTATTTGTTCCCAATATACATTCCCAGTACGAGAGGTACTCCAAGCATAATAAATATTGTGAGTAGCATATCAACCGGGCTGATTGAAAAGGAGCGCATCAACGCATTCGTTCCAGGATATAATGAGCCCCAAAACAAAGTGTTGAACGGTGTCATAAAAATAGCCAAAACAGTTGAAATAGCAGACATACTAATCGATAATGGTGTATTCCCTTTTCCCAAATAAGTTAGGAAATTAGATAGATTCCCACCAGGACAGGCTGCCACTAAAAACAAACCTAACGCAATGCTGGGTAATGGTTTAACGACCATAACCAATAAGAAAGTAAACGCAGGCAGCAAGAAAAATTGCGCTACGAGACCTATCAAAACCGGTTTTGGAGTCGAGAGTGTCCGTTTAAAATCGTCTACTTTCAGATCTAGCGCGACACCGAACATAATAAATCCTATCAGTATATTCATAATGGTCAGGGTGGCGGAGTTGAAATTAAGAGTTACCTGATCAATCCCCATTTATTTGCCCTTCGGTTCCTGATGCATGTCTTTGAAATACTTTAATCCAGGAGCCCACATATGTTTTACCGGGTCAACATCAACTTGGATGACCGAACATTTACCAGTCATCAAAGACCGTTCTATTGCTCCCTTGAGATCCTTCGGGTCGTTTACATGCTCTCCATGGGCACCCATGCTTTCTGCAAGCATATCAAACTTGATTTCTCCTAAATCGGTATTAATGCTTTCTTCAGCACTTAATGATTTTTTCAAGACGGTTTTGATTGGCTTCAGGGCGAAATGCTGATTCATCTTCACCATTCCCCACTGACGATCGCAGACGACGATATAGATAACCTGTAAATTGTTCCTGACCGCTGTTTCGATTTCCTGCGGATGGAAACCCATGGCTCCGTCACCAATGATGCAGCAGACAGGACGATCTGGATTTGCAGCCGCAACGCCAAGTGCCTGGCCGATACCGGCTCCGAGCATACCAAATTTATAGGTTGAGAAAACAGAGCCTGGTTCATCGATAGAAAAGTAGAAATTGGTCCAAATCGTCGTATTCCCGCCATCAATAACAAGGTTAGTGCCGGGAGGAAAAACCTGCTGGCTAATGACTGGAACATGGGCTGTATTCATTGGGACTGAGAAGTCCTCTAAATGTTGATTAAGCTTCTTTCGATTCTTTTCTTTTTCAGCGAGATGTTTCTGGATGGAAGTTTTTCTATTCTTTGTTTGGATGGAGTCTTTGCGCTGCTGAAGTTTTTGGTAGAGTTGTGTTAAAAATGTTTTGATATCTGCTTGAATTGCCAGATCTGCTGGTTTGTTCGCACCCAATATTCCTTGATCTATGTCGACCTGGATCAACTTTTGATTTGCATCCCAATAAGGTGCCTTGCCCCACCAGTCTGTTTCTCCAATTCTTGATCCTAAGACTAAAACGACATCCGCTTCGTTCCTGATTTTATTATTTGTTTGCAAATAGATCATCGGCATCATCAGCGGGTTGCTCTCTGATATTGCTCCTCTTGCCGCCCAGCTAGTTGTCACCATTGACTGCAAGAGCTCCGCCACCATTTCTAATTCTTCAGATGCTCCGGAATGGATGACTCCACTGCCGGCGTGGATGACAGGGAATTCCGCATTAATCAAAAGGTCACATGCTGCCTCTAGTTGATTTTCCGTCGCACCAGGAAATTCCGTAACACGGTATTGATGCGGCTCCCAAAAGTTTAGGTCGCATTTCACTTTCGTATTCAGGATATTTTCCGGAATATCAATGTGGACAATACCAGGCCTGCCCTCGTAGCATTTCCTCAGTGCTGTCCTCATCATTTCAGGAATACGATCAAATGATGGCACGGTTTCACTCCACTTTGCAAACTGTGAAATGACACCCGTCTGATCGAAGCATTGGTAGGTTCCCCCACGGTCAGGGTACATGATCCCCGTCCTTCTGGCACTCGTAATGACCAGCACACGATTCCCCTCTGCTTCTTCAACAACTAATCCGGGGAGAATATTGGCCACACCAGGACCATTGCTTGCCATACAAACTCCCAGTTTGCCCGTCACTCGGGCATACGCTCCCGCCATGTGTGCAGCGGTTGTTTCGTGTCTGGGCGAAACCAAATCAATATCGTATTTTTGAAGATTAGAATAGAACCCAAAATATGTCCCGTCAATAATGCCAAATACCTTTTCCACACCCTCAATACTCAGCATTTTTGCTATTACTTCTCCGCCTGTCATTTCACCCATAAAAACCCTCCTTATAATTAACAAACTGAATATTCAGATATTTTGTTGAATAATTTTTGGTAGATTTGTTCAATATCCTTGTAAACCGGGATTACCTGATTTGTGAGGATTCCATTTCCCGCCAATGCATCCTCTACTAGCAAGGGTATTTCGTTGGCTAGCTTCGCTTTTAAATACAATGCTCCTGCTTCCCACACTTGAAACTGCTCATTTAAATTCAGTACAAAGTTTAAGACATCTTTTGCCATCGCTTCCTTTGAACCATCCACATCCGGATTTAGTATTTTAGCGATGGTTGCATATCTTTCCTGCGAAACTTTGAGTCCATATTGAATTACATATGGCAGTAATAAAGCAACGCTTAAACCATGCGGAATATTAAACCTTGCACCTAGTGCCCTTCCTGCTGCATGCGCTAGATTAGTGGAAGAATTCGAGAACGCTATCCCCGCAAAGCAGCTGCCAAGAAGCATATTTTCACGCGCCTCTAAATCACTTCCATTGTTATGGGCACTGGGCAGGGCTTTACTGATTAGAGTAATTGCTTTTATGGCAAAATAGTCACTCAATACGGTTGCCTTGGTCGATACATACGCTTCCATTGCATGTGCTAAAGCATCCATTCCCGTATAGGCCGTAAAGGAGTTCGGCAAGGTTAATGCTAATTCCGGATCAAGAATCGCAATATCAGGAATCAATACTGGATGACCTGGATTCAGTTTAATGCCACTGTCAACTTCTGTTATGACCATTACCTTTGTTGCCTCTGAGCCAGTTCCCGCGGTTGTTGGTACGGTAATAAGGGGTAACCTCTTGATGATTTTCTTTCTCGCAATCTCTTGATATTGGAGATCAGGATTTATAGTCATGACTGATACTGCTTTTGCCAAATCGATTGCGCTTCCACCGCCAACAGCAACTATACAATCAGCCTGGGATTCCTTGCAGTTATTCACGGCCGCTCTTACATGTTCTGTAGTTGGTTCACCTTTATATTCCGAAAACAGCGTCATTCCGAGATTTGTTTTTTTAAATATTTTCGTTAAACGATCAGCCAAGTTAAGCGGCTCTCCCAGCACACTTGGACTAATCACGACAAACAGGTGGTTCGCCCCAAGCCCTGCTGCCGCATCTGCTACCTTCTCTACACTCCCGGCTCCATGAAAAATCCTACCGGGCAAATTCAATTCCTGAATCATATCAAACTCCCTTTCCGGGTAAAGCGCTTACAAATTTAAATAACACTATTTTTGTCTTTTTGTGTTGACCCGAAAAACATACATATCAGGCTTGTAATAGCTAATATACAATTCGATTGGTTTCCCATCTGCCCCTTTGATCAAACGCTCAACACAAAGAACATTTATGCCTTTAGGGATTCCGAGATTTTCAGCATCCATGTCTGAAATCTTTTTACAGGAAATAAACTGTTCTGCCTGATGAAGTTCAATTCCCAGCTTCTTTTCAATCAGTTCATAAATAGCAGATGTTTCTAAATCATGCTTCGAGAGCTGCTGGCCAATCTCCCTGCTGTAGTAGTGGCGTTCTATTGCAATCGGATTTCCATCCGCAGTCCGAAGTCTCTCGATAGTGAAAAATTCTTTTTCACCAATTTTATCTGCAAAATACCTCGGCTTAGTCATCATTCCACTGTTCAACAGGACAGATCCAGGCCTCATCCCCATTTTCCGTACTGTCTCTGTTAAACTATGTAAGGAGTTCAGCCACTCCTCAATTGGTCGCTTAGGAGAAATATAAGTGCCTTTCCCATGTACCTTGGTCAAAACTCCATCGTTGACTAAATGGGTAATCGCCTCCCGCACAGTCGTCCTGCTCACCGAAAAGCGATTCATCAATTCCCTCTCACTCGGAATTTTTTCTTTATATTGGCCTTCTAATATCTCCTTCCTCAGCAAGTTCTTAATTTGCACATGGTAAGGAATTGGATTGTCCACATCAATCTCAACCAATCATCATTCCTCCTTTACTCGTTGCGACGTCCCTACCAGTTCGGACCAGTTAAATTCTGGATGATCTACAATCTAATTATATGGACTAAGTTTTGATTTAACAACAAGTATTTATAATTTTTAAAATATTCAATATATTAATATAAGATTTTACTTTTTTAAAAAAAGGAGTTGAAATATAACTTACCTCATATACTAGATTAATAGACTATGAAAAGGAGTAATAACATGAAAAAATGGAAAAAACCTTTGTTCGTTGTGTTGCTTTCAATTGTATCCCTGCTAGTGGTTTTGGTTACTGGAGCGGTAATGTATGCTAACTATTATGTGAACGATGAGGATATCCATGTTTCTGAGGAGCTTTTTCCAGAGGGTGCACCGAAGAAGATCTTGGCCATCTTTGCCCATCCTGATGATGAAATCATGATTGCCGGAACGTATCATAAGTTAAATAAAGATAAAGACGTTATCAGTGTACTCTCCACTTTTACCAGAGGAGAAGCCGGTGGTACTGGAGGCCTTATTCCAAAAGAAAAACTCGGGGAAACACGAACTAAAGAATTGGAGAAATCAGCGGAAATCCTAAAGATCGACCATCTAGAAGTCTATGATTATCCTGACAGCGGCCTGGCAGATGCGGGCCATGAGGCAATAAAACAAACCATCAGAGAATTAATTCATCTATATAAGCCCACAACCGTCCTTACCTACGATGATATCGTAGGTTTATATGGACATCCCGACCATGTAGTGATGAGCAAGCTGACAAAAGAGGTCGTTACAGCAGAAATGGAAAAAGAAGATTCACCAGTGAAGCGACTCTACTTCGCCACGCTTCCCAAGCCAATGATTGATCTTGCACTCAAGCTCTCCCCTACTTTCAAAGAACGATACCCTCGGGATAAAGGCTTACCAGAACCTACAATCGCCTTCCCAATGGCGTCCGAAGCATCCGCACGCAAACAAGTCCTGCTCGCACACGAAACACAATGGAAAACCGCAGCAAGCGTCCAGCCCTACCATGACAAAGTTCCATCATGGATTTATTACCGAATCTTCGACCGGGAGTACTATCATTTGGTTAAATCTAAATAAACAGAAGCCAACGTTTCCTATTATTCGATTTGATTGTTCTTATCTTTCATTAGATTGAAATAGTACAAAACACACAGGATGTTTTAGCACTTTAACTAGCAAATAAAAGCCTGGAGCTAATAAGCTTCAAGCTTTATTGTTTTTTAAGGTAAAGCACCTTCTCGTTTAGGTGAAACTCTTCACCAGCAAAATATATCAAACATATTTCACAATGATATGAAAAAAGTCCTTGCTGTTAAACGCAGAAGGACTTTAAATATGTTTTATAATCTGTTATTTTTTCTTATTAATTCATCTCTATCGGATGCCATTGGAGGCTGTTCGAACCATCCATTTTTAATCATAATATTAGCTCCATCTTCGGAATACATCTGAACTTCTACAGAAAGCCTATTATACATTGATCCAATATCTCCTCTAGGACTTTGCCCAATAGCTGTACCATAATAACCAACGCTCAAAGAAATCAAACCACTTGTGAAGAACATCATCAATTTATCAGAAAAAGTATAGGATGTACTATTTGTTATTTCAGAATCCCACCCCATAGGAGCTGGAAGTTTACTTTCTTCTAGCTTAGCTCTAAATAATTTTATATGTTTATTCCCAACTTCTAAACCCTTTAATAAGAATTGTTTTACATCCTTATCCCTGACTGAAACCAGTAAGTGCAGCTACTCCCAAGGCATTTCTTTGTAGATTCGCAAATAAATTATCGACCTCTGAGGCAATTAATGGTCTTTTTTCTCCAAAAACATCTAACATAAACCATTGCTTTTTTACAAATTCTATTTTTTCTAAATTAGGCAGGCTAGGAGACCTGATAAACAATCCTTTTTTTAATAATAATTCAGTTGACTTATCATATAATTCCATTGTTTCTGTAAGGCAATCCATGTAATAGGATTTAATATCACCCCTTACAGATGTCCCAACACTACCAGCATAAGTTGTCAGTCCAACCTTAGCCATTTGGTTTATAAAATTCAGTACAAAACTGTCGGAATAAAGTCTAGGAGCATTTAATTCCACATCTTCTTTAATACTAAAACCATTTGGAATTACATTTTTTTCCTCTGTAAGTATTGCTGTAATCTTTCCAATATGTGTCTTTGATAATTCTAATGAGAATTCAATTAGAGGCTTAATTTCCATATCCTCAGCTTTTTCTAGAAAGAATGTAAGAACACATATGCTAGCGCTATCATTTAAATATTGAGCCCAAAGTTGACCGATTTCACCCGCCGTCAGCCTAATCTGTATTTCTCCAGCCATAAAGTAACCTCCAAAAATTTGTTTTCCTAAAAAATACCTTCCCCAAAAATTACCTTTAATATGTGTTAGGTGCCATAATATTCCACCTTGCAAAATGTGAGGCTTCCATTGCTAAAGTTATATACTAATTCAATACTGTTCTTTCTCCAAACTGCTTCGTAAGCGCAATAACGAATACAACAAAAAAGTGCGTTAGTCCCCCTGGGATCAACGCACCTGCTAAGGTAATCAACATATGTACAATTATATCTATTGGTGAAAACCGTCATTTTTACACAAAGTTTAATCTGTACTGTCTGAATAAAGTTTCCGCCTGTATCAACGAAAATGGCGATATTGACGTCGCCAATTTTTGCAGGCTCCGTCGTAAGCGTATCTAAAAGATCTTATATTCACGCCAAGCCCTCAGTTTTAGTCCCTTGATGAAATTACATTTTCCATACACCCTCATTTAGTCTCCATTTAGAGCTCCGCAATTGGTTACTAATTGGCTAACACAATATCATCCGATAAAGGGGGAATCTCAAAATCACTCAATTTTGCATTAATTATTCCTCTACCATCTTCAGCTAAATCTTCATCCCTTCCTGAACTTCCGAATTTAAAAAATTTTTTCAGCCAATATTTTTATAAGCTCTGCTCTTGATAATAAATTTTCTTCTAATGTTCTTTTGAATCCATTTTGAAATGTCCCCTTTACAGCATCCGTTCTCTAATTCAACAAAAAAGAGCACTAATCCTTCTTAGATTAATGCTCGAATTAAGCCAGCTAATGAGTACCCTATACATTTTGCAGTTTATTTTGACTTAATTCCTGCACCACAAAGAGGGATGATCACTTTTTCTCCTTGTGACTTTTTGTATTTTAAATATCCAGCATAGTTAGCCGCTGTTGTAACTTCCACATAGAAACCTTTATCAGCAAGCAAGGTCCGTGCATTCAAAATTTCATCCTCTTCAATAGCGATGAATTCACCATTTGTTTCCCGGACAGCCGCTATAATTTGCTGCGACCGTACTGGGGCTGCAATCGCAATACCTTCTGCTAATGTGCCTTTATTGGTGACGGGCTCTGCTCTGTCATTGCCTTTTTCATAAGCATTTAAAAGTGGAGCACAGTTTGCTGCCTGGACCGCAATCATTTTCGGCATTTTGTCTATCATTTTGTTATCATATAACTCTTTGAAACCATAATATGCTCCTAGCAAAAGCGTACCATTTCCTACCGGGATGATTAACGAATCTGGTTCTTCTTTTAGCTGCTCGTAAATTTCGTATACGTAAGTTTTGGTACCTTCATAGAAGTATGGATTATACACGTGACTGGCATAGAAAGTATTTTCTTCTCCAACCGCTTTTTGTGCAGCCTCTGCAATGTCTTCTCTAGTTCCTACAATTTCCTTAATCGTTGCACCATGTGCTTTTACCTGTGCAATCTTCTTAGGAGATGTTGTATGACTTAAATATACGTCACATGCAATGTTGCACCGTGCTGCATATGCAGCAATTGAAGTTCCAGCATTGCCGCTGCTATCCGCAATAACTTTTGTAACTCCCAGCTCTTTAGCCTTTGCCATTAAAACAGCTGCTCCACGATCTTTAAATGATAGTGTAGGCATCAGATAATCCACTTTTACATACGTATCCGGTTCGAGAGGATCAAGTATGATTAAAGGTGTTTGACCTTCTCCCATCGTAACTGATTCCCAAGTCTTAGAATCTTTTTCAAATGGCATTGCTTCAAAATAACGCCATAACGTGTTCGGATAATTAGTCCAGGCAGTAACATCAATTTTAGGTGAATCCTTTTTCAAATCTAGCAGGCCACCACATTCACATTTCCAAAGAGTTGGCGAAATCTCGTGCGTTTCCCCACAACTATAACAAATATATTCATCCACAATTAACCGTTCCTTTCCAAAATACAGATTTTTATTTCTATATGTATACGTAAAGGAATTAGAAAGAATACAGAGGCGAATTAACCTTCAGGGGGAAAACAACAGCATATTAGCGATTGATATTTTAGCGAACTTCAAACCGGAGTATTAGCCAGCTATTACAACAGATTATGCTTTACTCTACTTCTTCCCATCCGCTATACATTTTCAAAACCTTGCATTTCACTTTTCCAGAAGGTACTGACAAAACAGTTTCGTCCCCTATTTTTAAGCCTAGTAACTTCTTTGCAACCGGTGTATCATAGAAAATTTTGTTTTCATCTATATTCGACTCGCCGTAACCGACAATTTCATATATTTCTTCTTCGGTAAAATCTGTGTATTCAAACGAGCATTTCACGATTGAGCCAATAGCTACTATTTCAGAATTACGCTCATCAACCTTAATAAATTCTGCAGACTTATACGTATGCTGAATCTCTTGAATCCGTTCCACTAATACACGTTCATCCTGCTCTAATTTATGAAAATTAGGATTAGCAATCTTATCATCCCCGCAAGCATTAAATGCAATATTCTTATCCATACGGACTTGCTTCAGCTCTTGTTCTAAAATGCCTATTTGTTGAAGAATAAGTTGCTCTCCCTTAGGTGTGATTTTAACAGACATAATAATCTCCTCTATAATTTATGTAATCTCCAAAACTTCTCTTCCATCATAACCTCTAATATACCCTGAAATACTGTTGAACAGTATCATTTTGTTCCGCACTTATAATCTTGAGTACAAAATGAAAGCTGCCAAGTTGGCAGCTAGTTAACTATCCACCATCCGGAAGGGAAGGTAAAAATTCATTAATATTACTATGCACATCATCTGGCTGAAAACTGAAGTCAATTGTCTGGAAATTAGGCAGCCAATGTACTCCTATTGTATGTACATTCGCTTGCTTTCCAGCCAATATATCAGCGTCGCTATCTCCCAAGAAGATTGCCTCTGTGTTAGATACACCCAGTTCTACTAATGCTTTATTAACCCCCTCAGGATGAGGTTTTGGAAACTCCACGTCATCGCCAGTAACAATTACATCAAAAATGTTATTTAACTCTAGGCATTCTAAAGATATGTCGAGACTTCTTCTCGCTTTTCCAGTCACTATTCCCAGTTTATAGCCACGATTTTTCAACTCAATAAGTAAGGTGTATATTTCTTCATTTTTCGGAACTATATTTTCATGTCGGGCCCTATAAATCTCATAATATAACTCAATGGCTTTTTCATGATTATTATTCTTAAGGTTTTCACGAATAATACCAGTCTCTGATGGACCAAACATTGCCTTAATTTCTTCTGATGTAACCTCACGATCGTCAAATTTCTTAAACACTGATTCGAACGCCAAGAAACACACAGGCAAAGTATCTGCAAGAGTGCCGTCAAAGTCAAAAAGAACTGCTTTAATATCAATCACATCCTAAAATATTTTATACATTACCTTTTCTTTAAGGTTTGAGATTTTCTCTTCTATTCTCTTAAGTGGAAATACCTCATGAAATTGTTTAACTATAATCTTTTTTGACTTCAAATCTACTGACTAGCTCGTAAGGTCTTGCTTTAAATGCTTCGTATGGGATATAGTTTGCATCCATCGCGTCTAGAGTCCTGTTTCTAAATTGTTCTCTCGTAATAAATTGTTCTATATTTTCTTTCGTTATTTTTACAAAAAAGACTTCTGAAGTTTCACCTTCGGCTATCCTGACATCACCAGACTGATACTCACCTCTGAAGACTACACATGTTACTCCACTCGTCACGTTTTGATAAATACCTGTTATACCATGTAAATTCACCTTAATTCCCGTCTCTTCAAATACCTCGCGATGAATTGCCTCTTCCAATGTTTCCCCTTCTTCTACCTGGCCGCCAGGCATTTCCATTGTGTTTGAACGGTGAAAATTCCTGACAAGGAGTACTTCTCCATCCTTGTTGGTGATATATCCACTAACAGACAATAAATGTTTATGCTGATGATATGCTGAAGGATAAGGAGCAGTTGAAGACAAGAAATCTTTGCCAGTCTCTGTGCAAGATTCGCCTAACTCCTTCATTGCTGACTGGTACTCTTCACTATTTTCAATTAAACTATTGATCCTTTCATAATGCTCCATGCTGCTATATTTCCAAATAACCAGAATTTCGTCATTTGTACCATTCACCCAGCGCCCAATTAATTTCGCACCATGTTTAATGTGAATTGGATATACATGTGTATGAAACAACTTATTGATATCATTCAATCCCTCAGGCTTGATAATGTATGTATTTCTTTTAAAAAACAATTTCATCTCTCCTTCCCCTTCCTTTAATTTCCACATCAATGATGAAAATCCTTCATTTATGAAAGGAAACTTGGAGGGATTCGGTTATTCTGGTATCTTATTTATAAGAATTGTTCTTCTAGTGGGTAATATTATTTCCGAGGTGAGAAAAGTGTCGATCAAGGGGATAAACCATTTATTATTTTCTGTTTCTGATTTGGAGAAATCGATTGATTTTTATAAACATGTATTTGATGCAAGATTGTTAGTAAAAGGTAAAACTACAGCTTACCTAGACTTAAATGGTATTTGGCTTGCCCTGAATGTTGAGAAAGACATACCTCGTCAAGAAATAAATCAATCATATACACATATAGCTTTTTCAATTGATGAAGTTGAGTTTGAACCCATGTATAACAGACTGAAAGATTTGGAAGTGAATCTTTTAGCAGGCCGCCTAAGAAATGAAAAAGATAAAATGTCTATTTATTTTACGGACCCAGATGGGCATAAATTCGAGTTCCATACAGGGACCTTACAAGATAGAATCGACTATTACAAAAATGAAAAAGGACATATGAGGTTTTATGATTAAGAGTAAGCTGTTCCAAGCCACAGCTTGATTTAGACAACTTGCTGCTAGGTTAATCCGACTTCGTCTGAAGTTGCCTTAGGTTCAGACAAATTTCCTTCGGCGTCCTCTTGTTTTGTCCGAAG
>NZ_BASE01000011.1 GCF_000813125.1 Mesobacillus selenatarsenatis SF-1
CTCCCTCAGTTAGATACGATTATCTCTCGAATACTCACTTATTCGCAGGATTTCAAATCACTTGAAAGAATAGTAGGGGATTGATTGAATGAGTTTGAACATTATGGCTACAAGAAGGCGTACTTTAATAAAGGATTTAATGCTAAATCCAATGATTTCCATATAATGTACGTTTTCTCCACGCTACCCTTGGAGGTTTTCACTCCCATGTCTCAACGGGTCAAATGCCCTCTCATTCCTTCGTTACACCTATCCAAGTGGTAGAGGCCGGTCTTTCTAAAGGAACGGGTCGGAGCCCTTTTGTTCAATAAATCCGGTACTCGTACTTTCTTTGAGTCCTGCGAATAAGTCAGTATTCGAAAGGTATTAAATCTAAAGTGTTTCTTTAATTATCAACTAAACGTTAGGCAGCTATTGGTGAAATCGATTGGATCTTCTCGGAACGATAAGAATCATTCTTTCTGGCCATTCCTACTAATACTCTGGCGAGTTTATGGATTAATTTCATTATTGATTTCATTTTCTTCATCTTCTTCACATTAACATTATTGGCGTGCAGCTCTTTAAAATCAGGGTTGTTCATGACAAGACTCATTGTCGCTAAATACAAAAACCGCCGTAAACGAGATCTGCCACGCTTAGAAAGGACAATTTGTCCTTTCCATTTACCTGAACTGGCCTCTGAAAGATGTAATCCAGCATGGCGCAATAGAGAATTACCATGCGCAAAATCACTGAGGTCACCTGATTCTCCAAGAATGCCTGCAAGTGCAATTTCACTAATTCCTTTGATGGCAAGCAAATTTCTTGCGAAAGGAATTTGTTTAAGTAGGGAAGTGACTTCTTGTTCAACTCGTTCAAGTTGCACAGTGGCTAAATCAAACTCTTCAATTAACTGTTCCAAGTGTAGTTTATAAGCTTCGAGTGCTTGTCGAGTGCCGACTGAATGCACAGCTAATTCAATTAACGCTTGTGCTTTTTTTATCCCAGGTTGTCTTTTCATTTGGGATTTCCAGCCTTCAACGATATCGACTGCTTTCATGGAGCGAAGTTCAAGTGGTGTCGGGAATAGGCGAAGAGTCGCCATAGCTCCTTTGCCTTTAACATCTTTGAATACCTGTCGAAGTTCTGGAAAAACAATATCGACCCAACGGTTGATTTGATTGATGGCACTAACAAGTCTCTTAACCGTCATATCACGGTTAGACATTAAAACTCTTAGTTTTTCAAAGGTCTCAGAACTATGACGAATAAAGGAATAATAACCATTCTTGACCATATCAGCGATGACGAGAGCATCTTTTTTATCACTTTTCGATCGGCTATTATCACGGTTTTCTTTATTCTTTTTGACGAGATGAGGGTTTACAGTTACTGCTTCAATGTCTTGGTCATAAAGCCATTTTGAAAGGTTAATCCAGTAATGTCCTGTAGGTTCCATCCCAACGATAGTGGAAGCAAATCCTCTTAAGGTTTTTAACTGGTTTATCCACTGTAGTAATTTAGCAAAACCTTCTTCATTATTTTCAAATGTAAGTGGATCTCCGACTATTATTCCACGGAAATTCACAGCTCTAGCTACGTGTAATTCTTGTGCAATATCCACACCAACCACAAGGTGGCTATCTGAAATTCTTTCTATTAGTTGATTTTGTTTGTCCTGCATTTTAAACTTCATAGTAAGGGTTCCTCCTAGGGTTTTGAGTTAGAGTGGTGTCTATACTCATATCTTACTGAGGGACCTTATTTTTTTCAAAGTTGAGAATTAGCTCTCTACAGGAATTCTAAAA
>NZ_BASE01000010.1 GCF_000813125.1 Mesobacillus selenatarsenatis SF-1
CGGAGGCTAAAGCTGTCAAGAATAAGCAGTTATTGTGACAGGTTTCAGGTAGCGGAGCCCAAAGCTGTCAAGAAAATGCTGTTATAATGACAGGTTTCAGTCTGCAGAGGCCAAAGCTGTCAAGAAAAAGCCGTTATTGTGACAAGTTTCAGGCTGCGGAGCTCAAAGCTGTCAAGAAAGTGCAGTAATTATGACAGGTTTCAGTCTGCGGAGGCCAAACCTGTCAAGAAGAAGCAGTTATTGTGACAGGTTTCAGGGAATGAAGCTCAAAGCTGTCAAGAATCCTCTATTATTCAGATTGTCTTTACTTTTATTAAAACAATAAATTCACTCAATTCCAAACCGTATATATATTCATGAAATTGTCCGGTTGAGTCATTTGAATGAAAGCGTTTAAAATAAGGTGTAGATGAGAGAAAGCAAGGGGGAGAAATAAATGAAGAAACTTTCGATTATTGGCATGCCGATGGATTTGGGTCAGATGAGAAGGGGAGTCGACATGGGCCCAAGTGCGATCCGTTATGCTGGAATAAATGAAAGATTAAGAGTGCTATTTGATGAGATAGAGGATTTGGGAGATATAGCAGTTGGCCGGCCAGAGGTGAAGATTGACCCTAACAGCAATCTGCGTAACCTGGAGCTCGTGGCTGAAAAAAATAGCTTGCTTGCTGATGAGGTAGACAGAATTATTGAATCAGGGTCATTCCCGCTTGTTTTAGGAGGCGACCATAGCATTGCGATAGGCACTTTGACGGGTGTATCCAAGCATTATAAAAATTTGGGTGTCATTTGGTATGATGCACATGGAGACTTGAATACAGCAGATACATCACCATCAGGGAATATCCACGGAATGCCGCTCGCTGCCAGCCTGGGATTAGGGCATAAAATGCTGACACAGTTAGGCGGGTATGCACCAAAGGTTAAACCAGAAAACATTGTCATCATCGGGGCACGTGCTTTGGATGATGGTGAGAAGGATTTAATCAAGGAGCTTGGTATCAAGGTGTTCACGATGCATGAAATTGATCGCCTGGGGATGGCTACGGTCATTGAGGAAACAGTCAACTATCTTAAAGATAAGACAGATGGCGTCCATCTTTCACTTGATTTGGATGGGCTTGATCCAACAGATGCTCCTGGTGTCGGTACGCCAGTAACTGGAGGAATTAGTTACCGTGAGAGCCACCTGGCTATGGAAATGTTGGCCGAAGCAAAAATCATCACTTCAGCTGAATTCGTCGAAGTGAATCCAATTCTTGATGAAAAGAACAAGACCGCTGTCGCAGGAGTCGCGTTGATGGGTTCTTTATTTGGAGAGAAACTTTTGTAATGCTTCAGTAGTTTTGGAATAGACTCATAATAGTGAGAAAAAAATAGGAGCAGCGGCCATCTGGCTGCTGCTCTCTTATTATTAATATAGAAATGTATTTTTTGATGATAAGTGATAATATTTATTTAGTAAATGGTCGAGTTTAGTACTGATATCGACAACCCGTTGATTTGACAGCGAGGTCTTTGCGGCTAATTCAACCATTTCTTTACGGCAATTTTCAATATCCTTCAACAACGTTTCTGCACACATTGAATGTTTCCTCGCTTTCACTGAAATATAGTCCATTTATACCCCTGAAAAAAACTTTTTAAACCAAACTGGTAATAATTTGTTAATATTAACTTATCGTGTTTTTTAGACTTTTTTTGCAAGAATAAGTCAGTTAGTAGATGATTTTGTCAATTACATACATTTATAAAGTTTTTATAAAAAAACGAAACCTTTTACGGAATCGATTCGTATATCGATTAGCCGCATGAAGCGCGGAGGTAAAATAATGGAGACAATTGTAAAACACAGAATAAAACAGGTAATCAAGGGAGACCAGAATGCCTATGGAGAGATTGTTGAGGTATACAAGGACAAGGTTTTCCAGCTTTGCTACCGTATGCTCGGGAATCGGCATGAGGCAGAAGATATTGCACAAGAGGCTTTTATCCGTGCATATATCAATATCAACAGCTTCAATCAAAACTTGAAGTTTTCAACATGGCTTTATAGAATTGCCACAAACCTATGTATTGACCGGATCCGCAAAAAGAAACCAGATTACTTTCTAGATGCAGAAGTGCCTGGAACAGAGGGCCTAACCATGTACTCGCAGGTCCCATCTGAAACTCCTTTGCCAGAAGATGAAGTTGAAAGTATTGAATTGCAGGATGCGATCCAAAAAGAAATTTCAAAACTACCCGATAAATACAGGTCGGTCATCGTATTAAAGTATATTGAAGAACTCAGCCTGAATGAGATCAGTGAAATACTGGATTTGCCGCTTGGCACAGTGAAGACGAGGATCCATCGAGGAAGAGAAGCCTTAAGGCAACAGTTGCGACACGTATAAGGTGAGGTGAAAGAATATGAAATGTTCCGAACAAATTATCGACTATATGCATGAATACCTAGATGAAGAAATCTCCGAAGAACATGAAAAGATTTTAAGAGAGCACCTGCAAAGCTGTTCAGATTGCCAGGAATACTTCAGGGAGCTCAATAAATCAATCGCTCTTGTGCAGAGCACCTCTCACATCCAGGCACCAGATGATTTTACTTCAAAAGTAATGGCCGGCCTGCCAAAGGAAAAGAAAAAGACGGAAATCCAGCGTTGGTTAAGGAGTCATCCGCTTTTGACAGCTGCCTCGCTCTTCCTGGCGTTGATGACCGGCAGCATCTTATCAACATGGAACGAAGAACATCAGTTTTCAGTATCGAAGCAGCCTAATTTGATTGTCCAGAATGATACAGTCATCGTTCCTGAAGGAGAAGTTGTCAAGGGTGATGTCGTTGTAAGAAATGGCAAGGTGAAAATCGAAGGTGAGGTCCAGGGGAATGTCACAGTGATCAACGGTGAGTTGATCAATGGCGAGAAATACATGGCTTCCGCTGGCAATGTCACCGGAGAAATAACCGAGGTAAATGAAGTATTCGAGTGGATTTGGTACCATATTAAGAAGACAGCTAAAAACACGGCAGATCTTTTTGAGAACGACGAAAAGGAACAGTCATTCCAATAGGAATGGCTGTTTTTTAGAGTCCTTTTTTAGAGTTAATCAAAAAGGATTAATTGGCAGTGGACTGCAGTAGACATCATTATTAATTTGAACAAGGCTTGTGTTATAATAAGAAAGTTATCTTTGTTTATAGGCTGAAGTGCATTGGTCATCTTCCGCTTTTTTTTACAAAGGCTGTTTTCGTAAAGATTGTTGTTAAAATCCTAAAACCGATTTTAACGTGATATATACCTATTTTGCAGGTCGGTATTAAGTTTGCATGCTCTTTTCTCAAGAAGCGCAACTTTACGAAGGGATATAGGTAATTCAATGCAATTTTGTATTCAATAGCATCAAAGTTCGAGAAAAGAGCCTTTACAAAAGGCTGTTTTCGTCATTTTTACGAAAAGAGCTTTACTACAAGGCTGATTGAACTTTCAGGAAGGTTAGCTACTTTTCTGAAACAGTCTTACTAAACTACTGGAGGAAGTGCAATGTCGTTTGCAGATTTCGATTTTTTAGAATATCTAGCTAATATTGTTGACATTCTCCTGGTTTGGTTCGTCATTTATAAGCTGATTGCGATAATTCGAGGGACAAAGGCTGTCCAGCTTTTAAAAGGAATCTTTGTCATCCTGATCGTAAAGTTTGTCAGTGATTACTTCGGATTGAACACTCTTAGCTGGATGATGGAACAAGTACTAACCTGGGGATTCCTGGCCATTATCATCATCTTCCAGCCCGAATTGCGGCGGGCACTCGAACAGCTCGGCAGGGGACGGCTCTTTGCCAGATCAGGGCTGCAGGAAGAGGAAGACGAAGAGAAGATGGTGGAGGCCATTATCAAGGCAACCGATTATATGGCGAAGCGCCGAATCGGAGCATTGATCTCAATTGAAAGAGAAACAGGAATGAGTGATTACATAGAAACAGGCATACAGCTTCAATCAAAAATCTCCTCTGAACTGTTGATTAATCTTTTTATACCGAATACACCGCTTCATGATGGAGCTGTAGTCATACAGAAAAATATCGTAGCAGCGGCTGCATGTTATTTGCCGCTGTCGGAAAGTCCGTTCATCTCGAAGGAGCTGGGTACAAGGCACAGGGCCGCACTCGGAATCAGTGAAGTAACTGACAGTATCACGATCGTTGTTTCTGAGGAGACAGGGAATGTATCGGTTACCCGGAATGGCGAACTTTACCGTGACTTGAGCGGGGAAACGCTAAGGGAACTGCTCACAGCTGAACTGATTTCCCCATCAAGAATCAAGCAGGCCGCTTCTACCCGCTGGAATTGGAGGGGGAAGAAAAATGGATAAATGGATGGATAATCCCTGGTTCATAAAAGTGGTTGCCCTGGTTCTAGCCGTTCTGCTCTTTGGGTCTGTACCTAAGAATGATCCAGATAAGCCTGGTGATGTGAATGTGCCATCAGATGAAAAGGTGGAGACGGTTGAAGACGTACCGGTAAAAAGGGTTTATGATACCGATACTTTAGTAGTATCCGGTGTTCCTGAGACTGTTACAGTCACGCTGCAAGGCCCAAAAAACCTTGTTCAGCAGGCGAAAACTCTACGAAATTTCGAAGTGTTCGTAGATTTAACAGAGGCTGAACTCGGAAATCAGCGAGTCCCGATTACAATTAAAGATGTCTCGGATCGCCTGACCGTCACCATTGAACCTGGTTATGCGAATGTTTCCATCCAGGAGAAGGTAACGAAGGAATTCAGGGTGGAGGCTGAGTTCAGCGGTAATATAGTTGAGGAAGGCTATATAGCCGAGAAACCAGCGGTAAAGCCTAATAAAGTCCAAATAACAGGTGCCAAAGATGTAGTTGATAAAATTACCTTTGTGAAAGCAACTGTCAATTCATCAGGGAAAATATCAGAAACAATCACACGAGAAGCAAGTGTACTCGCTTTGGATAAGGATATGAACAAGCTTAATGTCGTTGTAGAACCTCAGGTTGTCGAGGTAACAATCCCGATTAAAAGCTCAAGCAAGAAGGTACCGATTGATATTGTCCGAAAAGGGACTCCTCCAAGTGGAGTAACAATCGATTCAATAACGTTGGAAACGAAGGAAGCAGAAATCATCGCTGACCCAGGCGTTCTCGAGGAATTTGATAATGTCAGGGTTGAAGTGGATGTCAGCAAGATTGATGAGGATACGGAGATTACCCTCCCAGTCATCATCGGTGAAGGAATTGTCAAGGTATCACCCGAAACGGTAAAAGTGACCGTGAAAGTCACAAAGGCTTCCGAGAAAAGCATTTCTAATGTTCCCATAGAAATAGATGGGATGGATGAAGGCTTTGAAGTCAACTTCCTTGATCCTGCAAACGGTCAGACGAACTTGACCGTTTCTGGGCCGAGTGATATTGTTTCAGCTCTGTCATCGGATGATTTTAAGATCCTGATTGATGTGTCGGAACTGGATGAAGGAAATTATGAAGTAGACATGAAAGTGACAGCACCTCAAAATATAACGTGGAAATTGGCTAAAGAAAAAGCCAGTATATCGGTTGCGAAAAAAGATGCGTAATTGACTGCAATTTTTCATACAAGGAGAGATTTTAAGAATGGGTAAATATTTCGGTACAGATGGAGTACGTGGTGTTGCGAACAGCGAATTAACACCAGAATTAGCTTTCAAGCTTGGCCGCTTTGGAGGCTATGTCCTTACAAAGGAACATGATCGCCCAAAAGTTTTAATTGGAAGGGACACTCGTATTTCCGGACATATGCTTGAAGGAGCGCTGGTTGCCGGTCTATTATCAATCGGGGCGGAAGTCATGAGGCTCGGCGTCATCTCCACTCCAGGGGTATCGTATTTGACGAAGGCCCTTGGCGCGCAGGCTGGAGTCATGATTTCTGCCTCTCACAACCCAGTTGCGGATAATGGCATCAAATTCTTTGGCCCGGATGGATATAAGCTATCTGATGATCAAGAGAATGAAATCGAGCAATTGATGGATATGGAAGTGGATGAGCTTCCTCGTCCTGTAGGTGCTAACCTTGGTCAGGTGAATGATTATTTTGAAGGCGGCCAAAAGTACCTTCAATATCTTAAGCAATCAGTTGATGAAGAATTCACGGGGCTGCATATCGCGCTCGACTGCGCACATGGTGCAACCTCCTCATTGGCTACGCATTTATTTGCTGACCTTGATGCCGATACTTCAACAATGGGGGCATCGCCTAACGGATTGAATATCAATGATGGCGTCGGATCAACTCATCCTGAAGCACTTGCTGCATTCGTTAAAGAAAAGGGTGCAGATCTTGGGCTAGCATTTGATGGAGATGGCGACCGCCTGATCGCGATTGATGAAAAGGGGAATATCGTTGATGGCGACCAAATCATGTATATTTGCGGAAAGTTCTTGAAGGAAAGAGGTCAGCTGAAGCAGGGTACAGTTGTATCTACCGTAATGAGCAACCTTGGTTTTTACAAAGGCCTAGAAGAGCACGGAGTCCAAAGTGTTCAGACTGCTGTTGGCGACCGCTATGTAGTTGAAGAAATGAAGAAGAATGGTTACAACCTCGGCGGAGAGCAATCAGGTCATATCATCTTCCTTGATTACAATACAACTGGTGACGGCTTGCTAACTGGCCTGCAGCTTGCAAATATCTTGAAAGCAACGAACAAGCCGCTTTCTGAGTTGGCAGGGGAAATGAAGAAATACCCGCAGGTTCTCGTGAATATCCGGGTGACTGATAAGCACCATGTGACAGATAACGAGAAGGTAAAAGCAGTGATCGAACAGGTTGAAGCAGAAATGAACGGCAACGGCCGTATCCTTGTTCGTCCTTCCGGTACAGAGCCATTGGTCCGTGTCATGGCAGAAGCAGCAACAGCAGAGCTTTGCGAAGAATATGTAAGACGAATTGCTGTCGTTGTACAGGAAGAAATGGGATTAAAGGAATAGGAATGAAGATTATATGCATAAGGGCTTCGGCACATCGAAGAGCCCTTATGCATATTTATTTATGAAGGGAGTTTTTAGTCATCCTGTAAAGGGTAATTGTACGGGAAGGCTGTTTTCCTTTGTTTTCTATTGACGGATGCATAAGTATCATGTATGATAATCCTGTTTTTGTAAATAAGGCTGTTTGTGCAACATATGCCTTATAAAACGATTTTATCGGAAAGGTGGGCAGAGGTTGATCAATGGAAAACTAAAGCGCCAGGACTAATCCTTGACCGTAATTATGGATTAGTTGACGAGGTGGAGGTTTATCGAAGTTTCGGCGGATGCCTCCCGGCTGAAAGCACAGCCGCGAATTTCATCTTTAAAACATTAAGGCAACTTAATGCACAAAGAGATGGGGATGCTAAAACTAACGAGGATTTGGATATTAAAGTCTGACCTCAAACCAATTATATGAGATAAGGGGGCAAGCTGCCCCTATATAAGAGGCTTCTTGCCCCCTGTCGTACAGGAGGAAAAGAAGTTATGTGTGGAATCGTTGGATATATTGGAAATAATGACTCGAAAGAGATTTTATTAAAAGGTCTGGAAAAGCTTGAGTACAGGGGCTATGACTCTGCGGGAATCGCAGTCATGAACGAAAAGGGAGTTCACGTTTTTAAGGAAAAAGGACGCATTGCGGACCTTCGCAACGTTGTGGACAACGATGTAATGGCGAACGCTGGTATTGGCCATACTCGTTGGGCTACGCACGGTCCTCCAAGCAAGGTGAACGCTCACCCTCACCAGAGCTCAACTGGCAGACTGACTCTAGTTCACAATGGTGTGATCGAGAACTATGATCTATTGAAGCGCGAGTATTTGCAGAATGTCGAATTGAAAAGTGAAACAGACACTGAAATTATCGTTCAGTTAATCGAACTGTTCGTAAAGGAAGGTCTGAGCTTGGAAGAAGCGTTCCGTAAGACGCTGACACTTTTACATGGTTCATATGCACTTGCCCTAATAGATGAGCAAAACGAAGATACGATTTTTGTGGCGAAAAACAAGAGCCCACTACTTGTCGGCCTTGGCGATGGCTTCAATGTGGTTGCTAGTGACGCGATGGCGATGATCCAGGTAACAAACCAGTACGTTGAACTGATGGATAAGGAAATGGTCATTGTCACTAAGAACGAAGTGACAATCAAGAACCTTGATGGAGAGGTTATTTCACGCGCTCCTTATACAGCTGAGCTTGATGCAAGCGACATTGAAAAGGGAACATACCCACACTACATGCTCAAGGAAATCGACGAGCAGCCGCTTGTAATGCGTAAAATCATCCAGAACTACCAGGATGGCGAAGGCGCTCTTGAAATCGACTCTGACATCGTTAAGGCTATGAAAGGTGCAGACCGAATTTACATCATTGCGGCGGGTACTTCCTATCATGCTGGTCTTGTCGGCAAGCAGTTCATCGAAAAATTGGCGAAGATTCCTGTCGAAGTTCACATCTCAAGTGAGTTCGGCTACAATATGCCGCTTCTATCTGAAAAGCCATTGTTCATCTTCATCTCACAAAGCGGAGAAACTGCGGACAGCCGCCAGGTTCTTGTACAGGTGAAGGAGATGGGCTACAAAGCATTGACGATCACCAATGTACCTGGTTCAACGCTTTCCCGTGAAGCAGATTACACTCTTCTTCTTCATGCTGGTCCTGAAATTGCGGTTGCTTCAACAAAAGCGTATACAGCCCAGCTTGCTGTCCTGGCGATTTTGGCAGAGGTAACAGCTCGCGGAATCGGCCACGAAGTAGACTTCGATCTTGTACAGGAATTAGGAATCGTAGCGACAGCTATGGAAGCTCTATGCGACGACAAAGAAGAATTCGAAAGCATCGCTCGCGAATACCTGACTGTCACAAGAAACGCATTCTTCATCGGACGCGGAATCGACTTCTACGTAGGACTTGAAGGTGCGTTGAAGCTGAAGGAAATCTCCTACATCCAAGCTGAAGGCTTTGCCGGCGGAGAGCTGAAGCATGGAACAATCGCTTTGATCGAAGAAGGCACACCAGTCATTGCCCTTGCTACACAAGAATTCGTTAACCTGAGCATCCGTGGAAACGTCAAAGAAGTCGTTGCCCGCGGAGCAAACCCGTGCATCATCTCCATGAATGGACTGGAAACAGACGAAGACCGCTTCGTTATTCCAGAAGTGCACAGCCTATTAACACCTCTTATCTCAGTAATACCTATGCAATTGATTTCTTACTACGCAGCATTGCACCGCGACTGTGACGTTGATAAGCCACGTAACCTGGCTAAGTCTGTTACGGTTGAATAAAAATATTTTAAAATCCAGAAGGGTGTTTGTGAAAAAAATAGTCGGTAATCGAAAAAAATAGTCGGTAATTTGTAATTAATGTTGGTAATCGAAAAAAATAGTCGGTAATCTACATTGTGCCTTAAAAGGTTCCTTGTGAGGAGTTAATAATATGGTCTCAGTAGGTGAGCGTATAAAAACGATTAGAATAGATAATTTTTATACACAAGCTGAGTTTGCAAATTTATTAGGAATTTCTCAAGGAACCTTAAGTGATATAGAAAAAGATAAATGTTATCCCTCTTATCAAACATTAAAATCTTTAAGGCAAGTTATAAAAATTGACTTAAATATCTTATTTGAAGATTAGAGAAATATTGAGTTCGTCATAGGAACAATGGGAATTCTTTTCCCACCATTAAGAGCTTGTAGAGAGTCTAGAGTATTAGACTGATCTACGAGCTTTTTTTATGTTTAGCAAATAGTAACAAACTCGTTAACAAACTCGTTAACAAACCATTACATTGAGGGAACAGGTTAGGAAACTATTCTTGAAAAGCATACGACAGGGAAAAAAATAGTCGAAAATTACATCCAGACAGCGAGATTTGCGTTGCATTCTTAAAAGAAGACTAATATGATAATTCCATTATTAATGTTAATGTCGAATATCCCAATATATCCTTCTCTAGGAGAAAACGAACAATAGTAAGAACTTCAAGCCTGTCTAGTGGTTATGACAGGCTTTTTTTACTTGTTAGGGGCGAAGTGATTCACAGACAATTTACACACGTGAAATCAACTTTTAATAAATATGCATTAACATATAATTATTAACTTATATGAAAGTCGAGGAGGATTATGATGTTAAGGAATCCTTGTAAGGAATATGGCTTTATTATTCACATGATTAGAGAAGGATTAGGAATGTCGATAGAAGAATTAGCATTCCGTACGGAGACATCACCCAAATTTATACAAGACACTGAATCCAGCAAGGTATACCCAAGTTATAAATACATTGAATTGCTTTCTAATGCTTTGGATATTCCCTTTAATGAA
>NZ_BASE01000009.1 GCF_000813125.1 Mesobacillus selenatarsenatis SF-1
CTTGCCTTTTACACATAAGCCCGCTGGAACAACCAGCAGGCTTTTAGTCTTTACTAGTACTCTGGATTCTTTTACGGTTTTTAGTGCCTTCCCCTATCCACGTACTTCCCATAGTCCGGTACCGCAATACTGTCAAATTCCCGTACCAACTTTTCCAGGCTGTTTGACAGTAATTCACCAGACATCGGCAGTCCATGTCCTGTTACCGCCGCGGCCGGTTTCAATGCTTCTAGCTTAATGACTGATTCCTTAGCGGAATTCCAATCTGGTGTCAGATACCTTGGGGGACCACTTATTTCCTGTTCCTGTGTTAAAACTTTATACAGTGACTCTTGTTTAACAGTCACAAATGCGTCTCCCGCGATCAGTAACCGATCTCTTTCTCTAAAAAAAGATACATGGCCTGGCGTATGCCCTGGTGTGTGAATCCACTTGAATTCTGGCATATGCGGGATACTTCCATCAGAAGGTAGTTTTTCTACATTACCCCCCAGGTCAATCGGTTCATTTGGGAAAAGAGGTGACAACTTTGCTACCAAGCCACCTTCAACGGTTGAGTCTGGTTCAGGATAACTCTTTTTCCCTGTCAGATAAGGAATCTCCATTTCATGTGCATAAACAGGAACTTCCCAATGCTTCACTAATTCTATAATCGCTCCAACATGGTCGAAATGGCCATGCGTTAAAATAATTGCTTTTGGACGGCTGTTCGCTCCAAAACGCTCTTCTGTAACGAAAATGATCTCTTCCGCTGATTCTGGCATTCCCGCATCGACCAGAACAAAATCCTTTGTCTCCGGACTTCCAATCAAATGAATATTGACGATCTGGACAGTATAATTAAATAGGTCTGGCAAAACCTCCATACCCACACCGCTGCCTATAGAAGTAGCAGGAATATATTTATAATCACTGCCATAGTTCATTTCCTTATCTATTTCCATCCCAATACCTCCGTAAAAACTCATTCCATACAGAGTTATTGTCTCTCTCTATAGATAATTTATGATTGGACAGGTTGGAAAAGCCTAAATCCAGGCGATATCAAAAAAAAGGATCGAGAAACGTACCAAGTACGCTCCCGACCCTTTGTTTGCGTAAAATAAAGTTGGTAATTTATTTTCTTGGTTAATAAAGCTTGTAGGACTAGATAAAAAATATAAAAAATAATTAAAGTCGGTAATCCATTATTCATCATACCTTTTCAACATAGAAATAAATTCGGTAATTCATTTCTAAACTTTTCATCTTTAAGATCAAGGTGCTTTTTATTAGATATACACATATACTGTTTATCGATACAGAAAATGAGGGTAGGTATTAAATATATCCTTATGAGAAAGAACAGCTATTCCTTATGAATTCTAAAAGGGGGAGTATTATGTATATCAGAACTTCCATTACAGAACTGAATTTATTAAAGGAACAAAACTTGGTGATACCTATTTCTCGTTGGGAAACCCGAGAAAAAGCAGAAGCATATTACTCCAGAATAGATGGAAATTATACAGCTTATGAGGAAGATGTAACAAAACTTAAATCAGCTTATTCAACGCCTTTTAGGGTTTATATGATAAAAAAATGCTGACAGAGTAGTCAGCATTCCTTAGTCTTCTAAAGCCCTTGAGATTCTAAAATATCTTTTATCGAGTGCTTCTTTTCCACCTTCCATTACATCACAAACTGCTTCTCGAACATTGTTGTTTTGTAATGCTCCATTCAATTGCTTTTGGATTTGTCCACCAGCAAAATTCATTTGAACAATATTTTCAGCTGCCCCATTAACTGGGATATTTGGATTATGGGTAATTACAATTACTTGTTGTTTAGTTTTAAATGTCCTTAAACCTGTAACTACTAAATCCGATATTCTTTTTGTATCTAGATCCTCTTCTGGCTGGTCAATAATGACTGGAGAATCATCCAATAATAACATTAGAGACAGCATAGCAGCTGTTCGTTGACCGGCAGAGCCTGTTTCAATGTCCTCTTCTTTCTTATTGGAATTGACCAATTTCAATGTTATTTTATCTTCTGGATACCAAATAATCATTCTGTCTATGTCTTCAGGGGTAGAAGATTTAAGACCAAGTAAATGATTGATAAATAGTTTTCCAAAGCCTTTAGTATCAGTTTCATTCACAGTTTGAATCTTCTTAATAATCTCTTTTCTTTTTTCCCAAGGAGTAGAAGATTCCATCAATTCGAATATTACTCCTTTTTGTGGTTTATTGTCATCGTCACGTTCAAGAATATCTTTGGCATATTCACGACCAGATTTCCGAATAATCCCTCTAAATGTTTCTTCAGCATTTTCAACATTACCCATTACTTTTAAGTACATTTTAATATTTGGATTTGTGCCTACCCACTGTTGAATTACTTCTAATCTTTTATTTCTTAGTTCTTTTTCATGTGAATCAATATCTTTAAAAATTCTTATTGATTCCTCTTTTTGAAGTTTAAACTGTTCTTCAAATGACGATATTTCTGACATTTTTTTCTCAAGTTCAGTTTTTCTTGCTACAAACTCACTGTATGCATTAGGATTTTTTTCTCCAGTTGCCTCTAATCTTTTAACGAACTCGTGATATTTATCCTCAGATATCAACCGAACTTGATGCCATGGAATCTCTTCAATTGATTTTCTATTATTTGCTTTGAATTGCTCAACATTAATCAATACCTCATTCATATTATCTATTAGAACTTGGAAATGATTTGCTTGTTCATTTAATATTTTTAACGAATCCTGGTCCAATCCTGTAAATTCTTCTGTAGAAAAAAGGTGTTTAGGAGCTTCTGCATACATGTTTTTCAAACGTTCATAATAATTATCAATGGATTGAAGGTCCTGATTTAATTTCTGATTAATGATTTGCGATTTTTGATACTCATCCAGGAGTTCTTTATGTCCAGAATCCTCATATATCTTCATTTTCGCCTTCAAATCATCAAGTTCTGTTTGTATATTACCTTTAGCATTTATCTTTGTGGATAAATCTCTAAGTATTGCTCGGGTCTGCAACCAATTTGTAGATAACTTTTCTCTTTCTTCTTCCCATTCTAATTTGTCAAATTGTTGGTCTATAATACCTAATATGTAATTGGGATCTTCAGTTAATGAATATAAATGTTTTTGACTAAAAATTCTTAAAGGAAATCTAGAGTCAATATTACTGCTTTCTTCTTTACTCTCCCATAAACCCATTTCATTTTGATGCTCTTCAATTATCTTATTACCTTGCCAGGTTAGAGCAATGTGTCGACCATCTTTTTGCATTTCCACTCTAATTTTTGTTTCGTTCGTTAACATACCCGCTTTACCACGTTCTTTAGGAACCTTACGAAACTCTTGAAACTCTTCACTTAACTTTGGAGGAAGTCCCCGCGTCTTATCAAAGGGTAGCCTCATATATTCAATAAGACTCGATTTCCCAGACCCTCTTCCTCCAATTATTGCATTCAGCCAAGGGCTAAAGTTTACTTTTAGAGGATTTCTTCCTCTTCCTGCTTTGGCTCCATTAGAAATCTCAATCGATTCGATGAAAAATCGATTATATGCCTCGTTTGGATTCGTAGAAGTTAAATCATGTCTAATAATACCGTCTTCACCATCATGTAAGGCCAATCTTAAAGCTTCCAAATTAGGGTATTCCATTTTAACCCATGTATAACTTGCTCCCACAAATTCAGGATGATGACTATCTGACCCTGCAATCTCTGTAAAGTTCAACTTCATGTCATTATAGATTTGAGGCTTTACATATTCAAGATTGCATACTTGCATAGCTAACAAACCATTTGCGGTTAAACATTTTTTTAAGGAATTACCTTCCTCCTCTTCAAATAAACCACGTACCATATCAACATGGGCAGGTATAGCTAGTCCTTTCATTTGATGAATAATATTAACCACTTCATTAAAAGATTTAGTGGTACAATCATCTGAATCCCCGTAAGTTCCATTATATTCACATTTACTTAATAAATTACTGATTTGTCTAGATGATTCTGTAGGATCAAATATTGCTAGCAAATGAATATTTCCATGTACGGTTATTTCTACTCCAGGGAAAATAGTTAATTCTCTAAATCCATCTATATTTTCTTCCCTCATTAAATTTACTTCTGCTTTTAATGTGTCAATCCACTCACCTGAATTGTGATCCGTCACCGCAACACAATCAATTTTTTTTGACATGTAGTCTAATAACCATTCACGTGGAGTACGCCTTTTAAGTGTATCTTGATTTGGTCCTTTTCCATAATCAATTGAGATTGGTGTATGGGTATGAAAGTCAAATTTCCACCACTTTGCTCCGTGATAAATCACTAAATTCCCACCCTTACTAAATTTTGAGTTTGTTGTTAAGTATAATGGTTCGACAATTTAGGACAAATTACCTTCTTAAAAAACATAAAGTATTTTTACATTTTAAGAGAATGAAACTACAGCTGAAACTAGAACTTATCCAAAGTTACTATTCTAATTAAAAAAGCCGTTATAAAAAAGGAAAAATGACACAGATAATTATCCATGCCATTTTCAAATTCTCATTATACGCTACTTGCTATATATCTGCATCTTCATTTTATTCAGTACAAGAATTTATATAATTTACAATTTCTTGCTTAACTTTATCTGAGCAACCCTTGAAAGTTGGAAAACGAAATATCCTCTCTGGATCTGTATTATATCCAGTTGTTTTCATATATTTTAATGTATGTGGAATTATTCTTATTTGATAAGCTTCTTTACATTCAACGTAATTATTGATTATCTTCATGCTTTCCGACAATTTAACAGGATGGTGTATAATTCTTTTTTTATCGGAAGGATGTAACCTTCCTAAAATTAAATATTTGGTTATCCTTCTTGTAGGATTACTTTCATATAGTTCTTTTGCTTGTCTCTCAACCTCACCAGCCAAAGTTAAGTCTATATCTTTCCAATCTTTCTCAGTGAAATTGAATTTTATTTTGGGTAACACTTCATTCATCCACTCTGGGTCCATTTGCAACATAGCTCTATACTTTTTAGGGCCAACAATCTCACTTATCCTAGTTCTTGTTATGGTATTATTCTTACACAACTCTTTAATTGTTGATTTTAGCTTTTTATATTCTTCATCACTTAATTTCCTTAATGATGAAGGGATTTTTCTACTTGCATTTTCTCCAATCTGATCGTGCTCTTTAATTGTTCCTACAGTAACTTTTTGGAGATGGCTTTCTACTGTGCTTTTAGCAACATTAAGTTCTCGAGCAATAGCAATTTTACTAAAACCATTGCTATATAATTCTATCAATCTTCTTTTCCACACACTCCCGAAATCTTTAATATATAATCTACTCTTACTAGCAGGAGTATCTTCATCATATTTTAGTTCATATTGAAATCCGCAATGTAGACAGTGAAAATTACCAAAAAGGTTTTTATTAGTTGTTATATACTTATTGCACTTTTTCACTACTTTTTCTTCAAAATATTCACAAACTTTATTTAAACAAGGCCAGGGGCCATTACCGAACGGAATGTTACTATGTAGATTGGGTAGGGGATCATTAAAAAATTTTTCTATGGATCCAGCTAAAAAGTTTATGGCAAGAATGTGAAGAATGGGGTCATATGAATACTTGTCTTTTGTAAAAAGTCTTAAGGCTAGCCTATTTTTAAGTTGCTTTACGTTGTATCCTAATTCTATTAAATAATCTTCTGAATAGAACTTTAGAAAATCTTTATAAAAGGCTTTATTATTTAATTTACCTGAGTACTCCATATAACCCTTTCGTACTAAATAGACCTTATAATAATCGTAAAGTGGAAACACTTTTAATGTTGAGTAATTCTCAAAAAGAAATTGAATGTCTTCTAGGACTTTTATTTTAATATTGGCGTATTCAACACCTTCACACTCTTCATAGTCCACCAAATGCCCATTCTTACATTTTGAAACAGAAAGACGCGGATTCTTGTTATTTTCCTCATATAAATTGACATTACATTTAGGACATTTTTCTATAAGTTTTGTTTTATGAAATAAACAAATATTTAAATTGTTAAATTGATGAATTCTATGGACATAAGGCTCTTTACCTTGCTTTATGTCCTCCGTGATACATCTTGAGCAAAACTTAAATTCTTTTCCTATATTATGTCGTAAACTTAAAATTGCCAGATCTTTATTCGCATCCACTTGATAAAAGTCACTTATCATTTGTTCCGAAAGACCTGATGGTATAAATAGAGAAAAGAGTGGAAAAAAGGTGTTTTTTTCGATAATACTATCAATAAATTCTCCTTCATCATATGGAAGCTTTCCCGCAAGAAACCCTAAATTATAGGGAAAGTAATTGGGACTACCGGTATGAACATTAAATAATTTATTCATACACTCAACTAAGGGGGTACTTGTCTTATGGCAGTATCTTATTACTAAGTTTCGGTAGTCCTCATCAGGATAAGGTTCCGGAAAATAAGCAAGCTCACTCAATCCATTTCTCCTTTCATACAAATTCACAGAAGCTTGCAATGAAGCCACGCTCTTTTAAGGAATCTACTCCAGCGATATTCTTCTCTAGCCCTTTACAATATGCCGAAACTAAATCCGATTTCTTATTCAACTCGTTTACATTAACTTTCTTTTTTGTAGAATGCTTACTTTGCAGATCTCTACTTTTATTTCCTTTTTGTCCCGTTTCTAGTAATTTAGCGACTTTTATCAAATGAACTCGTTTCTTTTGAGAATCCTCAATATCATTATTTCTAGAAATCTCTTTAGCCAATTCTATATTCTGGTTAGGCTCAAGTCCCATGTCCAACCCTGTTTGAATCAATTCATAGTAGATTTTTTCTATTGTTTTTTTATCATTCGCTATTTTGTGTTCACGAGCTACCTCTCCAAACAGTTGGACTTGTTCGTCAGAGCTTAAAATATAATCATTAAGAGATAACCACTCAGCTTTTAGATCTTTATACTTTTTCATTTTTTCTCTATTACCTGTTTTTATAGCATGTATATAAGGCCTAATTAATTTTAAATTTTCTTCCGCAGCTTTAGTTATTAACTGTTCAGAGATTTCATCCTCCTTAGACGCAATGGCTTTCCATTGTGTATGCATAAAAAGTTTTATAACAATATCAATAATGCCTTGTGACTCCTCATATAATTTATCCTTAAGTGCATCGTTAACCGGCGTGAATTTCTTCAGCCATTGATAATCCCATATTGAACTTATTATTAAATCCCATTCTTTTTTGCTAATAATACGATCAAGAACCATATCTCCCATTCCACAAGCTCTTCTAGCCTGAGCAAATTTGTTTTCGAATAAATAAAGAGCTTCAAAGGTTCCCACCATTACTACAGGTAACCCAATAATATTAACAAGTCTGGTAAAAAAATTTAATGCTTTCTTTTCTCCTCCACTTTTAGCTAAACTCAAATTTTGTATTTCATCAATAACTAAAACACCTAATCCATGTAATGAAGCTATATGAGCCATATCAGGCATTAATGTGTCTACAGTAGATTTATAAGTAACTATTGTTTTCGCATAGTCAGTGCCCAATATTTTATCTAGAGATTGAAAAAAATCGATACAGAGACTTTTTAAGGATCCATCTGTAGGGCAATCTAATTTTAGCCAAACCACTTGTTTCAAATATCCAAAACCTTCAATATGTCTATGCTTTATCACTTGGGGATAAAGAAGTAACGTCTTTTCAATAGATGTTGATTTTCCGATACCACTTGGGCCAATTATCGCAAAACCTGACGCAGATGATTTTAACTTACAGCCTTCTTCTAGTCCCTTTCCTTCAGATGAAAATATTTCTTTAAAACCTTTATTAAATTGAACTTTGTAGTTAATATCCCTTGGATTCCTACTTTTATATCCATCTCTAATCATGACTGAGAATCGATTAAATATATCTAAATGAAAAGGTAAGGGTTGTATTAGAGTATTTAATTGATATATCGCATGCATACGTATATTATCTGGCCAAGTTCTCTGTACCTCGTCGAACTGTGGATATTGAGCAAAAGCATCGATTATCTCTTGGGCCTCCATTATATCTGGGAGAGTCTCAATTAAGGGATTTCTCTTATAATCAGGAATCAATTGTTCTCTGTATTCAGCATCACACTGAATACCCATTAATATCGGACGGTCTATAGAAGTTACATCATTGGGCATTCTTAATGTTCCTCCTGCTCAAATGAGAATTAAATAAATCAAACAAATCTTCATTTTCCACTAATTCATTAGAACTAATAGCAGATGAGATATCTCCTTCAATATTGTTATTGGCATTTTTAGCTGGGCTTTCATTCGCATCAATCATATTTCCTTTTTCTTTTCCCCCAAGCACCCAACTAGATTCTACCCTCTCCCTCTCTCTTTCATCTTTCTTATTTTCTTTTACTCCCTGTAGCAACTCTCTATCAGAATATGCATCTCCTCTTATTGCCTCTGTTTTTTCAATTCCCTCTTTTACTGTCTTATCTATTTCTACATTTAATGCAGCTTTGATATTATTAATTTCTGGTTTTGCGATAAAGTTATTAGTTGCAACAGTTAATTGGGTTAATTCTATTTCTTCATCATATAAATCTTTATACGCACTGTATTGTGGTAATACCTTGCATGGAATATATTCAAATGCATCTTCCTTTAATATGTAAATATACTCCTGGTTTCGGGGATCATATGAAATTGGAACTTTCCATCTCTTTTGCCTAGCTTTTACGAACCAACCTGCTTCTTCAACTTCAACACTGGTGTAACCAATTTTATTTTTATTAAAGAAAATTCCATTATCATGTGTCACTGTTGCAGTTCCTCTTGGCATTAAAGCAAGTCTAATTTGGTCTTTAGTTTTAATATGGACACCAACAAATCGATTTTGCATTCCCCAATTCCATAAGTTTAGAGGAGTTGGAACCAAGTTTTGCTCTAACATGTCTCTATCCAATGGATAATTATCAACTATTGAATTGTTATATTCTAATACAATCAAAATCATTATTTTAGTGAACTCTTTAATTGTCAGTACTGCATTTAACCTTGAATCCTTTTCTCCTCGTTCTTTAACTGATTTTGAAACCACTCCTGGAATTATTGGTTTGCTTTTATTATTCATAATTCTAAAATGCTGTTCTATAAATGGTTTAAAGTCACCTCTGTATGGAGGGGTATTGTCTGGCCTAACCCCTAGCATGTCCTTTAATCTATCAGCATTGTAGCCCTCAAATTCACCTCTATCAGCCGTAAAGCTTTTAGGCAGATGCATACATGGCCACTCATCCGAAGTAATAGTAATATCAAACTTCTTGCAAAACTCTACTTTATCAGTACTTGCATTTTCAAAGGCTAACATTCCCCCCACCCAGCTAGCATTTTCAGTTCCAATATACAATCCAGCAATCATCCTACTGAATACATCTTTCACATAATAAATAATCGGTCTGCCTATTGGTTTCCGATTGATAGAATGCACCAGCTGAAAATCTCCAGTAGTTGCATCGATTTCATATACAGCTCCAGGACCGGATGCACGTAAACCCGCACTTCCCACTGCTGCTCTTCTGGTTAAATTGAATTTTCGTTCTCCCTCTCTTTTAGTAAGAATATCTTTAAGATCTCTCTCTTTATAAAAGTAATATTTAAATTGGTCCAATGTCGGTAATTCTTCCTCAGGAGGGATAACTGGTATCATTTCACCCACTTTTTCCTTATAACCAATATTAAAAAATTGTTCAATCATCTTGTCGTAGGCGTATTTTAAAGGGTTTTTTCTTTTATCACTGTAATGAAGCTTTATAGCTATCCGGAAAATTTTTTTCATTTCTTCATCAATATTGATTCCAATTTCTATTTTCAAGACTTGTTCAATTTTACGTTTTCTGCCTCTTTTCTTCCCGGTTTTAGACTCTCTTTCTACTCCAGGAGCACCGCATTTTGAGAACAAAGGTAATAATCCATTTATCGTTTTCCCACTTTTCCAGTACCTTCTTAAATCATTATTAATAGTTTTTGAGTGATATCCCTTAGTTCGGATTAATTCACCAATCATTTCTCCTCTTTCTCTTTGGTTATAGATATTCGGTTCCAAATCCACTATATCTTTTATCCTCTTCCAAGCTTCATCTCTTATCCTTTTGTCCTTCTCAGTAGGTTCCTTGACACATTTGGTCATTAGATATGGATCATATGTTAGAATTCTTGCATTTAAGTTATTTAAAGCTTCTACTATATACTCACATGTTGTCCAAATCGGTTTAGGATTTTTATCTAAAATGTCGATCATTATACACTCATTCGTATTTTTAGCAATCCATAAAACTCTCTCGATAGACACACATTTTCCATTATTATCTTTAAACTCAATCAAGGTGTTTTCAAATAATTGATTCATACACTCACCTCATTAAATAGCTAAACCAGTGCCTTATTCACCTCAAATTGAACTGGCTTAGACGGATTTATCTTTGTAAACATATCTGTTTTCCATTGTTTTGTAGCAAGCATATGTTGGACTAAGAACAATCCAGAGCCAATACTCAAACCAACCTTTTTATCAAATTCATTTGTAATTTTTGCGACAGATTTATTCGTGGATAAAAGATCAAAAAACAAAGATTCTGCAAGTGAATCTATCATAGACAAGTCTAAATCATTTGGAGCAAATTCAAGGTATATCGCATTATGAATCCATTCAATATTATGTACTAACCCTTTAGGAAGATCTTGATCTGTAACTATCTTCCAATCTACACCTTCTTCATCATAAAATTTCTTCTCAATAGCAAACTTTTCAACAGTTCTTTTAGTCAACTTATTAGAAGGCTTAACCGTCCTTGCACAAAAAGATTCATCTTTCCCCTTATTTAATTTCAAGAAGAAGTCGGTTGTGATTGGTGTTAATTCCTTAGTTTCAGGATCCCTTGGGTGTGGAATACCTAAGTCTTCCGCAATTTCTATCGTTCGCTCCATTGGTAATAACGGATATTGTTCTCTAATATCTACTACTGAATTTGCCCAATCTAAAACATAGAAATAATTCAACTCCAATCTAGACAATAAATGATGTATTCTCCCAACAGTCCAACTCTTTTCTCTTGACACTACTCCATTTGATGGAACATCCTGGATTGTTAGCCATGGTTTATAGTCTTTTCCTTCACCTTGGCCCCTTCCTTCTTTAATCCATTTCTTATATTTTTGTTTAGTCATTCCTCTATTTCGTTTTGCCATTTTACCTCCGCTTATTTTACAGATTTTTTTGAATATTCATGACATACCCTCTTTTATGTAATGCAAACTCAGCTAAATAATATTTTTAAGTACTTCTTAATAAACTCGGATTCCTTATTAATTCCTACCTCTCTTTTGAAAAGCCACATAGACAACTCAATATTCTGTTTCCAATTATCAAACACCCAATTGATTCTTCTGATTTGAAACTCTTCTGTTGACTCTATAAAGCTGCTTATTACTTCTCGAGTTTTTGGCAACTTATTTAATGAATACTCAATAATATTAGGTTTTTCCACCCGTCTGCTGATTTCCGCTCTCGTTACTCTAATCGGCTTCCCGTCATATTTAAATATATTGTTAATTGCACTTCTAACTGGCCCTAATATTTCGTTATCTGTCTTTAACCAATCAATCCTTTGCTTGGTTATTCTCTTTGAATTTTTTGGAAGGATTGAGTATAACCACTCTCTATTGTTTCGATAATGCCAAATATAATCTCTTGGATTCTCTCGACGTATTACCGAACGGGAAGGAGTTTCGTGATTATTTATATTTCGTAATAATCTTTTTGTTCTCTTTTCTAACTCTATTTGAGTTTTTACCGTTTCAGCAGCAGATGATTCTGCACCATTAGTAGTTGAGTATCTAATCAAAGTCTTAGGGTCAACCCCCATTCTTCTAGACTTTTCTCTTAGAGATAAATCCGGATTGATATAAACCTTTTTACACTCTGCTATCCAAATTTCTCCGAAGCTATAGACCCTGTCCTTCCTAAATTTATCTGCCCAGGTTTTATCCGGTCCTTTCCTTAAGTAAGTAAACCCACAGCTACAACTAAAAATACCTATATGAAGGTTAGAATGAGTACAGTAATGTATACTGCAATCTTTTATTGTTGGCTTATGGAAATGATCGGCGGCTTGATTAAGACAGAACCAGGGTCCTTTACCAAAAGGTTGCAATTCCTTTTTAATATTTAATAAAAGGTTTATGTCAGCATCCAAAAATAATAGAAATAAGATATGCCTTATTGGATGGCATGTTACCCTAGGCTTTCGTAGTAATTTATGTAACCAAGTATCTGTTTCTTTTTGTATAGAACTTTCAAGTAAAAATAAAAGTTCATTATCATAAAAGTTATTAAAGTCGATGATTAAATCCTTAAAACGAATATTACCTTTTCGTGTAATATATCCCTTTTTCGACAGGACAGCCTTATAAAAACTTCTCATCGTTTCTAGCCCTAGAGATGAAACATCTCGTCTCAGAAGTTCGCACGCTAAATTTGAAATTTTTAACATTAAATCATTTTGAACTATGTAATTCCTGCTAGGTTTTATATACTTGCATTCATTGATTGCTTCTTCCAGAGTGATTAAGTTGTGCTTTCTACCTTTACCTGAATAATTAACGGTTGTTTCTAGTAGCAACTTTTGATGTTTATCACAATGAAATATTCCAGGCAATTGATGCTCTCTATGCCAGTATATTTCTCCGTAATTCAAACTATCTTCAGAAATACAGTCCTCACAATAACGAAGATTTCTGGGGGCTGAAATTCCGTAAGACATTATACCGATTGTTCCAGGAATATTATGAGTACATTGATGATCAAGCATTAATTCACGAACTTTTTCCACTCTTTCCAAAGGTAAGAACGGCTTATAAAATGGGAACAAAGTATGTTTTTGTAACAGAGTTTCATAATTAATAACATCCCTTGGAATTTGTTGTAATAACATGTTTATATTACTGGGAAAATCCACCGAAGCCGTAAGATGATTATTACCAAAGAGTGCTTCCATTGATGTCTTTTGAGCTTTTATGTTTGTGTGCTTCTTATATCTCGCACAAGCACTATAAAGCACTTCATCTGGATATAAACTCGGAAAGTAGCTTATCACGTTCATTATCACCCTTCTTAAAAATGTCTTTTTTAAAATATCCGATATCGGATATTTTATACAACATTCTTTGACGTATATCCAATAGGGTATTAAATATAGTGATTTTTTATTGCTATTTCACTTTTTATGATAGATATCCTCCTCAGAACATTAACGCTACTAAAAAAAGCCTATCAAGATTAATTGACAGGCTTTCGATCATCACTATTTCTCTTTTTCCCATTTAGAAGGTTTAATGTTATGCCCGTAATGGAATAGCGATATTTTCCATCCACTGATGTAATTTCCCGAATGACATTATTCCATTCCTAAATGGAATTATGTCATCATATTGTTTTCAAAGAATATCTGTACCAAAGTGTACATATTTTTCATGTTGATCTCAATCAAATGAAGATCTAATTTCTCGTTCCATTACTAACATTTTTCAATTAGAAGGATAAACTTCTCTCATTGGAGAATTTTGAATTAGGGAGGTGATATTATGACCAAGAAAAAAGAGCCACCTGTTCATACAGTCCCAAGTAAAAATGGCGGATGGGACAATAAACAAGGCGGCAAAGTAATTAGTCATCACAGAACAAAAGACCGGGCTGTAGAAACTGGGCGACAAGAGGCTAAAAGAGATAGTACTGAACATCGTATCCATAACTTAGACGGGAGAATAAGCCAATCAAATAGTTACGGAAATGATCCTAATCCACCTAAGGATAAAAGGTAATTTTTTTATTTGAAGACGGCACCCAAGGTGACGTTCTTTTTTGTTTGCCTAATATTTAGTACACCGTAGCATTTTTCTAATGGTATGGGGTCTCATCTCCCTTGAGCAATTCGGATGTCAGTTTTTATAACTACTCTACAGTAAATAAAATAAAAAATTCATCTTTAAATCGGCAGCAACTCCTATCTTTTGCTTGTTATACGCTATTTAATAAATCTTGTTTTGAGTTTTCTTTCCCTTGTAAAAGCCAAACTAAAGCTAAAGATAAACAAATAGACCCAGCTAACCAAAATAAATTTGTTAGTCCTAATTCCTTTTCCAGTAAATACCCAATAACTGGTCCAAGTGCAGCACCTAAGTCTACAATAATAGTAAAAGTTGTTATAATAAAGACCTTGTTCGGAACTCTTGTTGAATAATCTGTAACTATAGCATCCATTATTGTTGTTAAAATTGAAGCCACTAAAAGGTGAACAAGTAAAATTGGCATCCAAACGAGTAGCGGAATATTTTTCGGAATAATGAAATACAGCAAGACGGCACATACCAGGAAAAAGGATAAAAATCGATTTTTTTGATTAGTTTTATCGAGCTCGGTTCCAATTTTCATTACAATGATTGGTGCGAGTCCCCACCTTATTGCCTGAATTAAGCCCGCCAGTGTTGCTGCACCTACAATTATTCCGAGTAGATTTATTCTATCAGTGTATTTAATCTCAATGATATGACTTAATGTTGCGGTTAACATTCCGTCTAGTAACATAACCAATAGTAATGCTGTTCCTAGAATCATAATAAGTCTTCTATTTAGGAATGAATTAAAGTTTGTTAGAAGTGATAGCTTTTTCTCTGATGCCTCAGTGGTTTGAATAGTTCTGGGTATGTATTTAAAAATGATAGGTATACTTAAAAGTGCTGAGGTTCCTATTATGATACTTATTATCTTAATCCCAAACAAATCAGCAAAAAAACCACCTATCAACATTCCAACTAGACTTCCTAGACGATAAAGGCCGTTATAGGTACCAACATAATTTCCACGATTACTGTCAGTCGCGAGTTGTAAAATCAATAGAAAGGCACCTAGTTTAAAAAGTGACCATGCCAATCCCCATATAGAGCGCAGAATAATCCAAACAGTAAAATCCTGAGCAAACCCGTAACTCACAGTAGTAATTCCACTAAGTATTACAGCCAAAAGTATACCCGTTCGAAAGTTTATCCTCTTGTACATATAACCTATTAATGGGTTCAATGGCAGCCTTACAAAGCGGTTAACCGATAGAAGAATGCCAACTTGAACTAATGAAGTTAAACCAGCTTCCTTCCAGTGCGTTGGCAAAACTATATAAAGCATTGCATCCCCAGCTAAACAAATTGCTGTAATTAAAGAAATGGCAATAATCGTGTGTTTATTTTTAGATTCCATTTTCCACCTCTATTTAAAAAGACCAGTCTTAAATTGAAGACTGGTCTTCAGGATCTTTATCAGCAGCAAGAATTCTTTTTAATTTCAAACACCACAGGCTGTGGCCCCCTGCAACATGAAGATTCTACCGGCTTTTCGGAATTGGATTCTGAATCACAGCAACTTGAAGAAAAATCCGTCTTACATACTCCCGTTTCTGGCAACTCTAAATGTACTTCTTTAGCTCCCTTATCATCTCCTTTTAAGTAAGCTACAACAGATCTCACTTGTTCATATCCAGTTGCAAGCAAGAAGGTTGGGGCACGTCCGTAGCTTTTCATTCCTACAATATAAAAATCCTTCTCTGGTTGACTTAACTCCGCTTCCCCATGAGGTCTCACAGTCCCACAACTGTGAATATTAGGATCAATTAATGGTGCAAGAGCTTCTACACTTTCTACAGATGAATCTAGACTTAACCTAATTTCATTCAGGAAACTAGTATCTGGCCTGAATCCTGTGCTTACCACAATCTCATCAATCAACCCAATTGTGGTTTCCTCTCCATTCAACTCACCTGATACGCTTATCTTCCCATCCACATTGTTTACTTCATGAATATAAAATGGAGTAATAACCTCTACTAGTTTCATATCAACCAGCTTTTGTATCCGTGTACCCAGTTCGCCCCGTGCTTGCAACCCATCATTTTCCTGACCACCATAGGCTTCCCTAACATGTTTTTTACGTAGGACCCAGTAAATGTGTGTATTCGGGTATTTTTCTTTTATTTCCGCTAAATCGAGAAGTGCGTTAATAGCCGAGTGGCCGCTGCCGACCACCATTACAGCTTTGTCTCTGTATCGTTCTCCTAACTCTTGAACATTTGGAATTCCATAATAAATTCTTTCACTCAACTTTCTTTCAGAACTGGTCCAGATTCCATTAGAAAGTATCGGATTAGGATTTTCCCAGGTACCCGATGCATCCATTATTGCTTTTGCTTCAAAAACCTTTGTTACCCCATTAATTTCTACATACAATTGAAAAGGTACATTGTCTCTAGATTCTGTTTTAAGTTTGTCACGACCTTTTTTAGCAACACCGACCACTTTTGCATTTAAAAAGATGTGCTCTTTCAATATTGGCAAATTACTAAGCGGTAAAAGATAGTTTTCTACAAGCTCACGCCCCGTTGGTAAATCCGCCTCATCGGGTGAAACCCATCCAGCTTCATTTAGTAATTTCTTGGCTTCCTTATCAACGTTATATTCCCATGGTGAGAACATTCTTACATGTCCCCACTTCAACATACTGGAACCAATTGTGTTTCCTGCTTCAAACAGTACAAACTTTTCGCCCTTATTAACAAGATGAGCAGCTGCTGCAAGCCCCACTGGACCGCCACCTATAATTGCAACAGGAAGAGATTCTTTTCTATTTGAATTCAAAGTATATACCTCCTAATAAAGTAATTTTTCCATCGCCATAACATCGACGAATTTTCCATCTAACATACCTTGGTTCTGAAATACACCGACTTCTCGATATCCTTTTTTCCTATATAGACCTTGCCCTAATTCGTTAAAAGCAAATGTGAAGAGAACAATTTTATGAAAGCCATTTTCTTTGGCCATTGATTCGATAAAAGTAAGCAACTTACCGCCTATCCCTTTGCCCCTATATTCTCTTTTAATGTAAACCGAAAGGTCAGCTACACCTTTGTATGCATCTCGGTTATTGTATTGATTTAAGCTAGCCCAGCCAATTACCTTCCCATCAAGTTCAGCCACAATAACTTTGTATCTGTCAGTATGTTTATTCAGCCAATCTCTCATGTAATCAAGATTTTTTGTTGTTGTTTCCAATGTAGCGATTCGGTCAGATATCCCTTCGTTATAGATGGTTAAGATATCATCTGCATCTTCTTGAGCAGCTACCCGAATAATGGTTTCATTCAACTGTAATTCCCCCTGTTTAACAACTGCCACCGTCTTTATTTGTACCGCAAAATACAGGTGAGCTTGTCATTACTTTCGCAACTAGATGAATAGCTCTTTGCACAGTTTCTCGCTCAAAGTCCGTCATTTGACTAAAAATAGCCTCTAGATATTCATTAACCTGCCGATCAATTTCTTCTGCGACTTGGTCTCCCTTTTTAGTTAAAACCAGAATACTGGACCTTTTATCTTCCTTTGACGGCATCTTTTTAACCAATTCCATATTTACAAGTGTTTGAATTTGCCTGCTGAAGGTCGTAATATCAGTACCCAGTAAATCTGCTACCTTCTGTATAGAGGGATTGTCATTGACACTGATCTCATAAAGGATGTGGCTTTGAGCAGCATTTACATCCACTCCATCGACAGAACAACATGTTTTATTTAATAAACCAAAACTTCGTGTTATTTCTTGAAAGGATTTTCTCATCATTTAATACTCCTTAAATGTTTACCAAATTATTTTTCTTCTCCCTTACGGAAGGGATAATTGAAAATGCAGTCTTCCTTAATCCAAGAATAAATCTAAATGTAGGTCCATGGCTATGTGAAGATAATGGTCCTGCAAAATATAAACCTGACAAACTCGATTCGAAGGATTCGTTTAATTTAGGGAAATGAGAATAACCTTCTTCACGATCAATAATAGATAATAAATCCTCATCAAAGAATGGAACTTTATCCAAATCAATACGGAAGCCAGTTGCTGCAATAATATGGTTAACTGTTTTATCGGTTCCATCTGATAAGACAATCCTGACCTCTTCTTCATTTATCGGTTCAATATGTTCAATCGATACCCCTGCATTTTGAGGAACAAGCCCTTCAACATAGGGTTTTAGAAAGTGGGCAACACTTCCTGGAGATTGTCCCCAACCTTGTTTCTTTTCTTCAATTGGAAGTTGATAAAAGACATCACCAACGTCTCTAAGTGCAATCTCATTTTCCCTGCTGCCTGCGTAGTTAGGACCTTCCTTGCGATATATCAATTCAACATCCGCCCCATCTCTATGCAATAACCCAGCCGCTTCCCATGCGCTTTGACCGCTTCCTAAAACAACTACTCTCTTACCCTTGAACTGAGAAAAGGTCGTGTAGCCGGATGTATGAGTTACCATTTGAGGAGGTAACTGTTTTAGGAAATCAGGAAGATACTTATAATGTTCCACACCTGTTGCTACAACAACATTCTTTGCCGTGTATTGTTCTCCCGTTTCACTAATTACTTCGTAGTACCCTGCCTGATTTTTAACCTTGATGATCTTATTAGGAGTGAATTCAATACCTGATTTCTGTGCAAACCAGTTTGCATACTGAACAAAAATAGGTCTTGGAAGTGGTGTAACCAGGTCAATATCAGTTTCCAATGAAAACTGTTGAACAGTTAACTCATCCTTTGAGTCAGAAAAACTAACAAATTCATGTGGTGTTCGAATGAACATGTCTTGGGGCATTTGATTTTTCCAAAAATCCATTGGATAGCCAAACAGTTTGTATTCCAGATTGTTAGACACAGCATGAGAGGCTAAAGAAATTCCAAATGGGCCCGAACCAATAATAATTAAATCCAACATTCTAACATCTCCTTTTTATTTGCAATTTACAATGTTTATTACATGACATTCAACCTAAATTATTTGTATTATAGTTAATTTATAACATTAATATTTGCAATTTACAAGTATTATTCATCAAATTTTATTGATTAATTAAAAAGATGTTTGTGAAAAATACTTTAGGTTGGAGTTGAAGTAAGTTTATGTACCACAAAGGTAAAAAACCGCAAAGCCCTTACGGCTTTGCGGTCCTCATTAATTTTCTAACTTTATCTCTTCCAGCAATTCTTCTACATAATGTTGTGCTTGTTGAGCAGCGATACTGCCATCTCCAGTTGCTGTAACAATTTGTCTAAGTGTTTTTTCACGTATATCGCCTGCAGCAAATATTCCTGGTACCTTGGTTTCCATTAATTCATTTGTCTCTATATAACCATTGGTATTAGTTACACCCAGCTTTTCAAATGGCTTAGTCAAAGGAAGCATTCCGATATAAATAAATACACCGTCAGTAATGAATTCCATCTCTTCACCATTCTTAGTGGACTCTAGAGTTACACTGCCTACCTTGCCGTCCTTTTCATTGATCTGTTTAACAGTATGATTCCAAATAAAATCAATTTTGTCATTTGCAAATGCTCGATCTTGAAGAATAGGTTGGGCACGCAACTCATCTCTTCGGTGAACGACTGTTACTTTTGAGGCAAACCTTGTTAAATAGACTGCTTCTTCGACAGCAGAATCTCCACCGCCAACTACTACAAGTTCTTTCCCTTTAAAGAACGCTCCATCACAAACTGCACAATAAGAGACTCCTCGTCCTCCAAGCTCTGCTTCACCTGGTGCCCCTAACTTCTTATACTCTGCTCCCGCCGAGATGATTAGAGCACGCGCTTTGTATTGTTTAGCTCCAGCAACTACTGTCTTATATTCCTTGCCATCAATGATTTCTTTCACATCACCATAGGCATATTCTGCGCCAAACTTTTTTGCATGTTCAAACATCTTTGTAGAAAGGTCCGGTCCAAGTATATGGTCAAAGCCTGGGTAATTTTCTACTTCTTCCGTGTTAACCATCTGCCCTCCAGGAACTCCTCGTTCAATCATAAGAGTTGATAGGTTGGCACGTGAAGTATAGACAGCTGCAGTCATTCCAGCAGGTCCAGCCCCGATAATGATAACGTCATATATAGTATCTACTGACATATTTTTCTCCTCCCAAATAACGATTATGAACCTTCGTTTCCTTTAAGCGTTCGGATAGATGTTCTTTAATGCTTCCTTCATCTCTGGTTTTACATTAATCTTTGGTCTAGCAGATTTTGCTATTTCCTCTGCAGCGTCAATAGTATTAGCTTGACCCAAATCGAGAAGTGTTCCAACTGCAACCGTCCCTGTGCGATTGCTGCCTCCCATGCAGTGAAAATAAATCTTCTTTCCTTCGTTGTAGGCATTTACGACTTCATTTATCGCCTTCTTAATAGCTTCCTCTTGGCGCTCTTCATCGTCCACAATTGGACTATGAATACGGTTATAATCAGAAGCTTCTTCAGGGGCTTCTGCACGCAAATCAAAGATGACATCTACTTTTTCATTTTTCATAACGTCATGGACATCATCTGCACCACCAATAAAAATACGATCCTTAATTAGTGCATGATAGTTTTTTTCACTCATTATTAAGTCCTCCCTAGTTAACAGCAGTCACTTTCATTTCCTAGCAAAACAAATGCATTTTTATCTTCTGAAACCTCTAATGTTAGACCCTCGATATGTTCTTCAATATTCAGGTCTATTGCAACTCTGATTTCATTTATAGTTACTACTTTATCCTCTGCTTCCGGCTCATCCAGAGCCAGACCAACCTGTGGTTTTCCTCAGCCAAAGCCCGCAAAGTAAACGCGGATGCCACTGGCAGCTTGATCATGAAATACTTGCTTCAAAAGATCACGCGCATCATTGGTGATTTGCATTATTTCTCAACCCTTCAAAAATTTATTTTACGTAATTTTGCAAGTGTTTATAACCCGAATTATCTTGGTTAATAAGCGGAACAATTGCACATTTAACAGCTAGTTCCTTATCTACTTTCTCGATCCACTTTTCTTCTGATACAGCTCTCCCACTTAAAACGGGATCAATAGTTTTAGTAGCGTACAGACTTTGATTTACTACCCACCATTTAGGCTGAATACCAGCTCGCTTTAAATCTTCTTGTAAACGGCTCGCTTCCAAAACAGGTGTAGCTTCCGCCAAAGTAACGATTACTACACTCGTCTCTTTTGGATTTCTTAAACGGGGCAAAAGCTTTTCCACGCTCTCTGGTACTTCACCTGTAGAACGGGCCAGTTCCTTATGATAGGACTGAGCAGCATCTAACAGCAGTAAAGTATGACCCGTAGGCGCAGTATCAATAACGACGATTTCATCCTGTGAACGGTTCACAACTTCTGAAAACGCTCGGAAAATAGCAATTTCCTCTGTACATGGAGAATTCAAATCTTCTTCAAGATAAGCAATACCCGCTTCATCTAACTCTTCCCTAGCTCTTGAAAGAACCTCATTTTTGTATGCTTCCACTTCATGCTTGGGATCAATCCTACTGATGGTTAGCAACTCATTGATATTTTCATCCCGGAACATAAAATCAAGATGTGCCGCCGGATCAGTGGTAGTTAAATGAACTTTCTTTCCCTCTTCCACTAGTCCAAGTGCAATTGTCGATGCCATCGTCGTTTTTCCTACTCCGCCTTTGCCCATTGTTAAAATAACCCTGGTCCCATTAATGGAGAAATCCTTAATGACTTCTTTCAAACCGGCTAAATCATATTTTTGGGCTGTAGAAGGTGTTTCTGAAGCTGACATCGTATAATGTTTTAATAGAAAACGCAAATTATCAATCCCAGTTAAAGAATAAGAGACAAATGGCAAACAAAATGATGGTACTTGTTTTAAAGAATCGGGCAACTTATTTAATGCATTACGTTGCTTTAGATAAAAGGAAGTGGAAACCTCATCAGTCGGAACATAATCCTTCATGAGGCCATTGATAATAAGCAATTGTTTTGTTATCCCAATCTCTCTCAATTCTTGTGAAGCTCGATCAGCTTCGAATAAGGATGATTCATCTGGTCTTGTCACCATGACTAAAGTAGTTTTAGCAGGGTCTGATAGGGCAGCTACTGTCTTGGAGTAAATATCCTTCTTTTCTGAAAGCCCTGATAGAGGCCCCAAACAAGAAGCACCATGCGTGCTCTCTTCTAGGAATCCTGTCCATGCAGTAGGAAGTTGAAGAAGTCTCAATGTATGTCCCGTTGGCGCTGTGTCAAAAATGATATGGTCATACCCCTCTACAATTGCTGGGTCTGCAAGCAAACTAGTAAATTCATCAAAAGCAGCTATTTCAACTGTACAAGCACCTGATAATTGTTCCTCCATTGTTAATACAACAGAATCTGGAAGCTTTCCTCGATATGGGCCAACCACTTTTTCGCGGTAAGTTTTTGCCGCCTCTTCAGGATCTAAATTACATGCAAAAAGGTTATTTACACTTGGTATAGCTAATGGAGTATTTGATAATTCAATATCTAAAACATCTTGCAGATTAGAGGCCGGATCTGTACTAACTAATAATACTTTTTTTCCTTGATCAGCTAAAAAAACGGCAGTCGCACATGCTGTAGATGTTTTCCCTACTCCGCCTTTACCTGTAAAAAATAGAAATGGGGTGTTAACAGCTACTTTAGGATTAAAAGGTTGGTACATGTTTTCACTTCTTTCTTACTTGAAATCGATTTTCTTAACGGATTTCTTTTCTTTAAGTTCAGAAATATTTATACCTGACCATTCTGAGAGCTGTTCATTTGTAGGGTAATTCCCCAATGCAATAATCTCTCCATCTAGTAAGGTAACCGGTAATGCATCTGGGCCTTTTTCATGAAGTATTTTATTTACAGCCTCATTTTCCGCAAATTTTCCCGGCTCGTTTGCCAAGTTGTATCGAGAAATATCAAAACCCTTTTTTTGTAAAAGGAAAACTGCAGAAGCCATCCTTGTCAATTCCGGATCAACACTTGGTCCACATACTCCAGTGGGACAACATAATGCAGGATCAAAGATTTCGACTTTTTTCATTCAAAAAACTCCTTTAGTTTTAAAAATAGCCAAGAGAATATCCTCTTGGCTAATAAGATTTACTTACCAGTTTCAGCAAATGTTTTGATGCGGTCTTTGATCTCATCACGTACACGCTGGAAGAAAGCCCATTTCTCTTCTTCTGTACCTTCAGCTTTTGCAGGATCATCAAAGCCCCAATGCTCACGTTTTACGTGAGGTGGTGTCATTGGGCAATGCTCATCTGCATGGCCACAAAGTGTTACGACTAGATCTGCGTTGTTAAGGATTTGAGGGTCAATCACATCAGATGTGTGGCTGGAAATATCAACCCCAGCTTCTTTCATCGCTTTTACTGCATTAGGATTTAAGCCGTGCGCTTCTAGGCCAGCACTCTTAACTTCCCACTCATCTCCAAGATATTGTTTAGCCCAGCCTTCAGCCATTTGGCTTCTGCAAGAGTTTCCAGTACATAAAAAGTAGATTGTTTTTTTAGACATAGTTAATTCGCTCCCTTGTTAGATAATTAGTAACCAAATATATAGTCCTACAAGTGTAATGAACAAAGTAGGGATGGTTAAAATGATTCCTGTTTTAAAATAAGTGCCCCATGAAATCTTTACGCCTTTTAAAGAAAGAACGTGGAGCCATAGAAGTGTTGCCAATGAACCAATCGGAGTAATCTTCGGACCCAAGTCTGACCCAATGACATTTGCGTAAATAAGTGCTTCGCGGATAACTCCTGTCGTGTTAGTATCTGCAATCGCCAGAGCATCTATCATGACTGTAGGCATATTGTTCATGATTGAAGACAAAATCGCAGCAATGAAGCCCATGCCGATTGTTGCGACAAACAAGCCCTGATCAGCCGCAGCCTGGATGACATCTGCAAGGATGTTCGTCAATCCAGCGTTACGCAGTCCGTAAACAACGACGTACATTCCAATCGAGAAGAAGACGATTGCCCACGGTGCTCCTTTTACAACATTTGAAGTGTGGACAGCAGGGCTTCTTCTAGCCATCATCAAAAAGAAAATTGCAACGATACCCGCAATGAACGATACCGGAATGTTCAGGAATTCACTTGCGAAATAACCGACAAGCAGGATTCCCAATACAACCCACGATAGGCGGAACATCTTCATATCCTTGATTGCTTCTACCGGCTTCTTCAAATCAGACATCTCATAGTTCTTTGGGATGCTTTTACGGAAGAATAAATATAGAACCAAAATACTTGCCGCTAAAGAGAAGAGGTTCGGCACGATCATGCGAGAAGCATATTCGACGAATCCAATATCAAAGAAATCGGCGGATACTATATTTACCAAGTTACTTACTACTAATGGCAGTGAAGTCGTATCGGCAATGAATCCACTCGCGATAATAAAAGGAAACACCATTTTTTCTTCAAACTTCAAATTCCGCACCATCGCCAAAACAATTGGTGTTAAAATCAAGGCCGCCCCATCATTCGCAAACAACGCAGCTACAGCTGCACCTAGAAGGGACACGTAAACAAACATCTTAATACCGTTGCCTTTTGCAGCTCGTGCCATGTGCAATGCAGACCATTCGAAAAATCCAATTTCGTCTAAAATGAGGGAAATAATAATGATAGCGATAAATGCTAGTGTTGCATTCCAGACAATCCCGGTAACATCAATGACATCCTGAAAATCGACAACACCAAAGATTAAGGCTAAAATCGCTCCTCCTACCGCTGACCAGCCAATTCCCAGCCCTTTAGGCTGCCATATGACCAAAGTCAGTGTCACAAGGAAGATTAGTGAAGCTATAATTGCTAATGACAATCTCAAACACCTCCGTTATTCACAAGAAATTCGTTTTCCTTGCTTTTCAAGTTCTGTTAATTTTTCTTCCTGACTAGGCAGTGCATTTAAAAGCAATTGTACAAAATCAAATTGTTCATACTCCTGATTAAGCGAGTAAAAGATCCATTGACCTCTCCTGCTTTCTTTTACCAACCCAGCATCCTTTAATTTTCGGATATGCTGGCTAATGGCCGGCTGACTTGTATCGAATATCTCTACAAATTCACAAACACAGCAATCATGGTCGGCTAGAATCTTTACCATAGTTAACCTTGTCTTGTCACCGAGAAGTTTTAGCAAAGCTGCAGCATGTTCAATTTCTATACCTTGTTTTATCATCACACATTACCTCCATCACGAAATCATCATATAATAATACACTTATATAATCAAGAGATTATATGTAAAAGAAATATTAAGCTAATGTAAATTTTTTTATTGTTAGTTTGCTCCTAACAAACAACTTTATGAATTTGGAATTTCTTTAAATAATTTAAAGACTAAGATATAATTTCAACATAACCATCTAAGCAATTAGTAGATTGTTTCTTCATTTTCATTCCAAGGATTAGTATATAATAAAGAATATTGCCAATAGAAATTGGATTCGGAAGTGATTAGAATTTTAAATGTAATCATATTGTTTTTATTTGCTGGTTTAGCGGAAATTGGCGGAGGCTACTTAATTTGGCTATGGCTAAGAGAAGGAAAACCATATTACTGGGGATTAGCTGGCGGGATTGCCTTAGCTCTCTACGGTGTTATAGCTACATTTCAGACATTTCCATCATTCGGCAGAGTTTATGCGGCTTATGGTGGAGTGTTTATTGTCTTATCCGTTTTATGGGGATGGGGAATTGATAGAAAAACACCTGATTTATACGATTGGTTAGGTGCTGTAATATGTATTCTGGGCGTTTCAGTAATGTTATTTGCACCACGTCAATAGAAGGAGAATCTTTGATGGTCATACAATCTAATATGTCACCAGAAGCAATTGTTGATGTTTGGGAAGATACTGCCGATGTTTTTACAAAGTATAATATTCCTCTTGTAAACCAATCGTTAGAAAGGCTAGTCAACAATGACCTTTTGATTGTTCTGCTTCAAGAACTAAATTCTATCGTAGGAAGTTCTACTACAACTTGTATTGAAGGCGGCTGACAAATGCCTTTAAAAAAAGAGTAGTTTACTCTTTAATTAACATCCTTTTAAAAAAGGAAAATTTATTCATAATAGTTAAGTTATAGAAAAGCGCTTAGAGTTAGAAAAATCTAAGCGCTTTTTCACTTTAATTCTTTATCGATAGACTCTAAACTAAGACAGCATCTTTTTCAATTCATTGACAGTAAGCAACTTCCCTGCGGAAACTAAATTCCCATCAATGACTAATGCAGGTGTGCTCATCACCTTGTATTTCATGATTTCCTTGATTTCCTCTACTTTTTCCACTTCTGCTTCCAATTGTAAATCTGCTACTACTTCACGTGTGTTTTTTTCAAGTTCTTGGCATTTCTTACAGCCAGTACCCAATATTTTAATGTTCATTTTTGTTCTCCTCCTGTTTATAAAATTGCATTAAAGCCATAACCAATCAGGATTATACCAGTGGTAACTACTCCAACAAATACTCCGATTAGCTTCGGCTTAATAATCTTTCTAAGTAAAATCATTTCTGGCAATGACAATGCTGTCATTGCCATCATGAATGCTAATGCTGTACCAGCACCTACTCCTTTGTTCATAAGAGCTTCAACAATAGGTAGTGATCCTACTGCATTTGAGTATAAAGGAACACCTAAAATCGTTGCTATCGGAACTGCGAATAAATTGCCTTCTCCCGCATATTTGACAAGCAGATCTTGTGGGGCATATCCATGAATAAGCGCCCCTATTCCAATCCCACTTAAAAGGTACACCCAAATTTTCCGTACCGTTTCCACTACATTCCGGGCAGCGAAAGTAGTTCTTTCTTTAAGCTCCTCGCGGGAAAATACAGCCTTGATTTTTTCAACAAACGTTTTGGAGCCTCCATCGGGTATATGAATTCGTTCCTGACCAGCTGCTGCGAGTTCATATACATATGACTCCACATGCTTTTCCATTTTCAGTTTGCCAATGATTGCACCCGCAACAATCGCCAGAGTCATTCCGGCAAGGACATAAATCATGGCTACTTTCCAGCCGAACATTGAAAACAACATGACTAGCGAAATTTCATTTACAATCGGCGATGAAATCAGGAACGTAAATGTAATCCCTAAAGGTATACCTGCTTCGACAAAGCCGATAAATAAAGGCACAGTCGAACAGGAGCAAAATGGAGAGAGGACACCTAGTACGGCTGCCATTACACTGGCAACCCCCTTCCTTCTGCCTTCGAGCCATTCCTTCACTTTTTCGGGCGGGAAAAAGCTCCTGATAAATGAAACCGCGAAAATCATCACCGCAAGTAAGAATAATATTTTAGTCGTGTCGTAAATGAAAAAGTGCATTGCCCCGCCAAGTCTTGAGGACAGGTCCAAATTGAAGACATCGACCACAAGCCAATTTGCTAATTCATTAAACATTCAAATCGCCTTCTTTAAAATATGGAAGTAGAGGTGCCAGCCTTTCCTTATCTAGACTGAAGACCGTGAATTTACCTTCTCTTCTCGACTTGATAAGCTTCCCTTTTTCCATGATTTTCAAGTGGTGGCTGACCGTGGATGTTGCGCCAGACAAGCCGTCGACGATTTCACACATACAAAGATCATCAAACCATAATAATGTCATGATCTTGAGCCGAGTCTCATCTCCGAGCGCCTTGAAAAACGCTGCAGTGCTTTCTAGCTCTTTTTCAGCATTCATAAGCGGGAATTCTTCCTTGACTTGAGTAATAATTCCTCTCATGCTAACTGACGATTTTATTTCCCATCCTGTTCTGCAATTCATAAACTGCACCTCCCACTATTAGTATACAACTACTTTTCTAGTTTTGTAGTTATGCTTTTGAACACTTTATGACATATAAATGGCCGACAGTATACATTTCACTGCCGGCCAGATTATGGATTCAGTCATACGAAATAAGATTATGTTTGATCGCATATTTAACAAGCCCGGATCTTTTCGTTGCCCCAATCTTCTCCATAATCCTTGTTTTATATGTTTCCACCGTTTTGATGGATACGAACAACTCCTCACTGATTTCCCTTTGGGTATACCCAAGTGCGGTTAACTTCAACACCTCTGTCTCCCGCTGACTAAGATGAGGCTTAGCATGTTCTAAGGCTTCGACAGCTTCATCTGCCTGCTTATATAGATAAGGAATCAGGGTCGGATAAATATAATGCTCCCCGCCTATCACCATTCTGATCGCGTTGATCAGTTCTGTATCGACAGCTCTTTTTAAAACATAGCCTTGCGCGCCGGCTGCCAGCCCTTCCTTCAGATAGGCTTCATCAGAAAACATCGTCAGCAACAGAATTTTTACATTCTTGTTTAATTTCCGGATTTCCCTCGTCGTTTCAATACCGTCTTTGCCCGGCATGTTGATATCCATTACGATGAGATCGGGTTCCTTCTCTTTCAGTTTTTGCAGTATTTCTTCACCAGATTGTGCCTCGCCGATGATACTGAAGTCACTTTCGCTCATCAGGATTGTTTTCAAACCTGCGCGAAACACAGGATGATCATCTACTATGAATAATTTAGCTGACATTGATTTCACTCCTGTCCGATAAGAGTGGAACTTTTGCTAAAACCGTTGTTCCTTGGTCAATTACAGATTCAATATGAAGCGTCCCATTCAAGAGCGCAATCCTTTCATGCATTCCAAGCAGACCAAGGTGTTCCTTCGAAGGATCATTCCCAAGGACTGATTGGGTATCAAACCCCACTCCATCATCTTCTATGACCACCGAAACCTGCTGGCCAGTGGATAGGACGATGATACTGACGTTTTCGGCCTTTGCATACTTTGTAATATTCGTGAGCGATTCCTGCACCAATCTGAAAATCGCTGTTTCCAGTTCTGGATTCAAGGATTTGAAGGACCCCTTAATTATCAGGTCCGCATCAATGTTCGTTGACTTCTTGAATTCCTCGACATACCTTTCAATAGCTACCTTCAAGCCAAATTTATCAAGGATGCTCGGTCTTAGCTGCCATGCCATATGATGAACCTCTTCAATTGTCTGCCGGACGAGCGACCTGAGCGTTTCAATCGTTCTTTGTTTTTGTTCTTCATCACCTTCTTCTAGCAGCTTCAATTCCACTAGCATTGAAGACAAGGAGTGACTTGTTTCATCATGAAGTTCCCTTGCGATTCTCTTCCGTTCATCTTCCTGTACATGAATGATTTTTTCCAACAACATCAAGCGGACTTCTTCTTTTTTCTTGACCTCTTTCCAAAGCTCCAAGTTCTCAATTGATACAGAAAGCTGGGCAGCTAGCGAGGTAAGGATTTTCAAAAAAGGCTCATCAAGCCTTGAAGTGCTGCAGATGATGATTTTCCCGATGTCATTTCCTTTCCCAGTCTTAAGAGGGAAGGCATATACTTCCTTCTCCGACCTGCTGCATGTATATAGGTCTGAACTGAAATGGGTGCAATTGATTGCACATGAAGAGGAATGATTGAAGTACCTCTCTTTCGTTTCCTTCCAGTCGATTTCGATAAATGCACTCTTCAGATCAAGCTCCTGGACCAATTGCTTTACAAAATATTGGAGCGTTTCTTCTAGCTGGACGTGATCCTTGAAGTTCTGAGATAAGCTATTCAACAGGGAGAGCTCTTTGTTTCGATTGTTTATTTTTTCGATATAAATTTCTTTATCCATTTCTGATTTCTGCAATGAGTCGAGCATTTTGTTGAACGAAGCTGTCAATTTACCGATTTCATCTTTTGGATAAGTGCTGATTCTCTCTGTCAGATTCCCTGAATACACCTTATTAGTTAGTTGGACTAGATTCGAAATCGGGATGGTCAGGATCCTTGTCAATCCGAATACTACGACCCCGGATAAAAGCATGACTCCAATCATCGTGAAAATCATTTGGTTTGTTACCTTCATCAAGGCCTCATTGAGGGATTTCTGCGTCAATCCAGCCCGTACCGTCCCGCCTAAATCGGGGAAAATCGGAGAGGCTGAATCCAGAATCATACCTTTGTTTGTAAAAAGCTTCTTACTGCTGGTTTCCAGCATATCACCTTCAGATTTCACTTGATTGGAGTTGATTAAATCCGGGCTGATAAACCCTTTTCCATTTGAATGGACCACCACTTCACCGTCTTTATTCAAAATGAAGATATACTCAATATCCTCATAACTATTCATCGTGTCATTGATTAGGCTTTGCAGGGCGAAAATATTATGTGTCAGCAGTGGGTCCACACTTCTTGAAGCAATATCGCTGCTGATTGATTTGGCCCGGTCTTCAATTTGCATCGTCAATGTATTGGCTATCGAGATCCGTACAACAATCAAACTGATCACTGTTACAGTGAGGACGACAATCAGGACCATTCCATAGATTTTCAGTTCAATTGAAACACTAGATAAAAAATCAATAGTTCTTTTCTTAGTTTTCTTCATAGGCCTTCACCGAGTAAATATAAATCCCGTTTAATCACTTGATAATCCTGCTGGTTAATAGGAACATAACGATCTACTCCCAATTCCTTTAACAATTCCCTGCCCTCAGCATGACTTTGCAGCTCAAATAAGATTGAAGAAAATTTATCAACTTTCTGCAAATCTACTTTTTTTGAGGCAACAATCGGCGGTGTTCCTGCTTCCTCCCCGGTTCCAATGATTCTTATTTGTGTACTCAACTCTGGGTCTGTAGCAAGTAACTGATCAAACATTGCACCATCCACCGTAGCACCATCGACTATTCCCAATTCGACCGCCTTTACGGAATAGTCATGGCTGTAGGTAAAATAGGTTTTACCAAAGTACTTTTCCGAGGTTTCTCCTCTTTTTTCCAATTGACTTAGCATACTCAGTCTGCCTGTGTAGGAATAGGGGTCTGTATAAGCGAATCTTTTTCCCTTCAGATCGTCCAAGGCCTCAAAAGGACTGTTCTGGTTGACGATTGTGTAGGAATGATAAAGTGGCTTCCCATTCACAACTGGTGCTGCGACATCCACGATATATCCTTTTTCGAGACCAATTACATACGAAAGCGAACAAATGAATGCGAAATCAACTTCACCTGTCTTCAGCATGCTATCCACTTCCTGATACGTTTGCCGCTGGACGATCTCAACCTTTTCACCGATTTGGGACTCCATATACTCTAGCAAGTAATCATATTTTGATAGCGAAGCTTTAGGGGATATAACAGAGGCAAGTGCAACAGTGATTTTTTCTTGGTGTGGGTCGCTTTCTTTGTATTGAAAAGCTTCCGCTTTATCAGTGTAGAGGGTAATTTTTGCCTGCTCGACTCCCTGCTGGCATCCACTGATCATCAAAATAAATAAAATAGGAATTATAAATGCCCAGATTCGCATGGTCTTAACCTCCACCAATGGTCTTGAATACGTTCAGATAAATTATATCGTGGCAACATTGTAAAAAGAGGATTCAAACTAAAACAACACAAAATAGACAAAAAAAACAGCCCAAAATTATGGCGCTGAAAGGTGTTTATAGGTGGTCGGGTTGTGCTTCTTTTTTTACTTCGTCCATTTCTTCGGATGCAAGTTCTTTTGTTGCTTTCTTGAATTCCTTTAACGTGTTGCCAATTGCCCTTCCGATTTCCGGCAGTTTTTTTGGTCCGAAAATCATGAGCGCTAGAACTAGAATGATGATTAACCCCGGGATTCCGATATTCGAAAGCATTTTTCTCACTTCCTCTTATAAAGTCATTCTTGAGTTTCCTTCACAATCCTCGCAATACGCTGAGGAACTTAGATGTAACGTACCGCATTTTGCGCATTTTTTATATTCCCGATAAAGTATGATCTGTTCCTGATTCATGAGGAATTGTTTTAGCTCAAAATCGTTCTCGATCTTTTCTAATCCATTTATCCTGCACAGATCGATACATGACTCACAGCCATTGCACAGCATCGGCTTGAAAACGCCTTTCACGACTTCGTCATCATCAGTGAACTTCAAAGCGCCTGTCGTACAAACCCGGGAACAAGCACCACAGCCGTTGCAAGTTTCGGTAAAAGCTAGCTGCATCGTCTTCAGTTTTTCAGAAGTTTGATAGGAATGCATACTGTTCTTGTTTTTATCAAGGATCCGATGGTAGACAGAAGCCATTGGACCTTTCTTTAATGAAACTCTGAGATTCTCTATTTCTTCCTCAGCAGGAATCAGAGGTGTCACAACCTTATTCGTCGCTTTTTTTGAGAAAAAAGTAATCAGGTCCCTGCGCGTATAACTTCTTTCCATTTTCTCGCTGTGGTTTATATTATTAAAAGTAACTTCGTTTTCTCGAGTGCACATGCTTTTAAACCTTTTGATGGTTTCGTTAAATGATGACCATAGCTTTTCATCATATTTGCTGCACTGCTTGCATTTCTCCTCGTGAAACTGGATGTTCACATGGCTGCTGTTATTGAATGCGTGCATCAACAAAGCTGAATCTAGCTGAGAGAGGCATGCCAACCTTATATGTGACTCATTGCTTCGGTCATGATCGCAAGAAAAGGAGATGACCTCCCTGCTCGGCATTTCACTGAAATAGGAAAGGTATTTCTCATCGTATAACGCTTCTGAAGGACAGACGGTCGTACATCTCATGCATTCTGAGCATACATCCTCATTCACGCTGAGCCCATTCTCTAGTGAAATCGCAGAGACAGGACAAGCATCAGTGCATTTGCTGCAAGCCGAGAAGCGGTTCCTTGTGCGTACACATCGCTGCGGGTCAACCTTCAGGCGCTTTGCTTCTAGCCACTTTGACATAAGATGGTCCACTAATAACATTGCCCTGTCCCTCCAATCCATTTTTTACAGGGATGAATAATCCAGCTGGATGAACCTTTCGGTGAGATTGCCAAGATGTTTATAGATTGCCAGATCAGCATGTTCCTGAATAGCGTCGTTGAATTTGGGAACCCAATGGGTCAGAATTTTATACAGGAACTCTTTTTGCAGTTCGACATAATCCAAATCTCCTGTCTCGATTAGTTTGAAATTCAGATAATACATGAACTCAAACTGGATGCAAATATGATCTGCTGGTTTTGAAGTCATCGCCTGGATACAAAGTCCGCCGCGCTGGTAAAACGATTCGATTGTTTGGGTGGACCTTCCCATGACCTCCCACTTATCCTCTAGATAGATAGAGGAATAAGGAGGTGCCATGAGTTTAAATGGTCCAACAAACAGTCTGGCATATTCAATCTCGTAATCTGTAAGACTCTGACTCTCATCCGCGAATATGCCGTTCATTTCATCACTTATTTCCAAAAGTTTTTCATCATCCGTTTCCTTTAATGACTCTTTGAGTAGATGAACGAAAAGACTTAAGTCTTCGCCAGGTTCTTTATACATCAACGACAGCAATCGGTATATCTCCGCCCGCTTTGAAATTAAAGAATCAGTCTGCATCGTGACCATTTAAACCACTCCCTTGCTTTTATCCCCTGACATAAAATACTCTTGGCTTCGTACCCTTTTCTGGTTTCAATACCTGGCTGCTGTACTGGGCCAACACCTTGTTGATGTCACTGTCCGGATCGTCCAGGTCTCCAAAAGTACGGGCATCAGCCGGACAGGAAGCAACACAATATGGCTTTAAACCGTCCTTGATCCTATGGTCACAGAATGTACATTTCTCAACAATCCCCTTGCTTCTGATGCCTTCGTAAGTAAAGGCACGATCAGCATTGTAGTAAGGTAGTTCCTGACCAGTTCTTTCTTGCAGTTCTTTACTGGTTGCTGTGCCACCCTTGATGGCAGCTGCAGTTTCTTCCCAGCGACGATGCGGTTTGTTTTTATTGAAATTGATTACTCCATAAGGACAAGCTTGCATACAGCTTTTACAGCCAATGCATTTATCCGGATCATGGAGTGTCAGTCCGTTCTCATCCTTGTACATCGCCTGTGTCGGGCATACCCTTACACAAGCTGCATCTTCACAGTGATTGCAGAGAGTTGGGACATATTTGTAGTTTACGTTCGGAAAACTCCCAGTCGTTTCATGGAAGTAATGAGACCAAAACATTCCAGTATCTACGTTATTCTCATTCTTGCAGGCGATCGAACACCCTGAACAGCCTACACATTTATGCAAATCGATTACCATTCCGTATCTAGTCATTTTTCACACCTCCAGCAGATTATATTTTCTCGATTTTGACCCTTGCGATTCCGCCATGGCGTGCTGTTGCACCACTTAAATGTTCGTAATCGCTAGGAAGGATTTCATTGTTGTTTCCTCCGCGTGCAATTTTCTTTTGGTAATCCATTGTCGCAATTCTTCCATATGCCCAGTGACCTTGACCATAGCATTTTACTGCGACCCCAGGACGCGTGCCCTCCCATTCCTTCACTGTTACCTCAATAGAACCTTGAACAGAAGAAACTTTTACTCGATCACCCGATTTCACACCATATTTCTTACAATCAACCGGATTTAATTTCAGGACATCATCCCACTTTTCATCCCCAGGATCCGCATCCTTGAATTCTTGATACCATGTTGTATTAGCTGAGCGGCCTTCACGATTTAATCGAGAGCGATGTTCAGAGAATATTAGTGGGAATTCCTTTTCGTCACCGTAGCGAATCGGTTCTTCATAGTGTGGGACAAACGCAAGATCACCTCTTGCTTCATACTTCATCGCATCCATGACTTTGTCGATGCTGGTGTTATGACCCTTTGCATGCTCATCCAGCAAGCCTTTTAAAGTCTCACTATAAAATTCGAACTTCGTTGTCGCTGTTTCGAATCCTTCTTCCCAATGCTTCTTGTAAGGTGTCCGTTTCGCGTTCCAGACTCCCTGATCAACAAACTCTTGCCAGCTATTGATTTGGTCCCCCTTCTTCTCTTCAGAAGGATGCCAAACTTTTTTCGATAAGTATTTAGTTACCACTAAATCAAATTCTTTTTCATTAGTTGCATTCTTACCTGTTTCAGGATCAACAAATTCATTTCTATAATAATCGTATAAATTTGAGAAACCCTTCTTAGCTAAGCCTTCAGCCAACAACCATGCAATTTCCGTTTCATCCACTTTTGAATCCCATAGTCTTTCAATCACCGGCTGCTCTATTGATAAATATGCATTCATATTTTGTTTACTTTTTAACACTCCCCAACGTTCAAATAATTGATGGCAAGCTGGTAAGACAATATCTGCATATTGCGTCATCTCAGCCGGGTTTACAGTAATATGAACATAGAATGGAATTTTCTCCATCGCTTTTTCCCAACGCTGTGCACCAGTACAAGAGAAAACGAAGTTATTCCAATAGCCAATGGCCATCTTGATGTCATATGGATCTTCATTCAGAATACCGTCGGCTACATAGTTCGTGATTACACCTTTATGAAGCTCACCCTTTGCAAAGGCTGGGAATTGTAAACGTCCTCGATGGTCAATTTTTTCATACTTCTTGCCTTTTTTTGCGATTTCATCCATATATGAATCAAGATCCGGTATTTCTTCTAGAGGCACTTTTTCTCCCCGGTTCGTTCCACCAACATTTTCAACAGACCCTACTAAAGCATTTAAAGCATGGGCTCCCATTGCCGTATACCCACCACGTATCTGCATTGCTGAACCTGGAGCTAACCACGAAATTGCGCGTGGAGCTGCTTCTGCAAAGTCTCTGGCAACCCTGTAGATTTGTTCTTCAGGAACCCCTGCCACTTCCGCAGCCCACTCTGGTGTACGATCTTTTAGTTCGAGATTCCACCATTTAACGATTCCGTAAGTTTTATTCTCTACAAAAAGGGCTTCGTCAACTGTCGAGCCATTTTCGAACAAATTCACGCCATCTTTGAAGTCACCAACAAACTCACGATTCCAAATACCTTCTTTTAAAATTACATGTGCAATGGCTGACACCAATGCGCCATCTTGGCCAGGTATTACCGGTAGCCATTCATCAGCCTTAGATGCTGTAGCTGAAAGTCGAGGATCTATGACTGCCACCTTTGCTTGATCTAATACTTTTCCAAACATGCTGATAGCATGCGGTACTTGTCTATTGGATGCTACAGGATCCGTACTCCACATGATGACGTACCTTGTGTGTTCTAAATCATAATCTCGGTAATCCCAATATGCTTCTGTAACATACGGTCCTAATTTCTCAGCCTCAGCGCAAATTGCACTATGGGAAATATTATTCGGCGATCCAAAGATTGTTGGTAATGCCTTATAAAATACATCTGCTGCCTCAGTATATCGACCTCTTAATAATACAAATTTCTGTGTTTCATGATTCTTGCGCAGCTCCATCATTTTATCGGTAATCGTATCGATTGCCTCTTCCCAGCTGATTGGAACAAATTTCGGATCTTCATTCCGTCCTTTTTTAGGGTTGGTACGTTTCATCGGAACTTTAATACGATCTGGATCATAAAGCTGCTGAATTGCCAAATGTGGTCTAGGACAGATTTTCCCATGGTTAGCTTTAGAATTCGGGTTTCCTCTGAGCTTGATTGCCCTGCCATTTTCTACGTATACTTGGACCGGACACCAAGATGTACACCCCTGGCATGTTGACGCAATCCATTTTCCGCTTTCAGGAGTTTGTTCAGATTTGCCCGTTTCTGAAAATGCTGTTAGAATCGGCTTTTTTGCCGAGAGCCCAGCAACTGAGGCTCCTGTTACTGCAGACGCTTTTATAAAACCTCTCCGTGATATTCCCATTTTGAAAGACCTCCTTTTTCAACTCGTTTACAATCCAGCCAGCGGAATCTGGCCTGAATATAGGATGATATGCTTGAACGCATAGCTGCCAATCAAGACAACCGCAGTAAATGCCATTGCTGTATAGAAGTTCATTTTTATCTTTTTAATTGTTGAATAGCCAGCAATTGCAAGCGGGATAATTAGTCCGATCACTATTACAAGGATCCACCAGTAAACCCCGAAGTGGCTGATTAAATTCTGGTAAGCGATGATTGCTTCTGTTCCAGCTGAGTTAAGGCTGATTCTCCAGGTTAGGATGAGTAATGCCTGGATGGCTACTAGTGAAACTAATAGTTTAGAGTATGTGAAAACCTGAGCATCTGATGATACAGCTGTTTCTGAATACACTTCCTTGTTCTTGGTGATGATTGACCTCATGAAAACTGCTTCAATAACCATCAGAACACTGCTGCCGGAAAGGATCGATGACACCAAGAACATCAAAGGAATCAATCCATTTGCCCAGCCAGGCACTCCGAGCGACATGAGCAGAAGACCATGATAGATACCAACTGCCAGGGCGAACACCGAACCAGCAATCACTAATCCTTTAAAAAGCCCCATCTGATATGCATTTTGTTTATGCTTCCATACCACCAAAAAGATCACGAAAGACAACAGGATGAATATCGTCTGAAGGAAACCCCCCCATGATGTAACGGATGTAGGATTGACATTGATGAAAGTCGACAGCATCCGGAATGGCTTACCCAATTCAGTGAGAAGCGCGAACACTCCCAATCCAACTAATACCGGCGCAAGAATAAACCCTAGCCTAGTGACCTTTAATGATTTCTCCTTGAATACCAGACTGAAATAGGCTGCTAGCAGGAAAACTCCGATGCCAACACCGCCAAGAAACAAATCAAGCGCGACACGATAATCCCAATATGCGTGAAAATTCATTTCCTTGACCTCCTTATCGATTAAATACATTGACTACACTCCTATCATCAGATATTTAGGGCAAAAAAAATATCAGTAAATCCCCTAATCTTTTGTAGGGAATTTACTGACAATGTTCAGTTACTGCACTCATCGGGCTTTTCACACCAAATGCGCTC
>NZ_BASE01000008.1 GCF_000813125.1 Mesobacillus selenatarsenatis SF-1
GAAGCAGGAATGTTGAAGAAGGATTGGCATCGTAAGGAGTCGAATATTATCGGTATCCTTATGATAAGGGAATGATATAAATGGAACAAACCATTTCTATAGAGGTAGAAGTAGATTCACTAGAACTAGAATTCAACCAAAATATTATTGGGAACATTTCTTTTGTTGTTGATTACCATCGTTATTTTCCCGATGAAGGATGGTCTGATTTTGTAGTAATTATTTTATCTTGGTGGATTAAATCATTTAAAGGATTGTTAGTTTCTTCTATAGGCCGAACATTCAAGTTTGACTTTATGGATGGAACTCCTATTATTCTCGGGAAAAAAGTATGTCCATCTCGTATTGAATTATCGTTCGAATTTGATAAGGGAAAAAGGGTATTGGAATTCACCGCAATTTGCAAATTAGAGGAGCTGGGGAACAGTCTGCTTACAGCTTCAAAAAAGGTTCTAAGAGCTGTTGAAAGAAATAAGTGGAGCAGCGAAGAGATAGCTGAACTTAAAGACTTAACATTGTCACTCGAACGTTATTTTCAAAGTAATTAAACTATCAATAAAGTTATATTTAAGAAGGAGTTGCTATGCCAGCTCCTTCTTTTTGCTATAGGAGCCGATAAAAATATAAAGAAAAATAATAAAACAAACCAAAACCTTTTTCGAACCCACACGTCTAAGAATTAAGTGAATTAACAAGGAGAGAAATTAGATGGCTGACTACAGGGAAGAGGATATTCATGAGTGGTACAATCTGTATCATCAAACAATCTTTAAATTTATTTTTATGCTTACAAAAGATTATCAGCAAGCTGAGGATTTAACTCAGGAAACATTTTTTAAGGCCTATAAATACCATCATACTTTCAAAGGGGATTCTAGCGAAAAAACATGGTTGTTCAGTATCGCTCATAATGTGACTGTTGACCACATGAGAAAACAAAAGCCAATTCGCTTTTTTAAAGAGTTATTCCAACCTCAAATTGACATTAAACTATTGCCAGAAAATGTGGTCCAGCTTAAAGAAAGTTCAAAGGAAATTCACGAAGCATTAAGTGCGCTTAAACATTCGCACCGGGAAGTTATCATCCTTAGAAAGATCAAGGGTTTTTCAATTACCGAAACAGCGGAGATATTGAATTGTTCGGAAAGTAAAGTAAAGTCCACATTGCATCGTGGGATGTTAGCTTTGGAAAAAAGATTAATTAAGGAGTCGGGGTTAAATGAACATACAAAGTGAATTGAACACTTATAATCGTGCTCTTCAGAAAGTAGAATATGATTTGGAATGGAGTCAGGAGCAAGCCGATTTAGTCAGGAGAAAACTGGAGAGGCAAATTTATAAGGAAAAGGTTAAATCTCGGGCTTTCAAAATTTTTGGATACCTATCAACTATAAGTATCACTTTTTCTCTCCTTTTTTTGCTTGTTATTCAATTGGGGAATGAAGATTCATTTGTTTCAGGGATGCTATCAAAAGAAGAAAAGCTGTATACAATGGAAGTAATCGACGGGAAAGAGAGACCGGTTTTAACCGAAAAAGGGATGGAATATGTTGTTTATCCAATGGATGCCCACAAGGAGATCAATACAATCTCAGGAGAACCATTTCTTGGAGTATCTGTTGGAAAAATAGGTAGTAAAGAACAAATATATACACAGGCGATTTACCCGACTTCAGAAGGAAGGTTTATTTCAGTACATTATTCAAAGAATGAAACGGGATCAGTTGAAGAAATGAGTAGATATTTTTTACCCGAATATCCCCTCTACGGAACAAAAGTCACGGAAATAAATGTTTCAGGGCAACGGGCATTTCTACATGAACCTACAACAGAATATGGATCAGCTGCGTTATATATCGTTACCAAAAATTATGTATACTATATGACTAATCAGGGGTTGTTGAATAAAAAGCAGGGTGATTCTGAGGAGTTAGTCAGACTTGCCAACTTGTTTAACTTTGAGGTTGAAAGATAAATGTTAGATTTTAGAATTGATTATCTGCTTAAATAATTGCCGATGCATTACTTGGAGTATAAATTAATTCTGTGAGTTAACAGGACTGAAAAAGTTTGTGAACCATTATAATTTAAGGTAAGGGTGCTTTGATCCAAGAAGGATTAAGGCACCTTTTGTTGAATTCCTTATTGAGCTAATGGGGCAGTTATGTTGAAGAAGAGGATTGTACGGGAGCGGAAATCAACAGCCACGTTTAACAGAGTGTTTAGTTTAAAAAAGTATAGCAGTGAAGCTCATTCGACGCGTGCAAAAATGAATGTACAACTTTTATCACCTTTCCAAGCCTTGGCAGTCGCCGGGATTCTTTATTTCGCAGTAAATTATGCTGAATCCGGCTTTACCTTAAAAATATTTTTCCAACATACCGTGAACCCGATTGCAGGATCAACCGGATTTAACAGCCAAAGAAAAGGAGATTGCGAATTGATTATCGAATATATTCCGTCATGATAGATAGGAGCTTCATATGAAAAAGAAAATGTTAATGTATGGCACTAGCTTTGTGATTTTGTTTCTGATCCTGTTTGCTCTGGACAAATATAAGATTTATAAAGAAGAAGAGCCTCCGATTCCGGATATTTCTGTTGAAGGCGTCTCCATCAACGCTCATCCAGGCCCATATGACTGGCGCGGCTCAAAGAAGAGTACTGAAAATCCAGTAGAGATGCTCGCAGGGTTGCCTGGTGATAAGGTAAAGGAAGATAACACCCTGACAATCGCCTTTCCAGAAGGCGGCCAGCCAAAAAAAATAACGGTCAGTGAATGGGACAGCTTTTCAAAAGAGCAAACCGATTACGATTACCTGGAGGGTTTTCCTATACCTTACAGCCATAAAAGCTGGGGAATTGTCTATTTAATTATCAATGCGGAATGGAAAAATGACTCTGTTTCATATTATTTAAAGCTGAACGTTGAGCAGAATTATTATGGCGACATGCTGGCAAAAAAAGAAGGAGCACTTACAGCTATGGCGGTTGTTCCGTCAGGAGAAGGCGCAAACTATGATTTGCCTGCTGAAGCGAAAAAGCCGCTTGAAAGGTTTGAAATATACGATGATATTGAGTTTGTCAAAGAAGAGTTTCCAGGGTTAAGCAGCTGGGCACCTTCAACCATTCCTATGTACTTTGTGTTCAATAATGAATACTTGACTTATACTGCAAAGGATAAGGCACAAATGATCCAGTACCTGGAGGCTGTTCCAAAGCCACCTTATCTAGGCCTGCTGGCACCAAGGGACGGGGAAATCAGGGTGCTTGCGGTCGTCCCGCCTGGAGAAAAAGAATTAACCGATTCCGACCCTGAAATAAAGGGATTGCTTAATACATTCGAAGTTCGTGATGATCTTGAGGAAGTCAAGAAGGAGTTTCCGGGATTAAGAGACTTAACTGCAGCTGCTCTCCCGGTATACTATGTGTTCAATGACAAAAAACCGTTAAAAACAACTTTTGAAAAAGAAGAATTGATTATTTTTATAGAATTCTATAAAAATAAATAAAATAAATATAAACTAATTGTGCTGCTAATTCACCAGCGAATTTAGGTTCTACAGAAATTTTATGGGTTCTCAGTTTTTGATAGACGTAATACTCCAATCTCTTGGGTAATTGAGAAACAAAAAGAAAATGACAACTCTGATTTAAGTGATCAGGAAAAAATAGAACTTGATAAATTGTATGAAGGAAACGCTCACCGAGCATTTATGGGCAAAAATCAAAATAGTGATATGACAATAATCTCAAAGGATTCGAAAGGAAAACCCCTTATAAAAAAAATGGCTGTATACAAGAACGATGTACTAAGAATGGAGTTTCTAAATGCAAATGGTGAAGTTATTTACAAACTTACACCTGAGTAGTTATTTATAAAAACATAATTTCTATACTCTGATTACTGGTGCGATTGCTGAACAAAAGCAGTCGCTCTTTCTCACTAAAGAGGCAGCATTCTTATATAGTAAAGCAACCTTTGTGAAAAAAAGCACTTAAAGATAAGGGTGCTTATCTTAAATAAGAACCATTATATTTATGGTTCCGAAAATACAATAAATTAGAAAAATGGCGTGTCAAAACTGATATCAGTTTACACGCCATTTTCATTGTCATTTAAAGGAGATGCACCCTAAAATGGAACGGTTTACTCACATAATGCGAATTGGATTTTTTTTATCTCCTTATCAATTTTTAAACTGTATGACAAAAGTTCGAGTTTCAATTTGAGACTATACAAGCCTTTATAGAAATTTTTAATACTACGCACTTGGAACTAAGTATATACTGAAATAAGTTATTTCTGGAATGTACTATTATCAATGGGTTAACAATGTTAATCTAGGTTATGAAACTATTATAGGAGAGTCCTGAAATGAAAAAGAAAATGAATTATTTAACCTTACTTTTAACAACCATATTAATGGTTGGTTGTACCAACGTAGAAGATACATCCAAACCAGATAGAGAAACAAATCCACAAGAAGTAACCACAGTTAATACAAATGAAAATAGTGAAAAAGAAGAAGCTGCGGTTGTCAATGAACCAGTAGTAGAGGAAAAACCAAGCCAATCAAATGATGAACTGTTCTCGGGATACAAATTAATTGAAGTTGATGGTGGTGATTTGTCAGGATTTCGTGAACCTAACGTCGTCGTTGACATTGGTTATGGGGACCGTGAATATTGGGCATTTACTAATGAATACGGGCAACTAGTACGTGTCATTGCTGACGAAATCATTTTACAAGATGACCTTAACGAACCTGTATTATCTTCTGGCAGATACTACTCTGATGAGGCAAAGGTTCCTGGCGTCGAAAGTGACGTTTTAGATGAGGGGCATATCATTGCTGATTCTCTCGGAGGGGTATCAAATGCTTATAACATTACCCCACAAGATAGTACGCTCAACCGACATGGTGATCAAGCTTATATGGAAGAAGTGATCCGTAGCGCAGGCGGAGCCACTAATTTTGAAGCAATTATCACATATCACAATACGGAAACGCATATTCCCTCAAGTTATCAGTATACCTATACTTTAATGGGTAATGTGATCGTTGATACATTTGACAATGTCAATCCTGATGAAGTAAATGAATCACTCGGTTTAACAGGCAATGAGCCTTCAGATACTAGTTCAAATACAAACGATGATATTTCGAGTGTTGATACAAACGGTAATGGACAGGTGACGATCAAGGAGGCAAAAGCAGCAGGTTTCAGTATGCCAATAACAAGTGATCATTGGTTATACCCATATATGGACGATCGTGATAACGACGGTATGGTAGGTGAGTAAGACTAGAACATTAATCAAAATGAATGAAGAAGTACAATTTCCTCTTTGGATAATTCTGTACAGGTACAACTGAAGTTATGGCATATCATTTAAATTTGTACAATTATCCTTCACTCACCGGTTCGTATGTTCTATAAGCAGATATGCACCGGTAATTGGATTTATTAATTAGGACTTATACTAGTTTATATAAATTTAAAAAAACACTGACCATTATATATAGGGTCAGTGTTTATCTTTTATTTCCGTAAAATCTTCTCCATCTTTTTTCCCTTTGCCAACTCATCGATCAGCTTGTCCAGGTAGCGGATTTCTCTCATGGTTTGTTCCTCGATCTCTTCAATTCGGACACCGCAAATCACACCTTTGATCAAATCCCTCGAAGGATTCAGTTGGGGAGCTTCTGCAAAGAAGGTCTCAAAGTCTGTCTGTTTTTCAAGTATTGCTTCTACTTCTTCCTGGCTATACCCTGTCAACCAAGTGATGATTTCATCAACTTCAGCTTTCGTCCGTCCTTTTCTTTCCGCCTTATTCACATAATGAGGATAGACACTTGCGAAACTCATTGTGTAGATCTTATGTTTAGCCATGTTACAACTCCCTGTTAATTGTTTTCTTCATTATAGTACGAAAAATAGACCCGTACAAACGTGATAACGGTCAATTAATTCAAGAAATAGAGGGTTCTCTTAATTTATAGGTACGAGCTTTTGTTTTTAAAAAGGAAATAGACCGATGGGGAAGAATATTAAAGTATATGAATGTGAATCGTGCGTAATGGGGTGTGGTTGATGGCTAAAACAATACTTTCTAACAAAGAAAGTAAAGTTCCTAGAACGTTTTTCGAAGGAAGCACTTTCTTTCGTATGCTCCGCTTTGTCTTCTTACTATTTCTTTCCTTCTTCTTAGTGTATGTCTACTATCTGTACCTGACAGGCCACCTTAAAAAAAACATTCTTACAATCTGGTCTAATCATCAGCAAATCATCATTTCATCTTCGATTTTCGTTACATATACAGTGATTATTTTTCAGTTGGGTATATGGAGAGGGAGAAGAAGGTAGCACGATGTTATTTTGATTATTGAATGGAAGCAGGGTAATCCTTTGCTTCTTTTTTTGTCGGGAGTATGCAAGGGTTCTGAAATGCTGTTGATTAATTCTTAATGTATTAATTCCTCAAGGGGATAAATTTTTCATACACCATCATCCTTTCGTACTATCCATTTCTGTGCCTAATTTACCCCTTACGCTAAAACAGTTAGTATTATAGTTTTAAAATTGGGAAAATTCGGTTAAATATTTGCTATTACTCTTCTATTTCCACTACCATAATATTGAAATCAAATTAAATAGGAGGGATTCATTTTGAAAAACTTCTTACGTACCGGGCTGTTTGCTTTGCTAAGTGTTCTGTTACTGGCCGGTACAATGCCTGCAGCAGGACTGGCAAAAAAACCGCAATTCAGCTACGACCAGTACAGCCAGGTGGATGTGGGCAAGGATGGAATGGTTGCGACGGCCCACCCGCTTGCATCAGAGATTGGTGCTGAGGTTCTTCGCAAGGGCGGAAACGCGATAGATGCTTCTGTTGCCATTCAGTTTGCGCTGAACGTAGTAGAGCCGATGATGTCCGGGATCGGCGGCGGTGGTTTCATGATGGTTTATGACGGAAAAACAAAGGAAACCACAATCGTGAACAGCCGTGAGCGTGCTCCTGAGGGCGCGACGCCAGACATGTTCCTGGATGAAAACGGGAAGCCGATTCCTTTTTCAGAACGTTCAACAGGAGGTAAGGCAGTAGGAGTGCCGGGAACGTTAAAAGGGCTTGAGACAGCACTTGAAATGTGGGGAACACGTCCACTGCAGCAGCTGATCGGTCCATCTATTAAGCTAGCAGACAAGGGATTTCCAATTGATTCAGTCCTTGCAGATGCGATTGCCGATAATCAGGACAAGTTATCAAAATCAGCAGCTGGTGAGGTTTTCCTGCCTGACGGAAAGCCACTTCAAGAGGGAGATGTCCTTGTTCAGGACGACCTGGCTAAAACTTTTAAGCTGATCCGTTCACATGGAGCTGATGCACTGTATAAAGGAGAGATTGCAGAAGCAGTTGCGGATGTTGTCCAGGATTTTGGTGGATCGATGACTCCTGAGGATCTGGCAAAGTATGATGTAACTGTCGATGAGCCAGTGTGGGGAGACTATCAAGGCTACGAAATTGCCAGCATGCCTCCTCCAAGTTCTGGCGGTGTCTTCCTGCTGCAAATGCTGAAAATACTGGACGATTTCAATCTGTCCCAATATGATGTCAACTCTGCAGAAAAATATCATCTTCTGGCTGAAGCCATGCATCTTGCCTATGCTGATCGAGCAGCATACGCTGGAGATCCTGAATTCGTCAATGTTCCTGTGAATGGTTTGCTCAACCCTGATTACATCAAGGAGCGCCAGGAGCTAATCAGCATGGACTCTGTTAATCAGTCTCCTACGGCAGGTGACCCTTGGAAGTATGAAAATTCCGAGGCGAACTTTACACCAACAAGCCAGCCAAATGACAGGAAGTATGGAGAAACAACTCACTTTACTGTTGCTGACAAATGGGGAAATGTTGTTTCCTACACAACAACAATTGAACAGGTGTTTGGAACGGGAATCATGGTGCCTGGTTACGGATTTATGCTGAACAATGAATTGACCGACTTTGATGCAGTCCCTGGCGGTGCGAATGAAGTTCAGCCGAACAAACGCCCGTTGAGCAGTATGACACCGACCATTGTTTTTGAAAACGGCGAACCAGTCTTGACGGTTGGCTCACCAGGAGGCCCGACGATCATTACCTCAGTGTTGCAAACCATCATCCATGCCATTGAGTATGATATGGAGCTCAAGGAAGCAGTCGAGCAGCCTAGAATATACACTAACAATCTAAATTCCTACCGCTATGAAGATGGTATCAGCTCTGACACTCTTAACGAACTGAATGCCATGGGCCATAAATTTGGACCTAGCCCAACGACCATCGGCAATGTCCAAAGCATCCTGGTCGACCGTGAGAACGGTACTTTTAAGGGAGTCGCCGACTCAAGCAGAAATGGCGCAGCTATTGGAGTAGATCTAAAAGGGAACCGAAAATAGAGATATATGAAAGGAGCGGGAAATTTCCGCTCCTTTTTCATTTCAGTTATTAAAGTCATAAGTGATATACTATTGTTCTAATATAATAGAAGAAACGGATCAGACCGACCGTTTGTTATATAGAGCAAAGGAGTCAATAGTATGGCCAATGTACATGTATTTACTAAGCGAGAGGAAATCGCAAACGCGATCATCCATGGAATCGGTGGACTATTAAGCATCGCAGCCCTCGTCATCCTGATCGTATTCGCTTCCCTATACGGAACAGCATGGCATGTCGTGAGTTTCACCTTATTCGGTGTTACAATGGTACTGCTATACACATCATCAACCCTCGTCCACAGCTTCCCACCAGGGAGAGCAAAGGACTTTTTTGAAATCATGGACCACTCATCCATCTATTTCTTCATTGCCGGCACCTATACACCATTCCTTTTCATAGCCGTAAAAGGAGCATTAGGATGGACTCTGTTCGGAATCGTTTGGGGCCTTTCCATTGCCGGAACAGTATTCAAATCCCTGTTCGTTAAACGTTTCCTGAATACATCCACAGTGTTATATGTCGTCATGGGCTGGCTGATCGTCTTTGCCTGGGGACCACTGACACAGAATGTATCCTCACAAGGACTGTTATTCCTGGTGATTGGAGGAGTCCTGTATACAGTAGGAGCTATCTTTTACGTCTGGCGCGGATTTCATTACCACCATGCGATATGGCATTTGTTTGTATTAGCAGGATCCGTTATGCACTTTTTTGCGGTTTTGAGTTTGTTGCCCTAAATCAATAAATTCCGTGTTTGGAGGCGTTTTGAATGCTTCATGCGAATATTAGAAGACCGACAACTGAACATCGTGAACAGTTGAATGATTTTTTTAGAACGGTGATCATCGATACATTTAATAAAGAGGGGATTGGTGATCAATTAAATGATATCAATGAAGAAATAGAAGTGAAGAAAAGATACTTAACTAGTGATTTTGAAAGCAATGGTTTGGAAAGATATTTTTTAATAGCATTATATGGTGACAAAATTATTGGTTCAATTGAATTTGGCCCAGCAAATGAAATCATAAGAAATGCTTCAGATCATGCTTTTGAAGCACTTGTCGAGGTAGGTACAGTATTTGTCCATCCTGACCACCAGAGGAATGGAGTAGGAAATTTACTATTGAAGGCAATGTATGAAACATTGCGAAATCAAGGGATAGAAGAATTTTGCCTGGATAGTGGATATAAAAGAGCACAACTTATCTGGAAAAAGAAATTTGGAGAACCAGATATTCTATTAAAGGATTATTGGGGCGAAAATTTTGACCATATGATTTGGAAAGTGGAAATCAGGGAACAAGAATAGGATTTATATTGAAGGCCTCTTGCCCATAAATATATGTAGCCGACTCCTTTTTAGCGTCAAATAGAACAGACAAGCCTTGTGTTGAATAGAGAGGCTTGTTTTTTTATTGCTGCAGTCATTTTGTTGTAAGGAAACACCCTTAAATCTAGAGAATAGAACAATAAGTTATAGTACAAGTGAAAAGGGTATCTAACATATAAGAAAGCTTCCCAATAAAAAGCAGAAAGGATAATGTGCAGTGGCTATAGCGAGAGATTTTTTCATGGCGTTGTCAAAAAATCAGTTATTAAATGCTAGTGCAAAAAAATGGGGATTTAAACTCGGGGCGGGGAAGGTTGTAGCAGGAATTGACACAGATGGAATGATACAATCAGTAAAGAATCTAAACTCTTATGGTATTAGCGCAACAGTAGACCACCTAGGTGAATTTGTTCGTTATGAGCATGAAGCAATAGAAGCCAAAGAGAATGTCCTTATAACACTGCAAGCCATTAAACAATCAGGTGTAGACGCACATTTATCGATTAAATTAACACAACTGGGATTAGATGTTGATCAAGAATTTTGCCTAAAAAATATGCAGGATATCATGAAAGCAGCAAAAGAATACGGAATTTTTGTAAATATAGATATGGAAGATTACAGTCATCTCCAAATGACGTTTGATATAATAAAGCAGCTTCAAGTTGAATACGACAATATCGGTACAGTCATTCAAGCCTATCTCTACAGGTCAGAAAAGGATATTGATAATTTAAAGCATATGCGGCTGCGACTCGTAAAAGGCGCATATAAGGAAAATGAACAAGTATCTCTGCAGAAAAAAGAAGAGATTGATGCGAATTACTTGAAACTTATCAAGAAACGATTGCTACATCCAGGTTTCACATCAATCGCAACACATGACCATAATATTATTAATGCAGTTAAACAATTTGTAATTGAAAATGATATTCCGACAGATAAGTTTGAATTCCAAATGCTATATGGTTTCCGAATAGATATGCAACTAGAACTAGTGAAAGAAGGATATTCCTTCTGTACCTACGTACCATTTGGGCATGACTGGTATGGTTATTTCATGAGAAGACTGGCAGAACGCCCACAAAATTTGAACCTAGTTTTGAAGAGTTTAGTGGCGAAATAATTTGCTTGGGGATTAAGATTGAGATGGGGAGAAGCAGCGGGACGTATCATCTGCATCTAGTTTAGTTATGTAAAATGAGGTGATTTCCTTCATTGGAAGAAGTCCTGCTGTTATTCTGCTTGGAAGCATTAGGTACGTCCCTTTGCTCACGTTAAAAGAGGTGCATAATGAGTAATGATAAATCGGCTATTGAAACAATGAAATATCGTCAATCCATCAGAGCATATGATACAAAAAAGTTTTCTGAAATTGATTACAAAAGGATCAAAGAATACATAGCATCTGAAGACAATTTAATAGGGCCTTTTGGCAATAAAGGCCGAATTGAGCTTGTTCAGATTACCAACAATGTATCAGAAAAAGGAATCAAGCTTGGAACTTATGGATTTATTAAAAATCCGCAGGTCTATCTGGTCGGTCTGTGTGAAAATAAGAAATACTCCTTGCTTGAATTCGCCTTTACATTTCATAAGCTGGTGATTTATTTGACAGAGCTTGGACTGGGAACATGCTGGATGGGCGGGACCTTCAGCAGGAATTCCTTTGAAAGAGAAATTCAGCTTGCAGAAGGAGAGTTTATTCCATGTATCACGCCATCAGGCTATCCTCAACAAAAGCAAAGAGTATTTGATAAAGCGCTTCGTTATGTGGTGAAAGCCGATAATAAAAAACCGTGGGATCAGTTGTTTTTTGACGGGAGTTTTGCAGATCCGCTTGATAAAGTAAATGCCGCTCAATTTGAGATTCCCATCGAGATGGTGAGGCTGGGGCCTTCAGCATCAAACAAACAGCCATGGAGACTAGTATTGTCTGAAGATCGTCAAAAGTGCCATTTTTATATTGAACATACCCCCAATTACAGTACAAGGCTAGGATATGACATGCAAATACTCGATATTGGCATCACTATGGCTCAGTTCGAGTTAGCATGCGATGAACTGGAAATCAAGGGACGATGGATAGTTGCAGACCCCGGAATAGAGCTCCCGAACAGTTTGACAGAGGAGTATATGGTTAGCTGGACACTGGATTAAAAAATAAAAACCTGGACTTGCCAAAATGTATCCCGAACTCTTTGCTGCCCAATCAGTAAAAATTGAACTGAAGAAATCACTGAGAAAGCATATTTTTGCTCGTTTTTATAATTGCAAACATCCACTGTGTTATATGTTGTTATGGGATGGCTCATCATCTTTTTCTGGGGACATTTAATGGAAATGTATCAACTCAGGGACTGCTTTTCCTGTTGATCGAGAAGTCTTGTTTACAGTAGAGCCATTTGTTATATATGGAGTTGGTTTCAGTTTCATTAACTCCAAGCAATATGGCATTTATTAGCTGGGTCAAATATGTACTTTTTGCGGTTTTAACTTTGTTGCCGTGATTTTATATTCCCCTATTTAGATTGGTTTCGATTCTCGAATGATACTTAAGAACCGTCCCTGTGTCTCCTTTGCAAAAGCGAAATAATAAAGATATGACAGGCGGCAGTTAACTCACTGTCGTCTGTTTGCATTGTCATGGATGACTACTATGAAAACAGAGTGAACCCACCCTCTATAAGAGTATTACTTTTATGAATGATCTTGAGTTTAGCAGAATAAATGAAGCATTTTAGGTAGATGTCCCGCAGGCTGTCAGGAGAAAGTAACAGGACGTGAATTGTAAAAACGAACAAATTTAGTGATTTTCCGTGACCAAAAAATCACAAGGAATCAAATGGAACTTTTCAGTAAATGGGTAGCAAAGGTACGTCCCATGCTTCCATGTATTAGCTGACTCCATCAAAGCACTTCTTGGAGTTTTTGGCTTATATATATTAGCTAATAGAAAACGGCTTCTAGCAAGAATAGGCTGAACCAGGTAAGGTGCTGGTTCAGCCTTTTTATTTTACCGAAAATGCATATCAATGAATGAACGCAGATCTTTTGATCACCTTTAGTTCTTTCTTCTAAATCATCGAATCAGAAATCTCTTTATACATTAAAAAAGTTCCTGTCAGTAAAGCCTATTTGTATAACCTTCTTTCAATTCCATTGCTACTTGTTCAGCAGAAACATTCGGAATCTTTGAGTGAGCGACTAACATGCTGGGAACAGAGGGAAGAGTCTCTTTCTGCAGCCATGTATCAGGCTTCCATAATTCAGATCTGATAAATGCTTTTGCACAATGAGCATAACATTCTTCAACTTCTACTAAAATACCAAACAAAGGAGCTTTTCCATTCACAGCACTTTTCTCAAGCAGTTCAGGATCACGACTAATATAAGCTTTACCATTTATTCGTAAGGTTTCACCTAATCCAGGGATTAGAAAGAGCAGGCCAATATTAGGGTTAGTAATGATATTGTGCACAGAATCCATTCTTCGGTTTCCCGGCCGTTCAGGAATAAACAAATGCTTTCCATCAAGTACCGCCACAAAGCCAGGTGCGTCTCCACGTGGTGAAACATCACATTTACCGCTTATATGGGAAGTGGATAAAGATAAAAAGGGGGATTTTGAAATGAAGTTTCTGCAATGATCATCAACAAAAGAAATGACTTTATTGGCTGCCCTTGGGCTAGGGTTTCCGATAGCAGAACGAAACTCTTCAAATTCTTTTTGTGTAGAAATTATGTGTTTATATTTAATAGTCATGAAATCACCTTTCGAAATGGAATATATACCAATAATACCATTTTATTGATGCTTAAGTTTCAATGAATTATTTTATCATAAATTAGAAGTTATTACTCATAATCTCTCTTTTGAAGCAAAGAACCTAACTGATTGATCCTCATCGACTAATTTCCCAACTCCTAATAGGTCTTTCCTCCCTTTTCCATAAATGTTAATAACTTAATATTTAATTAATACTAGATTAATAGAAGCAAAATATGATTGAGAAGGAAAGAGAAGCATTACATATCGGTTAAAACATCCTTTGAAGGGGGAGAACGATGAAGAAAAAATGGAAAAAAGGACTCAAAGCCACTGTAGTTTCCGCAGTTATGGTAAGCACGTTGATTTCTCCAGTATCAACGTTAGCACTTGGAAACTTTGATTTGAATTCGCCGGTCATTCAGACGCCGATCAATCAGTACAACGCCGATCTGGCCTCTGGAGTCATGGAAAAGCATTACAGTTTTGAAAGCAAGGAAGGGAAAAAGCTTGAGAGTTTTGTTGTTGAGGTAGACATGCAAGATCCAACTGTTGCCATTGAGGCTGGCACACCCAATGATGGCACTGCCTTCGGTTTGCAGCCGGTCAGGAAACAGGCGGAAGCGGCAAACGGTGAAAACCATACTGTGGTCGCTGCAGTGAATGCTGACTTTTACAATATGGCAACTGGAGAGCCTTCTGGCTATGTCTATAAAGATGGACAGGCCATTAAGGGCACGTCGCTTTCATCACAGGAATTTTTTGCGATTAAAAAATCCGGCGAGGCTGTGATTGGTACTCCAGGCGAATTTGGAGGAATGAAAGACCAAATCAAAGAGGCTTTAGGCGGGAATGCGATTCTAGTAAAAAACGGCCAAGTCTATCAGACTCCGCAAACCGGTGCGGATAAAGAGCCGAGGACAGCGGTCGGAATCAAACAGGATGGAGATGTGTTTTTTGTAGTTGTAGACGGGAGACAAGAGCCGTATTCAGCCGGGATTTCAATGCCTGACCTGGCCCAAATGATGATAGACCTTGGAGCGGTGAGTGCACTTAATCTGGATGGCGGCGGATCATCAACCTTCACAACACGTGAATTAGGGGGAGACCAGCTTGAGGTTGATAATAAACCATCTGACAGGGCAGAAAGAAGCGTTGCCAACTCGTGGCTGATCGTTTCCAATACCCCTGCTGATCATGTTTTTGAATCAGCTTATGTACAGCCGTATGACCAATCGTTCACACCCGGATCAACTATAGCCTTCTCCGCAAAAGGCAGGGATAAGTCAATGGCTTCTGCTCCTCTGCCAGAAGCAGGACTAACTTGGGAGCTGTCCGATCCTTCATTCGGTACAATACTTGAGAATGGCACATTTGTTTCCAATGGAAAAACAGGACAATTTCATGTTCTCTTAAAGCATGAAGGGAGAGAAGTGGGCAAAAGCATCATCGAAATTGCCCAGCCGGATGAAATGACCTTTTCAGCTGCTGAACTGACCGCGGCAAGAAACAGCGAAGTGAGTCTTGGACTCGTCACTAAGTTTCAAAAACGGGAAGTAGACTGGAACTTAAACGATATTGAATTTGAGATACCAGAAGGAATGGGAGCCATTGATGAAGCGGGCGTACTGCATACGGGGGAGCATAATGTAACCGGGATGATCAAAGCCCGTCTCAAGGGTACGGATCTCTCTGCTGAAATGAAGGTTTCAGTCGGGAAGCTTCCTGAAGTGGTGTTCGATTTTGAAAAAGACCTTGGAAGCTGGAGGACGGCCACTGCCAACCGCGGTGAAAAAGGGGCTGTGAGCCTTTCGAAATATCCTTCCCCAGTAAGGTTCGGCAATCAGTCATTAAAGCTAGATTTTGATTTTACCAATTCACCGGTTGGGACGACACTTGGAGTTTATGCTGGTCCGGGTGCGAATACAACGATCAGTGATAATCCTACAGGAATCGGAATGTGGGTTTATGGGACGCCTGAAGCTCAAGGCTACTGGCTGCGCATGCTCATCGTTGACGGCAATAACAAAAGTCAGGCCCTCAATTTTACTGGTGAGAAGCCAGGCATCGACTGGACGGGCTGGAAATACGTTGAGGCGGAAATCCCGGACTCCTTTACTGGTCCTTTCAAACTATCAGGAACACAGACAATCAGGTTGATGTCTACAAAATCAGGGATTACCGGCCCGATGACGAAAGGCTCTATCTATGTTGATAATATCCGTGCCGTCTACGGTGAAAAAATGGATGATTTGTATCCACCGGTGATTCAGTCCATTAACGTGGAAGGCAAGAATTTTACGACCAGTGCAGTGAAACTGAAAGCAGAAGTCAATGAGTATGATGATGATCCATTCAAAACGGGAATTGACTGGGAAAAAATAAATGTTTTTGTGGACGGCAAGAATTATGGCGGCACCGAAGGACATTTCTCCTATGATATGGACGGAAGCATATCTTTAAGCGGACTGAACTGGGCAGACGGAACGCATAAAGTAACGCTAATGGTACCAGATCAGTTTGGCAACCAGGCAATAAAGAGGGTGTATTTTACGGTTAATACTGGTTCAGCAAAAATCGATTTGATGAAGAAGCAAGAAAAAGCGCTTCTCGGAGATGTGTTTGAGCTGGCGGTTAAGGCGACAAATCCGAATGAGATAACCGGATCTGCTATTAAGCTTCAAGTAGACAAGAATTTCCCAGTAGACGATGTACAGTTTGCGGATGCCTTTAAGACGAGTACATTCAGTTATGAAGAAGAGACGGGCTTGCTGACCATGAACATTGTCAAGAGTGGTGAACCTGCTGCCAATGCAGACGCGGCATCCATCAAAATCAGGATTCCTGCTTCAGTGAAGGAAGGAAGCAAGTTAACTTACGAAATTTTGGAAGCTGAGCTAATCTACCAGACTCCACGGGGTGAAAACTTTGTTTCCACCTTTTCAATGGAACCAGTAAGCGTAAATGTGGAAGGGGCCTATGCCATTGAAGCTGAGCCAATCCTGATTGGAAAGCCATTCACCTTGACGGTCAAAAATGACCAAAACTCAGTGGAAAAAGACACGGAAGTATATGCTCTAGTCGGTGGTGCAAATGAGCCTGTTCTGTTAGGAAAGACGGATCACGAAGGAAAGCTCGTGATTGAATCACTGACAAGTGACGTAAAGAAAGTTGCCCTTTACGCTGTCAAGGATGGCAAGTATTCGTTCAAGTGGAATACACAAACCTATCCTGCACTTGCAGAACTCGACGAAATGAAGAACATCCTATCGACTCCAACAGGAAATCCATATAAGGAAAAGGCGTTCACCTGGATGTCCAGTCCATTGGTAGAAGGAGAAAGTTTGATTCAATTTGCCAGAAAACAGGACTATGAAAGAAAGGGTGAAACGGCTCTTGAAACGATTAATGGATCGTCAAGCAGCCAGGTCTTCTCAGGCGAGCAGGATATCAAGAAGAACGGGATTGTCAGAGTGAATGAAGTGAAACTGGAAAAACTGCAGCAGGATACTGCCTACATCTATCGAGTTGGTGATGGGAAGAACTGGTCAGATTTTGATGAATTCACGACATTGAAAAGAAAGCAAAGCTTCGAGTTTGCTGTCCTCGGGGATACTCAGTCTCCTTCAGACCTGACTGATTTTAATAAAATCCTTGGAGATTTGAATGAAAAGGACCTATCATTCATGATTCATGTCGGAGACCTGATTGATGAATCGTCCAAGTTTGGGCAGTGGGATGGCGCTTTGAAATCACTGAGCCAGTACGATAAGGTTCGCACAACCGATTTTGTCGGAACCTTAGGCAACCATGAATACATGGGCGACGCAGATGGCAGTCTGGCCAAAGCGATTTTCAACTCACCTGAAAACGGGCCTGAAATCGATCGAGGCGGGACATACTCAGTTGATTACAATAACATGCATATCAGCGTGTTAGGGTACACGAGCGAAAGAGAAGTGCTGGAACAGCAGCTTGAATGGCTGAAACAGGATGTGAAGAATTCAGACAAGCCGTGGAAGATCCTTGTGACACATAAGCCGCCGTATTTTACAAATCCGTTTGGCGGAAATGACATCATGAATGAAAAACTGCCTCCAGTCGTGGATGAGCTAGGAATTGATATCGTCTTCTCAGGCCATGACCACTCATATGGCAGGACGAAAAAATTGAAGGCCGGCAAGGAAGATTCAAATGGTACTGTTTATGTAGTAGCCGGAACAACTGGCAAAAAACACTACGACGCTGTTGCTGATGAGAAATTTGAATATGTAAACATGGAGTACATCGCTGTTTCCATGCAGGCAAAGGTTGATAAAGACCAAATCACCTTTACGACGGTTACATCAGACGGAGAGGTCATCGATGAATTTACAGTAGTGAATGAAGAATATTTTCTAGAAGAATAAATGCCGTAGACAAGGTCAGCCCTTTAATCAGCAAGGGGCTGGTCTTTCTTTATGCTTCCTCATTGTATCCCATTAGAAAGGTGAAAATGTGGATAATGGTTGCTATTTTGGCATATAAATGGGTGCAGCTATTTTCCGAATTGCAGGTGATTGAAATGGAAGTACAAAAAGGTTTTCAGAATTTGTCAAAGCGGAACATGGATTTTGAAGAAGTTTTCCAGCATATCCTGACATTCATCAAAGTGCAGCCAAGTGGCAGCCATCGATTGATCATAGGCACAGACTCCCAAGTTCATAGTACGTACACGCGCTTCATAACAGGTGTTGTCATACAGCGGGAAGGCAAAGGTGTGTGGGCATGTTACCGGTCTGTTAATATAGCAAGGCGAATTGAATCCCTACAGGAAAAAATTTCGATGGAGACAACCTATACACAGGAAGTTGCCTATATGTTCACTCCGGAGAAGCAAAACCAAATTATCGATCTATTGCTGCCTTACGTCAATGAAGGAGCCAGCTTCAGGATGGTGGGCCATTTAGACCTTGGCCGAAGCACGAAAAACAAAACAAGAGTGTATGTGAATGAGATGATTCAGCGAATTGAATCAATCGGGCTGGAAGCAGAAATCAAACCTGATTCATTTGTAGCGTCGAGCTATGCGAACAAGTATACTAAGTAGATTCTGATCTTGAACATCCCGTTCAGGACTATTTTTTTGTCGATGTACTTGAGGACGTTTTAATAAAAGGTGTAAGGGGGATTATATTACTTTTCTTAAGCTTGTTGGTCAGATAGGAAAGCGGTTTTTTCGCCATTAAAATAAGACCTTAAATAAGGTCTTGAAAAATCTGCTGCTCAATTTTATGGTTCACTTCTGTTTCGCCTTTAATCGTTTTATTTTTCTCTTATGTGTTCTTATAGCTGTTTGCTTATCCTTTAAACTGGTGGTAATCACTCCATAACTTTCGACAACCACCAAATTATTGTTCCCCCCTTGATAATTCCTATAGAAAATTAACAGAAATATCATCCTTCCTCTATGAATAAGATTTGTTTTTATTTTTTATTGTTCTATTACAATCATTCTAGCTTTTGTTTTTTAAATATTAAGGTTTTTTTAATTAATTTTTTTATTCACTAGGCCACTTTCTAGACGTATTTAACAGCCCGATAATAAGACCTCAATTGCAACTTTCCCAAGTTGAAACTGCAGTCTCTCCAAATAGAATATAATTATTTTGATGTTAATGTTGTTTCTTCAATATCATTTGAGACGAGTCATTGAAGGAATACAAATCTTTTTATGGAATTTAAATAGGAACCTTGGAAAATAAGCTGATTCCAAATGGAGTCACAGGAAATAATGAAATCATACTAATCACAACTGCCATTCAATGGAGGCTTGTCATGAATAATGAAAGTATAGTAGATGTAAAAGGGTTGAAAAAACGATACGGCAGCTTTACTGCTGTTAAGGGAGTTTCGTTCCAAGTTGAAAAAGGTGAAATCTTCGGTCTGCTTGGTCCCAACGGTGCTGGCAAAACGACAACGATAGAAATGTTAGTTGGCCTGAGAAAGCCAGATGAAGGCACCGCATCACTTTCTGGCTACGATGTGATCAAAGAAGTGAACAAAGTCAAAGAGGTAATTGGGGTACAGCTTCAGTCCACCTCCTTGTTTGAATTGTTAAAAGTAGAAGAAATCCTGCATTTGTACGGAAGCTTTTATCCGACTCATGTGGACATCAATGGACTAATCGGAGATATGCTTCTGACAGAGAAGCGGAATGACCGAATCAAAGGACTATCAGGCGGGCAAAAGCAGCGTCTTGCCATTGCACTTGCACTAATCCATGATCCGGACATCGTGTTCCTCGATGAGCCAACGACCGGTCTTGATCCGCAGGCAAGAAGGACTCTTTGGGACATCGTCCTCCGGTTGAAAGAGCGAGGAAAAACAATCATTCTCTCAACGCATTACATGGATGAAGCCCACGTACTATGTGACCGAATCGGAATCATGGATCAAGGTGAACTGATCGCTCTTGACACGCCAACGAATCTCGTCAAAAAACTGCAGTCCACAAGTTCTGTGGAATTCCATTTGAGCAACCCTCCAGAACAAGACTGGTTTTTGAAAATGGATGGAGTCGAGGAAGTGTCGATCAAAGACAACTTTGTTCAGTTGTATACGGATGATGTTCAAGTTACATTGACCTCCTTGATTCATGCGTCTGCAGAACATCAGTTCAAAATTGAGGATTTACAGACTCGCTTAGCGACATTAGAGGATGTATTCATTCATATGACGGGAAGGAGCATCAGGGAATCATGAGAGCTTATTGGCAATTAACGCTGGCACAATTAAGGATTTTCGCCCGAAACAAGCAGGTCTTATTTTTCACCTTACTCTTTCCGATCATCTTGATGCTTGCCCTCGGAACCTTTGCCGGAAATGGAAACAATCTTTCCCTTTCTGTAGGGCTGATCGACTCAGATCAAAGTGATGCTTCAAAGAATTTAGCAGAACGATTTTACAAAAATGACGGACTTGAAACGATAACGTTCAAAAATGTCAAAAGCGGGAAAGAAGCACTGAAAAATGGAGACATCCAGCTATTCATGGAGATTCCCAAAGGATACGAAGCAAAACTGGAGGAGCAGAATGAACCCTCAACACTTTCTGTCTATTATAATGAAAAAAATCTCACAACATCAGAGCTTGGCCTAACGGTTGTGAATGGAATCATTGATCAATACAGCAAGGATCTTGCAGACTATAAGCCGGTCGTAACGGTTGAAAAAGTAGGTATCAAAGCGCTGACCATCCGTTATGTCGACTTCCTTGTCCCAGGAATCGTCGCAATGATGATCATGAGCAATAACATGAACGGAGTCGCTGGCCAAATCTCCGCCTGGCGTGAAAGAGGAATTTTGCGAAGAATGCAAGGAACGAGACTGAAAGCCTCCACCTTTATCGCCGCACAAATCACCGCACGCCTGCTGCTCAACGGAACCCAGGCACTGCTCGTCGTCCTGATCGCTCATTTTGTTTTTAGCATTCACGTCGCTGGTTCCTGGCTTGCATTGATTTTCTTCATAATCCTTGGCACACTTGCCTTCATGGCACTCGGTTTCATTATCGCCGGAATCGCAAAAAACCCGGAAAGCGCAGGCCCGATTGCAGGATTCATCACCTTCCCGATGCTGTTCCTTGGAGGAGTCTTTTTCCCAATTAACAATATGCCAGACATCATCCAGCCAATCGTGAAAATCCTGCCAATCGCCCATTTGAGCTCCGCATTGAGGGAGACGATGAACCTCGGTACACCATTCCTCCAATTATGGACAGAAACACTTATCCTTGGTTGTTGGTTAATTGGCGGATTCATCGTGGCAAGTTATGTGTTTAAGTGGGAGTAGGACAGTGAGCTGTTGAATGTGTCCTCTATCAAAAGACAACCAGGCATCTGCTTGCCTCAATTGATTTTGGAATTTAAATAGGAGGTTCTTCATTTGCTTCCTTCTAAAAATAATAAATAGAAATTTGCGGCAGTTATCTTGAACTGCCGCTTTTCTATGCGAATAAAAAAATGTTGCACTAAGGAAACAAATGCCTAGTTATATACGTGTATCTATTTGAAGAATAAGTTTGTAATGGTCTTAAAAAGGGAGTCATTCCCTTGAAAAAAGAAGAGACCATTATTGTTGGCAAAATTCTTAAAGCGCTGCGAAAACAACATCTGCTTAGTCAGGAAGATTTAGCCGACTTTAGCCCAAAAGACAGAAACACAATCAGCAACCTAGAAAGAGACCAATATCATCCTACACTTCCAACCATCTTTAAATTAGCTGTTGTACTAGAAATGAAGTCCTCAGAATTAGTAGAGAAAATAGAAGAAGTATAAGAAAACGATGAATACATTAATGTATATAAAAGGGAAGTAGAAGAGATGAAGGTCATTAATAAAAAGAACAAAAGGCCCCAATAGAATGGAGAGTCCCTATATGAATCCATTAGAGTATATTGACCGCAGCGTCTCCCGACTCATTAATGAGTATAATGATGAAATTGAGATGGAAATCATAAAGTATCAGGATCATTATAAGGTAGTCGTGACAATATGCCAGGAAGAACCGCCTTATAAGGATTTTAGTGGTATTGGGACTGATATAAGGAGTGCGAGGAGAGCGGCTAGGAAGGCATTAAAAGGATTATATTTGGAAGCATATGGTGAGGAAAAGAATTAGTAACCTATTTAGTTTAATGAAAACAATATTATTATTTATTGGGTACACTCTACACACTGTGAAGCCTTTGCGTAGATTATATTCTCATAAAGCTTTATCCCTTGGTGGATAAGGCCTTTTAGATTTCATAAAAAAATCTTTCGATTCTTGATTGATACACAAGAACCGTCCCTGTGTCTCTTTCTGAAGAGCTGGATATGATGTTACCTACTCAAAAGGACTTGCCTGTCCAGCCTGAAATTATCCATGATCCACCGATAAGTGAAACGTATGGAGATATCAAGCCACGGTTTGCACAAATTGAAGCACTTGAAGAGCTTGATAAGACTAGGGAAGAAGAATACCAAAAGGCACTTGTGGTAATGGCGACAGGATTGGGAAAAACTTATCTCGCTGGGTTCTTTGCTAAAGATTTTAAGAAGGTCTTATTTATAGCACATAGGGAAGAGATTCTTTACCAGGCAAGGAAATCTTTCGAAAATATAATGCCTAACAAAAATTATGGGATATATAACGGAAAGTACAAGGATAGCGAATCAGATGCTATTTTTGCTTCCATCTATACTTTGAGTATGAAGGCGCATATTGAGAGATTCAGTCCAGATGAATTTGACCTTATCATAGTGGATGAATTTCATCATGCAGCAGCTGAATCTTATCAGAGGGTCTTGGACTACTTTAAACCTGAATTCTTACTTGGAATTACGGCAACTCCTGATCGTAATGACAATAAGGATGTGTATGCGATTTGTGATGGAAATGTCGCATACCGACTTGATTTTCTTGATGCAATTAATCGTGAATGGCTTGCTCCTTTTAAGTATTATGGAGTGTACGATGAAACGGATTACAGCCAAATCACCTGGTTGGGAACACGTTATGATGAAGAAGAACTTCTACACTTACAGTTAAAAGAAGAAATGGCTTCGAAAATACTGGGTGCTTGGGAAGATAAAAAGCAGTCAAGGACAATTGGTTTTTGTTCTTCGATTCGCCAGGCAAACTTTCTATCAAGCTATTTTAATAAACAAGGATGTAAAACAGTCAGTCTTCATTCTCAACAAAAGGAAGTTGGAAGAGCTGACGCCATAAATAAGCTGGAAGCTGGGGAGTTGGATGTAATCTTCACTGTTGATCTATTCAATGAGGGGGTAGATATTCCACCGGTAGATACACTTCTGTTTGTAAGGCCTACAGAGTCATTGACTGTTTTCACTCAACAGGTTGGACGTGGTCTCCGATTAGCTCCTGGAAAAGAGCATTGCGTGATTATCGATTTAATCGGGAACTATCGTAATGCGGATGTTAAGCTAAGTTTGTTCGATACGGCAAGAAGTGAAGAGACATCAAAGAAAATCGAACCAAGAGTTCCTGCAAGTTGCGAACTAAATTTGGACTTGCAGGTAGTTAATCTCCTCAAGGAAATGACAAGAAAGCGATCTCCACGCAAGGAAAAGTTGCTAAATGATTACCTGGAGCTTAAGAATGACCTTGGCAGAAGGCCAACTTACCTTGAGTTACATCTTAAAGGGCACTCTGACTCAACACACTATAAGCAAGAGTTTAACTCATATGTTGGTTTCTTAAGCTGGGCTGATGAGCTAACGGAACAGGAAAAGGCCGTTTATAAGCGTTATGAGAATTGGTTGGTTGAGGTTGAGAAAACCAGTATGTCAAAAAGTTATAAAATGGTATTGCTGTTGGCAATGCTTAATCTTGGGGTCACAGAATGGAATAAACCGATTACCTCAAGAGAAGTAGCTCCATTTTTCCATAGGTACTTAACTGAAACTGAATATCGAAAGCGGATTGATTTCTCGGATAAATCATCGAAAAAACTATGGGAATACAATGAGAAAGCAGTCAGCAAGCTCATTGAAACGATGCCAATGACCCTGTGGAATCGTGGAAACGATGGATTAACCAGCTTTTTAAATGGGATGTTTAGGATTAATTTTGATATTTTAGAAGAGGACCAAGAGACTCTCTATAAATGGACAAGAGAAATAGCAGAATATCGTTTGCATGCGCATTTCGAAAGGAGAGCTAATAACAGTACTCATTAATTTGGGTACTGTTTTTTCTCCTGTAGGAAATAAAAATAAAGAACTAATGTTCGTTTGCAATCATGTTCATGGTACAATATATTAATAGGTTATATAATAAAATTCGACAGTTTACCATACATAGTTGTAGAGAATTATGTTAAAATATTTTAATTGAGAAAGTAATTCAGATTGAGTTAAATCAACTTAAAGATTGATCGAAGGAAGAATCTTTATTATAATATATCTTGGGAATTCGTAATACCGAGAGGATGTTCAATATGTTAAAGGTAGCAGAATTGTTTGCCGGTGTAGGTGGGTTCCGGCTAGGTTTGGAAGCAACAAATGGATTCGAAGTTGTTTGGGGTAATCAATGGGAACCATCCAAGAAAGCACAGGATGCATTTGCTTGCTATTCTAGACGTTTCGATGGAAAGGGAATTCATTCAAACGAAGATATCGCAAAAGTTGATGCGAGTAGATTAATAGATTTAAACGTTAATATGATAGTAGGTGGGTTTCCTTGCCAAGATTATTCAGTTGCTCGAACACTTTCTGGAGAAAAAGGAATCCAAGGGAAAAAGGGTGTCTTATTCTGGGAGATTATTAGATTAGCGACTGATTTGCGCCCGAAATACTTACTTTTAGAGAACGTCGATCGTCTATTGAAATCTCCTTCAAAACAACGGGGGAGAGACTTTTCTGTCATGCTAGCTAGTTTCCGTGATTTGGGTTATTCTGTAGAATGGCGTGTGATTAATGCTGCTGAGTATGGACAGGCCCAGAGAAGGAGAAGAGTGTTCATTTTCGCTATTCGAAATGACTCTCCGTATCTTAAGGTAAGACAAAACATTGAAGATGAACTTATGATTAAAAGAGAAGGTTTCTTCGCCGGAGCTTTCCCGGTTACGGATGATCCATCGAAATACAATCCTGATTCATTCATACTGCCACGGGATTTAGTTGAAATCTCAGAACACTTCTACAGCAAATATATGAACGCGGGTATCATGAGGGATGGAGTTGTGTATACAGAAGAAGTCACGCCTAAGCTTGAATCACCGATTACCCTGAATGATATAATTGAATCAAATGTAGATGAGAAGTATTATTTATCAGAAGCTCAAATCGAAAAGTTTGAGTATCTGAAAGGTCCCAAGAAAATAGAACGTACTTCTGCGAGTGGTCATAGTTATGTCTTTTCAGAGGGAGGAATGGCTTTTCCAGAAACTTTGGATAAGCCAGGCCGGACTATGTTGACAAGCGAGGGTACAATTAACAGGAGCAGCCATGTTATTGAAGACCCAGAAACCAAGAGAATTCGTGTTTTGACTCCGGTGGAGTGCGAACGTCTTAATGGTTTTCCTGATAACTGGACAGAAGGAATGTCTGATCGAATGAGGTACTTTTGCATGGGTAACGCTCTTGTTGTGGGCTTGATACAGCGTATGGGCGAACGCATTCTTGAAATTGAGCAAGAAGAGCAAGAAGCAATCAAGAATGATCCGCAGCAACTAAGTTTATTTTAAAGATAAGAGAAAGGCCTTGACTGACTAGTCAAGGCCCTTATTCTTATATGGCTTCTACTGATTTCGCATCTTCAATGAAAGTGGCTATTTTTTCGATTGTTTTATCAAAATCTTGCCGGATTTCGTGCTCCCAAATCCTTAAAATATGCCACCCTTTTTGTAGGTAGAATTGGGTATGTTCCTTATCACGCTCCTGGTTTCTTTCAAGTTTTTTCTTCCAGAAATCAATATTACTTTTTGGCATTTTACCGTGGATTGGGCAAAAATGCCAGAAGCAAGAATCTATGAAAATGACTACTTTATATTTCTTAATAGCTATATCGGGAGTCCCAACCATTCCACGTACATTCCTTCTGAATCGTAAACCTTTTTTCCAGAGCTCCTGTGTGACAAGGGATTCCAATTTTGAAACAGCCTTGATTGAAGACATGATTTTACTTCTTTGCTGGTCCACCATCGTTTATCTCCTTCCCAGGGCATTGTTACTATGTTCTACCAACTAGAGAGGAAATTAAACATGGAACAGGTAGAATAATTACTTTGAAAGAGACGACGATAATAGACAATTTAAGTTTCAAAAAAAGAAATCAATCTAGCTTCTTAACTATTTCTGCAATATAGCTGTTATTTAACCAATAACATTGTTTCGTCATTTTTTGTCCATCCGGCAAGACGATTTTATCACTTCCATCTATTCCTTTTGGCCTGAGGTGGGTAACTCCATTGAATCCGATTTTGGGAAGGTTATTCGTTTCAACTAACTTCTTCCCATAGTATTTGTATTCAATCACTACACCTTCATTGATCACTTTATTTACACTACTCCATAATTCTTTTATCTTAGTCTCGATTGTTTTTAATGGCATATTCCACAACTTGATTCCCTTGAAATATAACTTCCTGTCCGGGTTCTGTTTTTTGGTTTCTCTAAACTCAAATACAACAAACAAAAATTTGGTTTCCTGGAAACGTTGCCGGATATAGCTATCTTCCCAAGTTTCCTGTATCCACTGTTGGAAATCGATATTTTCAAAAGACATATGCTGTTCAGGTTTTCCATTCGGTTCAAGGCGTATGGTTTTAAACTGGATATTTGCCTTAGCGAACTCTTCGATATTATCTAGCTTGGTTCCCTTAATCCCTAAAAAAGAACTGACTATACTTGGTACAAAACTTTTTGATTTTGGATTGTATTTTATATTGAACTGATCAGCTATTTGTTCGTCAGTCCACCCTATATACGGAGAGAACTTTTCAACGAGCAAATCTTTCAAGGTCTTCTTTTCCAAGTCATCCGCAGAAGCGAAACTTACCAAATCCTCATTCTTAATATATTTGCGGACTAAGGCGGTCATATACGACTGCTTCAAGGAATATGCACGTTGCATAGCCAACTTATTAGAAAAAGGTTGTGTCCGTAGTTGCTTATTATTTGCCCCTTTTGTGCATGCGCCTAAATAATTCGTGTCACCTTCTGATATTTCATGTGCATTGCCATTCCTGATTTTGTTAATGATGGTTTCCCAATCCTGCTTTATTATTTCTAAGTCAGCTTTGGGGTATGTGAATAGTATACTTTTATAAATACGATAATCATTCCGGTCAATTTCAGGAAGCCATTCATAAAACATTAGCAGTAATTTCTCGTTTTTCTTCCAGAAGCTTGATGTGTAGAAGTAAGTATGTACCTCTTCCATGTAATTGATGATATTAAGGACTAAGCGTTCCTTGGCCGATAGCGATCCGTTTTTATTACGTTTGAATGGTGTAACCTTCAATTCGACACCTAAATGTTCAAAGTCTGGCTGGGCATTTGAATTTACGGTGTAACCAAAAAAACTTTCTTCAATAACTTGCCCTAACCCGCCTTTCGCTTTTTTATTTTCCAACCTGTCATAAATATCAATTTCTCCAAAAGTTTTCCCCTCTGCTTCGTGCGCTTTCTCCACTAGTTCTTCCAAAGTAAAGTATTCCATATCAATCACCTCTATCATTAACTAGATTGCTTTTGTATCAAAAGGGTATTTTTTACAAATTTGTAATTACAGTATAAATCATCCGGCAAGGAATTACTAGATTGCCAATTACGCTATTAGAGTGTTGAATTAATATTGCAGAACAAAGGATTCAGCATAAAAAGAAATTCCTTTGTCCATGTCGACAAATACTTAAACGTGGTTAGCGCTGCAATGATCCTGGATATGCAAGTACTATGGGATTATAGTGGAGCAGCCAGTATAAATGAAATGAAGCATCCCCTTTGTTGAAGGGGATGCTTCAATTTTGCTGCTTTCAATAAAAAGGTAATCCTATCTCTATGAAACGGGAACGCTTTTATATTTGTTATTGAGGAAGAATATTGTCTATTTAGAGTTATTCACAGCCTTTTATTTCCATACCATCTTTAGTAGTATTAAATTAATAAAGCCATCAATAAATAAAGAGGGTGCTTCTGTGCTTAATCTCAATCATTTTCAATCTATTTTAAATATGGATAATACAGAATTCCGATGCAGAAAGGCATTGGATGAAATTTCTCCAGTTATTAAACGATTGTTTGAACGTTTTGTAGATATGTTAGATATTCAACTAAATGAAAATGTATATATTCGTAGCTACGATACTACGCTGTCTACAACTTATCATGATGCGAGAAATCCAACTTATGCTGAGAAGAAAAAAGTCTCGGATATTGGCCGCAAATATTTTGTCGGTTTGTATACCAAAGTGAACGATAAGGAATATAACTTAATTACTTTAGAACTTAATGGATTCAGCCAATTAATACTTATCCACCATGAGATTAACTTTATTCCGTTTTGGGCCTGGTATAAAAATGAGAAGATACATAGTGTACTAAACTCTATTCCCCTGGAATTCGATATTCTGACTGGTTGGAAAGAAAAAGAGAAAATTCCTAGAGAGGACTTCGCAAAGTATATAAAAGATTGTATTAAACCACGAAGACGACCGTGGTTTCAAATTGGAATGAGTCTCCCTTTAGAAGGGAGCCTAGAGGAACAGTTCTTAATTGATAACTTACTGAAAACGTGGAATCAGTTGGAGCAATATAGAAATTATTTTAATGAAGAAATTGATATTTCTCATAAAACTTACAACGCGTTGATGGCAGTGGCTTCAACTAGAAATATAAAGGAAACTGAACTACTAGGGCGTACATATTCAGTTGATATCTCTTCTGTGGAAGGGTACAAAACAAATGCCAAGCGACAATCGTTTCATATCTATGAAAGCGATCAGATGGTTACAAAGGGTTTTCTATATTATTTTGAGTTTCATGAGAAGTTTTCTCCTTTCCAAACCATCATGGTACAGATAGAAGGGCATAATCATATATTTACAAATGCTCGTGAAATTTTAGGTAACGGTATTAAAGAATGGCGGATTTCAAAATCCTTTACCACACAAACCCTGGATAACCATCAAGTAATGGCAGAGGCAATGAAATTATTGAACGAACATGGAATTGAAGCAGGAAGCAATGTTTATAAAGTTGGTAGTTTTAATAATGATACTAGAACCTTTGTTGAAGGTAATGAACAAGTTAAGAAAAACTTCATTGACGCTGCTTTGTTATTTGCCCATGCAAGCAAAAAACTTGAATTGCCTACTGAAGAACAGGATGAAGAAGTGGATTTAGTGGATGCACCGGCTGAGAATACTGATTTACTTGAACCGAATTTTCAGTTTGAGGAAATATATCAGACTATAACAAATAGTATTTTTACCTTTTCAAAAGAAATTATCCGGGACCTGCATCTGAACTTAACTGCCCTTGATGATAAGCATTTTGTTCTTTTAAGCGGCATTTCTGGAACCGGAAAAACTCAATTATGCCGACTGTATACTAATGCTGTCTATGGTCTGGAGTATGAGGATGAAAATCCGTACTTCACGATTATTCCAGTAAGGCCTGATTGGACTGATGCGAGTGCTCTGTTTGGATACTATAGTTCATTTGAGAAGCGCTATGTAAGAACAGAGTTTCTTAATGTTATCCTAAATGCTTTGAAGGAGCGGGAGAAACCTCATTTTATTTTACTTGATGAAATGAACCTCGCTCGAGTTGAATACTATTTAAGTGATTATCTTAGTGCGGTTGAATCAAGAAAAGAAATACCGTTGCATCAAGATGACCATGTAGATGAAATCCCTAAAAAGCTATTAATTCCGCCAAATGTTTATCTACTAGGTACGATTAATGTAGATGAAACGACTCATTCAATTTCTGATAAGGTGCTTGATCGTGCATTTGTCATGACCTTGTCTGATGTTGACTTTAATTCATACTGGGATAGAGCGGACCAGGATATCAAGGAAGTGCTTGGTAGAGAGTTTGCGATGCTAAAGGAATTGCATCAGATGTTATTAACGTATGAACTTCATTTTGGATATCGAACAATGGGGGAAATGTTGCGCAAACTGTTTGTTAATCATCAGTTGCCTGAGGAACACCAAATGGAGTCTTTAAAAGCTTTGGATCGCGTTATTTCTGAAAAGGTGTTAACGAAGGTTCGTGGTGATGAAAGGATTGCTGAAATGTTAAGAATGATGGAAGTTTGGCTTAAGGAAAACCTTGAGGCTGATTCCATCTCACTAAAACATGTCAAACGAATGCAAGAGGAGTTGGAGTATTATGGAGCCACTCAGTTCTGGAGATAACTACCTTGAAATATTGGATGTAAACCAAGGATGGATCCATATTACCGATGCGTATTTAACAGAAGCCGCTGAGTATAAACTCCGTTATAAAGGAGAGAGCATCGATGTCACAATCCAGGATGTACCTTTACCATTTTATAGACAAGAGGATGTTCTCTATGCAACTATGCTTACTCCGTTTCAAAGTGGAAACTTAAGAATCTCCATTAATGGCCAGGAGTTTGAGTCTTATATTTATCCTGATCAACGTAAGCTAACTGAAGAGCAATATACTTTAATGATTGAAGGCATTTTGGAGGAAGCCAATATTTGTTTTCAGTTATCTGGTTTGGAAACACAGGTTAACACTTTCGGAAGGGGTCGAGAGCCATCTTGGACGCAATGGAGTTATATCGAGCGGAACTTTCAGCAGCTACGACAAATTTTTTCGAAGATAGAAAGCAAGCCAATCAGAAAATTAAAGAAACAGACTACCATCATGAAAAGAGAAAAAGTTCAGAGAGCTGAACAGACGACTTTATCTTGGTTGGACAGAAAAGGGCACGGTCGAGATATTCCTACGCATGTTGAAACGGCTAAAACATACGAAACGATAAACCTATATGAGAATCAGATCCTAAAGCAGCAAGTAATAGATTTATTCAGGCTGCTAAGAAGCTATGAAAAAGCAGAAATTGATTCTGTTTCATTAAAAGCCAAAAGATATGTATCGGTTATTCGATACTGGATGAATAGCCCATTTTTAACTGAGATTGACGAGAATAAGGGTCCATACAACATAACACAGACCTTTAGGAAGCATCCTGTTTATCGATTATGGTATGAGTGGTTTGATAAGCTTTATAAGCATAAGAGGGAAGGGATAGGGTTGTCTTATCCCATCGCTTTGAAGGACACCTTTTTCTTGTATGAAATGTGGTGTTATATGTATGTTGTTAAAATATTGAGAGAGTCCAATTTAATTAAAGACACTAGCAATCTTTTTAAGACAACAAGAGATGGATTGTTCTTGAACTTAGCTGAAAACAAACAGAGTTCTGTACCCTTGTTAAACGGCATGACCCTATACTTTCAGCAATCCTATCAATATAACTCTAAGACCTTCCATACCTATACGCAGAGAATGATTCCGGATATCGTAATAGAAGGAGAGAATCGCATTATTGTGTTCGATCCGAAGTACAGGGTACCTGGTAACATAGGAACCGCATTAGGAGAAATGCATAAATACCGAGATGGAATTATACATCGAGAATCTGGGGAAAAGGCAGTCAAAGAAGTATACATTATGACTCCTACATCGAGTGATCAAGCGGATTCGATGAGGTATTTTGATGTGGAGTTTCGAGAGAAGTTCAGGATGGGTGCTGTTAAGATGGTGCCAGGTAGTCAGAATAGAGAACTAAAGCAATTAGTTTTGACTATGTTACGAGTTAGGAAGGAGGGATAATATATGTCTTTTTCGATAGGCAGAAGCGCGGGGACGTTCCCTGTCCTGTTTTTTCTTTAAAAGCTGAAGGAGAAGCACAGGGATCGAACCCTATCCTTCTCCTAGTTTGCCTATACGGCAATTCGATTATCTTCAAGCACTTGTTGGTATGAATTGGTTTCTATATAGATTTCATCCTTAAGGGGGTTGAGTCTATATTTTCGTATTCTGTAAAACTGATAAACTACTAATGCAATATTTGCAATCAATGATACCAAGCTTACGATGAAGAATGCCGTTGGATTATGGGTAGTTGGCACTGGTGCGATTCTATCTGCAAAAGAAGGAATCGTCATGACAAACATAATCCATAATGCCAGTGTATGAGCCCGGTGCTGCAGCCATGCCCCTTTCTTGATGAAAAAGGTGGGGATGGTACATGCAAGCAATAACGCCAATCCGCTGTAAAATGAGTGATCAGATATACAGTTGTACGTATAAGCAAAATTCCATAAATCATATGCAATAATCCATGGCCAAATCATATCTGGCCAAATCATATCCTTGGATTTATCTTTGGAGATATAGATACCAGTCCATCCACAGATTGCGACAATATTCAGCAATCCTGCTATTCCATTCATGATATTCCATGGGCCGGACATTACCCATAAATGATCAATATAGGCTCCGTTCCAGACTCCATAAGTGTATACTTGAAAATCTCGGATACATGCCTCCAGAATGTTTAGTGCAAGGATTCCAGGAGGAAACCATAGCACCCACTTCTTTTTTGTAAGCGATGGATAATAGCGAATAATCATGAAACCAAGACAACCTGCAAGAGCAGAATAAGTCTTAACCCAGTTAAACCAAGTTCCAGTGCCGTATTCATTGCCCGGGGCAGCTGTTGTTGGCCACACAAAGATGGTCAATACGGCCGGAACAATAAGGAAAAGAAAAATTCCTCCCCACTTGGTCGTACGGCTAAATTCGTTAAATGCCATTAGAGCAAAAAGAACAAACACCCATATTCCCCAACCAACAAACCCAGTGGATTCATATAACAAGCCCATCACACTTGCCTCCTTGGATTGCTCAATAGTGAGCATAATTTTGGTGATAGTAGTACGAAATATCCAAACGTTTGGTTTATGCTGATTTAAGGCGCTTGAAGCTATATTTTGCCTGGTCATTGTGCAGCTGCCACATATGCCAGAAAACGTAAGGGACAATCAGTATGAAGTTAATCATTCCCCAGAATTTTAATACTTCAGGGTTGAACCAAGATGAGGAGTCCATAACAAGTGGGAAAATATCAAAGCAAGCTCTTAATAACAAATGTGCAGCTAATGTGTATATACGGGCAGTGATGTATAATTCAGGTCGCTTCTTGATGACAGGATAAAGTTCCGCGGCTAACAGGATGCAAACAGAGCTGGCAAAATACATTGGTGATTCTGCATATACAAAGCAAGCATTCCAGGAAGTGTATATAAAATTCCATGATCCTGTTGTATAGGCTACTAAATCACCATAGGACTCTGTTGTGATTTTCCAGAATTTTGGAGCAAAAGGAATTGTTACACATAGGAGAAAGCCACAAGCAGCATTAAAGTAGTTTCCTAAAGTTAAATCTTTAATCGTGGCTTCAGCAATATTCAGGAACAGGATGGCATAAAAGAACCATAAGAATTTGTTACTTTTTAGGAAGTTCCATATCGGGCCTTTTTTATCTTCATAAACAGCAATTCGTGAGAAGCCGACAATAATCGTAGGAATGATAACGCTTAATATTTTTGCCCAACGAAACCATCCGTCTACATTTCCCATTAACCAAAAAGGAATAGTCAACAGGGAGGCAAGCCAAAAATAAGCAGAAAGCTTGTAGTGCTTACGAAAGAATACAATAATCCCTAACAATAGCGCCATGTAGATTGGCATTGACAAAACATGTGGCCAAATAACCATTTATCTCACCCTTTTTTTTAAGTTTATAACAAACCGAACGTTCGTTATGTTTTTAGTATAGGACCAAATCCCTAAACAGTCAATGTGAAAAGTATCACAAACGAAAATTTTCTTTATTGATGTGCTATGGTATTCTAAAAGTAATGAGGAGAGGATGACAATGAAAGTGGATGGAAAGTCAAAGATACTTGCGGCGGCAAGAATAGTCATCAGCCAGCATGGAGCTAATCGGGCAACAGTGCGGGCCATTGCTGAAGAAGCCGGGATGAGCACAGGGGCGATTTACCATTATTATAAAAACAAAGACGATATATTTTATGATCTGCTTGATGATAGTCTCTCGGATTCAACTCGCATCGCAAAGGGAATGTTGAATGAAGAATTAGCAAAAGACAGGGTGATCAAGGAAATTGTCCAAAAAACGGAAGAACGATTAAAAAAAGACACGGAAAATCGTCTTCAATACCATTTTGCCCATGAAATTCTATTAGGCAATGAAGAACTGCAGGAAAAATTCACTCAAAAATACCAAGAATGGAATCTCCGTATTGAGGAAATTCTAATCAATTTGTATGGACTTAAAGAGACACCTTTAAACAAAGCACTTTCATCCTGGTTATTAGGAGCAGTAGACGGCGTCATATTGCAAAACCTTCTTGAGGTAAATGAAAACACCGAAGAAGACATGCTAGAAATATTTGAACTATTATTAGATAAAGGATTGCCTCAATTCATCCAGATCTTAAACGAAAGCAAGTAGAAGCGCAGGGACGTTCCTCCGCTTCTTGCTTTATTCACCAGGGAAGTCATAGTTTATCACACAATGCGAATCATAAATCAACATGAAATTTAATGATCACTGCCACTACTGCCATTGTTTTTACCACGGAGTGACAAATAGTTTACCAATAAATGATAAGCTGTTTACCAGTGCTTTATATACATTCCTCAATCAGCATATTCTCAAGTTGTTTCAACACAAATGTCTCACGCCTCAACCAGCCATTTTGCTCGTATCTTTCTATCAAGCTTTCATTTTGCTTAATGGCTTCCTCCAGGGTAACCCATTTGGGTGTGAAATTCAGTTCAGCTTCGTACCCTTCCAATTGTTGGGCCGTTTTTTCAACAGATGCTAATTCACAAAGATAATAATGCGAGGTCATTTCAAATAGGGCATTGTCGATATACTCGTCCATTTTCCGTTCAGTGACTGTGCCAACCTTGTCGTTGACAGTGCAATGAATATAACCGGTTTCTTCTCTCACTTCTCGTATTAGACATTCCTCATGGCTTTCGTTTTCCTCAAGTCCGCCTCCCGGAAATTTAAAGTCTCCTCTACTGGAATGAACTAACAGAATACGATTATTTGACATTATGATTGCTCTGATTGCTACTCTCTCGATGGTTCTCTCAACGTTTGCTTGTAACGGATCTTCTATTATCATATCGAAATTCATGTTTTTCACCTTTTCATAATTATAAGGTCATAGATTGTAACGAATAAAATGACTATGTAACACCAGACTATTTTAGCGCCCTTTTGAATAACTCTTATGCTATGAATCTGCATTTTGGGAAGCTGCTGCAGCCTTTGAACTTACCTTTTTTACCTGTTCTGGACACAAGGGGACTTCCACAGCGAGGGCATATGTTTTCTGTCACCATTGTTTTCTTTTGCTTAAGCTCGTTTTTAATATCGGAGACGTGCTTTTTCTTTATTTCTCTCTTTTGTTTTTTATCCTGGATGAGAAATGGGGCGAGTAATTGCTTCACTTTACCGCGTTTAAAAAGGGATACTTCCTGTTTGACCTGGATTTTATCAATTGTAGCCAAAAGCTCGTTGCTTTTTATGACATAGGCATTCTTGAATGGTTCTTTGAATTTCAGTGTTGCTTCTTTTCCGAAAACGATCACTGAGTGGATGGGTATTTCTGCTGCCACTTCACCTAATTGTGCCTGTAGAGCTTTTATATGGCCTGAATTCTGCCAAATAGGGTTATATAATTTATCTTTGCGTTTGTAGTTTGTCTGATTCCAGTACTGGCTATGTTCAGAACCAGTAATCCAGCCTTTATAGTTTTTCGTCTCAATCACGAATATACCTTTAGGGGAGATTAATAGATGGTCAATCTGGGTAGTTTGTCCGTTTTCTTTCGGTAGATAGAGGTCGTTCATGAGGGTGTAGTCCTGAGAATCTAAAGAAGAGAGAATGTTGGCCACACGCTTTTCTCCAACCAGCCCTTGATACTGGCAAAATTGCGGTTTAAAATCATTACAATTATTAACATCAATACGGGAAAAAAATATGCTTCCATTAATGATCGACCTTTCATAGTGAAATATTTCCAATAATAGATTACCATATCTTGCGTAATTAATATCCTATTAAGTTAATGAATGCTCAACGAAGGAATAACATATTTTATTATTGAATTCCTTAATGTACCATTCAGATTCGTTTAACAAGTAACAAAAATAGCCTACCTTTCTATGGATATATAGAAAGGATAGGCTATTTTTCAAAATTGAATGTACTTAACTTGATATCTATATTACAAATGTTCTACTCAGCGGCCTTTTGAACAAAAACATCGGGTACTTCGATTTCTTGTTCTGAAAAAATGTCGGCGATGATAAAGCGTAGTTCGCTCTCGATTTCTTCTTTTGCTTCTAATGTCTTAACCGGTATTTCCACTACAAATTCCATTGCTTTGTTTCGGAAGTCTACGAATCTAACAGAATGTGAAGGAGCGGGCAAATAACCATTCGACCTTTCTTTTACGAGCTTAATTGACTCTTCCAGCAACAATTTTATTGTACTTGTTTCCGTTCCGTATAAAACACAAACATTCACCTGTGCGAGTCGTTCCGCCCCAGAGCGGTTTTTGATGATTTGTTCAATAAAATACTGGTTCGGTACGATCAGTTTTCCTTCTTTGACTGTCCGCACAACAGTCGAGCGAAGCCGAATTCTTTCTACTCGGCCGACTTTATCATCCACTTGAATGACTTCCCCGATTTCGAAAGGCCGCTCAAACAGGATGATAATTCCAGAGATAAAGTTGCCTGCCACATTACGCATTCCAAACCCGATCCCAATGCCCAGAACGCCGAAAACAGCTGCCAGCGAAGTTAAATCAATACCGACATAAGAAAAGCTTAATATAACGGCACCAATCATAAATGTATAATAGATCACTTTGCTTAAAGTATAGCCAACTCCTTTGTCCACTTCATAGTATTCGAAAAAGGAGGAAAGGATCGATCTAGTGAAGATTCTCAAGAATCTGTGGGCAATGGAAATGACCATAAAAGAAATAATGATAAGTGCCACAGTTATTTCTACATCCCCAATAGTATAGATTGGGGATAAAAACCATCGAGATCTTGAAAAAGTAAATAAAAATAACAGAATGATCCCATAGAAGGAAACCCAATTCAGGATCGAAATAAAACTTGGCAGAAATTTTGCTTTGAACTCCGGTTTATTGCCAGCAAACCTTTTAGCCAGCCTTTGGAGGATTAAATTTAAACCTAAAATCAAAATCACCCATCCAAAATACTTGGCTATTTCCACCAAATAAATATCCAATGTATAATCCTTAAACATTACTATCACCCAATCTTAGTTATATTGACTTATTCCTGTTATAGCTTGTACGTAAACTTGCATCTTTTAAAGCCGGTCATTTCAAGATTAGTGAAGTAATTTATACACTCTAGTTTAAAGATGCGTTTATCTATTACCTAATTGGGCCTAACTGCTTCGGACATTTTTTGTCATTGTATATTAACCGGTCTATTAACTGTCGACTAAAGAGGTGGTATTTTTAAATAGGAGGAATGTTGCAAAGTATGTCGAACTTCTTTTTATAGGAAAAATATAGGAGTAAATTAGCAGACTTTGAAAGTATAACGTCTAGAATTTGAATATAGTGAATAAAAATTGAGGTATTCATATCCCAACATAAATCTTGGAAGGATGTAATTTTTGGATAGTCTGGGAGGGAACATATAGGTTTCCATCAGAATAGTAGTTATCTAGAAAAATTCATAGGCCAAAGAGCTTTCTTGTGCTGCCAATGAAGTTGGGATTTACATAACTGTAAGTAGAGATGCTTTTGTCCAATGGGCCCAATCATGTTACTAATATGAGGTGAGATTGTTGGTGCAAAATGAAGGGCAGGACCGCACAACGGATCTATTACTAATTATATTGACATTGCTATTGGCAATCTCAGCGGTGGTTTTCTATCCGATTTTTCGAATGTTTCCTTTCTGGGATATATGGACTTTCATTTATGTTTCAATAGAAATAGGATTTGTCCTCATTTTAGTTTTTGGTGTGAGGTCTACAGTTAGAGGTATTAGGTGGTTTCTCATCATTGCTACCACTCTCTGTATTATTCTTAATTCTGTTCTAATATTCCTATACATGATTCCCCGTGGCATTTCTTGAAGAATGGAATTATTATAGGATGCACCGTTGGTGATGGAGGACTAAGTTTGAAGAAACCTCTATATTTCTTTTTTATAAATTCAATAACTGGAAGCGCAGTTAACGTCACTGCGCTTATATGAATGGGGCAGTGGAAACATGACAATCAGAATAACCAAATGCACTCTTGATGATTTACTCACACTGCAGGAAATTAGTTATGTAACTTTTGATGAGACATTCAAGGAACAGAACTCTCCCGAGAATATGAAGGCCTATCTGGATAAAGCATTTAACTTAAAACAATTGAAAGAAGAATTGAGCAACGCTTCTTCTGAGTTTTTCTTTGTGTATTTTAACAATAAGCTAGCCGGGTATTTAAAGCTTAATATTAATGAGGCGCAGTCTGAGGATATGGGAAGTGAAGCGCTTGAAGTTGAAAGGATTTATATTAAAAGCGATTTTCAAAAACATGGGCTTGGCAGATATATGCTGAATAAAGCGGTGGAGATTGCGAAGTTCCATACTAAAACTAAAATCTGGCTGGGTGTTTGGGAGAAGAACGAAAATGCGATTGCTTTTTATAAGAGAATGGGTTTTGTAGAGGTTGGATCTCATTCCTTCTATATGGGCGATGAGGAGCAAATCGACATTATCATGGCTCTTGATATTCATAAGTAATAACCGAACAATAGGCAGAATAGATGTTTTTAGAATGTGGTCGGTTAAAAGCTTTGCTTAAAATCGTGTGATACTAGATGAGGGGGACGGGGAATGAAAACAGTATACAAACTCAGTCCTAGTGATTATTGGAGAATCGGGGAGCTTGAAAGCTGGTTGTCAGATATGGCGGCTGAGGGGCTCTTTCTGAAAAAGTTGGGGAGACAGTTTGTCAAGTTTGAAAAAGCAGACCCGAAAAACATGAGGTACAGGGTAGTGGTGTCGATCAGTAAAGAGATATCGGCTGAGCAAGTTGATATGTATGGCGATAAAGGCTGGGATTTTGTCACCAGCTATGGTTCTTTTCATGCGTTTTCATCACCTGCTGAGCTGAATGCGCCGGAGCTATACACTGACCCTTCAGAGCAATCGTATTCCTTGAAGGAACTGGATAAACAATTGGTATTTAATGCTGCTGTCATCGTTTTTGGCCTGCTTCTCATGATTGGTATGTTAGCTTCTAGCTTGTTCCTGGACGGGACACCAACGTTGGTAATGGTGGAGGGAATCATGGTCCATCAAACGCTTTTGGCTATTTACATCTGTTATATCGCTTATGCTTCAGTACAAGCTGCTTTTTCCATTCGTGATTTGCGCAAAAGATTAGCTGAAGGTATACCAATTGACCACCATTCTCCGTGGAAAAAGAGACATACATTCCATAGAGCTATTACTTTTCTTTTTACGGTGGTGATTGGATTAAGTGCTATTATTCCATTTGTACACCTAATGAAAATGGATACGAAAACATTGCCGGAAAAAGACGTGAATTTGCCGATTGTCAGACTGGCAGATGTTGAGAGGGAACCTAAATTAGAGCGACCAAAACCTACATATTTAGGGGATGGTGTGGATTGGAGTAATCGATATTCATTTGCCTGGAGCCTTCTGGCACCTGTACAATATGAAGCTGATGAACACGGGCTGGTTCGGGATAAATTATGGGGAGATGGCAGCGGGGAGTATTCACCGTCTATACATACACAATATTATCAACTCCGGTTCCCTGACATGGCAGAACATTTGATTACGGATTTGATCAAGCGCTACAGTTTTGAAACCAACCAGGGTGATTTTGTAGAAAAGAAGCACCCCGACCTCGATCTTTTGATTGTCCGTGAAGAAAAGGAGCTGAAGCAAGTATTTGCTACAAGGGGAAAAGAAGTCATGTATGTACATTATTTTGGTTATGCGGATGTAAATACAGTCCTTGATAATGTGGTTGAGAAGATGAATAAAGAGTAAATCATGATTGTCGAATTAAAATATATAACACAATTCAAACAGGAGATATGTATGGACTTCCTTAAAAAAACTAGAGAATTTATCGATCGACATTATGAAATGCCAAAAGGAATAATAGGTACATATATTGGTGAAAAAATGGTAAGGCAGCACAAGACTGAAACAAACTGGACATTAGAGTTAATGGATGTTCAAAAAGGAGACAGGATTTTAGAGTTGGGCTGTGGGGCCGGTTATGCCATTAAATTAATTTTAGAAAAGGATTTAACTCAAGAAATAGTCGGTTTGGACATTTCTCCAACAATTATTGTATCAGCACAATTCAGAAACAAAAAGGCAATAAGGGAAAAGAGAGCAAAACTAGTGCAAGCAAATCTCAATAAATTGCCCTTTGATCATGAATATTTCAACACGGTCTTCAGTATCCAAACCATTTATTTTTGGACTGATATAGATACGACTTTATCGGAAATTTTCAGGGTTCTAAAGCCAGACGGAGTTGTCATACTTACTTTTTCTGACGGGAAAGAAGATGAAACTTGGGAAGGCATAAGAGGCATTACTGAAAATCAAGTTATTCCGTATATGAAGAATGCAGGATTTACTGACGTTGCTTTAATCAAAGGTCCAGATTCAAGGGGGTATCATACCGTTGCGGTTAGGGGAACTAAGCAATAATAAATTAACCTTCCAGTCTTCTTCTGTACCTCTATTGGGAAGCGTTTGTTGAAGAACAAGTCATTAAAATACTTGAAGAACGCAGAGATTGAAAAACCTCTGCGTTTTTCTATGGGATTGAATTGTATAAAAGTACCTGCTATTTCTCTTTTGAATTTGGATTTTCCACTTCACAACCGAACTATTTAGTGCCACCGTGCGCTTTCTATTGTTTGTGATTTACCATTTGCGGTGGCTCTTCCATCCATCCGTTTTTAACCATGATTTTGGCACCTTTATGAGCATATTCAAAAACATCCTTCGTAAAGATGGTCATTTTTACAGGCAGGTCATTCCGTAAGCTAAAAGCAGTTCCGAGTGAGGTGCTTCCCAGGGAAAAACTGCAGAAAAGACTTGTACAATACATCATTAATTTATCCGAAAATGGAGCGACTGTGGATTGAGTTGCATTTCCTCCCGATGATTGTGGGGCAGGAAGACTTTCCTGGATCATTAACTCACTTAATTCTTTGACAATCCCTTTTGCAAGCTCTGCACCCTCATGAAAGAATTTCTTAACCTCGCTATCATTGGCGCACTGGGCAAACCCTAAGATCATCTGCAAACCTGTAAGATTTGCTTCGATTCCTTTTTGAATATGGGCCACCTCGAGTGTGTTTAAGGTCCTCTTCTGGTTAAATGGATTGATGGGTAGCCCGCCAAAGTAATCATAATTCTTTACAAATTCGACGGTCTTTGGCATCGGTACGTAAGGAGTTCTTACAAGCAGCCCTTTTTCAAGTAAATATTGCGTGCAGATCCTGTAATACTTCTGGCTGAGAGCGGTAAGGTCTGCCATAAGGATATTGATATCCTCACGAAACGTCATCGTTAAATTCAATGCATGCATTCCCATACTGATTTCTTTTATTAAACGGACAAACATAATATCAAAGCCATTGTCGAATAACTTAGGGACATGTTTATTTACATCTTCTGGTGTATATCCGACTGGAATGACAGCACATTCTTGCTCAAAGATTTCTACGATTTTGCCTACATATACCTCAAGTTGTCTATACAAACTTGTCATAATTTCCCTGGCTTTTTCATCATCAGCTTTGTCTATAAAGTATTCCAGTATTCGTAAAATCATTGTTTTTTCCTGATAGGTAAGCCATAAAGTGGCTAATTCGGAAGAAGTAATGGAAGCTTTCTCTGGCACAGGTAATCCTCCCTAATATCTTTTGATTTTAGGATGTGATTAACTTGTGATTTTATGCCATTTTATTAATTGTTTACCTATTAATCATATGTAAATGAACTGTGTTAACTTGATATCTGTTATTAGCGCTTTTGATTTGTAAAAGGGGGCATGTTAGCGCTTATCTGACTCTCCCAAGACCCCAATCCCCGTATTGGTAATAAATATAGAATAAGAATAAGAACACATTAACAATGAAGAAAAAGAGAAACCAGGACTTTTGAATTCTTATTTTCCACATTAAAAATAAAACAAAGAAATTCATCATCATGGGAACAAATGTGTATGTCATTCTTTCATCAATAAGAGAAAGCGCATTTGGACTCAGCCAATTAATGAATTTGTCTGATACTTGCGCTATAACGGAGAAAATGATCATACCCCAAAATAACATTACCAAAATAACTTTTTTCATATGGCCTCCGGCGAACTAATCTATTTTTCTTTTATTTTACAATAGGGATGGCACTTACGACATATTTAAAGGAAAATATTCCCTTAGCAACTCATTGTGTTACAATAAGAATATACGTTCGGTTAATGGGAGGTTGTATGTTGAAAAGCAAAAATGATGTAATACGCTTAATTCAAAGCGACGACACAATGATGGAAATTATCCAAGCTGCCAGCACACTGAGTTTGCCTGACTGGTGGATTTGTGCAGGGTTTGTCCGCTCGAAAGTTTGGGATGAACTGCACGAATTTAAAGAGCGAACGCTGACCCAGGATGTGGATGTTATTTATTTTGATCCAACAAACATTGATGAGAATGTAGAAAAGCTCTTAGAAAAAAAGTTGAGAAGGATCTTGCCTGATGTACCCTGGTCTGTTAAAAATCAAGCAAGGATGCATGTTGTCAATCAGATTCCGCCCTATAGTTCTTGTATAGATGCGATCTCGAAGTTTCCGGAAAGAGCTACGGCTCTCGGTGTAAAGCTGGACAAGGAGAATAATTTGGTTCTGATCGCTCCTAGCGGGATCGAAGATGTCCTTAATCTTGAAGTGAAACCGACTCCTTTTTTTACAGAAACAAAAGAACGTGCTGCGATTTATGAGGAGCGGATTGTTAAAAAGAACTGGAAAGCGATTTGGCATAAGATCAATGTCCATCATGTCAAAGTGTTAAAACCCCATTTCAAATAGCTCCCCAAAGTATAGTTCCTGGAATTTCTTGTTCAGAATGCCGGTATAGTAGGCAAGCGGATTTTTAACTGTCACCTTGGTCTTCATTTTTCTAATTAGCTGCTTAAAAGAATCCAGGGAGACGGACAGAATGGTTTCTGCCTCGTTTTCCTGGTTATTTTTATAAGCAGCGATCGTTGTCATTTTCCAAAATTCCTCGATGGCCTTTGCGCTTGGGAAAAAGTATTTTGCCAGATCGACAAATGGTTTTGGAATTCTGTCACTGACGAAAAGATGATCTTCTGGTGCCTTGTGAAATGCTGTTTCTTCACGTTTATTATTCTTTATAGTTTTAGTTTCAGAAGGAATAATAGTTTTATTTTGGTGGTTCATTTTTTCCTTTTTCGGTGGTTCATTGTTAGGAAAACGATTGAATACATATAGATTGCTGGATTGTGAACCGTTTTTACGTTCTGTTTCATGTACGGTGAAGATACCAAGATTGCTGGCTTTAATGATCATTCGTTTAAAAGTGGAACGGGAAATGCCGAGTTCGTTGTATTCCTCATGGATAGCTTTCAACACCGTTCCGATTTTAGCGTTGCTGACACCTGGAATTTTAGCAGCAAAGCGGGCCAGCCTCTTCAAACCAACCAATTCTCCCTTCGAAAAATCATGCTTATGGACAGCAAGCCACATTTCCAAATGACGATTGAACTCCTCCAGCGAAACGAACTGCGAATACCCTTCAAATCCTTCAATGACCCCTGATTTAATTGTCATTATTTTGCACCGCCCTTTCACTGTCTATATACAGCGAGGCAATTAAAAGGGACAGGTAGGGAAGGTGATTTTTGTGACGGATTTGTGACAGATTTAAAAAGGTCGCGTGAAGCTGCTGTACTTAAAATTGAAGGATGAAATAGACTATGAAGAGTATGAGCAGTTGATGAAGCAGTTGAGAAGTGCTGCGTGGGAAGTTGAAAGAGTATAAACAGTTATAAGAGAAGCGCAGGGACGGTGAACCCTGTGCTTTTTCTAGGATTGTTTTAGTCACGTACCTTTTTGAAAGGGGAGGTCATGACTCATGCTACTGATTATTAGCTTTTTTATAGTGGCGACGTTAAAGCTGGGTGAGGGTGAAACTACCACTTTTGTTTTTTTATAAACTATGTATTAAAAATATAGATTTATAAGACCACTTGCCAGAAGATTTGTATAATAACTCACAGGTTATATGACTTATTTCGAAAACACTTTGTTCATTTCCTTAAGATAAAAATATGGTTGCAGGAAATCTTGTTCTTTTAGTGGAATTATTTTATAAAATAAACGCACGGAAAAATGTTTTATAGTGGGGGTTTATGAGTGAAAAGAAGGATATGGATATTCATTCTTATTCCATTAATGTTGATTTTGCTTTATACAGGGACTTATATACCTCATAAAGTCCTGAACATAGACCCTGCTACCGTTTCAAAGATCACTGTCTTTGATGGAAGTACTGGTTATAGCATTGATATCACTGATGAAAATAAAATTAATCATATCATCACTAACCTGAATGAAATAACATTCCAAAAAGGGAAATCTTCAATCGGCTATTTGGGGTATCGTTTTAACACTTCTATTTTTAATGATAAAGGAAAAGAAATTAAGGAACTTATCATAAACTCAAAAGACACAATAAGGTATAAAGGATTTTTCTATACTTCAGTAGACCAGCCAATTGACTTTAATTATATAGAGGAGTTGGTCCGTGAAAATTCTAATGATGATAATAACCGGTAAAATAGGTAGGAGTAGAGTTGAGGAAGGGGAGAGGTGGTGTAGATGAAAAATAAAAAAGTTTTTATGCGCACTGTTTTGGTAATTGCCACATTAATTATGATTGGAAGAGACTACTATTTGACTAAGGAGGACAGACCCCCTAATTTCTCTATTCAAGTAGATACCTATAAAGACGGAGGAACAAAAGTTTACTTGGGGCTGGGTTATAAGGTAATTGATTACAATCAACTCGACGGCCGTAAAGATGTGGTATTTATCCCGTTTTATCTCGAAATGTTTGAAATAAAGTAACCTTTGTCCTCTTATTCAAGCTATTCAAAATTAGACTCCTTTTTCTTCGAATGCATGAATTTCATTATTATGACCTAACACGATGAGAATATCATTGGGGCAAATGACTTCTTCAATTGAAGGGGAAACAATAAATTCTTCTCCTCGCTGGATTCCGATGATCGTACAGCCGTATTTGGACCTGACATTCAGCTCGTTTAATGTTTTGTCCGTTACCTTTTTTGTAGAGATTATTTCTGCAATGCTGTGGTTCTTGGAAAGCTCAATAAAATCAACAATCTTATCGGAAGTAACATGGTGGGCGATTCTCTTGGCCATTTCCCTTTCAGGGTGAATAACACGATCGGCTCCGATTTTCTCTAATACTTTCTGGTGATTCTCACTTAATGCTTTTACCCAAACTTGTTTGACACCCAATTCCTTTAGCAGCAATGTTGCGAGGATACTAGCCTCAATATTACCACCGAAGGATACAATCGCAATGTCTACATTTTTTAAGCCTAATTCTTTAAGATTATTTTCGTTAATGGCATTGGCCACAACTGCATGGGTTGCCAATTCGCTAAAGCGGTTCACTCGTTCTTCATTCACATCCACAGCCAGAACTTCGAAACCAAGATGATGAAACTCCTCAACAAGACTTCCGCCAAAACGCCCAAGACCTATCACAGCAAATAACTTTTTCAATATGCGATTCCCCCTGATTATGAAAGAAGATACTATTCACCGTGTACCTTTTTAGTATGCCAATTCCTGATATTTATTTTTAATAAAATGAAAGAAAATGATTAATAGGATGGCTGCTGCTGGATAAACGGGGATAGAATATAGGAGCTTCCAGCCTGTATAAATTAAGGCGTTATTTTTCACACAAATCCATTCATATAATACTGAAAATCCTGTCCATCCTAAAATATACATAACCATTTTTTTACCGTATATTTCGAACTTGTCGTAAAAATAAAGAAATACTAAAGAAGCACAAGGATACATGAATAAATGAAATAGTGCACCAGAAAGTTCGTATGTAGGATTATCACCAAAATAGTAGGCCTTAAAAGGGGTTGCGATTAAAAAGTAGTCAATCGATGAAACGAGAAAAATATTATACATCCAGATAAGAAGGACGATCACTGGCCGGAAGTATTTTCGGATGGGCCAGAATGCTAATAATGCTGCAACGGAAGAGATCAGAAAGAACCATTCGTTCCAATCGTATTTTACATTCATTTGTAAGGTCCTCCTTTAAAAAGTAAAATGCGGTATCCCTTCATAAAGCCAATCAGCAATATGAGAGCCCCAAACCAAACGGAAGGTGACCACCAAAACTGCCAATTCACATGAATCAATACACCCAAATAATGGTTCAGCCATTCTACGCTTGTTAATAAAGCTACAAACAAAATCATTAAAAAGCCCTTTTTGTACCATGTATCCGTGACCAGATAATAATCCAAAAATAAAACCATAATCACTGGATAGAGGTTGATTCGACTAAAAAAATGCGACATTTCAAGAGGTAAATGTTCAGGGATGTGCAGAGTTTTAAAATTCATATAACATAGTGCAGAGTAATTCTGAGCGATGTAAGAAGCAAGAAACCAATAAGGCGTGAGCTCTAGAATGTGGAGATTTTTCTTTTTCTTAATGAAATAAAGTAAAGCGATTCCGTTTAATAAGAGATAAATGAACAATATCATATAATAATCTCCTTATTTGCCTATTCCCTCATCGTTGGGCTAAAAGCCCTTTTCGTGATTGTTGAGGGAATCTTCAGTAGAAAAACGATAAATGCCATATTGACTTATTGTTACCAAAAATAATCAAGATATGTTTCCCTTTATCAATTTTTTTAAGAAAAACGGCTAACTTCTAGTCTGATACTCTATATATAACTTTTTGTAAAAGAGTAAATTGGAACTCCGATTTTAAAAAAAGTCGTTCAAGCGTGTGATTTCCTTGACTTCTCTAAAACCCTGCACAGTAGCCTTTGCATCATTTCCATGAAGAATGACACTTTTTTACTCTAAAATTACAGTTCTTTAACAAATCGCTAGAAAAGACAGGATATCCAAGTCGGTGTCGAATGTTATAGGTATAGAGATAAATAGGGGGCAAGATCTGAAGCTAATTAGGGGGACTTTAAATGCTAGAATTTGAAAACAATATCGATCAATTTGCGACTATAAAAGTAATTGGGGTTGGCGGCGGAGGAAATAATGCTGTGAACCGAATGATTGAGGACGGCGTGCAGGGAGTGGAATTCATTGCCGTAAATACAGATGCGCAGGCTCTTAACATGTCAAAAGCGGAGGTCACGATGCAAATCGGCGGTTCGCTGACCAGGGGCCTTGGAGCTGGTGCCAAACCTGAAATCGGCAGAAAGGCTGTCGAGGAAAGCAGGCAGCAGATCAAGGATGCCCTGCAAGGTGCCGACATGGTGTTCGTAACGGCCGGAATGGGCGGCGGAACCGGGACCGGAGCTGCGCCAGAAATTGCCCATATCGCACGCGAACTTGGTGCACTTACAATTGGAGTGGTGACTCGTCCGTTCACTTTTGAAGGCCGCAAGCGGGCACAAAATGCGGCAGCCGGAATTGAAGAGATGAAGAAAGCCGTTAATACATTAATCATCATTCCAAACGAGCGATTGCTGGAGATCGTCGACAAGAAAACACCTATGATTGAAGCCTTCCGTGAGGCGGACAATGTCCTAAGGCAGGGTGTCCAAGGCATTTCCGATTTGATCGCCGTGCCAGGCATGATTAACCTTGACTTTGCTGACGTGAAAACGATCATGTCCAACAAAGGAACGGCTCTTATGGGCATTGGTGTAGCTTCAGGCGATGACCGTGCTGTCGAAGCTGCCAAAAAGGCCATCTCCTCGCCATTACTTGAAACAAGCATTAATGGCGCGAAAGGTGTTCTGATGAACATCACGGGCGGCATGAACCTCAGTTTGTATGAAGTCCAGGAAGCAGCCGATATTGTCGCGGCTGCAACAGATGACCAGCTTAACATGATTTTTGGATCGGTCATCGATGAAAATCTGGATAAAGAAATCATGGTGACCGTGATTGCGACCGGCTTCGACCCTAATGAGGAGGAAGCTCCGCTGTCGAACACATCTCGCCGACCTGGAGGCATGATTGCCAATTCCCGTGAGCAATACCAGTCTCAGTCGAGACGGCGAGAGCCTGTTGCCCATGCAGAATCGGCGGACTACGGCCGAGGCCAAAACAATAGCCAGTCCGGCAGTTATGGCCAATACGGTAACTACAACCAATCGGGCAATTACAGCCAGTCACCTGACTACGAAGAGCCTGGGAATTACGAACGGGGTACCCAGCTTCAAGACGACTCGCTTGATACTCCATCGTTCTTGCGTAAGCGAAGCAGAAGGCGGTAATCCAAGGAACAAAAGGCCAAATCATTTGCGATTTGGCCTTTTTGATTTGTAGGACATTTTTAAAACCATTATTACTTTTGATGAATTTCATTTTAAATTAACAGTACATTTTACTCGATAAAGGAAATTCTCTGTAAATGTTGAATATAAACGAATGATGAGGTCTTTATAAAAAGCGGATAATAAATCAAAAGCCATGAAAAAAAAGCTTGGTAAAGATTAGGGGGTATATTCCAATAAAACTGAAGAAGTTATATTTAGTCTTCCTATGTATTGTAGGTTTAGTTAGCTTTGTAGTTTGGTATTCCGTACCAAAAGAAATCAATCAAGCATTTGACGGAATTGTTTATGGAGTTGGAAGTAAAAGCAATCAAATAAATAAAGAAGTTACAATAACAATTAAAGGTAAATTGTATAGAAAAATTTTCAACCAAGATCGATTTAAAGGAACTATTGATATAAATGGAGAGGTGCCGACAAATTTAATAATTGATAAGAAACAAGTTGAAGTTGTTTTTCTTGAAAACGGAGGTTCTTTATTGTTCGGGGATTCCTCCTACGGCATTCTTTATATAAACAAAGATTTTAGTGAACTATCCATTATTGTTTATGAACACATTGAATCAGGAAGAGATAATGCTTCTTATAGTTGGCATCCTGAAGCCGGGCTTTTAATATCTGGACCAGCAAAAAGTAGAAAAGAAGCATTAAACATTTCAAACGAATTAATTGGAGACTTACTAAAACCACTAGAATAGAAGTGTATTTGCAAAGTTTATATTACTGGTATCGGTTGAGTTGATCCAGGAAGGGTTTGCCACCTTTTGTAGAATTTCTTATTAACCAAACGAAGTAGGATAGTTACAAAAGCTTATTAAAAAGGAGTGATCATGTTGAATGAAAGATTAAATAAAGAACAATTAATTATTTTGGGAATTAAGCGTAATCTAATTTATCTTTTCACCTTGGTATTTCTGACAATAGCCATATACTTTATTGTTGATTCTATCTCATTTAAAGGGATTTTTGACGAATTTGAACCTGTATGTATACTACTTTCTCTAATAGCATCACATTTGATCACTACCAAGATTCTTGAATAATCATTATAGCATTTGAACTAATTGGGTGCCTTGATCAGAAGGGGGAAACCCTTTTTTTGAGAATATCCTTATTTAACATAAGAAGCAGTTTTGTTAAAAAACTATAACAAGAAAAAGGGGGATTATTATGGTACATAGTACACAACAAATTTACACACCACCAAAACATTTTGTTTCAGCAGCAACTATTGTAATCAATGTTCAAAAGGAAATTTTGTTAATTAAGGGACCTAGTAGAGGATGGGAAATGCCAGGGGGAATAGTTGAAGAAGGTGAGTCTTTGAAAGATGCAGCAGTAAGAGAAACTAAAGAGGAATCTGGTATTGATATTGAAGTTCTAAAATTCTGTGGAATATTTCAGAATGTGAACAAATCAATATGTAATACGTTGTTTTTAGCTAAGCCAATCGGAGGAGAATTAACAACTTCATCAGAGAGTTTAGAAGTAGGGTTCTATCCAATTGAGAAAGCATTAGAAATGGTAACCGTGGGAAACTTTAAGCAAAGAATTGAATACTGTCTTGATAATAGCAAACACCCATTTTATATAGAATTTTAGGTGAAAGTAAATGAAATAACAGTATTGCTTATTAAACTAAAGAAGCAGTTTAGTTGAATAATGATTCTTTAATTTTATTAAGATTAATTAATGTTCGCCGTGTAAAGCAGGATTATTTAAAAGGTATGAAAAAATTAAAAATAAATTGATATCTGCTTTTAGGGAGAGTGTTTAATGAAAAAGAGAAAAGTGATTACCTTGTCTTTAATTGGAGTAATTGCGATTATTGGCACAACATTATTTATAACAAAACCAAATGAATCAGATTTTGTAATGTGGATGGAACAGACTTATGATGTTAATTGTTTAGATTCTAATTGTGATGCATTTAAGTTAAAAGTTATTGAAGATGGGGAAAACAAGCTAATTACAATGCAAGTTGTGAGCGGAGGATATTCACCAGGCGCATTTGTAATGAACAGAGAACTGAAATATCGTAACTATGAAAATTCGTCATATGTTTTAGATATAGATGTTATAGGAGTTTTGGGTAAAGTTTCATTGGTTAATGAAACTAAAAGATTATCCATAGAGTAAATAGCTTTTTGTATTAATAGGGTGTTATCCAGAAAGGATTAACGCTCTTTTTGTTGAATTCCTTATTGAACAAACGAAGCAGTTTTGTTGAAGAAGGAGCTTTTGATAAAGGAATAACCATCTATATAATAAAGGGGGTAATACGTTGCTTCAAAAGTTATTTTATGTCTTAATTGCATTAGCATTATTTACGATTAATGGTTGCTCTAATGGAGGCGAAACAACGGGAGTATCAAGCGATAATATTGATGCTGAAGAAGTTTTAACATTGGACCCTCATGCTGATATCTTTCAATATGATGGAGTAATCTACAAAACTAATATCGATTGGGTTGAAGAATTGTCTTTAATAAAAGACGTTCAAATCGGTGAAATAAAAACAAGAAATGATACTAACACCGATTTCAAAGATGAAATGGCGAATAAACTTCCAATTGGTGCAAAGATTTTCTCAGTCAAGGGAAGAGGAGATATTTTAATTGTTGAATCAGAAGGAGAAATTTTGAAATACCTAGCAATTGTTGAAGGGTAATCAAAACTATCGGGTGCGTTGATCTAGATGGATTAACGGCCTTATTTGTTGAAGTCCTTATTGAACAAACGGAGCAGGATAGTCGAAGAAGAAGTGGTGCTAATAAAAAAGGGGGCTACATATCAATGTTTGGATTTAAAAAGAAAGGTAAAAAATTCATTATCTCAAGTGACAAAATTGAAAGACTAATTGACTCTAATGAGGGATGTATTGCTACTGACAGAATAACCGTTGATGGGTGTAAAATTGGCTTTATGTATAGAGAAGAGCCATACCAAAACGGGAATCCAGATAGTGGTTGGAGATTTATGGCGGGCGATGAAAGTGATGAATATATGGAAAACCCCGAAAACCATTCAGTATACCAAATTAATACTATTTGTAATTACGACAGAGAAATAATACCACTACTGAATTCACAACCCGGCACCGCATATATACGTGATGAAAACGGAAAACTGGTTCTGGATGAAGACTGGGAAGAACCACAGGATTAATCTCTATCATTGTCTCGCCAATTTTATATAGTTTTTTCTTTTTGTGCTAACGGGGCAGGATTATTGAAGAAGATATGGGGGAGTTTCTAATAGATTTAAAAGTGAATAAAAATTATATTTGGGTATATTTCATAGCATTTTATACCCTATGGTGTATCAGAGAATTATGGTTGAATCTATATTTAGATTCGATAGATTCTGTTCCAGGAGCTGTAACATCAGCCATTATAAAAATAATTATTTGGGTCATTCCTGTAATTTTATTAGTTATAATTATGGAGAAAAGGAATCCGTTTTCCTATTTAGGGTTACTTTATAACGTAAAAAATGGTTTGAAATGGATAGGTTGGGCATCCTTAGTTTTGCTATTTTATTCGATTTTAAATATTACACTTTTAAAAAATAGTATTGATTTTCAACTAGAGTTACGCGAATGGCTCAATGTTGTTCTATTAGTCGGAATAACTGAGGAAATTGTCTTTAGAGGTTTTTTGTTAAGAAAACTTATGGATTCTTTTAGATTCTGGATAGCAAATGCAATTACAGCTTTACTCTTTGTATCGATTCATTTTCCTATTTGGTTTTATAAAGGTCAGTTTGAATTCCCTTATATTTTCAGTTCCATATTAACAGTTTTTGTATTGGGTATTATATTTGGATTTATATATAAGAAAAGTAAGTCTCTTTGGTCGGTAATCATCATTCATTCTTTGTATAATTTGTTAGTGTCACTCTTCTACTAGCTGGTGCGATGATCCAGGAGGGGTTATCCACTTTTTTATTGAAACCCTTATTGAGATTAAGAAGCAGAATAGCTGAAGAAAAATAATAAACATCCAAGTAATTGTGGTAAAATAAGGATAAATTTTTAGCATATTAAGGGAGGGAAAGTATTGATTAGGAAGAAAAGTGAAACGTTTGAATGGGTAAAGTCCATTATGGTTGCAATTGTTTTAGTATTTATTATTCGCACTTTTTTCTTTAGTCCCATTGTTGTTGACGGTCATTCAATGGACCCTACTCTCCAAGACAAGGAACGTATGGTTGTAACCAAAATTGGGGAACCGAAAAGATTTGATATTGTTGTGTTTCACGCCCCAGACGGTAGGGATTACATAAAACGTGTAATCGGACTCCCAGGTGATAGTATTGAATATAAAAATGATGTCTTATATATAAATGGGAAGGCATACAATGAACCTTATTTAGAAAAATATAAGAAAAGACTTAATGATGGAACTTTAACATACTCTTTCACTTTAAATGAGACCGCTGTTGGTAGTGGTACTGTCCCTAAAGATAGTTTGTTTGTATTGGGAGATAACAGACGGCAAAGCAAAGACAGCCGTGATATTGGGGCGATCCCAATGGAAAAGGTCATTGGTACAACAAATTTTGTTTATTATCCAATAAAAGAAATTAATATCGTGAATGACTAATTACTGCTTGTGTATATTGTTGGCACCGGGTGCGTTAATCCAGAAAGGATTAACCACCTTTTTTCTTGAATTCCTTATTGAACTTTAGGAGTAGTTTAGTTTAAGAAGGAATGGCAAAATTAAAGAAAAAATAGGGGTACAGAATGGTTTTAAATGACTATATGAATGAATTTTTCCCCAACTTAATTCTTAGACCACCCTTGTTTTACAACTGGAAAATCGGCATACGGTTCGAGTTGGGAGTAGAGTGGGATAGAGAGTATCATTACTTAAATAGTCCTTATGTGCAAGGGGTTTATAAGAGAGCTGTCACGTTGTTTGAATCCTTACATTTACAAGACGAGAAAATTCTTGTTGTAGTAGATGTAAGAGATCTTGGAGATGGAAAACCCTACAAGCAGAAAGCGAGGATATTTTCTCCATATATCAATGAAAAATCAGTCCTATATAAATTGAGGTATACAGAAATGCCTTATATTTTCCCAGAAGATGATGAAGACGGAAAATATAAAACACATAGGTTTACCCTTGAATGCAAAGTATCTGATACACCATTATTAAAAGCAGTATGCAATCAGGATTTAGGAATCCAACCAAGTATTTTTCATAGGGTATATTTTTTAAATATCAAAAGGAAAACCATTTTTCATGTGTACGATGATAGAGGATGTGATTTGCTTGCTATCTCACCTGAATCTATACGAGACATTTATAATACATACAATGATTGGATATTAGATTACGACAAGGACGAAATAGATAAAGTGTTTAGATAATAATTAATCATTGTTGAACGAGTGTGTTGTTCCAGGAAGGCTTGATCCATCTGTTTTTTTGAATTCCTTATTAAACAAACGGGGAAGGATAGTGGAAGAATGCATGGGAATTATATTCTTAATAAAGGACAAAATTTTTGAATGGAGATTATATGAAACTTCATAATGGTATAACTGGGTTTTATAGTTCAAAGAACAATAAGCCTCCTAAAGTTGATGGAAAACAATTTAAACAGGTGTGTGCTACTATTGTAAATAATAGTGGAGGTAATTTGTTTGAGTTTAAAGAACCCCAATATCCAATGAATTTTTATGACACTGAAGTTAAGGTTTTTAATAAGCATTTTCATATAATACTTAATGAACACTATCCTTATCTAGCTTTTGCTTCAGTTGTTAGGTTTGGAAAGATAAATTTTATTGATGTACCCGAACTAAAACAGTTTTGTTCACTTTATAAAGTTTTGAGTGTAAAGGAACTAAATGAACCTTTAGTATTAAAACCTGGTTCTAAAAAGGGTATCTTACAAAACGATAATGATTTGAATAGTGCTGAGTTGGAACAAGTAGCTTATTGGCAGCCTAAAAGAATTGGCGAAGTCATATTCAATTATTGGGATTAGTGAGGGGAAATAAATTTTCCTTGTTGAACTAAGTGGTGCGTTGATCCAGCAGGATTAACGTCCTTTTTTGTTGAATTGCTTATTAAACGAACGGGGCAGTAATGTTGGGCAAGCGATCAAGGGGGAGTTAAATGGAATACTCTATAAGATTAGCTAATGAAACAGACTTATCTGGTTTATGCAAAATTAGAAACAATAAAGATTTATTTACGAAATATTTAATGCAATATGCGAAAAAGGAAGCATACTTAGCAATCGCTGAACAAAATTCGCTTATATTTGGCTTTGGAGTTCTTAAATTACATGGTATCACTCTTCCTAAATTAAGTGACCTTTATGTAAAAGAGGATTATCGAGGTAATGGCATAGGTTCAGGTTTAATAAGGTATAGAGAAAAACTTGCAAAGGATTTGGGTTATTCTGAGATATTTGTGAGTGTTGACCCACTAGAAAATCCCAAAATGATAAAATTAATTGGCAAACACGGGTACGAACCAATTTCAGAACCATATTTGAAAAAAGCCATTTTTTATAATGATGATGGTACGACTTATAACAAAACTTATACAAGAATGGATTTAAGGAAGTTGTTGAACTAAAGAGGCAGGATAATAAAAAAAGGATTTTTTTGGTAGTACATAATCCCTCTTTATGTTACAATTAGTGTAATATTACACTAAGGGTGATTCTTGTGAAGAAAAAAGTGTTTGTTGGGGTTAGTGCAATTGTCATTTTTTTAGTCTGTTTTATTGTTTGGTATGTGAATTTTCCTGGTTATAAGAATATCGCAGAAGATAGAATCGATACATATATGGAAGCTCAGGAAGTAGATTTGGAGCAAGGATACAAAAAAAGGTCATCAAGGGACTTTAAAACAGGAAGATGGATGATTGTTTATAAATTTGCTGAGGAACCAAATCTGATATATGAATACGAGTACGATAGAAATACTAATAGCGTTTTGCTTATTGTATTTGAATCACCCACTATGAATGGTGGGAGTTCAATTGAAAAAGGTATGCATTATCCAAGTCTAGAAGATGGCTGGTCTAAATTCGATTCTAAAGGGAATTTGATTTTAGGTTCTGACTGATGAGCTTACTATCTAATTTACTACTGTGTTTTCAGAAATAAGGACCTTAATTGGGTCCTTGTTTCATTTATCGGAGCTTATTTTATTAGCTGGATTGTGAATCAATGCACTTAAACTAACGGGTGCTCTAGTTAAAGATGGACTCAATCTTTATATAAAAATCGCTTAACGCTACTGTTAAGCGTTTTTTTCATTCCCCAGATTATTTCTACTAGCAAAATTGCTAGTCAAAATGAACTGTGGTTCGCCCCTTACAGAAGTGTCAGTTAGTCCGCAAATTGATAACTGAACCTGTTACGTTAATTCTGCATTTTTTACGTATTAAATTTAATTAAAAGGAAGGTTGGATATCATAGTGCCATTGAGAAAAGAAGCTAATCTGGGGGCATGTATAAAAAACTCATGGTTCTTCCAGGTTTGTTAGGTTTGAACTGTAAGCACTTCTCCTACTTTTATCAGCATGTGAAAAGGGTATACATAATTAACATACCTTACACATGAAAGAGGGGAGATAGATGGTGAATTCTAATGTGATCCAGACGACGTTAAGAGGAAAGGAGCTTTTGTCGAATCCTTTTTTGAATAAGGGTACTGCTTTTACCAAAAAAGAACGGGAGGAGCTGGGACTTGAAGGGTTGTTGCCACCCCAGGTGCTCACGCTCGATGAGCAAGTTAACAGGGTCTATGAGCAGTATTCGATCAGGACCACCAATTTATTTAAAAATGGACTCCTTTATGACTTGTATAACCGCAATGTTGTTTTGTTTTACCGTCTGCTAAAGGACCATTTGAGTGAAATGCTCCCTATTGTTTATACTCCAACAGTCGGAGAGGCGATCGAGCAATATTCGCAGGTTTACCGCCGGCCGGGTGGACTGTATTTATCGATTGATGACCACGATGGGATTGAAACGGCTTTTAAGAACCTCGGACATGCTAAAAACGGTATTGATTTGATTGTCGTCACCGATTCGGAAAGTATCCTTGGCATTGGTGACCAGGGAATTGGGGGCATCAACATCTCGATTGGTAAGCTTGCGGTTTACACTGCTGCTGCAGGGATTAATCCGAGCCGGGTTCTGCCGGTGGTGCTGGATGTGGGAACGAACAACAAGGCTCTTGCGGACGATCCGTTTTATATTGGTAACGAGTTCCCGCGAGTCCGTGGAGAGCGTTATGATGAGTTCATTGATGCGTTTGTCTCAACAGCAAGAAAATTTCACCCTGATGTCCTGCTGCACTGGGAAGACCTTGGCAATGTAAATGCCCGGAAAATCATGGAGAGGTATGGAGAGAAGATTCTCACTTTTAATGATGATATCCAGGGAACAGGTGCTGTCACCCTTGCAGCTCTAAAGTCTGCATTGAAGATGACAGGGAGTTCATTGAAGGATCAGCGGATTGTTGTCTTTGGGCCTGGTGCTGCTGGAATTGGCAATGCTGATCAGATGGTGGATGCCATGGTTTCTGAAGGTTTATCGAAGAATGAAGCTTATGACCAGTTCTGGGCAGTTGACTACAGAGGCCTTTTGACGGAGGAACATCAAGATGTCCTGAACTTCCAAAAACCATATGTCCGTGGAATTGATGAAGTGGAAGGCTGGGATCGGAATGGCGAGGGCATCATTCCATTGATGGAAGTGATCAAAAGGGTGAAACCGACGATTCTGATCGGTACATCAGGACAAGCCGGAGCCTTCTCAGAGAGTGTTATCAAAGAGATGGCGACGCATACTGAGCGCCCAATCATCATGCCGATGTCCAATCCGACATCACTTGCAGAGGCAGTCCCAGCTGATTTGATTCAATGGACAGAAGGGCGATCCCTGGTTGCAACGGGCAGTCCGTTTGAGGATGTAAAATACAACGGAGTTTCCTATGAAATCGGCCAGGCTAACAATGCCTTTATTTTCCCGGGTCTAGGGCTCGGAGCCATCGTGGCAAAAGCAGAAATTATTTCAAAAGGAATGTTCACTGCTGCTGCAGACGCTGTTGCTGATATGTGCTGCAATGATCAGCCAGGCGCATCACTCCTGCCAAACATCGACAAGTTACAGGAAGTATCTGAAAAAGTTGCGTTGGCCGTTATCGATGCTGCTATCACTGAGGGAATCGCAAGGGCAGATATCACTGATGACGAAAAGGCAGTGGCAGAGGCCATGTGGAAGCCGGAGTATAAAGAGATTAAAAGGATTACCATTTAATCGCTGTTATTAATAAAGGTGTGTGAATCAAATCCTCGGTCCACACACCTTTTATAAAAAAGTGGCTGGTGGATTATGTGAAAAGGTAATTCTAGTTTGCTATCAGGCCAATTCACTTTATGATTGGCTTTTTTGTTGTTAAGGAAATTATAAAATTATTTAGGTGTGGATAACTGCATGTGGTTTTCTTAATCCAGCTCCAGCGCCTAGCCCCTCGAGTCGCTTCGATCCGCCCATTGAAGTCAAAGAACGACTTCATTGGGCGGCCCTCCAGCGCTTGTCGGGGCTGAACGAGGCGCTTGCGCTTTTTGTTCTTGTTGATCCTTATGTTTTGGAATGATAGCCGATTTGGCAGGATGGTTATGTTAATTACTTTACTATTAATCCCTGTTGACCGAAGATGTTGTATCTTATTTTTAACAGAATAAAAAGAGAAAGATGATTTAATTGCTCCTCACATTTGAAAACGGAAATAAAATCTGATACGATTAAATCGTACACGATATATATGTGTACTCTGAGGAGGAATTATAAATGAAAACTGTATACGATTTTACCGTTAAGAAGACAAATGGCCAGGAGCAATCTTTAACTGAATATGAAGGAAAACCAATGTTGATTGTCAATACTGCTAGTAAGTGCGGGCTGACACCTCAATTTAAAGGGTTGCAGGAAATGTATGACCAATACCAGGAGAAAGGTTTAGAAATTCTCGGTTTCCCATGTGGCCAGTTCAACGATCAGGAGTTCAATGATATAGATGAGACAACGCAGTTTTGCCAGATGAACTATGGAGTTTCCTTCCCGATGTTTGCGAAGATTGATGTGAACGGGGAAAATGAAGATCCGTTATTCACGTTCCTGAAGGATCAAAAAGGCGGCTTGCTTTCAAAAGATATCAAATGGAATTTCACCAAGTTCCTCGTTGATCAGAATGGCAAGGTGGTAAAACGCTATGCACCGACGACTGAACCTAGTAAAATTGAGAAGGATATCGCAAATCTATTATAAGCTTGTGAAGGATGAGTCAATTGGATGATTTTTTAACCCTGGAAAATCAACTCTGTTTTGCAGTCTATGAAGCAGGAAGCCAGTTCAATAAACTATACTCCAAAGCACTTGAATCATTCGGAATTACCTACCCGCAATATCTAGTCCTACTGGCACTGTGGGAGGAGAATGGACAAAGCGCTAAAGAACTTGGAGAAAAGTTGAACCTTGGCACCGGAACATTAACACCGATGATCAAAAGGATGGAAGCCAGCGGTTGGGTGAAAAGGGAGAGGTCGACGGCAGACGAAAGGAAAGTCTGCATCTCACTCCAGCCAAAAGCCCTGGAAGAAAAAGAAGCCATTGTCCAAAAAATAGCCACCGAACTGAAGCTGTGCAACATCGAGTATGAAGAGTACAAGCAGTTGATGAAGCAGTTGAGAGTGCTACGGGGGAAGTTGAATATATATAATAAGGAAAAGGTAAAATGACGAGTTGAAGCACAGGGTAGGTTGCCTGTGCTTTTCTTAATTTAAGAAAACGAAGGGACGTACCTTGTGCTTCGAAGTAGCCCCAGGTTTGGGCAGTATTTCGGTGTTTGCGGGGCAAAGCGGTCAATTATTGGGAGATCAACAAAGAGTTATGGATACGCTAGCTGCTCGTTCTATTAAGCACGAAAGCGAAATAAAAGATTTTAAACACATATTGAAAAACCAGTAAGGGGCGATTTGCTCCTTTTTTTGTTGTTCTCAATAAGCTTTGGACTTATTTTCGTTGTCTGAGTTTCTGAACCTAATGTAGCCTAACGAACAATGCTTATACTGCTAATTTTTATCCAGAATGTTATCCGTAATTTGTCTACCAGGGAACAAAGAGAGGTTCAGGTTTCTAAAAGTGTAATATTTTAGTAGAAAAGAGATTACATATTGAGTATAGGGCAAATTTATGAGATAATTTAATGGAAATATTTTACTGTAAAAGGGAGTTATCTGTATGAAGGGTCCTAAAAAGAGATTGATTTTAAAAAGGATTCCAATCCTAACAACATTACTCATAACCCTATGGATCTGGTATGGTTCCTATCATTTGGGATTTAATATAGGGGAGTTCTTGGCAAATATAAAAAACTAATTTTAGAGTAAATAGTTGGGTGAATTGCTATTGCAACGAGGAAGTTCGTCTTATAGTTTGTAGCTTCATCTTAAAGTATGATCAAATCTAATTCGAAGGAGTAAAGTATGAAGAAAAGAGAAATATTCACGTTATCAGCATTCGCGTTTTCAATGGGCATTGTCTTGGGTTTCTTAATTTCACCAGCGAAAAATGGTTTTGGCAATAATTCTGGTAATAACATTAAGAATTACTATTATAGCAAGCCCTCAAAAGATGATGAATCATAATTTTCTTAATAGAATCTTAGAGCAAGGTGAAATTGTTTTTTTTTGGAGTTATGATAGGAGAAAAATTTTCAGTTATTGAAAAGGGAGAACTATTGAATGAATCATAAGTTAATTGAACAGATACAAAGTGAACATCCTGACCTTATAATTAACGATTTTTATGATAATGAAATGGGCCAGAATAATGACGTCATTATTGTCAATGAATCGCTGGTTTTCAGATTCCCCAAATATAAACAAGGGATCATTCAATTAAGAAGAGAAACCGAGATTTTAAAATACATAAAAGACTTCGTAAAGGTGCCCATCCCGATTCCAATATACGAAGCCTTTGATGAGCTAGAACCAGGTAAAGTTTTTACTGGATATAACTTAATTGAAGGCAATCCTTTGTGGAGGAAAAGTTTACTTGAAATCAAGAGTGATGAGCAGCTTAGAGGGCTGGCGTCACAACTGGTTTCTTTTCTTGCAGCATTGCATTCTATATCTGGAGAATTAGCAAGTCGGGAATTACAATTGGAGGCAAGTCATCCTCGTGAGGAAATGAGTGATCTTTATGAAAAAATTCAACATAAATTGTTTCCTTTTATGAGTAAGGAATCTCAAATCAGTGTAACAGAATCGTTCGAGGATTTCTTGAGTGGAGAGGCACTTTCAAACTTAGATCTTGCCTTGATTCATGGGGATTTCGGTGCTTCCAACATTTTATGGAATTCAGGGACTGATGAAATTTCTGGTATCATCGATTTTGGTGGGTCTGGTATAGGGGACCCGGCGTATGACTTTGCGGGACTGCTCTCCAGTTATGGTGAAGATTTCTTTAATAAGTGTATTGATCAATATCCGAACGGTAAAGAAATAGCTAAGCGTGTTCATTTTTATAAAAGTACCTTCGCCCTTCAGGAGGCACTGCATGGAATAGAAAATGATGATGAACAGGCTTTTGAAGCTGGTATTCGGGATTATAGATAGTTATGGCTGAAGAGCTGCTAACGGCTTTCGAATTTTTTACAGGAATGAATAATAAAAGAAAAAAATGCCGCGGCGACGCGGCATTCCTCTTTTTAATACGATTATTTATAATTAATTCATTCATATCTTATATAATAATGAAAAAGAGTGTACCCCGGCTCGCGGTTTTTATATAAAAGGGTATTATAATAATAATGTAGAAGTAATAAAGGATTCCATGTTCGGAATAAAACTAATTGGTGAAAGTAAGGAGGGAGACAGATTGATCCAGAGGCTTGGAAACGCTCCATATTTACTTCTGGTTGGTGCTGCATTATTTTGGGGCGGCAATGCGGTTGCTGGAAAGTTTCTTGCTGGGTCGCTGACGCCAGTGACGATTTCTTTCACCCGTCTGGGGATTGGCGTTCTCATCATGTCTCCGGTTATCATCAAGCTGTTCAGACATGAAAGGGCAGCCTTAAGGGAGCACTTCAAGCTGCTGTTATTCCTGGCGGTGACCGGAGTAGTTGGATTTAATCTGCTGATTTATTGGGCGGTCAATTACACGACGGCGATCAATGCAACTTTATTGAATAGTACTAGTCCTCTCTTCATCTTCCTGCTATCAGCTCTTCTGATTGGAGAAAAAATGGAGTTGAAGTACTGGGTGTCGATGGTGATTTCAATTGTCGGTGTGCTGATTGTCATCACGCATGGGTCAGTTGAGAGGATGCTAGCTTTGCAGTTTAATATTGGCGATTTAATTATGGTGCTGGCTGTGATTTCGTGGTCTTTATATTCTATTTATATTAAAAAGATTTCCGGGAAGCTGCCTTCGCTTGCAATTTTCGGTTTTACGCTTGCGCTTGGTTTTATGGTGATGATTCCAGCTGTGGCTATAGAGTTGGCGTTCGTTCCGGTCGGTGAAGTAAATCTTGCAGAGTGGAGTGCTCTATTTTACATAGGAATTTTTCCCTCCATATGCTCGTTTTTGTTATGGAATCGTGCGGTTGCAATGATCGGTCCATCTAAAGCATCGATTTCTTTGAATCTAATTCCGGTATTTGGTACAGTCGCAGCGTTTTTTATCCTGGGCGAGGTGATTGCCATTCCGCAAATCATTGGCGGATGCCTGGTTTTTATTGGGGTATTCATTACTTCTTTTACGAAAAAGAAAGCAGTGCAGTTGGTTGAAGAGGGTTAAATTGAGTGGACAGCGCAAAAAATATATAAACTTTGAAACAGCGATTTGTTCGCTGTTTTTTTGTTGTACCTGTTTTACTTTTTCTATGACTTTTTTAATAGATGAAGGGTCCAAAGGCTTATTCAAGTACTTGTCTCATATTGTCAAAACATTCATACTTTTTACACTATTAAAATGTTGCTAAGTTAATATATCATTTATTTAGCGTCCCGAAATGTATGAGAAGGAGGGGTGGAATAAGGGGCGACGACTTTTTAGAAAGGGGATACATAAAATGGTTAAAAGATTAATGGAAATCGCAACGGCTGCCTTGATCCTTGTGCTTGCGTTCAGCGCACCTGCATATGCAGCGCTACAGCCTGGAGGGCCGTCTGCAAATGGTAATACTAACATTAACAGTACCCTCTCTTACAATGAAGTTATCAAAATCCTTGAAGACATTGAGAGTAGCAGCAAGGGACAGGTAGAAGTATCGACGCTTGATCAGTATGGAAAGTCAGAACAGGGCAGAAGTATTTATGTTGCAAAAGTGGGGACAGGACCTCAAAAAATCTGGATTCAGGCTCAAATCCACGGAAACGAGAAATTGGTTACCGAAGCTGCACTCCAGCTTTTAAAGACGTATGCGAAAAGCGGAGACAAGGATGTTGAAAAGGTGCTTGAAGAGGCAACACTTTATTTCATCCCAATGTATAATCCGGATGGAGCAGAAATGAACATTCGCCATACGAAATTGGCTGATAGCGGAAAATTGATTGATTTGAATCGTGATTGGACTCTTAACGGTTTTGAAGCAAAAGAATCAGAAGTGGTTTATGCCTACTGGGCGGATGTTAAGCCTGATTTCGCCATCGACCTTCACCACCAGGGGCTTAAGCAAGTCTATGGAACGAACGAGTCCACTTCATTCTCGCTTGGAATCTCTCTTGCTCCGGATGGACCTACACTTCCTGGTACAGGATATAATGACATCACAAAGCAGATGATGGCTTATGTCTATGATGATTTGAAAGATTATGGCTATACACATATTGACCGCTACCAAGTCTGGATTGATAGAGAAAAAGGAACAGCCTACGATATCGATATCAAGGGCGGAGTTGTGTCAGCGATGATGATGGGGCTGAACTACAAGAGTCTGAACCCGGAAAACCATAGTCACCCTGCTGTATTCTTTGAGACAAAAGGAAATTCTACTGATGGAAGTCTTGGCCAAAAATCAAATGGATACCTGACAAAGCAGAATTACCTGGCTTTGAAATCGTTGGTACACGGATATGTAACTGGAGAAGTTGAAAAGGTGAATCCAGAAGACTGGTATAACATCCCGTATTACCCTCTTGCAGGATATATGACGGATTATAATGGAATTGTACCTGTTGGACCTGACAGCGGCTATTAATAGTTTTGTAAGGGAGTGTCTCAATTCGATGATTGGGACACTTTCTTTTTTGATTGCATTCGGATCACTATTAAAAAGGAAATTTCCGTGTTGAGGCGAACTTATTAGGTATTGGATTTAGTTTTTTTAAAAGGATGCAACCCTAAAAGGAGGCCGTATGGAGTCTTTAAAGCCTATTAAAAGAAGCCCTGTGAGAATTTATCTTGGGAAAAAGTATTACCGTTCCAAAAGATATTTGGATTGGATTTTCGGGGACAAGAAATTCTCTGTGAAAAAAGAAGATCGTCCGCTGAAACAGCTGGTATTCACCCATCAAACTTTGCTCCTTCGGGAATTGAAGGATGTTGATATGTGGTTACAGCATAACAAGGTGAAAAATCTCAAAATCGCTACCAAAAAGCTGAATAAAGTGATCATCCGGCCTGGTGAAACCTTCTCTTATTGGCGGTTACTTGGAAATACAACGAAGAGCAAAGGTTATGTTGATGGAATGATCCTTCATTATGGAAAGGTTACGACAGGGGTTGGCGGGGGTCTATGCCAATTATCAAACCTGATCTATTGGATGACTTTGCACACTCCATTAACCATTACTGAAAGGTATCGGCATAGCTACGATGTTTTTCCAGATTCCAAAAGAAGTCAGCCTTTTGGCAGTGGGGCTACTTGTGCTTATAATTACCTTGACCTGCAAATTAAAAATGAGACGAACAACACCTATCAATTAGTTGTTTATTTGAGTGACACTCATTTAGTTGGTGAATGGAGGTCCGAATCCCAACCGATCCAAACGTATGAAGTGTATGAACGGGAGCATTTAATCACTCGGGAATACTGGGGAGGATATGTTAGACATAATACCATTCACCGAAAGGTATTCAACAAGGAGAAAATACAAATTGATGATGAGTTCGTTACTGAAAATCACGCGATCATGATGTATGAACCTTTGCTGGAGCAACAGACTGAGAAAGTTAATTAGAATACATAAGGTTTTTGAAAAAGTAAATCTGTAGGGGATTAATTTCAAAGTAGGAGGATTACATATGTACGAAGAAGGTTTTGTAGAGGTTACCGGCGGGAGAGTCTGGTATGAAATTTATAATAAGGGTGCGGAAGGGACACCGGTTGTTATTTTACATGGTGGGCCAGGGTCTTCGACTTATTCGTTAAAAGGTTTGAAGGCGCTGGGCAAGGATCGCCCTGTTGTCATGTATGACCAGCTTGGCTGCGGGAAGTCGGATCGTCCGGATGATCTGTCGCTTTGGAATGTTGACCGGTTTGTTGAGGAGCTCGGACAGGTTCGTGAGGCGCTGAAGCTAGATGAAGTTCATATTCTTGGACATTCATGGGGTACGACTTTGGCAGCAGCTTATGTGCTGACAAAGCCGAGCGGAGTGAAGAGCGTGATTTTTTCAAGTCCGTGCCTGAGTGCACCGTTGTGGGAAGAGGACCAGAAAAGGAATATTGCCAAGCTGCCGGAAGACGTACAGGAGACGATCATTCGCTGCGAGGAAAGCGGTGAGACGGATTCTGAAGAATTCAAGGCAGCAATCAAAGAGTTCAATAAGCAATTCGTATTCCGAGGTGAGCCAGATTTAGAGTGGCTGAAAGCTGGAGCTGGCATGAAGAACCCTGTTGTGTATGAAACAATGTGGGGGCCATCTGAATTTACGGTGAAGGGCAATCTTAAGACTTTCGACTGCACACCTCAGCTGGGTGAGATTGAGTGTCCGACGCTTTATACATGCGGCCGTTTTGATGAGGCAACACCAGAATCGACTGAGTATTATGCCCGTTTAACGCCAGGGTCTGAGTTCCATGTTTTTGAAAAAAGTGCCCATATGCCTTATATGGAAGAACCGGAAGAGTATTTGCAGGTGATTGGGGATTATTTGAAAAAAGTGGATCGCCAGGTTTAACTTTCACTCCCATTTGCTTTGTCCTAAGGTTGCTTTATATGGAGCGTCGGATAAAAAAATGGTTCGTAGTTTTTTAGATTGATAAAAAATTTCGCGGAAATTTTATACAAATTATTACTTATGCCGACATTATTTTGTGTATAATAACAATCAGCGGAAAATTTAATACACAAAGAATCTGGTGTCTTATAGACGGAGTTGTCGTTTATAGACTTAATAGGGAAGTTGGTGAAAATCCAACGCGGTCCCGCCACTGTAAATGGGAGCTTCAAGCCAATGCCACTGTACTTAGTATGGGAAGGCGCTTGAAAGCGATGACCATGAGCCAGGAGACCTGCCTGATTCTTAGCGCCACAACCTACGAGGATAGGAGGTGTTTGGAACGATTCTGGCTTTCTATCAGAGGAACCGATACAAACATCTCCATGTATAAAATGGAGGTGTTTTTTTAGTTTAATAGACAGATTTCTTAGAGGGTGCCAATAAGGCAAGCCTATTTACATTGATTAAAAGATTATTTGGAGGAATGAGAGATGAAGAAGTTTAATGCCTTTTTGATTGCGCTATTATTAACAATTTTTGCACTGGCAGGCTGTGGTGGCGGCAATGCCGATCAGAACAAGGAAAACACTGCAAAGAAAAATGAAACAGCACAGCAAGCAGAAATGAAATTCCCTGTCACAGTAACGGATGTAACGGAAAAGGAAGTCACCATTGAAGCGAAGCCAGAAAAAATCGTTTCACTGATACCTAGCAATACGGAAATTGCCTATGGATTGGATTTGGGAGAACAAATTGTCGGCGTCTCTGATTTTGATAATTACCCTGAAGAAGTGACAAAAAAAGAAAAGATTGGCGGAATGGAATTCAATGTTGAAAAAATCCTTTCATTAAAGTCTGATCTTGTCCTGGCACATGAATCCAGTGCCCATAATAGTGAAGCAGGACTTCAACAGCTAAGAGATGCTGGGATTCCGGTTCTTGTCGTAAACGATGCAACAAACTTCGATGAAGTTTACGAGACGATCAGTTTGATTGGCACAGCTACAGGTGAGAAGGAAAAGGCGGAAACATTAATTGCGGATATGAAACAGAAAGTCGAGGACATCAAAGCAAAAGCACAGGCAATAAAAGAGGAAGACAAGAAAACGGTGTTAGTTGAGGTTTCACCGGCACCGGACCTATATGCTGCTGGTAAAAATACGTTCGTTGATGAAATGCTGCAAATCATTAACGCTAAAAACTCTGTAACAGAAGAAGGATGGCCAAAGATGGAAGCAGAGTCGATCATTAAAAGCAATCCTGACGTGATTGTAACAACATATGGCTACTATACTCCAGAGCCAATTAAGAACGTCTTAAGCCGAGAAGGCTGGGAGACCATCACGGCTCTTAAAGAAAACCGTGTCGTAGATGTCCATTCTGATAAAGTTACGCGTACAGGTCCAAGGCTTACCGAGGGAGTAGAGGAGCTTGCAAAAGCTGTTTATCCGGACATTTTTAAATAATAAGTTCTTCACTGCCAAAAATCCCGTTACCCAGACAGCTGAAACTATTTCAGAGGGGGCAGAGCAAGTGAAAATAGGCCAAGTTCTTCTTAGTATATCTGAAAAGTTCGTTGTATTAGAATCACCTATTCCCTTAAAAGCAATGTCTTCTGGTGTTGTCGGCTCAGGTACCGGATGGTACAACGCCTTCGTCAACCGGCATGTGGACAAAGATTACGATTGCAGTGACCACCGCCAAGAAATGATTCACTATTTAAGTCAGCACGGATTCGACCCAGCCAAAACAGTGGGGATGATGACGGCTGTAATGCTAGAGGATGTAAGCTTTAAGCTATATCAGGAAGAAGGATTCTCTGTTTTTATCGTGGTTACCGCAGGGGTTGGTAATGCTGTTGACGTCTCGAGGAGTGGGCAAAATCCATATGAAAAATCCCAGGGAACAATTAATACGTGGGTATTTATTAACGGAGAGCTGACAGAGGAAGCTTTTATCCAAAGCATTATGACGGCTACAGAAGCGAAAACAAAGGCGTTGCACGATTTGGAGGTCAGGGACCGTTTTACCGGGACGATAGCAACAGGTACATCTACAGACAGTATCTTGATTGCAGCTACCCAGCAAGGAAAAAAGCTGGAGTATGCTGGCAGTATTACACCATTGGGCATGGTGATTGGCAATGGTATTCATGAATGTACGGTGAGCGCCATCAAGAACAGCAGGAAAAGGGTGAGCAAATGATTCTGAATCATCTTATCGCCTTGACGATAGCTGTCATCATTGATTTGATTATTGGTGATCCCCCGGATTGGCCGCACCCTGTCAAATGGATGGGATCGCTGATTAACAGGCTGGACCAGCGCTTGAATGTCGGTCCTAATAGAAAGTCAAAAGGAGTGGCGATGACCGCTGTCGTCCTGCTGATCGCCGGAAGCGCTGCCCTCCTGGTGACGTCTGTTTTCTACCTTCTTCATCCGGTTGCCGGAATCATGGTGGAAGCCATACTGATTTCGACAACAATTGCGCAAAAGAGCCTGAAGGAAGCGGCACTTTCGGTATATTATCCACTCGTAAACGAAGATTTAGAAGAAGCGAGACATAAGCTTTCTTGGATTGTTGGCCGTGATACTGAATTGCTGGAAGAACCGGAACTTGTCAGGGCGGCAGTAGAGACTGTAGCCGAAAACACGAGCGACGGAATTACCGCGCCGCTGTTTTGGGCGCTGTTGGGCGGAGCTCCTCTAGCTATTATCTATCGAGCAATTAATACATGTGATTCCATGGTTGGCTATAAGAACGAAAAATATCTTGAATTCGGCTGGGCTTCTGCTCGGCTCGATGATGCTGCTAACTGGATACCCAGCAGGATTACGTCTATTTGCATACTGCTTAGCAAGCGTCCGCTATTCATGACCCGAACAGATGCCTGGAAGTTGGTAAGGCGTGATGCCAAAAAGCATCCGAGTCCGAACAGCGGCTGGGGAGAGGCTGCTGTTGCTGCCATTCTCGGTGTCCAGCTCGGTGGCGTAAATTATTATAAAGGTATCATTTCCAAGCGTGCGACGATGGGTGATGCGCTGATCAAACTTGAAAAAAATCATATTTTAGTAGCAAATAAAATCGTTACAGCGACTGTTCCACTCTTTATCATCTTGCTGTGGCTGGGAGGTTCGCTTTATGAAATGGCCATCTCATGGTTCCAATCCTCACTATTTATTTGAAGCAATGAATCTGCCTTTTCCGAGTGAGAGGGTTGATTTCAGCGCGAATATTAATCCACTTGGACCACCTCCTATAGTAAAAGAAAATTGGGGAAGTCTGTTTAAGGTTATTACTGAATACCCAGATCCCGGAGGAACGGTCCTAAAGAAAAAAATGGCCGAACAGGAGGGATTGCAAGAAAGCCAGATCCTGCTTGGTAATGGCGGCGCGGAAATCATTTCTCTTCTTGGGAGGATGCTATCTGGGAAAAAAGTGGTGATTGTCCAGCCGGCTTTTTCCGAATACGAAGAAGCGTGCAGGGTTAATGGATGCCAGGTGGAGTACCATCAATTGCAGCCTGACAGCTGGGATTGGATAGGCGATGGCTTATGTGAAAAGCTTGCAGGCGCGGATGCTGTATTTCTTTGCAATCCGAATAATCCAACAGGTGTCTACTATCCCAAAACTATGGTTCTACAGTTGCTGGAGGAGTGCAGAAAGCATAAATGTCTATTGATTGTAGATGAGGCTTTTTACGATTTTCTCGCGGAGTACGAATCAATCGCCCAATATATAAATGAATATCCGAATTTAATTATTATCAGGTCGATGACCAAAATGTTTGCCATTCCTGGTCTGAGGCTGGGCTATTTGCTGGCTGATCCATCCGTGATCAAGAGTCTCGGCTCGTTCCAGCCACACTGGAGCATAAATGCCATTGCTTTAAAGGCAGGAGAATGGTGCCTCGATTGTGAAACATACATATCAGAAACAATTACATTTATCGAAATGGAAAGACAGCGTCTTTTTCAGTTTTATAAAGAACGGAACCTGCAGGTTTCTCCTTCACGAATTAATTTTTATTTATTGAAGGATCCTTCTATGGAAGATCAGCTTCCTTTCCTGAAATACCTGGTTACAAGAGGAATGATCCCAAGGCACACAGTTAATTTCCCCGGGCTTGAGGGAAGATGGCTTCGTTTTGCCATCAAGGGGCGCAGTGACAATGACAAATTGATGGGGGCGGTTGATGAATGGCTGAACAGTCGTCTTTAATTTTTATAAGCGGGGGCGCTCGCAGCGGGAAAAGTCGTTTTGCCGAAATACTTGCCGGTAAATGGGAAGCCGAAGTTTCCGGCCAGCTGCACTATGTCGCTGCTGGACAACCAAGTGATCATGAAATGAAAGAGAGAATCGTGCGTCACCAACAGGATCGTGAATACAGCGGTTTAAATTGGAGAACCTGGGAGATTCCGAGGAACCTCTCCCCGCTTTCAAGTGTACTTTCGAAGAATGATATTGTTCTCCTGGACTGTCTGACAACCTTATTGAATAATGAATTTTTTCATGAGGAAGGCCAGTGGAAGGACAGGGAATATGCAAAAACGGTATACAACAAGATTTTAGATGAGATTAAACAAGTAGCGAAGCAATCAAGGGCGTTAATAGTTGTCAGCAATGAGGTCCTATGGGAACCAATGGCTGCTCAGGAGCTGGTTTTTGCTTACTCAAAGGTTCTTGGCCAGCTTCATCAAGCTCTCGTAAAAGAGTGCAATCATGCTTACTTAGTAGAGGCTGGAGTGCCGATTTTGATGAAGGGTGCTGGCAATACATGAAAGGGATCATGATACTAGGTACAGCTTCAGATGTTGGGAAAAGCCTGATAGCGACTGGTATTTGCCGAGCCTACGCAAATGAATGCATACGGGTAGCACCGTTTAAGTCGCAGAATATGTCCAATAACTCCTATGTGACCATAGATGGAAAAGAAATTGGCAGAGCACAGGGAATCCAGGCTGAGGCGGCCAGGACAGAGGCAACCGTAATGATGAATCCGATATTGCTGAAGCCCAGGTCGGACCAGCATTCGGAAGTCATCCTGTTTGGGAAAGCTTTGAAAACGATGTCCGGAAAGAAGTATCGGGATGCATTTTATGAACAGGGCCTAAAGGCAATCCAGACAGCCTTTGAAAATCTTGATCAGGAGTTTGAGATGATTGTGATGGAGGGTGCCGGAAGCCCTGTGGAGATTAATTTGAAAGACCGGGAGCTTGTCAACATGAAGGTAGCCGAAATTGCCGACGTACCTGCGGTACTCGTGGCGGATATTGACAGAGGCGGGGTTTTTGCCAGCATCATTGGAACTCTCGAACTGCTGACGCCTGAGGAGAGGTCGCGCGTGAAAGGGCTGATCATTAATAAATTCCGCGGTGACCTGTCATTATTCGAGGATGGGGTAAAATGGCTTGAATCTAAGACGGGCATTCCTATTCTGGGTGTACTTCCGTACATTGAAAACCATATGATTGACGGAGAGGATTCCTTATCCATTCCTGCCTCAACCTACAGAACTGGTCTGGATATTGCAGTAATAAAGCCTCCATACATTTCAAACTACAGTGATATCGAGCCTTTTTATTTTGAAGCGGACGTCTCCATTCGCTGGGTGAGCAGACTGGATGAACTTGGACATCCTGATGCCGTTATCTTGCCTGGAACCAAGAGCACGATACGGGATCTGCAGTATTTTAAGGCAGCGGGGTTTGACACCTGGCTCGTTCACTATGCTGAGAATGGCGGTTTTATTGCTGGAATTTGCGGTGGGTATCAAATGCTCGGCGAGAGGCTTATCGATCCATATGGAAGTGACACCGGATTGGTTTCTGCTCAGGTAAAAGGGCTGGGCATCATTCCTGCAGTCACCGCCTTTTTGCCAGACAAGACAACGACTCGGACGGAAGCCGTGGTTCACCCGAATACAGGATTCAATCTGTCTGTTGAAGGCTATGAAATCCATCTTGGCGAAACCTTGCTATCATCTGAATGCCAGCGGTTCTTACTTTTAAAGGACGGTAAGGAAGAAGGCTATTATGGAAAGAATGGGCGCGTAATTGGCACATACCTGCACCATCTCTTCAACAATGATGAATGGAGAAATCATTGGCTCAATTCCATTCGCAAGGCTAAAGGCGAACCAGAACGTGACCCTGTTTATATCAGCAGGCTAAAGGATCAGAAGTACGATGAATTGGCTGCCCATATCAAGCGTCATCTTGATTGGGAAGGGCTGAAGGAAATTTCTGAAAAGTGGGGAACCGGACATGAGTTGGTTTAAGGGAATTCTCATTAACTTGCAATTTTTCACGACGATTCCTATTCCTTTAGAATTGCCAATGGATAAAAAGCATTTGGAGAAAGCGATTCAGACTTTTCCTTTACTCGGGTTACTGCAAGGCGGAATTTACGCAGGTCTGCTTTATGCCATTGTTGAATGGACACCCTTTTCATCTCTAGCGGCGGCGTTTGCCCTTTGGCTTGCAGCCATCCTTGTAACCGGAGGAATCCATCTCGACGGCTGGATTGATTCAAGTGATGCCTTTTTCTCGTACGGTGACAAAGACAAGCGTCTGGATATTATGAAAGATCCGCGGACAGGTGCATTTGGAGTCATATCGGTAATCATTCTGTTAAGCGCAAAATTCTTCTTTATTTATGAAATAATACTGATGTTGCAGAGTGCTACTTATCTGCTAGCAATTGCTATCCCATTTCTAAGCAGGATGTTGATGGGCCTTTTGCTCCTTGTGGTAAGGCCGGCTCGAAAAGAAGGACTGGGTGCGTTGTTTAAAAATGCTTCAACAAAAAGTACGTTATGGATTTACCCTGTTTATCTTCTTTTTTTTGCCGGAGTTTCTTTTGTTAGCGATTTATATATTGGCTTTGCCAGCTATATCCTTGCTTCCTTTCTCATTTTTCTGTTCCTGCGGAAAAAAATCATTGAATGGTTTGGTGGAATGACGGGTGATACCCTTGGAGCAAGTGTCGAATTTACGGAGGTTTTGTTATGGATGACACTGTGGTTATTACATTACTTCGCCATGGGATGACGGAGAAAAATAACCGCCAGGCATATCTGGGATGGACCGATTCACCTTTGATTCCGGCGCAGGTTTTCCCAGAGTTTCCTGTTTGCTATAACCGAATTTATACAAGTGACCTGGGAAGATGCAGAGAAACCGCGAAGACTCTTTTCCCTCAAGAAACTCCAATACTTATGCCAGAGTTCAGGGAACTGAATTTTGGCGTTTGGGAAGGTCAAACTTATGAACAGCTCAAGGACCAGCCAGTGTATCAAAAGTGGCTTGCTGAACCTTTCAAGGTCACACCTCCGAACGGAGAATCGTTTGCTGTATTTTCTCATCGGGTGGAGGAAGGATGGCGGAAATTAACCGAGGAGATTCTGGACCTAGGATCAAAAAGTTCAGCGTTGGTGACTCACGGTGGAGTTATCCGTTATTTATTGGCCCGATATGCTGCTGAAAAGAAAGATTTTTGGGAATGGAGAATTCCATATGGCCATGGATATAAATTAATGTGGGACATCGAAGCATTAAGGAGGGGTGAACGTTGCATTTCGTTACAGGAGGAGCATTTAACGGCAAATCAAAATGGGTCAGGGAGCAATATCAGCTAAATGAGACCGAGCACTCTTGGCATTCAGCCTATCAAAAAGACCCCATTCTTGAGCCTGATAATGAGAAAATCGTCGTTTTCGAAGGCTTGGAAGTCTGGCTCAGGGAATCGGCTGTGAGCATAAGTTTGGATGAGACTCGGCAGAAATGGCAGTCATTAATCCAGAAATGGCTTGAGTGGGAAAATCAGGACAGTCAGCGGAAAGTCATTTTAATCGGCTGTGATATCTCAAAAGGAATTGTTCCGATGGTATCTGAGGACCGCAGGTGGCGCGACATTACCGGGTGGATCTACCAGGATATTATGTCTGTTGCTGAGCGGGCAGATGTAATATGGTATGGTATCAGCCAAAAACTAAAATAAAGGAGAATGGACGATGAGATTATATACGCGGACAGGCGATAAAGGAAAAACGAGCATAATCGGAGGCAGGGTTGAAAAAGATGATATTCGGGTTGAAGCATATGGAACCGTGGATGAAGTCAACTGTTTTGTCGGCCAGGCTGTAACCCAGCTAGATCCGTCGATTTTTCAGGATGTACTAGAAGACCTTGAAAAAATCCAACACGAACTGTTTGACTGTGGCGGAGACTTAGCGAATGTGAAAAAGTCGAGGGAACTTAAGTTGACAAAGGATTCAATTGAGTATCTTGAAAAGAAAATTGATGAGCTGATTGTTGAAGCTCCTGAGCTTGAAAGATTCATTTTACCGGGAGGCGCCCCTGCTGCAGCTTCGATCCATATTGCCCGCACGGTTACGAGAAGAGCTGAAAGATTGGTTGTTTCATTGTTGAAGGCTGATCCAGAAGTTTCAGAAACTGCACTGCATTTTTTAAATAGATTGTCTGATTATTTCTTTGCTCTCGCAAGAGTGATCAATTACCGTCTAAACCTCAAGGATGTTGAATATGTCCGCAGCGGAAGAGTTTTCAGAGAAGGAAAACGCAAGGGGGAAAAATAGAGTGAAGAGTAGGAAGATGTCCTGGATGGCCATGTTTATCGCCCTTTCAGCTGTTGGGGCTTCTATCAAAATACCCGCCGTCATTGGAAGTGTGGCATTGGATTCCTTTCCAGCATTGTTGGCAGCTGGCTTGTTGGGTGGACCTGCTGGTGCGGCAGCCGGCGGGCTTGGCCATTTGCTTTCGGCTATAATCGGCGGAATGCCGCTCGGCCCACTTCATTTATTAGTTGCTGGCGAGATGGCTCTGTTGGCCTATCTGTTTGCGTTGTTGTATAAAAATGGTAAACGTTGGTCAGCTGGTGTATTATTTATCATGGGAAATAGCTTCGCTGCTCCGCTTCCTTTTATCTTTTTAATGGGTAAGTCTTTTTATCTGGCAATTGTGCCATCCCTTTTTGCAGGCTCATTATTAAATACTTTACTCGCTCTCATTGTTTTACCTAGGATTGTAAAATTGCTGGAACACAGCCTTCCGTTATCAAGAGAGACATAGATAGTGATTACAAATCTTGAAGGAGGGCATTTCATTGAGAGACATATTAATGATTCCTTTAACTGGAAATGAAAATCTGGTTATTGCGAGTGACAATAGTGGCTCAATCGGCTTGAAGGAGTGGGATGCGGTTCAAGTCCCTTATGAAACCGTTGCTTACTATTCTTTCAGAGTCGCAGTAATGGAGTGTATGAGCGCCGGTGCCGAGCCAATTGCTGTCACGCTGCAGAACTTCTGCGGTGAAGATGCCTGGGACGTCCTTTTAAAAGGAATAAAACAGGGCATAGCTGAACTGGGGAAGCCGAATATAAGCATCACGGGAAGCACGGAAAGTAATTTTTCCATGAATCAGTCGGCTGTTGGTATAACTGTAATCGGGAAAACAAGAGGCAGAAAAGCAGTTGATCAGCTGACCTTCACCAATCAAACCAATATTGCAGTTATTGGCCGTCCGCTTGTGGGGCAAGAAGTAGTCGAGAGGGAAGCTGAGGTTGTCCCGTTAGCTGTATTTGAACGGATTTGCGGGCTTCAATCTGTTGCGACGATGCCGGTTGGCTCGAAAGGCATTCTCTTTGAACTTAATAGCCTTTTTGCAGATATACATTTTACTGAGGAAAATTTGGTTTCAAATCTTAATCTGTCAAAGTCTTCAGGGCCATCAACCTGTTTTATTGCTGTCTATCCGGAAAGTATGCAGTTAAAGCTGATTTCCGAGGCAGGCGGGTACTATCATGAAATCCATTATTTGGGGTGAGAACGTGCTTCAATTATATGTAATCAGACATGGCGAAACGGAATGGAATAAAGAGAAAAGAAGCCAGGGCCGCCTGGATTCGGCACTTACGGTTAAGGGGATAGAAGATGCGCGCTCATTGGGTGAACGACTTAAAGATACCGAGTTCTGCCAGATCATTTCTTCACCAAGCGGCCGAACGTTGGAAACAGCAACACTTGTAAAAAGGGAGCGGCAAATTCCTTTGACTACAGATGACAGGCTGATGGAGATTGATCTTGGTCACTGGCAAGGGAAAACGGATTCCGATGTTAGAGAACAATTTCCGGAATCATACGATGCCTACTGGAACGAACCGGAAGCCTTTGCTGGTGAAGGTGGAGAAACGTTTTTACAAGTCCAGGAAAGATTGTTGGAGTTCTTAGAAGATCTGCAAAGGAAGTTCAAAGAGGGAAATGTACTGATTGTTACGCATGGAGTCGTCATCAAGACTCTTTACCTTCTTTGCCGAGATGCTTCCATAAAGCAATTGTGGGACCCGCCATTTATTCATGGTACAAGCTTAACGATTTTAACAATCGAGAATGGAAAAAAAGAGCTCCATCTTGAAGCATGTATATCACATTGTTCCTGATGGGTGTGACTTTTCTTATACTGCTTCGTAAACCCTTTATGCTATGTTAACAGTGTTAATTAAGACATAAAGGAGTTTTTCTCATGAGCTGTGGATGTTCTAGATTAGAAGATGGCAAAGCAATTGTTGACCATGTGAAGAGTAAAGGTAAGGAAAAAATAAAGCCACGCGTCGCGCACCAGATCGCATGTGAATGCGGAGAAATGTTCACGATGGAAGCTGTAATCACAAACTGCCCAAGCTGCGGCATGACATACGGCGTCACACCATGCAGTTCCGGGGATATCAATAAGGTAAAAGCAGCCGGAATTCAATATGCATGATAAAAAAATCTCTCGAGATGTCGAGGGATTTTTTTGTTGGGTTTTGGACGGGAATCCTGATAAATTGGATGAAGTTGTATGAATTATACGCAGTAAACTGCTACTGGTGGTTAATGTCCTCTCATCAATAGGATATTAGATCGCTGATTCTGATTCATCAACTAGTGCAAAATGAGTTTTAAAAACGGTATGCCTTTTACCAAGTTTGTTGGTCACTATATAAGTTGTGTCAAACTCTCTGTCCACATCATATTTATCACCTACGTTGAATTCCAACTCTAAACCTTCGTTATTGATGCAAATGACTTTTCTCATAATTATCCTCCTGGAATTGAATCCTTGTTTTATATTCATTCGCATGGAGTGTATTTTTTATGTCTTTATTTTAGAGTAGGAGACCGTTTGTAACTTAAATGAAAAATTCGTAAAAATCGAAGATAATTTCCAGTTTGCGAAAAAAGGGTTGTTTTTGCGAATAAAATCATTTTTTGCAAAAAAGTCATTTTTTGCGAATAACTTCCGGTTATTAGCGAATAAAAGTTCCCGCCGCGCAAATAGGTGGTCTTCCATTTTCCGGTTTAAGCTAAAAAGAGACTATTATTATGATAAAATCTTAGAAGACTACAATCGGGGGACCAATTTATGAATACAAATACATACTTTTATCAGTTTTTAGAGCCGATTTCAAAGGAATTGGCATTGCTGGCTAAGGAATTAGATAATAGTATCTTTTCCAGCCCGAGAACGATGCTGACTCATTCACGGGTGTTTATTGAAAATATCTTGCAGCAGGTAACGAAAGCAGAGGGGATGCCAGAGGACCCACGGACTGGTTTGAAGGAACGGCTAGATCTGCTTAATGATCAGGGTTATTTGATTCCTGAGATTCGCGATGCGCTGCATTTGGTACGTAGAATGGGAAACCAGGCGGCACATGATGCGCGGATGTTCCGCTTCTCAGAGGCGCTTTTATCATGGGAAGCCTTGTATAGCATTGTGAAATGGTATGTTGAGGTGTACGGTCCTGTGGATGTAACTGTGCCGGAATATCAGGATCCTTCTCCCCAGGCAGAAAAAACGTTTGATATGTCTGAGCTTGAGGTCAGGTTGAAGGGTTTGGAGGATCTGTTGAAAAATCCTCCGCAACAAGCAGAAACTCCAGCGAAAGCAGAGGTTGCAGCGGCTGTTGCTTCTCCTGCAGTTGAAGTTCAGGAAACGCCTGGTTTTACACCAATCCGGACGATCACTTATAAAGGAAGGTCACTTGAGATTCCTTATTTCCTGCGGGATGCGTTTCTATTGCCGCAGCGATTTGATAAATCGGAAACTTTTCTGATTCGTCTTGGTGCTGAACAAGAAGCACGGATCATGAGTGAGCTCCCAGGTGATCTCGACGGCCTGCACAAGAATGTGAAGCGTTATAACGAGAAGAATGATGAGCAATTTTTCGAAGAGCTTGGAACCTTTATTGAAGAGGAGAAAGTTCGCAGAAACCTGACATTAAAGCGTCAAGGGGAGTTGTTCTTCTTTTACAAAGCGAGTCATATTGTTGTGACGGAAGAATTGAAAAAGGTTCCGTTAACTGCTGAGGATTTCACGGGTATTCCAAGTTTGCTAAGGCAATTGAATGAGGACCAGATTTACACAGTTGGCCAGCTGCCAATGGAGCTGGTGATTTTAGCGAAGTATGCCAATGTTGGAGTAGGGACTGTTGAAAAATTGTTCGACCAGCTGAAGGCAAAGGTAACAGACAAGTCCGTGCATGCTGATGACGACACTTCAACAGAGCGGAAAAGCTTCAAGAAGTGGGAATCTTTATATGTAAAAGTAAAGATGAATGGCTGTCAATCTATTATTGAGGGCTCTAGCGTTCCTGCGATCTGGAAGGAAGCCTTGAAATGGATCGAAGACAATCGTCTTCCTTTGTACGATCTGGTAAAAGCGGGGATCATCCTAGGGTCTACCGATAATGGCAAGCGTTATGGTATTGCTCTCCAGCCAATCCATCCAGATCAAAGACCATTTACGCAGCTTCATACCTATCAGTCTCAACTTACAGGTGAAGTATATTATCTAGAAACGAAAATTAATCCTAAGTCGGGCCTTGAGACACTGGGGAAAGTCTTGACGCGTCTGGGTGTTGAGGTGGATATACCTTTATTGAAGGGTAAATAGAAATGCCAAATGCCGTGCAGTCGCCACGGCATTTTTGGCTTACTTTCTCTTTTGCGCTTTTAACTTATTCATTTCCAGTTCAGCTGCATATTCCTCTTGTGATTTACCTTGCTTGAAGCTTTCAGATTGGATTTTCCTGAACTTGTTGTCATTTTGATTTGGCATAAAAAAACCTCCTTCTTATCATGAGTATTATTTGTTCAAAGTCTGGGGGATTATTCTGCAAAAATGAATCTATTTTTTTAAATAGAGCTGGTTAAATTTCTCATAATTCTATATTATTTTGCTATTCCGGATATAATGAAAGCGCTTTACATGTGAAACTCTTCACAAGTATAATAAGAGTGTAAATAAAACACTATTCATTTCCGGGAGGAATCGCAATGTTAGCTGACCTTATCTATGAATTCAAAAATTGGTGGATTGGTGAATTGCCAAAGGTCGGACATGAGGAGTTTGAAAGAATCGAATCAAAACATACTAGAGTTCATCACGATGAAGATATATATGAAATCATTCGAGTGCATTAAAAACACATCAGTTTGCAGTCCGATTCCAAAGTGAGTTGGACTGTTTTTATATGTAGAAATAAATGGCTGACTGGTATATGATTAATACTTATGATGATTTGGTTTTTACACAAAGAAAATGGATAAAACTAAACAATGAACGTACAAGAATATGGAGTTGATTTTTTGAGTAAAGCAAAGGGCAAGAGCGGAACAGGAAGAGGTACTGGCAAGAAAGGCTGGAATCGCTGGCAAGCTAGTGCAAATAAAGCTAAGAGTTTCAAGCCGTACAAAAGTAAAGGTGTAAAACATGGAGATGCTTCAAAGGATGAAGCCTCTGAAAAATAGTGACTGTAGTTTAACAAGGCGTTGATCCAGAAATGGATTGACGCTTTTTTTGTGTTATTCAATAAAATAATTACTATTTTTAATAAAAATTTATTGTAAATCAATAAATAACATGATAAATTCAAATTGACATTAAATGAATGAGGTGCTTGTGATGAAAAAAGGTTCAACACTTTTTTTGAAGGTAGCTGTAATTTTTATCGGCATACCGGTTTTGGCTTTGTGTCTGTTTTTATTGCCTCAGATCGCTTCTGAGGCGAATGAGGCAATGGAAAGAGGTTCAGATCTGGCTTTTGCGGTTTACGCAATTTTAATGGTTCTGTATGTTTCGGCCGTTCCATTTTACTTCGCTCTGTATCAATCATTTACCCTTTTAACGTATATCGACAGAAACGAGGCTTTCTCTGACTTATCTGTAATCGCTCTAAAGAAAATCAAAAATAGTGCGATCATTATCAGCGGATTGTTCGTGGTTGCCCTCCCATTTGTCTATGTTTTAGCGGAGGTAGATGATGCTCCGGGCCTTATCCTCATCGGAATGGGGATGGTTTTTGCTCCGTTGGTGGTTGCTGTTTTTGCAGCAGTTCTGCAGCGACTTTTAAAAGAAGCCATCGATTACAAAGAAGAGAACGACTTAATAGTCTGAGGTGATAATAATGGCAATTATAATTAATATTGATGTGATGTTGGCAAAAAGGAAAATGAGCGTAACAGAGCTTTCAGATCGAGTTGGAATCACAATGGCTAACCTTTCTATTTTGAAAAATGGCAAAGCAAAAGCAATACGGCTTTCCACACTGGAGGCAATTTGCAAAGCATTAGAATGCCAGCCTGGAGATATATTGGAATATAAAAGTGATGAAGAGCATTGATATGAGTGACAGAATCGTTAATTGCTAATTGAGTGAATAAAACGTGCGGTGATCCAGAGCAGGAGGATGACCGTATTTTTTATTGGTACAGATTAATTTTTTTATGTGAAGATGGTTAGTTTGAATAGCAAGAATAAGGACATGTACACGCACATATGATGGGGGGAAGTCTGTATTAGGGGTGGGGAAAATGGCAAATCCGATTGTTGTCAGGTCGTTGGATGAAATACAGTTTTGGTCCAGAATCATGAAGGAACATGCTTTGTTTTTAAGCCTCGGATTTACTTACGAACAACAGCATTTGATAGCTGAGGCTCAACAATTTATTAATGTCTTTGAGCGTATCGAGGAAAAGCTCTCAAGGTTTTCCGCGGACACGGATATACGCCAAGTTCAGGCCTTTAACAATGAGGTTTATCAAGCGGCTGTTGCGATTTGGAGTTACAAGAGAAAGGTATTAGGCTTAACTCTGCGCTGTGAAATCCGAACAAATAATTTTCCATTATTGGTTGACCATGTTAGCAGAGAAGCTGCTTATTTTGCCAACAGGTTAAAAGAGCTTAACGAAGGAAAACTTGCACCCCAACCTGATAAAATCATTCAAGAAAATCTTTTCTTTTTAAAAATTATGGCCGACCATGCAAAATTCATCGGACATCTCTTAGACCCTTCCGAAAGAAAGCTAGTAGATCAAGCTAATGAGTTTAGTCATGATTTTGATCAGCTGGTATTCCAGGCGGTTGATTTAGACACCATGCGTCCACAATCTGAAACAGTCCCAATCTTGGATCAATTCCTGGACCAAAACAGAGTTTCAGTAGTTTCACTAAGAGACTTTAAGAAAACAGCCAGAGAATTAATAGAGGCTTGCCGAATTAAAAGCAATATTCATCCCCTCTTAGCAGACCATACATTTAGAGAAGCAGAGAGGTTCTTAGAGATTATCGATTTATATGAGGCTCACCTTATAAAAGCAAAGCAATAAAGAACCCCGGGGACGTACATGTGCTTCCTTTTTGCAAGCACCAGGTACGTCCCGATGCTGTTTATGCACGTGCATTTAAAGGACATTTCAGTAACTGGGGGTATTGAATTGTCTAATAAAAGTGGTTTAATAGACATTTCAGGTGCTGACGGGGCTTGAAACGTCTAATAAAAGTGGTTTAATAGACATTTCAGAAGCTGGTGTAGCTTGAAATGTCTAATAAAAGGTGTTTAATAGACATTTCGGAAACTGTTGTAGCTTGAAATGTCTAATAAAAGGTGTTTAATAGACATTTCGGAAACTGTTGTAGCTTGAAATGTCTAATAAAAGGTGTTTAATAGACATTTGAGAGACTGTGGGAGCTTGAAATGTCTAATAAAAGTGGTTTAAAGGACATTTCGGACGCTGGGCAGTCTGTAAATGTCTATTAAATTGGTTTAAGGACATTTCGGAAACTGAGGAAGCTACAAATGTCTATTAAAAGTTGTTTAATGGGAGACACGGGAACGTACCCAACGATTTTTCTCATACGTAGAAACGTCCCTGGGTTTCCTAGTTAATTTTGTCTCAATGATAGGGAGGCAACATTCACTTCTTCATCTTAGTAGGCCCCTTGCGAATAGGTAAGTTCATAGCTATGGGTATAAATTTCAAAAAATATTACCGAATGGGTCTTCAACGTACACCATTTTATAAGGTCGGCGGCAAATGGAAGCTCATCATTCTCTGGCATCCTGGCTTTGAAGGCACTTACAGATATAACGAGCTGAGACGACTTCTGCCAGGCATAACCCACAAAATGCTTAGTCAGCAGCTAAAGGAGCTCGAACAAGAAGGCTTGATTGAACGAAAGCAATACATTGAAATGCCACCAAAAGTGGAATACTCCATTTCCGAAATGGGACTATCTCTAAAACCTCTTTTAGAAGAAATGCACAAGTGGGGTCGAGAACATGGGAATTGACCTTGAAGCTCACTTTAGTAAAACTGGGTAGCCCTCTGTTTTGTTACCAAAAGAGCTTGGAGCATATAAGTCTTGTTTTTGTAAGGTTTAAAAAAACATTATGTTCTGGAGGATATTACAGAGCTTTTGGCTTCTTTATAGGGAGGAATATATTGACATCAGTTAATATTACCGCTAAAATATTTTAAAATTCTAATTAATAATAGCGTTGAAGAGAAGAGTAATTAAGTGATTGATATTTACAGAGAGCTCCTGGCTGCTGAAATGGAGTAATATCGAGCTTAATGAATAAAGTCTCGGAGCTTCTTACCAATCTGATGATAATTCAGGGATCGTAAGACGGGTTCTTCCGATATAAAGATAGGGTATGTTAGTACCCGAAGAGGTTGGTTTGGTGACAGATCAACAAACTGAGGTGGTACCGCGAAGTCAAACTCTCGTCCTCAAGATTCATTTCTTGGGTGGTGAGAGTTTTTTTGTTGCATTTTTTCGAGATATCAATAGAGCGGAGAGGAGAAATAAGATGAAGGATCCTATATTACTAAACATTCCAACCCAGTTAGAAACAGAAAGATTAATGCTTCGAGCGCCGAATCGGACAGGTGACGGAAGCATCGTCAACCAGGCAATAAGAGATTCATTCAATGAGTTAAAAGCGTGGCTGCCATTTGCCCAAAAGCTGCCTTCAGTCGAGGAAACCGAGATTAACCTTAGGAAAGCGCATATTAACTTTTTAAAAAGAACAAGCTTTCGTTTTCTTATTTTTCATAGAGAGACGAATGATTTCATTGGAACTGCCAGCCTTCAAGGGATCGACTGGGATATTCCTAAATGTGAAATAGGATATTGGATCAATACGAAGTTTAGCGGCAGTGGATATATGACTGAGGCGGTAAAGGCTTTAACAGAATTCGGTCTAAATCAAATTATATTCAAGAGAATTGAAATTAGATGTGAATCTACCAACCTAAAAAGTCGTGCCATCCCCGAAAAACTTGGATTTGAATTAGAAGGTATTTTACGGAATGATGATTTATCAGCAGATGGCAGCAGACTGACCGACACATGCTTCTATTCGGTCATTTCATAACTCACAGGTGCATGGGTCCAGGGAGGATTCATGCACCTTTTTGTTGAATGTCATATTTATAGAAGGGGTTAGTTTTATAAGGAAAAGGTGGAGGTTATCATAAATAAACTACTGGTTTTAATTGTATTTGTCTCTCTTATTTTGGTAGCAGGATGTAGTGCCGATGGTGGGAAGGTAACTGCAAGAGATGTTCTCAAAAGGAATGAGTACGTGGATGTCTTAAAATACAATGGGTTTATGTACAATAATGTCACCGATCTTGAATGGTTTGAGGAAATGAAGAGTAATATTCAAAAAGGAAAAGAAATTGGTGAAATCAAAAAAGTAACAACTTCCAGCCTGTTTTTTAGTGACTTTTCAGCTACAAAGTTACCTAAAGGAACGATTTTGTATGATACGGGTGATGGCAAAACAGGAGTTATTATAGTAGAAACCGAGGACGAAGAAACTTTATATTATATGCAATTGCTTGAAGGCTAGAAATCACAGACCCTCCGGATGACTTCCCTATTATAGAAGCTTGAAAGCAGAATTATTTGCATCGCTTTAAAATCCATTCACGTATAATAATCTGAAAATTGAAACCTTTTTCTGGCGCATTCGTAAAACGTTATATAAAAAACAGTAAGGAGTGCTTGGAAAATGGGGTGGAGTTTAGCCAGGAATACAGATTTTAGCGGTTATCAAATCGAAATTGCTGTTATTTTATCATTGTTCATCATAATCGGAGTGTGGGTTTATTATGATTCAGACAGATACTTTGTCGGTATAAAGAGACATATTTTTTGGATTTTAACAATTATCACCGGTCCAGTAGGTCTTATCGTCTATTTAATTCAGCGGAAAAAAGAGGGACTTGTTTAATTAACATACAGATGGAGGATTGAAAAGAATAGAATTAATTTTGATAGATAGCACCTGAGCGTTGATCCAATCAAGAACAACGCTTTTTTTTATGCTTAATGAAACAAACGAAGCAGATTGTTATAGTAAGCAATTGGTAAATTTTGTTGAAATACCTAGAAATACTAGGTAAACTATAAGAAGAAACTATACTTGTAGTGAAACATTCTAATACCACTGGAGGAGAGAGAAAATGAAGTATGTGGGTGGTTGGTTTATTATTACATTTTCTTATTTCGTAACCTTATATCTTTCTGCAGTAACAGGTTTTTTAATATTTCCTGAAACAGAGTATTTAGGGAATAATAGGCATCGATTTAACGAGGAGAATAGACTTTATGTAAAGTATTTTGTCTCTGTAATGATGATTGTGGTACCTTACGTGATTGCGGGAATCTATGTAAGGATTAGTCACTATTCAATAAAAGAAGGATTATGGATCAGTCTAGTTCCTGTTGTCTGTGAGAGGGTAATCATTTTTCTTTTGGGATTACTGTTTGTACCAAGGTTCTTATCAGGATGGGATATTACTTCAGTAGTTCCTTTCATTCAATGGAAAACTAAAGCATTTTATTTTTCATATGCGTACATTTTATCGGGATTTATTAGTGTTTTTATTACTATTGGAGTTGCTAAAATAAAAATACGGAAATAACACCTACTAGTCTTTAGAAGGAGAGAGCTTATTATTATGTGTATTTCATTTAAAGTTGGTTTGTGATTGTGAAGAAAATTATTTTCGGAATATATCTACTTTATTATTATATGATGGATATAATGCCATTAAAGAAAACAAACAAAAATAGTAGTGTGTTTAAAGAAACCACTGAATTATAAGATGGAAATAATGAATTAATTGAGACCATCACTATTGTTTGCAAAAGTATTGAATTAATGGACGACCCTAAATATATGACGTTAATGAAGTGGAATTCATAAGTTTTACTGATGAAAATAACAAAATTCCCCCTTTGTTGTCTGCTCAATAGGATCTTTTTATATGTAAGCAAAAATGTTCTTTTTAATATAGTTACTTAAAATCAAAAGAGAAGGACTGATGAATTTCTCTTTTGGCGAGATGATGGAAAAGCTTCTGTGGCTTTTTTCCTGAATTTCATATCCTTCTAACTGTCCTGATTCAAGTTCATCATGCAAAACATGCTGAGGCAAAAAACCAATGCCTCGGCTTTTTTTAATTGATTGTAATATAGCTTCGTTTGTATCGAACTCAAAAACCTTAGTTGGCCTGAATTCATTCAGTTCAAAAAGTTGATCGATGTGTTCCCTTGTATTCGATCCTTTTTTCCTTAAAAAGAATGCCTGGTTTTTTAATTGGTGTATTGAGGATATCCCATCCATTCTCGCACCTTTTCCAGCGACGAGTACTAATTCATCTTTTAAAATCGCCTTATAGTTGAATTCAGGATCATTATTTGCCTTTGCAGCTATTGCTACATCCAATTTCCCCTTTTTTAATTTTTCAAGGATGATATCTGTTTGATCAATGACTAAATCCACCTTAATATTTTCATATTTATTTTGGAAGTCTATGATTAAAGGCGGCATAATATAATTACCGACTGTTGTGCATGCCCCTACTTTTATTTCTCCTGTTTCAAGATTCGTCAATGCTGTCATTGCTTTATCTGTTTCTTCTGTCAGCAACAGGATTTTTTCGGTATATTGAAGCAATCTTCGTCCTGCGTCAGTTAACTCTACCTTCCGTCCACTACGAGTAAAGAGGGACAGCTTATAATATACTTCTAATGCTTCTATTTGTCTGGAAACGGCAGGTTGGCTGAGCGAGACCTTCTCTGCTGCTTTGGAGAAGTTAAGGTAGTTTGCTACATAATAAAAACTTTTTAATTGGTGAAAATCCATTTTTACACCTCGGATTCTTAACATGGTATGATGAAGGTACTAAAAATAAGAAGGAGAAGAGTATGCATAACCCTAATATCGCTTTAACCTCATATTCTTCAGGCTCTGGCTGAGCATGTAAAATCCGGTCCTCGGACCTAGCGCAAGTGTTGCGCGATATACCTGTAACAGACGATCAGAAAGTTATTGCAGGAATTGGGGAAGACGTCTTTGCCTTTAACCATCAAGGTGGAACTATCCTGCAAACTGTCGATATCATAACTCCGATCGTAGACGACCCATATCAATTTGGTGCCATTGCAGTTGCCAATGCCCTCAGCGACATATACGCTAAAGGCGGAATTCCGAAGTACGCTTTGAATATTATCGAATTCCCGATTTCATCACTTCCGCTAAGCTACCTTGAATCAATGATTAAAGGCGGAGCTGATAAAGCTTTAGAAGCTGGTGTGGCAATTGTCGGCGGGCATACGATCGATGATTCCCCTAAATATGGATTCAGTGTCACAGGCTTCATCCCGGAGGGTGGTAAATTCATCACCAAATCGGGTGCTAAGCCAGGAGACTTAATCTTTTTAACTAAACCTCTGGGCATAGGTATTTATACAACTGCTATTGACCAAAAGCTAGCGAATGAGCAGCAGGTAAATGAAGTGGTAGACCTGATGATGACCTTAAATCGTGATGCATCAGAGGCCTTTCTCAAAGTAGACATCGATGCTTGTACGGATGTGACTGGATTCGGTCTAATAGGACACCTCTCGGAAGTAGCAGAGAAAAGCCAGGTTTCTGTTGAGATTCTTAATGATAAACTCCCTTATCTCAAAGATGTTTTTCATTTGCTTGGACGAGGTGCTGTTCCAGAGGGGATCATTAAAAATCACTACTCCTTCCACAAAAACGTCATACATAGAGATGCATTGACTAGGGAAGAAGAATATTTGTTGTATGACCCACAAACCTCTGGCGGGTTGCTTATATTTGTTTCGCCTGACCAAGCTGTTCATTTACAAAGATATTTCCTTGAGAGAAGCCTTCCTTTATATGAAATTGGAAGGACTGTTGAACAAAAAGCTTCCCAGATTGAAACAATCAATAAAATCAGGATAGAGAGTTAAGGACCTTAATGGTTCTTAACTCTTTTTTTTATGTTCACTTAACTATGCATAATACTCATGACAGTATAATTATAATGCATTTCCTTTATAAACTGATCGATTCTATAATGACAATATAAAGAACATTAAGGAGGAACATACAGTGAAATTTGGAATAATCATTGAGACGAAAGAACCAGAAAAAAGCTGGAATGCATTCAGGTTTGCAAACGCATCGCTACTGCATGGGCATGAGGTTACGATCTTTTTGATGGGTGAAGGTGTGGAATGTGAAAATGTTACCCACGAAAAATATAACACCGCGAAAGAGTTTAATAATTTCTTAGAGAATGATGGTGTCATTTTAGCTTGTGGTACTTGCATTCAATCTCGGAAGTTAGATGACCAGACGGTTTGTCCAATCTCAACAATGAAGGACTGTATCGAAATGGTCGAATGGGCAGATAAGGTTATTACGTTTTAAAGGAGGTTGAAAAGAATGAAATTAAAGTTTGCTCCTATTAAGTTCCAGGCAGCACTGGCTGCTGGAGGCGTATCCCTGATGGCGTTCAACTATCTGCAATTTGCCATCCCTCATGGAGAAGGCCTAATCAAAATCTCGGACTTATTATGGTCTCAAATGAGTCCATCACAAGTCATTCTTAATGCGATTTTAGTATTAATCATGCTTGGTTCAACTGCCGCCAACCTAATTCTTACTGTTGTCTTTTTAAGGGGAATGGCTTCATGGCTGATAACAAAAAATCAGTTCAATTCCTTTATAGAAAACCCGCTTACAAATATAACGATTTTTGTTCCAATCGCATCATTATCAATGACCGCAAACGTTGTATGGGGCCCATTTGCTTTCTATCTGCCAGGTTTGTCTATACAGACTCTCATGTGGGGATCACTACTATTCTATATGATTCTGTGGGTTTCGTTATTTTTTCTGGAATTTAAAGTGGCAAAAAGCTGGTTCATCAACCCGATGGATGCCAGTAAATTGAACTTTGTCTGGCTGCTTGATGTTTTCGCTTTCGGCCTAGTGAGCCTGGCTGGAACGGGGATTGCCTCAATGGCCGAGAATAGTGCCATTGCATCCTTCGCATCCGTAACATCATTGTTCGTTTTGGTCTTTGGAGTATTCTTGTTTGTGGCAAAGCTATCGTTCTTGATTTACATTCAGATAAAAAATGCCCAATTGCCTGATAAACCTATACTCCCGGCATTCTTTCTAGTGATTCCAATTACCTGTTTGCTAGGGTTAAGTTTCTACCGGATCATGGGTCATTTTCAAAATATCTTTACCTTTGATGCCAGTGTCATTTCATTTTTCCTGATTACTGCTTCTTACGTTATCACCATTGGCTGGGGAATTTTCACCGTATACTTGCTTTTTGACTATCTTAGAAGAGATTTTTTCAAGAGTCAGTTTGCCCCGACACAATGGGGGATGGTTTGAGCGTTCGTTGGCTCCCAAGTTTTGGGGGTTTATGTTCAGGGAATTTACTTTCCTGGAAATGTGCTATCAATCGTGAATTATGTTAGCACTGTATTTGCAGCAATTCTTTATATCATCATCTTTGTAAAGTTCCATAAAGCGAACAAAGCGGAAATCATTCCTGTTATCTCTAAACAGAATGTAACAGGCTGATATTTTAAAAACTTAGAAGAAAAGAGGAGTAAAAATGAAATTCTTATTCATCGTCAATGACCCACCATATGGAACAGAGCGCGCCTACAATGCATTAAGGCAGGCAAACGCTATCGCTGGAAAAGAGAACACGGAAGTAAGGGTATTCCTGATCGCTGATGCAGCTGCGTGTGCCAAAAAGAATCAAAAAACACCAAATGGATATTACAACTTGGAAAAAATGCTCACTGTCGCAAAGCGTAAGGGAATTGACGTTGGCGTATGCGGCAGCTGTATGGATGCTCGCGGTATGTCTGAAGAAGAGTTACATGAAAGCTCGCATAAAAGCACAATGGATGAGCTTGCAGAATGGTCCTTCTGGGCTGATAAAATTATTACTTATTAAGATTCAATAACGAAATCTTGAAGATCTTTATCATTCATTTCCAAAATAAAACCATGCCAACAGGTGAACACTATGGCATGGTTCTTATTTTATTTAAAGCAAAGGCATTTACAAAGAGATTGTTCGGATGTTACTATTCAACTAATCAGTTGAATAGTTAAATGCGTTTTTGGAGGTGATCTTTATCGAAGCTCGGGAATTTAAGGATTTCATTTACGGCGAGTTTGCTCGGATTGGAAAAGCAATCTCCAGTCCCAAGAGGATTGAACTATTAGATTTATTGACTCAAGGTCCTAAAACGGTTGAAGCCCTGGCGGCTGATACGAAAATGAGTATAGCCAATACCTCAAAGCACCTTCAAGCATTGCTTGATTCTAAACTTGTCACTTACTCAAGGGACAAAAACTATGTGATTTATCGGTTGGCTAGTGAACAAGTATTAATGTTTGTGCTGGCGTTAAGAGGAACGGCTGAGGATCGGATCTCAGATGTGAAGCTTGTAAGGGAAGGTCACATTCTGAGAGAAAACTCACTAAGTCCTATTTCATTGGAGGAGTTAGGTGAAAAGTTGAATAAGGGTGCTGTCACTTTATTAGACGTAAGGCCATTTGAAGAATATAAGCACGAACATTTACCGAATGCCTTATCAGTACCAATTTCGGAACTTGAAGACCACCTGGAATCATTGCCGAAAGATAAAGAGATTGTTGCATACTGCCGCGGGCCATACTGTGTCTATGCTACTGAAGCAGTAGAGCTTTTAAAATCCAGGGGATACCGAGCTACATTGCTTGATGCAGGAATAAATGAATGGAAACAAATACAGCACTAATTAAGGGGGAAGAAAAATGTTATTTCGTCAGTATTTACACATGAATCCAGTCGCAGCTTCATACTTGTTTGGTTGTGGAAGCCTTTCACAAGGAGTTGTTGTTGACCCGCTAAAAGAAGAGGTCGATTTCTATATCAAAGAAGCAGAGACTCTCGGAATGAATATTGTTTTTGTCATTGATACACACTTACATGCAGACCATATATCGGGTGCGAGAGAGCTGGCAGAAAAAACAGGTGCGAAATATGTCCTTCACAGCTCTGCTGAGACAACGTATGAATTTAACGCAGTAGAGGACGGAGAAGTGCTTATGGCAGGAAACACAAAGCTAACTTTCTTGCATACACCTGGCCATACTCCTGAACATATTTCAATAGTCGTCACTGATACTCGAAGAGGAGAGGAGCCTTGGTTTGTCTTGACAGGTCATACTTTGATGGTTGGCGACGCTGGCCGTACAGAATTAGCTTCTTCTATTGAAAAAGGTGCGGATGACTTATATAACAGTCTTCAGAAATTGATGGAATTGGATGAACATATTGAAGTTTATCCAGGTGCTTTTTCTGGTTCAGTTTGTGGGAGAGGGTTGAGCGGAAAGCCATCATCAACAATAGGTTTTGAAAAGCGCTATAACCTTGCCCTTCAAAAAGGGAATAAAAATGAATTTGTAAAATTCATGACTGAAAATGTTCCACCACAGCCAGATAACTTTAAGGAAATGAGAAAAGAAAATCAAGGAATGTAATTTTTTTAAAGCCTGAAGGTTTCGGGCTTTTTATTTGGAGGTGATAAGTTTGCAACCTAAAATCGGAATCAAAGAAAACATCGTGCAATTCATTCTTTTGGTCGTGACAAATCTGTTTGTCGGTTCAATGGTCGGGATTGAGCGTACCGTTCTTCCGTTGCTTGGCGAAGAGCAGTTCGGTCTGGCATCTGCAAGTGCTGCGTTATCATTCATTATCAGTTTTGGATTTTCTAAAGCAATTGTAAACTATTTCGCAGGACAAATTGCAGATCGTCTTGGACGTAAAAAAGTATTATTGCTCGGCTGGTTTGTTGGTCTTTTCGTACCAATCCTCATCATATTTGCACACGCATGGTGGGTCATCATTGTCGCGAATATCCTGCTAGGGATTAACCAGGGATTGGCATGGTCGATGACGGTGAATATGAAAATTGACATTTCAAAAGCGAACCAGCGCGGTACGGCAGTTGGCTTGAATGAGTTTGCAGGCTATTCAGGAGTAGCGATCATGGCGGCTGTCTCTGGTTATATTGCCTCATCCTATTCATTGAGACCCGAGCCATTTTACATTGGAATAGGTATAGTTATAGTCGGATTAATCCTATCGTTAATTGTTAAGGATACTGGAGAGCATTTGAAGCTTCAAATTAAGAATAGTGGAACCGTCAGTTCCGGAAAAAATCGATCGGCAAAAGAAGTATTTGCGTTGACAACCTGGAAAAACAAGAATCTATCGACCATTAGTTTTGCGGGTTTATCAACGAATCTTAAGGATGGAATGGCCTGGGGTCTTTTCCCTATCTATTTCGCTGCTGCAGGATTATCCGTAGGGCAAATCGGGACCATTGTAGCGGTATATCCAGCTGCCTGGGGAATTTTTCAGCTGTTCACGGGAACCTTAAGCGACAAGATTGGAAGGAAGGTTCTAATCACTTACGGGATGTGGACACAAGCCGCTGCACTGTGGTTCATACTCGCTGCCAATCAATATTCACTATGGATTTTAGGTGCTCTTTTGTTGGGCCTGGGTACTGCGATGGTTTATCCAACCTTGCAAGCGGCGATCAGTGATGTAGCCGAACCAGACTGGAGAGCTTCCTCAATGGGAGTATACCGATTCTGGAGAGATAGCGGTTATGCATTCGGTGCATTAATGGCAGGAATCATTGCCGACCTACTAGGTGTCAACTGGGCAATCGGTTTAGTTGCGTTACTTCCATTTATAGCAGGAGTACTTTCAAAAGTGCGGTTGAAAGAAACGATAAAAAGTTGATTAGAGCATGCATCACCTCATATGGGGTGGTGCATTTTTTTTATTGGGTCAATTAACAAGGGATTTCTACCAATATTGTAGAACTATTGTTATATAAGATCTTTGAGAAATTAGATTAATAGCAATAGCAAATGAAGATTTATCAAACAGATCATATCAGTGGAAAAGTGGTTATTTTTATTTGGGAGATGAGCAAAGAATGAAATGGAAATTAAGAATACCTATGATTCTTTTTATTTTCGGGTTGGTTTCTGGTATTTATCAGTATTACCCCAATATAATAATCTTCCAAGAAAATTACTTTCTAAACAGTCTCCAGTTCTTGGCTTCAATAGCAATACCTATTTATATTCTTGAAAAGACACAAATTAATGAGAAGCAAGTAAACTTCTTGGTTGGTATTATGTTAATATCTTCAGGGGTTCTAATTGATTATTTAATGGTTTAATTTGAAATTAAGCTGGAGGTAAGTAAATGCCACAAGAATTAATTAGGTTTATAGTAATCGGTGCTCTCTTTGGATATTTTATAGGAATGTTTTCAGAACAGCCCGGTATAGGTGCTTTATTAGGAGCAATTTTGGCTGTACTAATAGCAATCTACAATCAAATTAATAATAAGAAGAATTAAACCAGTACTGGTCGATCAAATAGGTCCATAATCCAAGGTGTTATTGGATAAAACTCTAGAACGAAAAGCGTATCTCATGACTCATTTTATTCACCTATCAGGTTGTATTTGAAAGTTGGAAATAGTTACAGGTGCGTTGATCCAAGAAGGATTAACGCCTTTTTTGTTGAATTCTATGAACAAAAGGTTAAATGGAAAAAAGAAACAGTTCAACTAATGAACCCCCTAAAATTTAAGGAGATGGTTAATGTGTGTGGGATTTACAAGTAAACATTTAGAAAGGGATTTATCATTGCCAAAATATCGTGATGCTCACTTGAAGAGTGCATTAAATGATTTAACATCAGATCCAAATGTTTTGGCTATTTATCAGGCTGGTTCATTGGCTAGAGGTAACTATGACAATTACTCGGATATCGATTTACATATTATTGTTACTCTTGATAAGAAAGCCGATTTTATTAATGCAAAACGGAACAGAGCAGCTAATTGGGGAAATGTTTTATTTTACGAGGATTTCAATCCAGCATCACCAGTAGTAGTGACTCATTATGATTCTTTTGTGAAAATTGACAGCTGGTATCATTCACCTGAGGAAGTTGTGCCATCTATTTGGCTTAAAGGATATAAGGTTTTATATGACCCTAGCAACATTATTAGTGAGGTCATAAACGAGTCATCGTATAAAAATTACAAGCCTTCAGCGGATGAGGTAGAGTTTTGGAGAGGAAAACTTTTAGCCTTCATACACGAAACTTATCGTGCGGTGATGAGGGGTGAAATATATTGTGCCTTATCTAATTTAGATCGAGTCCGATGGTTAGTCGTTTCTGGATGGTATATGGAAATGGAACAACATTTGGATAGCCCTTACGGTGTTTGGTCAAAGATTGAGGGCGAAAGAAGCAGGTTAGATCATTGGCATTTATCACTTCTGGAGAGTTGGGAATGCGGCCGGAATCCAGAAAAGATTATGAAAACAATCAACGGTATAATCCCGGAAGTCTTCAGGCTTAATAAACACCTGAGCAATCAAGTTAATATTGAACATAATGAGGACCATATTAAAAGAATCATTGATATGGTGATATAGTGTAACGCCATTTGAATGTTATAAATAACAAACCTTAATCGAAGTTGCGATTTCACATTACAAAGGGGGGACCAGGCATGATTTATGTAGTCAGACATGGACAATCAGACTTAAATAAAGAACGAAAAATGCAAGGGAGAAAGGGTTTGGCATTAAACGAGCATGGAATAGAACAGGCAAAAGCATTACGAGATAGGCTGCAAAACATAAAATTTGATATTGTTTTTTCGTCCCCACAGGATCGTGCAGTCCAAACAGCAGAAATTGTTACCGGGCTAAAAGCTCATATAGATGAACGACTGGATGTTTTTGATTTAGGAGAAGCTGACAGGTTAAGCGTTAACGAGGTTAAAATGGCTGGTCCTTTACCTGATTCCTCGGTTTATAAAGGGATTGAAGATCCTGATGAGTTTGTAAAAAGGGTGTTTAGTTTCATGAATGAACTTGAGAATCAGCATGGAACAAGAGAGTTAAATATTCTTATTGCTGGTCACAGATGCACAACAGGCTGTATTGGAGCTTATTTTGAAGGAATACCAACGGATGGGAATATTTTAAGTTTTTCATCAGATACGGGCGATTATAAAACTTATGTATTTAAGAAGTCTGAAATAATGTATAGGGGTTAATTTTTATTTACTATGAAAAATAAGAGGAATATAGATGGCAAACATAAATGAAGTAATAAATATTTTTAGTAAAAATAACTTAATAACGAGCAATGAAGTGGAATTCGAAACCTTAAAAAGTGGAACAACCAGTGGTGTTTTATATATTCTATTTGTTAAAAATAGACCAACTTATGTTTTGAAAATTGATCATCCATCTATTATAAACTCTACTAAGGACTTTCTACTTGCTTATCAAGATGTACAGTTGCTCCCAAATCTACATTATATTGACGATCAAAAAGGATTTCTCGTCTACGCTTATATTTCAGGAGAAACGCACTTCCATCGTGGTTCAAAACTGAAATGGATGACGCGTTTAATAAATGAGCTATTCAATCATTATCTAAAGGTAGACCAGGATATTCCCTGGGGCAGAGTGAATGGGCGAAAAAGTAAATCATGGTCAGATTTTAACCAGATTAGTTTAGAGTCTGCAAAGGAGAATATAGGCGATCTTCTTTCTATTGAAGATCATTCAAGAGTGGCATCGCTGGTTAGTGCCTTAAATGAATATCATATTCGAGAAGAAAAGTATTATCTTCATGGTGATGCTGGAGTACATAATTTTGTATACTCTGATAATGAGTTAAAAGGAGTTATTGATCCGTCACCTTTAATCGGTCCAAGAATATATGATTTTACTTATGCCTTCTGCTCTTCTCCTGATCATTTGGATTTAAATACATTAATGAACGCTTTTTCGTTATGGCATGGTAACACTTGCTTTAGTAAGGAGAGGCTTTTGGGTGAAGTCCTTTTCCAATTATATACACGCATTGGGGTTTGCATAAAAGTTCATCCACACGACCTAAACGAATATATGGAGGCCTGGAGAGAGTGGAGAGCCTACCTCCCATCTATATGAAGACGGTTTAACAAACAGGTTGAAAACTAAACTTTTTTGTAGGTGTTTAATATTAAGCCATCTATATTAATGTTACATCGAGTGATTATGCAATTTGGATAGCAGGTAAATTCACTAACCAAGGTTGTAGATTCTCGTAGTTCTACCGTCTATAAATGTGATTTTATGGTTAACTTAAATAATCTATGAATGATAAACCTGGTTTCTTGGAGACGAAGTGCCAAAATTCGGAGATGAGAATTTGAAAGAATCGTATCCATGCATAATAGAGTTCATCATGATGAGGATATAATTATACGTATACATTAAAGTAACGGTCGTGAAGGAGTCTTCTTATTTTAGAAGACTTCTTTTTTTTGAGAATCTACTAGAAAATCGATTGATAAGTTATGGATACGTACAAAGGGCCAATTTAACTTGATTTGTAGTTAGAAAATTATAGTTTTAAGTGGGAAATTTATCTTTATTTTGCCTTTACTTTACAATAGTTTTGTATTTTAATTGTTATATAGTTTAGAATATTATTATTTTTCTAAAAATTGAAGGGAGTAATGAGAATGAGAAAGCATTTTAGAAGATTTGCTCAGTTTACAGCTTTATCAAGTCTGGTTTTGCTGTCGGCTTGTGGGGGTGCCCAATCTTCTGGGGAGAAGGACGCAAACGGGGCAGGAAAAGTGACCGCTGATATTGGAGTCATATCCTATATCAGCGGACCAGGAGCGGCGTATGGTGAAGCGATTACCAACGGACTCAAGCTAGCAAACGAAGAAATCAATAAAAAGGGAGAGGTAGAAATCAACCTTGTCATTGAGGATTCAGCAGGCAAGCAGGATCAAGCATTAACCGCTGCCCAGAAATTGATGAATTCCAAAAATGTCACTGCTATTATCGGACCGACTCTAAGTACAGAGATGAACGTAGTTGGTCCTGAGGCAGATTTAAACGGGGTGCCAATTATGGGCACATCTACTACTGCTGAAGGGATTCCGCAAATCGGTGAATATGTATTCCGGAACTCGCTGCCTGAAGCATTGGCTATTCCAGCATCGATCGATAAAGCGATTGAAAAGTATGACGCTAAAAAAGTAGCAATCTTATATGGAAATGATGATGTGTTTACGAAGTCAGGTTTCGATACTATGAAAAAGGCCGCTGAAGAGAAAGGTCTTGAAATATTGACCATTGAAACCTTCCAAAAAGGTCAATCTGACTACAATGCACAATTAACAAAGATTAAAAGTCTAAAACCGGATCTGATCCTGGCTTCAGCTCTTTATAACGAAGGCGCAGTCATAATGGATCAGGCACGCAAAATGGGAATTGATGTTCCGTTTGTTGGTGGCAATGGTTTTAACTCTCCTGAAGTGATCAAAATTGCCGGTGATGCTGCCAACGGCTTGATTGTGGCAACTCCCTGGTATGGTGATAAAGACGACCAGAAAGTCCAGGATTTCGTGAAAAAGTATGAAGAAAAATACGGCAAAAAGCCTGACCAGTTTGCTGCACAGGCGTATGACGCTCTCTATATCTTGGCTGAAGCGTTAAAGAATGCCGGAGATGCAGATCGGGATGCGGTCCGTGACGCATTAGCAGAAACTAAAGATTTTCAGGGAATCCTAGGCAGCTTTTCCTTCGATAAGGACGGAGATGTTGTAATGGAGCCTACTGTCCTAGTAATTGACGAAGGCAAGTTCACGGTGTTTGAATAGTCAGGCCCGTAATCCATCAGCGGAATACTCCGCTGGTGGAAATTTCTTTTAAATAAAGAATCAGAAGGTGAGATGCCATGTTAATCGAACAGTTAATCAACGGAATAACCCTGGGCAGCATATATGCCATTGTGGCACTCGGATTTACACTCGTTTTTGGGGTGCTTGGTATCATAAATATGGCCCATGGTGAAATTTTCATGTTTGGAGCTTTCATTGGTGTTATTGTAACTTCCACTTTCAAAGGACCGTTATGGCTTGCTTTCGCAGCCGCTATTTTGGTGACTGGGATCATGGGATATTTGCTGGAGCGCTTTGCGTTAAGACCGCTCCGAAATAAACAAGGAGTTTCACACCTTGCCCCTTTAATCAGTACCATTGGTGTTTCCATCCTGCTTGAAAACTTATCACACCATTTATTTGGTGCAGGAAACCATCCGTTCAATAATACTTTTGCAGAAATCAGCTTCCAGATTGGATCAATTACAGTGTATCTGGTGCAAATAGTCATTTTTATGATTTCTGTTATTTTAATGTACACACTCTCGTATTGGCTGGGAAAAACAAAAGCTGGCAAAGCATTAAGGGCAACTGCCGAGAACCTTGAAACAGCCAGTCTTCTTGGAGTCGATACAAAAAAGACCATCACAATGACTGTGATTATTGCTTCGGCTATGGGAGGAATTGCAGGAATCCTTGTCGGAATGGCATTTAACTCGGTCACCCCTCAAATGGGCTTGTCTATTGGCTTAAAAGGACTGGCTATTATCATTCTCGGTGGAATGGGGAATGTCAAGGGTGCGATGGCAGGCGGCCTGATCCTTGGATTGGCGGAAACCTTCATTGTGGTGTATGGAAACTCGGGCTACCGGGATGCGATTGCGTTTGCAGCAATCATTGTCATTCTCCTTGTTAGGCCACAAGGATTATTCGGCCAAAAAATTTCGGCATAAGAAGGTGAACAAATGCTTGGAGAACTTATTAATCCGTACTATTTACAGGTCGCTTCATTTATTTTAATCAATGTCATACTTGGTATAAGTATTTATATAACACTTTCTACCGGCCAGCTTTCACTTGCAAATGCAGGGTTCATGGGAGTAGGTGCCTATACTTCGGCGCTTCTGACGCTAAACTTCGATTTTCCAATACTGATTGGAATTTTAGCAGGGACACTTATGGCTGGATTGTTTGGGATTATTATCGGCATTCCGACTCTGAGACTTCAGGGGGTTTATTTGGCCATTGTGACTCTTGGATTTGGGGAAGTCCTCCGTGTTATTTTAGTAAACTGGGAGTCTTTGACTAAGGGATCGATTGGTTTGTCTGGCATTCCTCATCTTGGACGAGAAATTCTGAGAACTTTTAAGGAACTTGGTTTCAATCCGGGGGTTATGGGATTGCAAAACAACCAATTCATTTTTCTGATGGTTTTTCTGCTCTTATTATTCATTGTTATTGGGATTATATGGTTTTTCAAAAGGCAAAACCGCTCTCGGATTGGGCGAGCGTTTGCTGCCATCAAACTGGATGAAAAAGCAGCTGAATCTATGGGCATCAACATCACTTACTATAAAGTGCTTGCTTTTACACAAGGAGCTTTGCTTTCCGGGTTTGCCGGAGCCTTGTATGCCCACGTGCTGGCATACATCAGTCCGGCTGACTTTGCTTACCACAGGGCAGTTGAGATTTTGATTTTTGCTGTGTTCGGTGGCAGCGAGGTCATTTGGGGCCCGGTATTTGGAGCATTATTCTTAACAGTAATGCCTGAGGTCCTTCGCTTTATCAGTGAGTATCGTTATATGATTTACGGCTTGATCATCCTCGTAATGATGGCAGTCCGTCCACAGGGACTCATTGACGTTCATCTTTTAAACTGGATGAAATTGAAAACGAAGAAAAGGGGGAAAGAGCATGGTACTGCAAATCAAAAAAGTGCATAAAAATTTTGGCGGAATCAGCGCAGTTTCCGATGTCTCCTTTTCAATCAACAAAGGTGAAATCTTCGGGCTGATCGGCCCGAACGGAGCAGGAAAAACGACGATGTTCAATTTAGTTACCTCCATGTTTCCGCTTACTTCAGGGGAGATTGTTTTTAACGGGGAAAATATCAGTGGAGTCAAGCCACACCTTATCACAAAAAAGGGGATATGCCGTACGTTTCAAAATATTCGCCTGTTCCCTCAGATGACAGCTCAAGAAAACGTCATGGTAGGGGAGCATTGTCGGAGCAAGTCGGGCGTGTTCAGCAGTGTTTTCAGAACAAAAACACAACGCCAGGAAGAGGAGCATATTCGAAAAAGGGCGAATGAATTGCTCGACTTTGTCGGCCTTACTGGATTTGCCGAGAATATAGCAGACAGCCTGGCTTACGGACAGCAAAGAAGACTGGAAATTGCCAGAGCACTTGCAAGTGATCCGCAATTGCTGCTGCTTGATGAACCGGCAGCTGGGATGAACGAAACAGAAACAAGCAGTTTGTTTGAGCTGATAAAAAAAATTCAGGCTAAAGGGGTTACTGTACTGTTGATTGAACATGATATGCCGCTGGTGATGAATTTGTGTGACAGGATTGCGGTGCTTAACTTTGGCAGGAAAATTGCGGAGGGCAGTCCTGCTGAGATACAGAATAACCCTGATGTCATCGAGGCATACCTCGGCAGTGAGGAGGATGAACTATATGCTTAAGGTTCAGGGAATTTCTACTTCCTATGGAAAAATCAATGTGCTAAAAAATATTAGTCTTGAGGTTGAGGAAGGGAGTATTGTAACCATTCTCGGAGCAAATGGTGCAGGAAAGTCCACCACGATGAAAACGATTTGCGGCCTTTTAAAGCCGCAAGAGGGAAAGGTTGAATTTTTTGGAGAGGATGTAACAGGAAGGCGGCCGGATCAGCTGGTACGAACAGGAATCGCACTTGTGCCTGAAGGAAGGCAAATTCTTTCCGGTATGACCGTGCTTGAAAATCTTGAAATGGGTGCCTATCATCGAAAGGATAATGAAATTAAACATGATATCGAAAAAGTGATGGAGAGATTCCCGATTCTTAAGGAAAGACATCAGCAATTGGGAGGGACTCTCTCTGGAGGCCAACAGCAAATGCTTGCCATCGCCAGGGCGCTCTTGAGCAGGCCGAAGCTTTTATTGCTTGATGAACCTTCAATGGGCCTTGCACCACTTGTTGTAGCCGACATTTTCAAAATCATCAAGGAGATCAACGAAGCAGGGACAACCGTTCTCCTAGTGGAGCAGAATGCGAGACAGGCTCTCCGTGTATCTGACTATGGATATGTACTTGAAACAGGAAAAATTATCGCAGAAGGAAAATCCAATGATCTTTTGACCGACCCAAGAATCATGGAGGCATACCTAGGGCGGAAATCAAGTTAACGGAACTTCGGTACTAATCACAGATTGTGGTGAGGTGGGGGACATACCCTGTGCTTCTTTTGGAAGCATTGGGTACGTCCGTTCCTAAGCTTCCTGCGACTCCATTGGCAATGTGACTGGAGAATCCGCTGGGGGCGATACCCGCCAGTATGAATACAAAGCCAATGATAACCTGAAAAAGGTAACCGATGAAAATGGTCGTTTGACAACCTATGAATACCACAAGTCCGTAAACCGTAAGGGCACACCGAATGCGAATGGGGATGAGACCACTTCCACCTATAACGAAAAAAATGACGTAACATATTATACAGATACCCTGGGCCGTTCCATTACTTATGAGTACGACCTGGTCCGGATTGAAACGAAAACCATTTCTCCAAATGGAAGAGTAAGGACGGTAAAGGTACAGGGATGTTCAAATGATTCTTTTAGCGCAAAAAATTGTTAGAATGTTAAATAATCTTTCAAATAGATTAATTTCTAAGAGCTTTCTTTGCTAGATTATTAAATAAATAGTGAAGGGGTTTTAAAAAATGAATGAATCTGAATTTAAGGACATTGTAAAAGATGTTGAAAGTGAAATGCGGGATAGTCTTGTAGAGACATCTGTTAATGGGTTTTCAGTTGAAATAGTATACAAATCTAGTTCTGGAAAACAAAAACATGCTGCCAATATGGAATTTGATAAAAACTCAGGCAAATGTACTATAACGTTTATTGCTTATCCGACCGCTAGCACACCTAACCAATTTATTGAAAGAGTCCAAGATAGAATGAGAGAAGTATTGAATAATTAAAAATAAGAGAAGAAGGCCAGGAGAAGTTTGAAACTCCCCTAACTGCAGGGGAGTTGATTTTTTCAATCGTATTATTCGTATAATACAAATTAACGCTTTATTTAAAACGGTAATAAAATGTCCACACCCTTGGTATATATGGGTTTGGGCATTTTTTAAATTATACCATCATTTGCGATAAGAAGGATTAACGCCTTTTTTGTTGAATTCTAATTAATGGAAAAAACAATTCACGACACGAGCTTTTCAATTGTTGAAGATATAAGGTAGTTTTGTAAGGAGATACATCACACAGGTTTCCTATTGCAGAAAAAAATCATATTTTCAGCTGCCTTTAAGGTGGCTTTTTGTATCTATTAATTAACAAAATTGACTGATTTAAAAAATAGGGATAGTCCAATTAATAAAAAAGTGGGGTATTTTAATGTTACATCAAGTGATTAAGCAATTCGGATTGGAGATAGATTCACTAACCGAGGTAGAAGATTCCCATAGTTCTACCGTCTATAAATGTACTTTGAGGAAAGGTCAAAATGTATTTTTGAAAATCCCTTATACAAAATTAAAGTTTCAGCGTGAATTGGAAGCCTATGAAATATTAAAAGGTAGAGTTTCCATTCCTGAGATGTTGGATTATTGGTCTGGTGATGATGAATGTCCGGGCGCTTTTTTATTATCTGAATTAAAAGGAAAACCGTTAACAGTTGAGGATTCGCCAACAGTTGCGTTTCAGGTTGGGGTTCTTCAAGCTCAGATGCACACAATTGGCCCGCCTACAAACCGAAAGTTATCTGGCATACAAAATGAATTTACAAACTGGTCTGATTTTGTTGAGCAGCAATTTTATAGTTTTGCTGAGGACGTAAAGAATGTTTTGGATCCACAATTATATACTCAAGCGATTGAGAAATTTGAGCAAATGAAGCACAAGCTGCCATCTCCAGATGGACCAAGTTTTGTGCATATGGATTTTCGCCCTGCCAACATAATTGTTGACGGTGAACAAGTTTCAGGAATGATTGATTTTGAGAGTGTACGCTTTGGTTCAACAGAAATTGATTTTACCAAACTTTATCGTGATTTTTTATCTTTCGATACTGCACTATATAAGGCCTTTCATGAAGGCTATAACAGTATAAGACCATTGATTAATTTAGAAACTGTCCTGCCTTTTTATCAATTCATAGATGCTTTTAACAGTATTGGATGGTGTAAACGCCGGGGAATTGAAAAACATGCTGTATTTCTGGAAGAAAATTTAGCAAGATTAAAAGAATTTATTCAGCAACAGAACTAAATAAAGAGTTCAGCCGGGGAGAAGAGAAATGAATACAACTAAATTGCCAAAGGTTCATTTAAGAGAATTGACTATAGATGATACAGAGGACCGTTACCAGTGGTGTCTTGATAAAGAGGTAACAAAGCATTTAAATATGCCAGAGAAATACCCTCCATTCAGTAGAGAAGAAACTCAGGCTTGGATAGAAATGTGTATAAACAAGACAAATGGATATGAACAAAAAGCGATCATCACTGAAGAAGGTAAACACATTGGTTGGATCGATTTTAAAAATATCGATAAGTTAAACAAGCACGCAGAATTAGGAATAGCAATTGGAGATAAAAACTACTGGGGCAAAGGGTACGGTTTATCTGCGATGAACGAAATGCTTATTTGGGGATTCCAGCAACTAGAGCTTAACAAGATTTGGCTTAGAGTAGAGATTGATAATGAAAATGCGATTAAATCATATAAGAATATGGAATATGTAGAAGAAGGTATATTACGACAAGACAGATTAAGAAACGGTGAATTTGTTGATCGATTAAGGATGAGTATTCTTAAAGACGAGTTTTTCAACTAATCGGTGCATGCTAGGGGCGTTGTTATTGAAAAACAAGCAGAAATAATAGTTAAGGAGGGAACAGCTTTGAGAATACAGAAAATGGCTCAATTACATAATTTAGATGAAATAGCGAATATAGATGAAGAGGTAATTGGCAACAATAGCAGGGGTGAATATATTAAGAAAGCCATTGAAGACGAGAGATGTATAGTTGCTTATGATAAAAATCTAATCGTTGGATTTTTATTATTCGATACCCATTTCTTCGATTGTAGCTTCATTTCACTAATAATAGTAAGGCCAACTGAAAGACGAAAAGGTTATGCAACAGCACTAATTGAGTACTTTATAGGAATATCTCCAACTAGAAAAATATTCTCTTCAACTAATAAATCAAATAAAAGAATGCAGGAAGTTTTTAAGGTTAACGGCTTTATCGAAAGTGGATTTATAGAAAATTTAGATGAACGGGACCCTGAGATCATTTACTATAGGTCTAAATAAGTTGTTTATTGGCATTCAGGAAGATGTATGAGATGAATCGCAAGCGGACTAGACTGTCGTAGTTGAATAAAATGCTGCAATCTAGTTAAAAGAAATGAGTACATCCAATGAAGTTTTAACCTGTTTTAAAATGTGGAGGAGCAAATGGATAATCACAAGTTTGACGAGTTTATTAAAATTGCAAAAAAATTAAATGATATTGATATTATTCCCTTGTTAATGGGTTCTGTAGGTTTGGAGGTCATTACCGGAATTAATTGGGATGCTCAAGATTTGGATATTCATGTACCGGGTGATGAAAGAGGCTGGGAAGTACCGGCTGAATTATCTATACATAACTGGATTGACATTTTTAACGTAATGAATTCTATGGAATATAAGCTAATTGATTTGCATGAACATGAATTTTCTAAAGATGGACTATCAGTTGAGTTTGGTATTATCGATACTTTGCCAAATTTCGCGGGAGTACAATTAGAGGATTTAGAACTTCATAAAGAAGGCGAAGTTAAATTTTATTTACTAAATCCTGAACAATATTTACGAGTTTACGAGTCTTCGGCTAAGGATAGTTATCGAGCAGACCAAAATAATCATAAAGACTTAAGAAAAATAGATTATTTAAGAAGGATAATTTCTGGTGACTTTACGGTTATTTAACAAGTGGCTCAAGTTAGTGGTATTTTGCTGACTACCCACTGAGCAATTTTTCATTACTGTGCTCCGATAAGGAGACAGTTAATAACATTGTAGACCTATGTAATCTAGAAGGCTTTTATTGCACGGATCAAACCAAAATATACTGGAGTATCTTTAACTAAAGGGGCAGTAACCTTAAAATAAGGGGGTTACAAATTGAAATTAATAAAAGGGGTAGTCATATCAATCGCAATAGTGATTGTAACCTGGTTTGCTATTGATTTAATTAGATATGGAGATTATGACGGGAAGAAACTAATTGATGAAGTTACTGAAGATACATTAGTGCTGGTTGAACTTAAAATTTTGCCAGAAGCTTCATATATGCCTTTAGAAGTGAAAATTACAGCTGAAACACTAATAACAGGTGTAGGTCCTCAAACCCTCTTTCTAGACAACATAAATGATTTAAAACAGGGCCAAAAAGTAAGAGTATGGTATAACACAAACTCTGATAATGAAAATATAGCTGAAAAAGTGGTAGTTTATAACTTGTTTTGATTTCAATGAACGGTACCCATTTATAAATTGAGATTTAAATTTAATAATCACTTCCGGGTGCGTTGATGGAGACGCATTACCACTTATTAATGAAGTAACATGGCATATGAATAATTTCTTTAAGGGGTGTAGTATGAGCTTTTGGTCAAGGGCTATTGTCTGGTGGTTAATCCTAAGTGTGGTCTTTATTTATTTAGTAGATTTATTTACAATCAAGCCTCATGTAATATCAGGCAATGGTAACTTAGGTCTCTTATTTGTAGTGCCGGCACTGGCGTTTTTTATTTTGTTTGTAAGAAGTTTATGGAGATATTTAGGCACACTCAAATTAGCATCTAGCACTTGGATGAAGATCGGTTGGGGTGCATTTGCTATTTTGCTATTGCTATCGTTTTTAGAATATAAGCTTATTATAGATCTTGTTAACGATTTAGGAGGCAGCCCTAAAATAGAAACTTCAAAAATATATCGTTACCCTTGGTTAAATCAATATACAAATACGTTATTTATTAACTTTTACACCCTGGGTATTATGGCAACTGGAATCACTATTCTAAGAATTTTTATTAAAAGCAACCCAAAGTTAAATAGCGTACAATTTTAAACAAACGGAGGCTGTTAAAATGACAAAGAATTTTCCTTTAATTTTCTTAGGATTCTTGGTATTCGTTGCATTACTCTCTACTTTTTTATTTTTTAAAACAATGTTTTCAAACCTACTTCCTGAGTTTATGATAGCTAAAGCTATTCCTTTAGCCCTTTTTTCAGGCCTAACATTAATTGCACTTTCAATAACTGTAAGGAACAAATAAACAGACATTCTCAGGGGGATTTAGTAATGGGAATACCAATGATCGTCGAAAAAGTCTTAAAGGATTATATTAACTTATTTAATGAACATTTACCTGACACCATTGAAGGATTATATATACATGGTTCCATTGCCCTGAATGCCTATGTTGATGATTCAAGTGACATCGACTTTATCACTTTGACGAATCGTCGGTTAACAGAGGAAGATTCAGAAGCGTTATCTTATATACATACAATAATAGCGAACAAGTATGAAAAGCCAGAAATGGACGGAGTATATGCTGTTCGAGAGGATAGTGGAAAACTCAACAATGCCGGTAAACATCCGTTCTACAACAATGGTGAACTATTGTTCGGTGATTACTTTAATTTTAACCCGATAACCTGGTGGATTTTAAAGAGTAAAGGAATAAAGGTTTTCGGGCCAGAGCTACAGGACTTTCGGATTGATATTCACCCTCAAGAGTTATCTTCTTATGTACTTGGAAATATGAATACGTACTGGGCAAATAGGACCCAAATGGCTGAGACTTCAATTGAACATCTAGTAAAGCTGCCGACCGACGAAATAGATTTTGAAATAGAATGGACAGTACTCGGATTGCTACGTCAGTTTTATACAATAAAGGAATACGATATTGTTTCCAAGTTGGACGCTGGAGAATATGGACTATCACATCTGCCAGTTGAATGGCACGACATTATAAAAGAAGCTATTAATATACGTAAAGATGTGAAAGAAGTGATTTTCAGCTCTGAGATGGAGAGATTGGATAATACTTTACAATTCTCGAAATTCCTTATTAATCATTGTAATAACATCGTAAAGAGCCAGATATCATAATGGTTCTGTTTTTATTAGAATTAGTCCTGTTGACGCTGGAAGTTTCTCTTTTTATGAGTCAATTAATACTGCAAGAGAGGTTGAATGATTAGAAAAAATAATCTGAATCTTTAATGTATTATAAAACGTATTACTTTAAAAGGGGGAATTATAATTGTCTCATAAGAAGCGAAAAACAAAATCCACAATTTATCTAAGTTTCATGATAATGATGTCAGTTTTTTTAATAGCTGCTTGCTCAAACGTTAATGCAGAAGACGCCAATAGAGAAGCTATTAAAAAAGTTCTTGAGCATGAGTTTACTGGTCCGGATGAGAAGTTTATGGATATAATGTGGAATCCTAAATATAAGACTGTTGTAAACAATAAAGAAGAAAATAAAGAACTTGATAAGTTATTAGAAGAGAAATACGGACCCTACTTTACAGATTCTGGACTTCATTCCTTCATCTCTGCATTTGGCGGGACTTCATACCAAACTTTTGCTTACAATGCTGATTATAAGATTAACTTAAAGGATGTCACAATTGAGCAAAATCAGGAAAATCCAAGTCTTTATACCTTTATTGCAAAGGTCGGATATAAGAAAAGTGGAGAGGAAGAACAAACTGCGAATGTAGAAGGTAAAGTTTCTTTCTCTGCAAAAGAAGAAGGGAAAATCGGGAAATTTGAATACGGAAACGACGACGGTTTGTCTGATCAATTGAGAGAATAAGAAATTTAACTATCTTCAGGTCATTTATATATAAATTTTCTAGGAAAGAATCGGGGGAGAATAAGTGGAGAAACAAAATACTGTTGCCAAAGTGCTCCGTGTCATAGGGTTTGTAATAATGATTGGCGGTTTTTTCATTGCATTGAGCCTGGGTTCCAGAGCACCAGAGGTCGGTCAAAATTGGGGAATCGCCTTGCCTGCCCTGTTTTCCAGTTTTGTCACAGGCATGCTTTTCATTGGGTTCTCTGAAGTCATTGCCTTGCTTCAAAAAATTCATCTTCAACTTTATCAGGATGGAAACAAGGACACAGTTTCATCAAACAACGAGTCTGATGAGGAACAGCCACAAGAGAAAAAAGAGTGGCACCCGACGCCACAAGATGTTGAAGAAATCCAGGAACTCTTCCATGACCAAAAGGTCACAAAGATTGAAGCATCTCCATATGAAGACTATTGCGTCGTGCAGATCGATGGGGAAGACCACATCGAAGTGGTTGAGCTGGGGGGGTTCAAGCCAAAGAAAGTATCTACTGCTTCCAAGCCTGATCTTGTGAACAATATACAAAAATGGTTTAACAATCTACCTCCATCCTAAATACCATTTATTCAACTTGAGGTGCGTTGATCCAGGAAGGATTAACCGCCTTTTTTGTTGAATTCTAAAGGTGGCTTGAAAACCTTACATAGCAGTTGTTATTAATAGAGGTGTTTTTGTGGATAGCAAATTTTTAAGAGGAACTTTCTTTTTAACGGCAGCAAGCCTAATTTCTAAAATACTGGGCTTCATTTATATAATCCCATTCACGGCTCTCGTAGGAACACAGGGGTACGTTTTGTATAAATATGCCTATGGTCCGTATACAATTCTGTTAAGTATTTCAACAATAGGTCTTCCACTTGCCGTTTCCAAATTTGTTTCAAAATATAATGAAATAGGTAACTATAGAGTCGGTTTGACGGTATTAAGATATGGAATGTATTTGATGGTCATAAGTGGCATTATCTCATTTACTGCTCTGTATTTATCCGCACCATTCTTAGCAGGAATATTAATCGACCCTAATGATCAAACAGGTAATTCTATAGAGGATGTTCAGTTTGTCATTCGTCTTGTCAGCTTTGCTTTATTAATTATTCCAGCAATTAGTATTTTTAGAGGGTACTTCCAAGGGAGTCAATCTATGGGGCCTTCAGCGTTAAGTACAGTGATAGAGCAGGTAGTCAGGATCGTCTTTATCTTGGCAGGTGCATATGTAACCATTCACATATTTAACAGTTCGCTTACAAACGCTGTAGGAATTGCCACATTTGCCGCCTTTATAGGTGGAGTAGCAGGATTTATTGTTTTATTATTCGTTTTCTTTAAACGAAGAGAATTAATAAAGAAACAAAGAGATATGAGTCCGAATAATGAAGACATAAAAGTTATATCAATTTTCAAGGAATTGATTGGCTATGCAATTCCTTTTGTTATTACAGGACTAGCAATACCTATTTATCAGAACATCGATACCTTTACGATTAATAAATTGTTTCAGTCTATAGGCTATAAGTTAGATGAAGCAGAGACAATTAATTCAGTTATTGGATTAGCTCAAATTCTCGTGATGGTTCCTGTGTCATTGGCTACAGCATTCGGTCTGTCTTTAATACCAGGTATAACTTCAGATTTTACGAGTGGAAGAATGCTACAAGTCCGAAGTAAGATTTCTAAAACGATGCAGATTCTTTTGTTCTTTACTCTTCCGGCTGCTATGGGTTTAGGTATTCTTGGAGAACCGATTTATATAATGGTTTTTGGCTTAGAAAACAGTCATGTAATAGGTGGACTTATCTTACAATGGTACTCTCTAGCCGCAGTATTCTTTGCTTTGTTTACGGTAACTGCTGCAATTATGCAAGGAATTAACGAGCATAAAAAATTAATCATTGGAATCATATTTGGGATCTGTTTAAAGATCGTTTTAAACTTCATACTCGTTCCATACTTAAAGGAAGCAGGGCCTATTTTAGCTACCTACTTTGGTTTTATCGTCTCAATTCTATATAACATTTTTATCATTAAAAAAACCCTTCAATTCAAGTTGTCACCCTTACTTCAGAGTTTAAAGGAAGTTTTCTTGTTAGTATTGGCAATGTCTATAGCTGTTTGGTGTGTTGCATTTTTAACAGAGCTATGGCTGCCAGAGGTTGTAAGCTTATATTATCGTGCCTTAGTTACTTCTATCATCTCCATTTCTGTTGGGTTATTAGTTTATTTAGGTGTAGGTTACAGACTGAATTTAATAAAGAAATTATTGAGCAATAAAGGATAACTCAAACAGCCAGTGAGTGCATGTAACCCTTTTGTTTATTTTACAAATAGGAAGAAGCTTTTAGCTAAAGAGAAGTAATGTTCAATAAAAGTGCTGGTTAAATATGGTATTGTTTGTTTTAGGTAGATTCTGATAAGAGGGGGGATTGACTTGAAAAAAAGGTTGAAAAAGTCTTCAACTGATAAGTCAATAAGTGGTGTTTGTGGAGGCATAGCTGAATATTTTGGTATATCTTCTTTAGCGGTAAGACTAATATTTATTTTATTACCTGGTGCTAATATACTAATATATTTAATACTTGTTAATACGATGGCGGATAGTCCTAGGTCATTATATTAAACTTAGGCTGCGCAGATTGGGGAAGAATTGAGACATTATTTATTGGATTCTATATTTAGCAAAAGATGCAGGACAATTCAAGAAGCGCTTTTATTAATACAATTTTAGATAACTTGAAAGGAAGGTCACTATGGAGGTAATTTTAGCCAGTGTGTTTTCAGCTATCATAATATTTATCACTGTCTTTTCAATGGTGAAGGTACTCATCATCGCCTTTAATAGGAAAGAAATTTCATTTAGAAAATTAATTATTTTTTCAACTTCTTCTATCGTTATAGGTTTATTAGTAGCCTACCTTTTACCCTTTGGTTATCAAAAAATACTTGATTATCTTTATTAACTTATAATTAATTGAATGATTAATAAACAACCAATGCCACTGGAAAAATGATTGTGTGGAATTAACAACGAGGTTATTTAATAGGGGGATGGGGCTCATTGATAAAAAACTATTTAATTTACATTTCTATCTTAATTCTCATTTTAATATTGGGTTCTGGTTGTTCCAATTCGAATGACAAGGCAGCGACTATATCAGTTAATTCTGATTCTGAATATGTGAACACCTTTGAAGATTTAAATTTAGGAATCCTATTTGATTTTGATTTTAAATTACCTAGTGCAGATACAAGTTGGGTTACTCTTTGGGTAGATAGGTATCAGAATGGAACAAAAGAGACTCAACCAATAACGCAATTATCCTACGGCAACAGTCCGAATAAAGTCGATGAAGGGTCATTGGGTTTTGGAATAATTAACCCAAACTCTGATGGCCCACTAGTATTTCTTTATGGACCTGGTGTAAGTACTCAACCGACTATCATTGAAGAAGCATCTAATACTAACCGTCTTAGTACTTGGGATTATACGATCGGTGAAGAAGAAGTAGAACTAGAATTAGGTGAATCAAAGATTCTAGCAGTCTATAGAGAAACGGAAAATAATTCACTTCGTACGGTTGATTTACAAGATGAGGAGACTGTAAAAGAAATAATTAAACAAGATGATACGGTGTTAGTGTTAAAGATAAAGGTTGAAGAAAAAAAGATGGATCAGAACTAAAGATCAGTATCTGATTGTGAAGAAACATAATTTAGTTAAATGTGTGCCTTTCTCCGTGCAGGATGAGGCCCCTTTTTGAGCAGCTAGAGCAAGGGGCCTTTCCTGGTGTTTGTTTTAGGTACTACACTATCAGTAAAATCATTAATACTTTAATCGAAGTGAGCTTTCAACTTCAAAAATTTGAAGAACGTTATTAACAAAGGAGGGATATATATTGGATACGACTCCAAAACATATAATTGCAGTTTCAGCAAATGTTACAAATGAAAATGGAGAAACACTATTAGTCAAGACACACTGGCGGTCTGATACTTGGGAAACTCCAGGAGGACAGGTAGAAGAAGGAGAACCACTTGATAAAGCAGTATGTAGAGAAATATTAGAGGAAACAGGGATAGAGATCTTACCTATTGGCATAACAGGAGTATATTATAATGCCACGAAACATATATTATCCGTAGTTTTTTTGGCGAAATATGTTAGTGGAGATATTAAAATTCAACCGGAAGAGATTAAAGAGGCAAAATTCATCCAACTAACCGAGGAAAATATAGATAACTACATAACCCGGCCACATATGAAGTCTCGTACAATTGATTGTTTAAAAGCAAAGAACTTTGTGCCATATGAAACTTGGGATGTAGATCCATATAATTTATTGGGTAGGTTGTTCTAATTCCTTTATCCGAGTTTAGTAGAATTTGGTTAATATATCCGAAAGTTAGGCGGTTGTGGGAATGAGAAAGAAAATAGGTCCTAATGTATTAGTCATTTTATTAACAGTGGTTATAGCTATCGCGGTTCGAGAAACATTCTTCACTCCTAAAAACTCACTTGAACTATATCAAGAAGTTACTTTTGCAAATGATTTTGAGGAAGTGCAAAAATTAATATTAGATGGGTACGACAGTAATATTGAAAGAGATGATTTGGATTATATTAAAGGTAGATCCGCTAATAGAGTAGGACAATTTACTCTCATTGAGTATAAGGAGAAGTCCTTTGTTATAATGACTTCACCAGGTACTGCGAGGTTAAAGATACTTGCAGTTGAAGAATTGCCTGAAGATATTAGAGAATACTTCTTGAAAATGGGACAATAGTTTTATTCCACAATCTAATTCGAACTTTAATGTTGAATTTTTCTTGGACATTGTGAATAAATGCACTTAAAGAAAAAACGGGTTGCTAAAGTACGATAAAATCTTATTTATGAAGTTAGAGTATATGAAGAGAAGGAAACACGATACAAAAAAATAGTCTTAAAAAAGAAGTTAGTCCTAATAATGGACCAATTTTTCATGTAGTAATATTGAAAAAACTTGCCCAGAGTTTTGTACTCTGGGCAAGTTTTACTAAGTATTAGAAAGGACAAAACAAGGTGTTTTCGAGTGCTTTATTCCGCTTTTATCCCTGATTGCATTTCATAATTCCTTAATATCATCCCATTTGCTTTTACCATCCCCAGTTTTTCGTAGTAGGGGACGAGGTCATCGTCACAACACAAGTCAATCATATAAATATCAGCAAGTTCTGTCATCATTCGCTTGACTAATTGCTTGCCGATTCCACTATTCTTGTACTCTGGCAGCACTTCTAGGAAGGGGATATAGGCGGATAGGACTCCATCACTGATTGCTGTAATGAAACCAACCACATGATCAGTATCTTCAGTAAGTGCTAGGACTACTTTGCTGCTGTTTTTTAATAGTTTTAAGTGCGTCTCTAGACTTGGTGGTGTAGGCCATCCATCAAAGAAGCCTTCTAACATTTCAGGCGTAATACCTTCAAGTGAATTTTTGTATAACATCATCTATCAACTCCTGTTTGTTTTTATCTTAGACAGTTGATATGAGTCAAAAGTAAAATAACAAATCGGTGACCCTCCAGACATTCTTCTCTGTTTTAATATTCAATTTTACTAGGGGAAATCCTGCAAAAAGGTGTGAATTATTTCTCGGGAAAGCGCAGGATTTGACTTTATTTTCAGACTTTGTCGGTTTTTTGGACATTGTGGCAGTTTGGGTTAATTGTGAAGGCTGGATAAGAAACATGTCGAAACTGTTTTTTGGTTTTGGCTGGACATTTAGCCCTAGTTCTGTTTAAGTTTTCAGTATAGATAGAAAATTTAAAAAGTATAGGGGTTGGGGAAATGATCCAATTTAAGAAGCCAAATATCGAGAATTTTTATCGCACCTTTAATATTCAAAGTTTTACGGTTAGTCCGGATGAGAAGCAATTGGTGTTCAGCACGAATTTAACAGGGAAGTACAATTTGTGGGCAATGGATCTACCTAATCAGTATCCATATCCGCTTACATTCATTGACCAGACATGCCAGGCATTGAGCTACTCACATGATGGAAGCTTTATGGTGGTTGGTTTCGATAATGATGGTGATGAAAATGGACAGTTATACGCAATCCCTCCTGAGGGTGGAGAGATGGTGCCGCTTCGCACGGCAGAAGGGCATCGCCACATATATCCGTTCTTATCAAAGGACGATCAACGACTTTACTACACTTCTACCAAGGGCAACGAAACTTATCTGAATATTTATCGTTATGATATCGAATCAGGTGATGAGAGCATTGTTGTTGAGGGAGAGGGAGCGGGCTGCTTTTTAGTAGCTGTTGACGAAGAAGAGAATAATTTTGTCTACCTAAAACAATATGCCAATACATACGTTCCTGGATTTCTTTTTCAGGATGGAAAATCATACTCGCTGACTCCTGAAAGTGATGAACAATTTACTGTCGGCGAGGGAGTGTTTGTAGGTGACGAGTATTACTTTGCCACTACATATGGTGAGGATTTTGGTTATCTTGCAAAATTCAATCTTAAAACTCACGAGTTTACCAAGGTTCTTTCTATTGAAAAAGAAGAGTTTGGCCCTCTCCGATTTGATAAGAGTACAAACAGCCTTTATTTTGTCACATCAAAAGGGGTAAATGATTATTTATATCAGTACGATTTGGCTGAAGGAACATATCAAAACAGTAATTTGCCAGCTTCAATCATCCAGGGTGGCACAGTCGCTAAAAGTGGTAATGTGTACATTCTTGCCGGATCAGCGACGAAGCCTAATAACATTTTCATGAAGGAAGCAGGCAGTGATGAGTGGAAACAGCTGACGAACCTGGCTGTTCCTGGTGTTAAAGAAGAGGAACTTGTAGATCCTGAAGTCCTGTCATACCCTTCCTATGACGGCATGATGATGGAAGCTTTATTTTTCAAAGCGAAGGAAGATGTCAGCAATGGGCATGTCATCCTTTGGCCGCATGGTGGCCCGCAGGCTGCAGAGCGTAAATTCTTCCGATCGATGTTCCAGTTCCTTGTGAACAGAGGCTATAGCATTTTCGCTCCAAATTTCCGCGGATCAACTGGTTATGGACTGGCGTTCACCAAGATGGTCGAGGGCAATTGGGGTGAAGGGCCACGACTTGATAACATTGCTGGCCTTGAATACCTTTACGAAAACGGAATGGCCGACAGGGATAAAACATTACTGATGGGTGGAAGCTATGGTGGCTATATGGCACTGCTGTTGCACGGCCGCCATCCGGAATACTTTAAGGCAGTCGTCGATATTTTCGGACCATCCGATCTATTTTCATTCATTAACTCTGTCCCTGAACATTGGAAACCAATCATGAATCAGTGGGTCGGCGATCCGGTCAAGGACTTCGATAAGCTGACAGAGTATTCACCAATCACATACCTGGATACGATGACAAAACCAATGCTGATCATCCAGGGAGCAAACGACCCGCGCGTCGTGAAGCAAGAATCAGACCAGATCGTCAAAGCCCTTCAAGAAAAAGGCTACGACGTGAAATACCTTGTACTTGAAGACGAGGGGCACGGATTCTCGAAAAAGGAAAACGAGATTCTGGTGAACCGTACGATACTTGAGTTTTTTGATCAGTTTGTGGAAGCGAAGGTATTTGCGGAGTAAATGATAGATCAACTCCCCAGATGCAGGAGTGATCTCCTGCATCTGGGGAGTTTTTGTTTTACATGAAGAAAATAAAACCGCTTGGATTACCAAGCGGTTTTTACATCATGACTTCGCTTATTTAAAAGTTGCTCCAAATCCTGATCCATCGTGAAAATGGAACTTTGTTTCACTGTTTTCATAAAAAGTTCTTTTACTTTTTCTGCTGAAACTCTTATATTATCAGCTGTTACTTCTCCTGAATACGTTGAAAGGTAGGATTCTATAAAGTCAGGGTTTAAGGTTTCATATGCTTTAAACTGATGCAGTTTTTTATCCTCATTCAATGCTTGTACGATTAAGGTATAGTCTCTCATATCCTCTAGTTTCTTAACTGCATAGATCAAGTTATTTCGCTTCAATTCTTTCTCCAATGCCAAGGCACAATAAACAAACTCAAATACCACGTCAATTCCTACATTATACTTAACCTGCTTGTTTTCAAATTTTTCGTTTTCAGTTTCCATCTTCTCTGTCACTAATCCGGTTTTATCGAGAACCACTTTCCACAAAGGCGATTTTACCGATAAAAATTCTCTTGGGACAATTGAAACATTGAATTCCAGTCCATTTTGCAGGATGGCGATCACCAGGAAAATGTCTTTGCGGAATTGTTTTTCTTTAATGTAGCTTGTGTCAAAGCTGCTAAGGGTTTCACGAACAAAATCTCTTGTATTTTCTGCATCTTCAATTTTAGTAGTGGCAACCATTAAGTCAATGTCAGAGTGTTCATCGTTATATCCAATTACCCCAGAACCCAATTGAACAATCCCTTCCACTATATTGGAAGCCCCAATTTCTCTTATAGCTTTTTCAAAATAAGCTCTTCTCTCCTCAGTACTATACATATTCCACCTCTGCTTGTTAATTTTTTTTATTTTAGCATAAAATTACAATTTGTTTTCGTTTTTTCATGGCAAAAGGAGGAAGTGAATTTTATGAGTAAGGTGCGGTGAGTTAGGGAAAATACACTTTGTTAACACAAAGGAGGAATTTTCAATGGCAAAAGTATTAGCTGTATTATCGAGCGGATATAAGGACGAGGAAAACAATTATGAAACTGGATGGTGGGGAGAGGAATTATTTGCCCCAATGCAGCTTCTTGAAGAGGCTGGCCACAAGGTATCCCTGGCATCGCCGCTTGGAGGCAAGCCGGTTATCGATAAAATGAGCATCAGTGAAGAATACGATCCGAAAGGTACTTATAAAGAGCTTTATGAGTCAGGAAAAGCGGATGGTACGATGAAGCTTTCAGATGTAAAAGCTGACGACTACGATGTCGTGCTGGTTGTAGGCGGACATGGTGCAATGTATGACTTGGCAAAGAACGACGATTTGCATGAGATCATGAACAAAATTTATGATGGAGGCGGCATTGTCGCTGCTGAATGCCATGGTCCAGCACCGCTTGTGTTTGCGAAGCGACCGAACGGTGAAAGCTTTATCGCCGGTAAAAAAGTGACAGGTTATCCAGATGAAATGGAGCCAGAAGGTCTGTTGGATATCCTGCCGTTCAGCTTGGAGCAGGAAATGAGAAAGATCAGTCAATATGATCAGGGAGATCTTGAAAAAACAGGACATGCTGTATGGGCGGATGAGCAGCTCGTGACAAGTCGTGACCCATTTTCTTCAGAGTTGATGGGAGAAGAACTGGTTAAGGCCCTGGAGAAGAAGGGGCAATAATTTACGTATTTTTAACACCTTAAGGAAAAAATAACTGAAGTCGGGAAAAAACGTTAAGGAGAGATGTTGATCTATGGGAAACGAAAATAAAGTGGCCATTATCACTGGTGGTGGCAGCGGATTAGGGCAATCGACTGCACTCAGATTAGCAGAAGAAAAAGTGAATATCGTTGTGGTTGATATTAGCGAGAAAGGTGGAAATGAAACCGTCGAGATGGTGAAAAAGCTGGGTGTGGAGGCTATTTTCATTAAAGCTGATGTATCAAAGCAAGAAGATGTAAAAAAATATGTCGATCAAACGGTTGAACAATTCGGCAAAATTGATTACTTTTTCAACAATGCGGGGATTTCAGGCAGCGGCTCGTATTTCCTAGATTCCTCCATTGAAGAAATTGAAAAGATAGTCGGCATTAACCTTTTGGGAGCACTTTATGGTGTTCGTTATGTAGCTGAGGTTATGCTGAAGAATGGTGGAGGTTCCATCGTGAACACTGCTTCAAGTGCAGGCGTGATCGGCCAGGATTCCGTTGTTACCTATTCTGCTACAAAGCACGGGATTGTGGGATTAACGAAGAGTTTGGTCGCGGAGTACGGAAAAGATGGTCTTCGGGTGAACGCCATAGCACCTGGACCAACCGAGACGCCAATGGTCAAAAGCTTTTACGAAGCAAATCCGGCAATGAAAGAAAACGCAATGGAAGGGATTCCCCAAAGACGTTTGGGTAAGCCAGAAGAAGTTGCTGAACTGGTTACATTCCTGCTAACGTCTAAAGCTCAGTATATTAACGGAGAAGTCATCCGGATCGATGGCGGGTTTACTAATACGAAATAATATTGGAACCGGGGTGAGGGAGAAGCTTACCCCGGTTATTTATTATTTTAAAAAATAAACTCCACATGATGTGGAGTTTATAACTACCATAGATAAGCACCTTCGCAAGTATTAGCAATTGGTTCATAATAGCAATGTTGTTTATATTGTCCTGCGAATGGCTGATTGTACCATGTAGGTGGACAAGGAGCATACGGATTGAAATACCAAAGAGCAAACTTGGAAGGCTGCTGTCTCCAGTAATCGAGTGTTTGTTTAGCCAACCTTTTTTCTACACTTCTTGCTCTGTTATAAAAAACATTCCCCTTTTGAACTGCCTCAAATGAATAGTTTCCTCCTTGAATTTGAAAAATCACGTCTCGTACAGACCTTAAATCTTTAAAATCCAGACAATTCGCTTTCAATCGATTTACAACTACATTACCAACCATAAGCATGCCCAGCGGACCTTCACCCTCAGCTTCAGCCCTCATCATCCTGGCAATTAATGCAACGTCACTGTCGACATATTTTACCCTTGGCATTTTTATCACCTCTATAAGAATTGTATTAAAAACAGCTTGTAATAATGTTAAGAGGTTCTATATAGCAGGAGATAAACATCCGTGAAAAAGTTTTTGGCGAGAGAGATAAATTCCTTATTATCCATTTAGAACCTAGCCCGCTGCTCCCAAAATAACTTAAGGGAAGCCCGCAATGTGTACACCATATATGAGAACATCACTAATTCAGGACTCAAACAAAGCCAACATGTGACCGTAAAAAAGGAGAATCACATATGAGAGTCAAATACTTATACAATCAGAGACGAAGTGGAATCAGTGAACCTCACCACCTAAATCAGAGATTCTAGATGGAGTTTGCGCCCCTAATTTTTTTTCGATCAATTCCTTCATCCTTAAATAACGCTGGGTTTGCTGATGTATTCAAGCTTTGTGTTGACGCCCACAGGTTCCCAAGGAATCTTGGCATCATCTGTTGGGAAGGTAAGACGCCGTATCTTGAGAAATAGACAAAGAGTTTCAAATAATTACGCGCATTACTTGGCAGATGAATTTCTTTTGCATAAAACTCATTTTCTGTCACTGTAGCAAAGGACCTTGTCTCAAAACCTGAAACAAAACGGGTTTTCTCACTCTTGTACTCATTCTCGATAAAATGAATTTTTTTGATAATCGTTGGGTCGTCACTGCCATCGTAATTTGCCAGCCGTGCCTGATTAAAAGCTGATACAGAATCCAGCTTAGGTACGAGTGAAAGCACATGCCCGTACGCTTTGTCATGGCCTTCGTAAAAGGGCTTAAGATCCAACTTGTCCATTAACTCAACCAGCATGAGCTTTTCATCTTTTAAATAAGGAGGCCGGAAGATCTGCCTTGAGAGCTTCAATTCATCAAGCGAATTGCACTCAAGTGACGTGAAAAAGTACCACTGTCCATTGTCATCAAGGCTAATATTGTAGGATTGTCCGTCCTTCCCCAATAAGTAATCCTTAAATCGATCCTCTTTATCAAAAGTGAAATCTCGCTCCGAATCTTTACCAGGCATAAACCCAAAAGGGGACTCGATTGGGACAGCAATCTCTGAATATAATTTATTTATCATTTAGCAACACACCCTTTAATAAATCCAAGATACATACAGATTACCCATTATTATTTAAATGAACACTAGAAAGTGGTGATATTGCGATGAAGCGATGGATAAAGCTAATGATATTATTTTCCTTGATGCTTGCTGGCTGTGAAGAGGAGAAGCAAACACGAATTGAGGAAAGTAACAATATTGAACCTCCTGATTACATCCAGGACCCTGGGGATGTGGTCGATATTCATGGAGACATTACCAATCTAGAGAAGTTCTATACTTTTGTGAAGCACGTTGAGCAAGGAAAGAAAGATAAAATAAGGGTTGTCAGTTATACAACAGAGGGTGCACCTATGCTGCACGACTTGGAATTTAACGGTACAACTATTCATTCAATCAATGATTCCACGAGAGACGGGTTCGGGTACGGAAGGATTGAAGAAGCTACCTGCAAAGGAATTACGGAAGTGAATACCGACGGCCGCACTGATTATATATTAGAGGATTGCAACAACCCAGAGGGAAAGGATCTTACAATACTGGTAGTAGACAAAAAACTGTAAATTACTGTCGATAAGAGGCAGCAGGAGTTTCATCATTACATATAGAAATTATCTATTTGAATAACATGTAGAGATAAGGAGTGGATTTTCGTGATAAGTAAACTAGGTCAAGTCATGTTGTATGTAAATGATCAGGATGTTGCAATTAAATTTTGGATTGAAAAATTGGACTTTGTAGTTAAAGCGGAGGAGGATAACGGGGCAGGATTTAGATGGATTGAAATTGCACCGAGTTTAGATTCTGAAACAAGTATCGTACTCCATAATAAAGAATTTGTGGCAAAAATGTCGCCTGGACTAAATCTTGGCACTCCTTCATTAATGTTTTACTCAGAGAATCTTGAGGAATTCCGCAGTGATTTATCAAATAAAAATGTGATTGTCGGTGAAATTGTAAACATGCCTTCAGGCAGGGTGTTTAACTTTGCTGATGATGAGGAAAATTACTTCGCTGTTATGGAAAAATAAAAGCTTGAGGCCGCTTTTAAATATAGAGCGGCTTTTTATTTTGGCATATTTTAACCTACAGGAAATCTAGAAAAAGTAAATATATATTGGAAAAAGAAGGGATATGTCAACTTTTATCGAATTTTTCAGCGTAAGGTATTGAGTGTATTAAAAATGAGTATGGATGAAGAGTTATTCCATACTCAGATGCCACACTATTAAAGAAAGTACTCCTTGTACATGAAAAATGTCGCAATTACTGATCCAATTAAATAAAGAATCGATGCGTAAAATGCATATGATGGTGAAAACTTTTCCGGAGATTGGTTCATTTTAATTCCTGTTTCACCTTGTACTTGCATATCAATACTGCGGCTTGTAACTCCGCCTGAAGAACTAAAGAAATAAATGGAGAATGTGCTGGCCAGAGCGACGAAAACTGAAACCTCAATAAAGCTAAAATCCATTATTAACGTTAATCCAAAGTTGATTAATCCGATGATTATCAAAGTAGCTATAAAACTTATAGTTTTACCGATTGTGATGACCCCCTTTTAAGTTGTTACGCACGGTAACAGTAAAAGTTTCATTTTTTTGTAAATTCAGGGGATTAGTCCCTAAAAAACTGTGTCAGGGGAGACAGAATGATTCATTTTATAGGAACGCCGAAAATAGAGACACAAAGATTAATTCTCAGGCAGTTGGTATTGAAGGATGCCCAAAATGTTTTTGACAACTGGCTATCTGACGAACGGGTAAGTGACAATCGAGTTAGTCCGGCGCATAAACAAGTTTCAGAGACAAAAGAGAGGTTGGCAAGAATTATAGCTGACTATGAATCTAAAGAACATTGTTATTGGGGGATTGAGCTTAAAGTTGATGGCGAACTTATCGGAGAAATAGACTTATATGATTTTGATAGAGCTACTGATAACTGTGAAGTAAGTTATTCGATTGGGTACAAATGGGGGAATCAAGGCTATGGAAGCGAAGCGCTTAAAGCGGTAGTCGAATTTGGCTTTAACTATATGAATATACATAAAATATCCGCTGCACATAATACTGATAATCCGGCTTCAGGAAGGATCATGGTTAAAGCGGGGATGGGGCAAGAAGGAATAGTCAGACACATGATTCGTAACGCCAAAAATCAATATAAAGACTGTGCTATTTATGGAATTTTCCAGGAAGATTATATTAGGCGCAATGATATTGCTGAAATCCGAGTCATAGAAACATAGAACTTAGATCAATCATTTACGAATGTGGACGAAGGGAGAGTTTTTACTGAAAAGGCTAGTGATCATAACTGTAGGCAAAACACACAGTGGTAAAACCACATTCGCACGTGCTTTGGAAAAAGAGTTGCAGAGCTCTATGGTTATTGACCAGGACAACCACGCAGAATTCATCAATACTTTTTATAAAGACTTGCGGCCATTGGACGGACCTAATACCCTCAAGCACGCTATATCAAAGTTGATTGTCAATTATGCAATAGAGCAAACAAATTACCACCTTATCATTTGCAACTCGAATCGTAGCCTAAAAGACCGGTCTTATCTTTTTAAAGAGCTGTTTCCTAAAGATGACTTTATACAGATCATGATTCATTTTGATATTCCGTACGATGTTCTTCAAGGCCGAGTTACTGAAAGTCAGCGCAGTACCAATATCTTCAGGGGGGCCTATTCCAATTTCGCAGAGGTGTTGGAAAAACAGCAGACTGACTCCTTAAAAGAAGATGTAATAGATCCAGTGGAGGGTGAAGCAGATTACTTATTTGTGATAAAGGACAACGCAGACGCTGAAACCGTTATTCTAGAAATTTTACAGATAGCCCGACAATAAATCGTTAGAGATATCCTAATTGGGGGAGCTCACATGAAAAAACTAGTCATTCTCTTTGTTGTCTTAGTGCTGGCAGCCTGTGGACCTGGATTAGATGAAAATGCTCAATTAGCAAAAGAATATTTAAAGGATCAAGGATACTCGATTAAATCTTATGAAGGGAAATATTCTTATAGCTTTGAGAGACAGCAATTAGTTGATATGCCAGACAGTTCAATTTGGGCGGTACAATCAATTGAACCAGATCCGTATATTGGAAAGGAAATCACTCAGGAGATTTTTATTGTGAAAAATCATCCATTAAGTAAAACTTATAGACATATGATAGGTTTTTCTAGAAAAGTAGAAGTGAGAGTATTTATTTTCAATGGTGAAATAATCGGAGGTACATCAATTCCAGTCGGTAATGGATTGGTCGGGGCACCTTATTCAATAGACGGTAAAACTGCTGAAGAAGTAATAAATGGGGACTATACAGAATGGAATAAACAATGGTCTGAGAAATATGGGGATTGAGTATATTGCGTGCTGCCCATTAAAGGCAGCATTTTTGCTATCAAGTACTCATTGATAAAGAGGAGGTCTGTTTTGGAAAAGAATTTTGTGTATTTACTTTTAACAATGATATTTTTTGTGGGTTATGTATTAATATTTGATTATTTTTTTCAATATATTGAAATGATGTTTGTGCCTTATGGGCTCCTGATACTCATTTTACAAATCGGCTTTTCCATTGTGATCCTCTTTCCTGCTTCGGTAATAACCACCAATAAGATATTTGAGATCTTAGGCCACTTTCAAAATTAAGCTAATGAAGGAAGTTTAGAAATAGAAGACTAATTGTAAATTGAACATAAGAAAAGCTACCACGATAATAATATTCGTAATAGCTTTTCACTATTTATATGGTTATTTCCCGTCATATCCAAAATTCATGTGTTGATAGCGGCCTTTGATAATTTGATAGATGCCGTATAATATCAAACCGACTGCCACAATAGCTAGTAAGAATTGTCCGAATGGCTGGTTTGCCAACTCTGTTAATGCACCGCCTAGGCCTTTTGATTCGTTGGGATTATGTGTGTATGCTGTGCGAATGAAGAAAAATCCAACCATACTGAGGACTATTCCTCGTGAAATCAGGCCGATCTTACCTGAAAGGCGTGCGATTTTACGCTCCTTATCATTCATTTCATAGGTTTTGAATTTGGACATGAATTTCTCTTTAATTCCACTATATAGTTCGTAAACTCCATATCCAATAATGATTGCTCCAACTAAGCCAACCAACCAGACGCCAAAGGGCTGCTCCATTAACTTGGCAGAAATCGTTTTCTCTGAATTGTCACCGCCAGCAGATCCAGTGTTACTAGCTAATTTAATTGCACCGAAAGCTAAATTACTATATATAAGCCCGCTGATGAAATAACCTGTCCTTTTAATCAATCCTTTTGCATCTGTTCCTTCATTTTCAGGATCCTTTATCGCTTTAATAAAATCCCATAAGATATATCCAATTAAGCCAATCCCGATAATCCATAGGGCAACTTCACCTAAAGGCATTTCCGAGATTGATTGAAGAGCACCAGATGTCCCAGTCGTCTCGCCTCTGGGTCCGAATGCAGCTAAGGCGGCGAGCACTCCGACCATTCCAAATACAATACCTTTGGCAATATAGCCAAAGCGGGCAAACCGACGCATCCACGGTTTAGCTTCTTTCAATTTATCTTTGACTTCTATAGTTGATGGTGAATTCATGTCATGAACACTCCCTCTATTTATCTCTCATTTATAAAATGTTCCCCCTTTTCCTAAAAAGGAAACTAGTTGGGTTTCTTACGTCCACTTAGCCAGCATAAAGTCTATTGTTTTATTTTCAGCAGTGCGGGAAAAATGAAAGAATAATTCTATTATTAGGAGGAATTCAAAATGCCATATAATTCATTAAACGACCTGCCGGATGCAGTAAAGGATAACCTGCCGAATCATGCACAGGAGATTTTTAAAGAAGCATTCAATTCAGCTTCTGAACAATACGATGAAGAAGAAACAGCCTTTAAGGTGGCATGGAGTGCTGTTAAAAATGAGTATGAAAAGAATGATGATGATGAATGGGTGAGAAAAGAAGAAGATTAGAAGTGGGTAAGGTACTTTCTGGTTTTAAAATTCATTTCAATATTGAGTCGGCCAAATAGCCGCTTTCCATAAAGGGAGGCGGTTATTTTTTAAATAAGGATGTTTTTATCTTTGGTAAAATTTATACTAGAGTTATAGATTTTAGGGGAGATATAGATATGTATAAAATCATGCTTATTGAAGATGATGCCCAGCTGTGCGAGCTGGTCAAAGAGAATTTGGAGAGGTATGGGTATGAGGTGGAACTGCCGATTCATTTTTCAAAAATAGAGGAAGAGTTTGCTAAAATCAATCCAGATTTGGTTTTGCTGGATATTAATCTGCCTTATTATGATGGTTATTATTTGTGCCGAAGTTTTCGCCAGAAGTCTAATGTGCCGATTCTGATGATTTCTGCGCGAAGCCAGGAGATGGAACAGATTATGGCGATCGAACTAGGGGCGGATGATTTTATCACGAAGCCGTTTACGTTCGACATGCTGCACACGAAAATCAAGGCGACATTGAGAAGGGTTTATGGGGAATATTCGGCCAAAGAAGAGAACCAAAACTGTGCAGGGTCGCTTTGTCTTGATGAGAAGACGCTGATCCTGGAATATGAGGGTTCGAGAGCCGAGCTTTCGAAAAATGAGTATAAATTGATGAAGAAATTAATGGAGAACGAGGGCACATTTGTTTCGAGGGAAGAGCTGATTGAAGAAGTGTGGGATTCGGTCACTTTCGTGGATGATAATACCCTGACCGTGAATATGACGAGAATCAAGCAAACTCTTGCCAAGCTGGGATTGAGCCAAGTCATCAAAAGCAAGCGTGGAGTAGGCTATATGCTAGAGATTCCTGCGGGGATTCAACATGATTAAAAGTCTTTTACTCCGTTTTTTTAAAGACCGCTTACTCCTTATTATGTTTTATTTTCTCAATATCGCTTGTGTACTGCTGTTTTTTCATCTTAGTGAACCAGCGAACAAGGAATATTTTTACCCGTTGGCGATCGGGTTATTTTTCTTAAGTGTATATCTGATTATTGATTGGTTTCGCTTTTATCCAACGAACCGCGCTATTGAAATGCTCAGGAAGGGTCAGAATGTTGAGTTGGCAGCCAGTACCGAGGAGCAGAAGGCATTTCAGCAACTTTTACATAAAGCAGTGAGGGAATACACGAAGGAAAGCAATGAGTTAGAGGAACAAAACAAAGAGAGAATTAGTTTGCTGTCCCATTGGATGCACCATTTGAAGACGCCTGTTTCTGTGATTGAGCTGATTTTGAATAATGAGGTAAAAACAGATACTTTGGAAAAAATCCAGCAGGAAAATAAGCGACTCGACACATCCATCGAGCAAGGGCTGACGATGATCAGAATGGATCAGTTTGAGAATGACTTTGAGGTGCAGACTGTTGACCTGGTTGCTTCGTTACGGAAACTGATCAATGCGAGGAAAAAGGAATGGATCTATCAATCGCTTTTTCCTGCTATTGAATCTAGCGAAGAAACTGCTTTAATTATTACCGATCCAAAGTGGAATGAGATTCTGATCGATCAAATCATCTCCAATGCCATTAAGTACTCAAGCTTGAAGGAAGGAAGCAAAAAACTAATTTTTATGGTAGAGAGGGTTGGAAATCACATCCACCTATCAATCATTGACGAGGGTGTGGGTATTCCAGCATATGATCTCGAGCGGTTATTTCAGCCTTTTTTTACCGGAGAAAATGGAAGGAAGCTCCGCAATTCTACAGGTATAGGGCTTTACCTCAGCAAGAAAATCGCCGACAAGCTTAAGGCCAAAATTACCATCCAATCTGTGCACGGAGAAGGAACAACAGTTACGCTTCGTTGGTTGGCAGGACCAAACTCCGGGGAGTAATTCAAGATACCTTACAAATCTGTAAGGTATTTTTTAGCGTTATCGATGGTTGCTTTTTGATAGGCGGCTTAATATGGAGTTAGGAGCGAACAAGATACCTAATAGGGGCCAGCGATTACGTGGACTTTTCTACGGATTAAATACTTCTCTGGACCAAAGTACGGAGGAGTGCTACGGAAATGTCCGAACCCGGGGCTACTTCGGACAAAACCAGAGGGAAGAGCCGCGGGAA
>NZ_BASE01000007.1 GCF_000813125.1 Mesobacillus selenatarsenatis SF-1
AAAAGAACAAAAAGCTGTCAGAAACTGAAGCAACTTCAGACAAGTTTGGAGAAAAAGAACAAAAGCTGTCCGAAGTAGAGGCAACTTCAGACAAGTTTGGAGAAAAAGCGCAAAAAGCTGTCCGAACCTGAAGCAACTTCGGACAGGTTTAGAGGAAGAGAACGAAAAGTTGTCCAAAGTAGAGG
>NZ_BASE01000006.1 GCF_000813125.1 Mesobacillus selenatarsenatis SF-1
CATATATATGGAGGATTAGCTCAGCTGGGAGAGCATCTGCCTTACAAGCAGAGGGTCGGCGGTTCGATCCCGTCATCCTCCACCATATATTCTCTATGAAGAAAATCACAAATGCCGGTGTAGCTCTATTGGTAGAGCACGAACGAATATGCTCCTTTGAGAAACATCAGCGTACTGATCGAGCTGCTGCTTGATTCAGCTTCCTGAGATCAGGACGACGAATACTTGTCCAGGGTTCAATATTAATAACTTTTACACACTATGCCGGTGTAGCTCAATTGGTAGAGCAACTGACTTGTAATCAGTAGGTTGGGGGTTCAAGTCCTCTTGCCGGCACCTTTTGTACGAGCCATTAGCTCAGTCGGTAGAGCATCTGACTTTTAATCAGAGGGTCGAAGGTTCGAGTCCTTCATGGCTCACCAAGTTTTTTTCACGACAATGAAAAAAACATCCTTAATTTTCGTGCCAGCGAAAATTTATCATTCTTATATGCGGGTGTGGCGGAATTGGCAGACGCACCAGACTTAGGATCTGGCGCCGCAAGGCGTGGGGGTTCGACTCCCTTCACCCGCACCAAGTTTTTTTGCGCTAGCAAACTAACTTTCCATAAATGCGGAAGTAGTTCAGTGGTAGAATACAACCTTGCCAAGGTTGGGGTCGCGGGTTCGAATCCCGTCTTCCGCTCCATTTCTTAGCCGGGGTGGCGGAACTGGCAGACGCACAGGACTTAAAATCCTGCGGTAGGTGACTACCGTACCGGTTCGATTCCGGTCCTCGGCACCAAGTTAGCTAAAACTATTAAATATGCGCCCGTAGCTCAATTGGATAGAGCGTCTGACTACGGATCAGAAGGTTATGGGTTCGACTCCTTTCGGGCGCGCCATTATTCTTACTCATATAACGGGGAGTAGCTCAGCTTGGTAGAGCACTTGGTTTGGGACCAAGGGGTCGCAGGTTCGAATCCTGTCTTCCCGACCATCTTAATTTAATCTGGGGCCTTAGCTCAGCTGGGAGAGCGCCTGCCTTGCACGCAGGAGGTCAGCGGTTCGATCCCGCTAGGCTCCACCATAAAAACCATTTGACCATATTAATCATATATGTTAGTATAATAAAGCTGACGTGATGAGTTGGTCGGTGAA
>NZ_BASE01000005.1 GCF_000813125.1 Mesobacillus selenatarsenatis SF-1
TTGAAACCGGGCATATATCCAGGCTTTTTGTGACCGGTTTCCTCTTATTGAACAAAGACTGGGAACATATCCGGGCTTTTTGTGATCGGTTTTCTCTTCCTGGACTGAGACGGGGAACATATCCGGGCTTTTTGTGACCGGTTTTCTCTTCTTGGACAAATACGAGGCACATAAGGAAGTATATCCATACCAAATTCCAATCTAGGAGCGAACCTATGAAATATTTCGATTACGCGGCAACTTGTCCGCTTGACCAGGACGCGGCAGATATTTTTATACAGGCATCGACAAAGTACTATGGGAATAGTCAGAGTCTTCATGAAGCAGGCAGTGCTTCTGCTAATCTATTGGAGAGCTGCCGACAGGAATTCGCGCGCTTGCTTGGTGTTGAAAAGGCGGGGATTTATTTTACAAGTGGAGGCTCTGAAGCGAATTATCTTGGGATTATGGCGCTCCTCTCTGCCAAAAGAAAAAACGGCAATCATATTATTACCGGGGCGGCTGAACATTCCTCCGTCTATAATTTGATGAAAAAGCTTGAAGGAGAAGGATGGGAGATCACATACCTCCCATTGAACTCAAATGGCAAAATTGAGCTTGCGAGTTTCATCGAAGCTGTCCGACCCGAAACTGTGCTCGTTTCGATTCAGCATGGCAACCCTGAAGTTGGAACAATCCAGCCGATCATCAATATGGCTGAATATTGCCGCTCTAAAGAAATACTGATTCACACGGACTGTGTGCAAACCTTCGGAAAAATTCCAGTTGCCCCACTGGCCGGCTGGGTAGATGCCCTTTCAATTTCAGGCCATAAGTTTTACGGACCTAAAGGAACTGGAACGGCTTATGTAAATCCCAAGCTTGCCTGGAAGCCTTACATTGATGGTACTGTACATGAAAAAGGCTTCAGGCCCGGCACGGTAAATGTCCCGGGAATCGCCGCTATGACCGCAGCAGCGCAAAAAGCACATTCCCTCATGGATACAGAAACGAAAAGAGCTATTAAACTGAGAGAGGCTCTTATCGAATCCCTTTCAGAGGTCAGGGATTCAATCGAGATTTTTGGAACAGAAGGCGATGAACAACTTACAGGTATCTTGGGAATGGCTATAAAAGGACTTGAGGGACAATATGTCCTGCTTGAATGCAACCGCAAAGGCTTTGCGATTTCCACCGGAACCGCTTGTCATACAGGCATGCTATCCCCAGCAAAAACGATGTCTGCAATGGGGATTAAAGGGAAACCGGCCAAGGAATTTTTCAGAATATCCTTCGGAAGGGAAACTCAGCAGGAAGATGCAGTTAATCTTGGAAGAATGCTTGCAGCAATCAACTCACAGGTGTCGTCCGTTTAACTTCAAGCTGATTTTATGGTAAAATTCTCGAATGAAGAAGTCGAAGGAGAGATCGGACTATGAAAGAACCTACGAAAATCCTCGGAGATGAACGCCGGGCTTACATCCTGAAACGTCTGCAGGAAAGCAGTGAGCCCATCACCGGAGGCGAGCTTTCGGCGATAACGAATGTAAGCAGACAGGTCATTGTTGGCGATATCACCTTGCTAAAAGCGAAAAACGAACCAATCATTGCTACCAGCCAGGGATATCTATATATGCATGCATCTCGTCCTTCAGCAGCAGAAAGGACTATTGCCGTCTCCCACGGCCCTGAAAGGACAGAAGAAGAACTCCTGCTTCTTGTCGATCACGGTGTAACTGTTAAGGACGTGAAAATTGAGCATCCCGTATATGGGGATTTAACAGCCTCCATCATGGTCTCAAACCGAAATGAAGTAAAACAATTCATGGAAAAAATCAGGGCAACCAAAGCTTCCTATTTATCAGAGTTAACGGACGGAATCCACTTGCACACAATTTCTGCTCCGACGGAAAAAGCGCTGGATGAAGCTGAAGAAACGCTAAGAAAAGAAAAGTTACTTATTGATTTAGAATAGAGAGGCTGTCTGAAAAGGTTCGATTAAAACAAATGAGGAATATTCTTGTTTTTAATTTTGCGGTAAAAATGGATTTTAAAACCTGAGTTGATTGAAGTGGAAGGCGCGAAGACTCCTCCGAAAATGCTAACGCATTTTCATCGTGCGTGGGCAGGTTCGAGGAAGCTCAATCAATGTCCTGCGGGATCAGCTGGACAGGTGAGACCCCGCAGAGGCCTACGGCGGCGAGGAGGCTCAGCGCCAGCCCCGCGGAAAGCGAAGCACCTGGAACGGAAATCAACGGACTTTTTTATACCTGCAAAAAAAATAAAAAGAGGGTGCCCAAAAGTTTTTACCTTTTGGGACACTCTCTTTCTTATATCTTATGGCTCGAATAGCTTCCAAGCAGTTTAACAGTGCAGCCTAATGCCTCTAGTTCAGCAATGGCTCCTGGAATTAACACGTCATCCATTTTCAAATTAATATCGATAATGAAAAAGTATTTTCCCAAACCCGTTTTCATTGGGCGTGATTCAATTTTAGACAGATTGAGCTTCCGCCATGAGAAAGCAGATAAGACCTGGTGCAGTGCTCCTGCGCGATCCGAAGGCAGTGTAATCATCAAACTCGTCTTGGACTCTTCAGTTGGAGCCATGAAAATTTCATGATCTTCCTTCGCCAGCACAGCAAATACGGTATGGTTATAGCTATAATCATGGACATTTTGCTCAACAGTGACTAATCCATATTCCTCTGCAGCGAGGCTATTCGCGATTGCCACGATGTTTCGGCCCGGATGGTTTTGTACATACTTAGCCGCTGCGGCTGTAGATGACATATGTTCAAGAGGTATTCCTTTGAATTCTTTATGTAAAAATTTATGGCACTGTGCTAGTGCGTGTGGATGGCTGCAAATCAATTCAGCTTCCCTCCACTTTTCGATATTATCCCGGTGAACCAGCAGATGCTGCCTGATTGGCACCACCGCTTCACCAACAATCTGAAGGTCTGTTTCATGGACTAAATAATCAATCGTGACATTAACTGAACCCTCAATGGAATTTTCCAATGGAACGATTGCTGCATCAATTTCTCCTGCTGAAGCAGCATCCATGCATTCTGGTATACTCACAAATGGAATCCTCTTAGCCTCTTTAAACAATTGCCGGGCAGCATAGTCCGTAAAGGTTGCTTCCGGTCCAAGAAAACCAATAATCAAGCCAATCTCCCCCTGCAGCAAAGCACTCTCATTAAGCTCCTGAACCCAGTACTTCAACTTTTTCTACAAATTCCAGTCTTTTCAGCCTTGCGAGCATCTCATCCATTTCGACTTTCATTTCGGTGACATTCAAGCTTAGCGTTACATTCGCCCTGCTTTGCAGAGGAATCGTTTGATGGATAGTCAGAACATTGCAGCCAGTAGCAGCAACCGTACTCAACAGTTCGGAAAGTGTCCCAGACCGGTCTTCAAGCTGGAAAAAAAGCGTAATGATCCGTTCCTTCACAACTGTGTGGAACGGAAAGACCGTATCACGATATTTGTAAAATGCACTCCGGCTCAAGTCGACCCTTTGAACTGCATCCCAGACCGACTCTGCTTTACCACGTTCGATCATTTCCTTTGCCTCAAGCGTTTTCTTCATCGCCTCAGGCAGGACATCTTCACGAACAAGATAAAACTTCCTATCTTGATTTTGCTTCATCTCCACCACCCCATCAGAATGCCAGCCTTTTTATTTTGCTTTAAAAATAACCATTTCGTTTAAAACAATCATTTTTAAAGAGGAAAGCCGATTAACCTGTGCTGGCTAATCGACCTTCTAAAATCATTTAAGCCTATTCCACGAATTCAAATTCATATTCAAGCAGTTTGACTGTATCTCCATCTTTCGCGCCTCTTTCACGAAGTGCATCATCAATGCCCATACCGCGCATCTGGCGGGCGAACCTTTGGACAGATTCATCCCTTGAGAAGTCAGTCATCTTGAACAGCCTTTCAATACTGTCACCCGAAATGACAAATGTTCCATCCGATTCACGGGTAATCTGGAATTCCTGTTCTGCTTTTTCGTGCTTGTACATCACGCGGTTTTCATCTTTTTCTAATTCCTCTTCTTCAATGAGAGGGAACTCCGGAGTCTTTTCAATCAGGTCAGCTACCGCGAACAATAATTCACGCAGACCTTCTCTAGTAACAGCTGAGATAGGAAAAACAGGATGTTCGTCCCCTAGCTTTTCCTTGAACACTTTCAGATTTTCTTCCGCATCTGGCATGTCCATTTTATTGGCTACAATTACTTGTGGTCTTTCTGTAAGCCTCAAGTTATATTCTTTCAATTCATTATTGATCGTCAGATAATCCTCATAAGGATCGCGGTTTTCCGTTGCAGCCATGTCAATAACATGGATGATTACGCGGGTACGTTCGATATGGCGCAGGAACTGATGTCCTAGGCCCACTCCTGAGTGCGCACCTTCAATAAGTCCAGGCAAGTCTGCAAGCACGAAGCTTCTGCTATCTTCTGTTTCGACCATTCCGAGATTTGGAGCAATCGTCGTGAAGTGGTATTCCGCAATTTTCGGTCTAGCAGCTGAAACAACAGACAACAATGTTGATTTCCCAACGCTTGGAAAGCCTACTAGCCCTACATCCGCAAGAAGCTTCAACTCCATGATGATTTCTTTTTCTTGTCCTGGTTCACCTTTTTCGGAAAGCTCAGGTGCCGGGTTGGCCGGTGTTGCGAAACGTGAGTTGCCACGGCCGCCGCGTCCGCCTTTCGCGATGACAGCCTTCTGGCCATGCTCAACCAAGTCAGCAATGATCGCGCCAGTCTCGGCATCGGATACAATTGTCCCTGGTGGTACCTTTACGATCATATCCTTCGAATTCTTACCATGCTGGTTTTTAGACATTCCGTGCTCTCCGCGCGGTGCCTTGAAGTGGCGCTGGTATCTGAAATCCATCAGCGTGCGCAGTCCCTCTTCCACCTGGAAGACTACATTTGCACCGTTACCGCCGTCGCCGCCAGCCGGGCCGCCCTTCGGTACATACTTTTCACGTCGGAACGCGACCATTCCATCGCCGCCGTCCCCGCCTTTTACATAAATCTTAACCTGATCGACAAACATTATGTCATTACCACCTGTCTGAAATTTGTTATCGCTTCTATGTTTCCCTAGAGTGATTCCAAGAAAACTTCTATCGTCAATTCCCCATCGACTACGCCATCCGACATTACTTTCATATTGTAACCCGGCTGCTGGTCGAGGAAACTTTTCAAGCGATTTTTATCATTTATTATTCCGCTAAAATCAAAAAAGAACCCGATTCCTTTCTCCTGCGGTTCAATTGTGACGGAGAGATGATTTTCCTGATATGGTTCAATCGAAGAATTCAATGCATCAAAAAGCTGCTCTGTCCAGCGAGTCAACAACTGGTCATCTAATCTGTGGAAGTTCTGAGAGTCCATTACTTCATATTCCAATTGGAAATGATGATTCTCCCAATTGCAGGTTAACAATGTAGAGGCAAACTGAGGAAGATGTAAATTAGATAGCTTTGCATCCTGCCTGGCTTCCATGATAATTTCTTCAATGATCTCTTTAGCCCGGTCCACTTTATTCAACGATAAATTCCCTTTAATTAGTTGAAGCTGATTCATCCAATCATGGCGTGCATGACGCAAAACCTCGATTGTATCCCTCTCTTTTTTCATACACACATACTCCTACTCATAAGACTGCTTGGTGTAAGTATAACAAAAAAGCCATTCTGCGTAAGCTAATTATGTATTTAAGTTAGTTGGATTTAATATCATATTTATTATTTGGCTCTGTTAAACAAGACTGTTGATTTTCGTTACAGGCGCTTCGCTTTCCGCGGGTGGCTCGGGAAGCCTCCTCGTCGTTTCACTCCTGTGGGGTCTCCCCTGACCCATGCTCCCGCAGGAGTCTACGCGCCTTCCACTACAATCAACAGGATGCTAAAACAAACATTGGGTGTTAACAGAGCCATTTATAATTCTTGTATGAAAAGTTTCTGTAAACCACAAAGGCATAAAATACAAGAAAACCCTAACCGCAGTGGTTAGGGCTTCTCTTTGGCTTACGCTTCTTGAGCTGCAGGATAAACACTTACTTGCTTGCGGTCACGGCCAAGACGTTCGAATTTAACGACGCCGTCAACCTTAGCGAATAGAGTGTCATCTCCACCTTTACCCACGTTTACACCTGGGTAGATTTTAGTTCCGCGCTGACGGTAAAGGATAGAACCACCAGATACGAATTGACCATCTGCACGCTTAGCACCAAGGCGCTTAGAGATTGAGTCACGTCCGTTCTTAGTTGAACCTACACCCTTCTTAGAAGCGAAGAATTGAAGATCTAATCTTAACATTTTGTTCCACCTCCTACTGTTTGAAGGTTAATTTTATATACTTTCCGTAATCTTTTTCCATCGATTGCAATGTAATGACCATGCTTTCAAGGAGTAGTTGGATTTTCTCCTGTGTTTCCACCGGCAAATTGTCGGGGATTTCACAGCGGAGAAAACCATCAGCACCTTGTTCAATGTCAGGGGTGACTCCTGTCAATCCAATGATGGAATTGACTGTCCCAATCGAGATGGTCGAAACACCTGCACAGACAATGTCACTGCCATGGGCAGCGAATCCAGCGTGGCCGCTAATCGTAAACGATTGGATGCTTCCGGATTTTGTACGATTAATCGTTGCACGAATCATGGTAATCCGCCTTAATTAAGCGTTGATCTTGTCGATAACAACTTTAGTGTAAGGCTGACGATGACCTTGCTTCTTACGATTGTTCTTTTTCGCTTTGTACTTGAAAACGATGATTTTCTTTTGACGGCCGTTCTTTTCAACTTTAGCAGTTACAGTTGCGCCTTCAACTACTGGGCTACCAACTTTAACGTTATCGCCACCTACAAAAAGAACCTTGTCAAAAGTTACAGTTTCGCCTTCAGCTGCGTTTAGCTTTTCAATGTAGATTGCTTGTCCTTCTTCTACCTTTACTTGCTTGCCGCCAGTTTCGATAATTGCGTACATTCCAGTGCACCTCCTCATTAGACTCAGACTCGCCAACCGCAGGCGTTTGCGTATTTGCAAAGCTTAGATACCTGAAGTGTGCGGTTGTAGCACGGGTGCTACAAACAATAACATTAAAATATTACCATATGCCGAGCGAAAGTGTCAACATAATAATCGGTGTTCTTTTAATGGCCAGATTTGGTTCAACCGAATTCTGTCGAAGCACCAACCTTAAAGATTTCATAAAAAGGTTTCGCCGCGTCTGACACTGAGAATTTTATCTTAATGCTCAGTGCTTTTTCAAGCCTCAATTTATGGATATCAGCTTCACCGGAAAAATGGTGAATGACCTCCTTCGTCGCGGCAACGTGAATTTCTTCGTAATCGGAGTTCTTGTATTCCCATAGTGCGCGCTCTAGTCTGTATGCGACGGATTCCGTGCTCAGAACCTGCCCTGTACCTCCGCATGTCCAGCATTTTTCAGTCAGAGTCTCGGCCAGCGACTGCTTCGTCTTTTTTCTTGTCAACTGGAGGATGCCAAGTTCTGTAAAGCCGATGATCCGTGTCCTGCGCTCATCCAGGTGCAGCTCTTTTTGAATGAGTTTCAGCACCTTGTTCCGTTCCGAATCAGTCTTCATATCAATAAAATCGATCAGAATGATGCCGGCAAGATCCCTGAGCCTTATTTGCCTTGCCGCTTCGACTGCCGCATTCATGTTCGTTTTCATGACAGTGTCACGCAAATCGGTTTTGCCGGAAAACTTGCCTGTATTCACATCAATCATCGTAAGTGCCTCTCCCTGGTCAATGACCATGTAGGCTCCTTTTTCCAGCCACACAATCCTTTTTAGCAGCCGCTCGATTTCTTGCTCAATTTTATAAAAAGAAAAGATGTTATCCTTCCCATTATAAAATTCAATCTCTTTACCTTCTGTAACCGCAAACTCGATTCTTTTCTTAAAATCGAGGCAATCCGTAATCACTTCTCCATTTGTAAAAGAAAGAAGTGCTCCCACAGCCTGCTCTAAAAAGTAATCACGGCTGTGTACGATTCCTGGTTTCTTCATTGCCGACATGGTCTTTTTCAATTCAGCGTATTGAGCGCGCTGCTGCTCAAGCTCACGCATGATTGCTTCCTCGGTCTGGTTCAGGCTTTCGGTCCTGAAAATGAGACCTTCCTCGGACGTTTTGACCTGGCTGGCGAATTCCTTCCATTTATTCCTGGTGTCTGGTGATTCTGCCTTTTTAGACACTGCTATGTACTTCCCATGAGGCATATAGACAAGATTCTCACCCTGTAATTCAATGACTGCAGTCAGCCTTGCCCCTTTTGTCCCAGCCGCATCTTTTTCAACCTGGACCAGCAGCTTTTCCCCTTGATGGACATACGAAGAGATCGAGCGATTTGCTTTATTCTCATCCTCTGACAGTACATAGGACGGAAGCTTATCTTTTTGCAGAAAGCCGCTTAATTCTTCGCCAAAATTAATGAATGCTGCGTTCATCCCTTGTATCACTTTTTCGACGATGCCAAGATAAATATTCCCGACCAGCGATTGCTGGCCAGGCTGTTCAATATATATTTTTTCGACTTCGCCATTTTTGACCAAAGCGAAGCGTTTCTCTCTCGAATTTGCATTGATAATTAACTGGTTCATTATTTCTCCTTAACCGCAAAAAAATGCAGCGCAAAGAGTGTCTGCGCTGCTTTTATTATCCTATTTTAGAAGGTGTAAAGCAAATCTCCTATTTTCGCCGACAATAACTTCTCACTGAAAAAAGCATGGAGCAATTCATTCTCATCCATAACCATTTCCTTGCCGTTCTGCTGCTTGACGATGATTGGATGCTTGCAGCCACGCTGGAACTTTTCAAGGACCTGGCCGACCATTTCATTCTCGGTTGCGTTAATTGGCTTAAGCTCCCTCAAATCCAGCTGTTTCCCATAATGCCTTTCCATTAAAAAGCGCATGAAGATAAAACGCCGCTGCTTCCATTCATAATAAAGTGAAAATGACAGGAAACCGATGATGACCCAAACATTCAATGTCAACGGTGCGATGATGATTAGGCTCGCCGAAAAAATAACGAGTGAACCTGCTGAAACATACAATGTCCGCAGATGGGCTTCCTGAAATGATTTGTTCATTGATAACAAAATGAACACCAGCTTGCCTCCATCCAAAGGCCATATCGGGATAAGATTGAACAGGAGAATCATCATATTATATTGAATGAACAGCAGATGCCATTTTTCCGGAAAAAACCCTGAAACAAACAGGATATAGGACAGTGCCATCATCCAAACATGCTGCAGCGGTCCAGCCAGAACAACAATCAACTCTTCGTTTAACGGCCTGTTCCCGTGCTCATCCATCTCAGCCACACCGCCAAAAGGGAGCATGGCAATTTTCTTGATTCTCCACGAAAAAAAAGAAGCTGCAGCACCATGTCCCATTTCATGAACAAAAATAATCAGCAGCACCATCATCAGCTCTATAAAATGCGCCGTCGCAACAGCAAGGGCGATGATCACCCACAACAAGGGATGGATGTGTATTTTTCGCAATAATGCAATGGCTTTATTCAAACTTGATCACCTGGACGGGATCTACGAAGTCATCCCCTTTTTTTATAGCGAAATAAAATGAACCTTTGATTCCATCCGTACTATCCATTGCCGTACCTACTTTCGCTCCTTTAGAAATATACTCATAGAGGCTCACATCGATCTTATCGAGATTTCCGTACCATGTTTCACTCTTGTCCGCATGCTGCACAATGACCGTCTTACCGAACCCCTCTTTCATGCCGACAAAGTGGACAAGCCCTTCATCCATGGCTTCCACGCCGGCACCTTTGCCAGTTTCAATCTGAATTCTCTGGCCATTGTCTCCAAAATCTTCAAGGATTTTTCCGGAAGCAGGGAGTGCATACTGGTTGCCTGGAGTCAAATCCTGTTTGTTTTCTTCATCACCACTTTTTTTGGCAGGAAGCAAAGCCAGCGGTTTGCCAAATTGGTCTTCATACCAGTCTGAAACGGCAGCAAACTGAAATTCCTGGTCCATCGTTTGCTTCACATATTGCTGGATTGTTTCTGCTTTTTCAGATGGACTCCGAAAAATGATCGCTACAATCAAAACAAGGCAAGCGGAAGCAAGTACCTTAAAGAGAAACACTTCCTTCTTGAATAGAGGATGGCCGCCTTCCCCTGGACCCGTGTCATAAGATGGAATCCTGTCAAAACCATGCCGTTCTTCCTCGGTCGAGAAAAAGCGGTTATGGCTCATTTTCTCCATTCTTTCCCGCTCTCTTTTCCTTTTCATCATCCTTCTGCGTATATCATCAGCTCTCGAGTTCATCTAATCCCCACCATTCCCCTTGTACTCTAAGTTAGTACAAGTCTATGACCTGTCCCACAAGAGTATGACAATTTCACTTATTTGAAAGTGAGGATTAAATAGAAAAGGCATCTGTCCTCGTATAAACGAGAAGCAGATGCCTTGTAATCAGCGGACTCCGAAGAACTTCTTAATCTTCGAAAATACGCCTTTATTATCGTTGTCTAATTGCTGCAATGGAACGGACTCACCGAGAATCCTCCTGGCGATGTTCCTGTATGCAATTGATGCTTTGCTATTTGGATTCAGTGCGATTGGCTCACCGTGGTTTGATGCTTTGATGACTTCATCATCATCGGCAACAATCCCGATTAAGTCGATGGAAAGATGTGTCGTGATTTCGTCCACATCAAGCATATCGCCATTTTTCATCATATGGGTGCGGATCCGGTTGATGACAAGTTTTGGTGACTCAACATTTTCTTCTTTTTCAAGCAAGCCGATAATCCTGTCAGCATCCCTGACCGCGGATACTTCTGGTGTTGTCACGACAATCGCCTTGTCAGCACCGGCAACAGCGTTTTTATAGCCTTGCTCGATTCCAGCCGGGCAATCAATCACGATATAATCATAATCCTGCTTTAGCTCATTCACCAATTTTCTCATTTGTTCAGGCTGGACCGCAGTTTTATCGCTCGTCTGGGCAGCTGGTAGCAAATAAAGGTGGTCATCGAAGCGCTTATCTTTTACAAGTGCCTGATGGATCTTGCATCTTCCTTCGATTACATCGACAAGATCATATATGATGCGATTTTCAAGCCCCATTACAACGTCAAGGTTACGCAAGCCGATATCTGTATCGACCAGGCAGACTCTTTTGCCTTGAAGGGCCAAAGCTGTACCAATATTAGCAGAAGTTGTCGTTTTGCCAACTCCGCCTTTTCCGGATGTAACTACTATCGCTTCTCCCACTTTAGAGGCCTCCTTCAAATCTAGTTAAACTAGGTCTTTTCTTCATTAAAACTTGCAATCTATCAACAACAATCTGTTGATTGTCAGATATGTAAGCACATTCCATCACGCGGTTGTCGTCTTCAGGGACATGGTCTGGGGCCCGGTTGATGCAATCACTGATTCTGAGCTGTGAGGGCTTCATGACAGAGGCAGCAATGACCGCTTCGTTATTCCCTTCCGTACCAGCATGCGCAACCCCTTTCAAGGCACCCATGATAAAAATATTCCCTGTTGCCTTCACCGTTCCTCCAGGGTTGACATCTCCAATGAGCAGCAAATCCCCTGTTATCTCAAGAACCTGGCCTGAACGGATCACTTTGGCAACAGGTACGATTTCTGTTTCCTGACGAAGCCTCTCAGCTTCCTGCCTGGTGATCACATTCGTCTCAAGGTCCTCAACGATTAAGTTTCTCTTCTGACGGATCAGGTCTTTCAGCTCTTCCTCTTGAGCCTTCGTAAGGTACCTATTTCCTACCTTCACCTTAACCGAAAGCAGCTGCTGCTCCTCCTGAACACGAGTTGAATTCGAAAGCTTCCGATCGAGCTCCTTCTTCAATTCATCATAGGAGCAAGTATCGTCCAAATGGAGCGTAAGTCCATCTTTTGTACCTTTTATTGTCACATTTTGTGATTTCTTCATACTGGATGTTCACCTCATAAGAAAAGCGCTAGCGCCTTGGTCAGCCTCGACAGGCATGAAACGTCCTGTGAGGAAGCAATTCCACAGCCTGTCAAGTACCCCGAATAAACTCCCCTTGTTGCAAAGCGACCAGGCCTAATCCCTGGGTGCAGCCTGCCTCCTCGAAAGGTCTTCTTTAGAAGTCCCATGACCAGAGGATCAGGAACGGGGGCTGAAAAGTCTGTTTTATTTCACCTAAAAGGAATTCGACAAGCTTCCCTCAGATTCCTTTATTTGAATAGGCGTGGTCAATAATTCCCTTACTTCGCTACTTCATTGGAATCAAAAAATAATATCTGCTTTTTCGGAGTGCCTCCCAAAATACAACAAGATAATCAGTCTTTAAGTCTGTCTGCAGCATTCTCAAACTGTTTTTTAAATGGATAGGCAGCCAAGATGATAAAAGCAAGATTTAAAATCAGCGTCGGGACTAGTCTTATTTTAACATAGGTCGAAAAGTCCAGGTCAGTAATTTTTATCAACAGCATCAACTCGTAGACTCCTACCTCCAAAAGCGCAATGCCAAGAATCGATAGGATTGAAACGATCAAAATATTTGTCTGAAGGATCCTCATCATATTTGCGAACAAATAGGCGATGAACGGGAACATGAATAGATAAATTCCGATGATTTCTGTGTAGATGACATCAAAAAGCAGTCCAAAGATAATGCCATAAAGAATTCCATGTTTTGGGCTCAGGTAAGCCGTCAAAAATAAGATTCCTGCCATGAGGAAATGCGGAACTAGTATCCGGTCACTGTTGAATAATTCTGCAGGCAGAAGTTCGACAAACAAACTTTCCAGGATGAATAACAAGGCGAAAAGTGCCGGGAGCAGGAAACGGATCAATTGCCTTCCTCCTCACCTTCACTATCTTCCAAGCTTTCTTCAAGGTCCACTGAGACCATTGATTTCTTGACAACCATGACATGTTCCAAATCATAAAGATTTGCTTCTGGCTTAATATATGCCGTTTGATTCAGGCCAAATTGATCCGGGACAACTTTGACAACCTTGCCGATTGGAAGGTCTTTCGGGAAGATTCCCCCCATACCAGTCGTGACGACATTTTGTCCTTTTTCAATTTCCGCATCGTACGGCAGCCCTTTTAACAAAAGAAGCTCTTTCTTCTTGTCATACCCTTCGATTGTTCCGTAAAGCGGCTTTTCTGCCTGGAGAATCGCAGAAATTCTGTTGGTCGGGTCAATGGAACTGATCAGCTGCACGGTTGCCGAAAATGGTGTCGTGCTCTTAACCTTGCCAATTAATCCTTTTGCAGTGATAACGGCCATGTTTTTTTCAACGCCATTAGAAGCACCTTTATTGATGATAATCAGTTCATTCCAGCGTTCAGGACTTCTTGCAATCCTCACTGCCTGGATTGGTTCATAGTCTGCTAGTGATTCTTTCTTATCTAAAATTTCCTGAAGCTCCTCGTTTTCTTTTTCAAGGGAGTATACTTTCGCTTCAAGGCGGGCCATATCATCAACGCGTTTCTTCAACTCTTTGTTTTCCTGATATGTATTTTGCAAGTCTTGAAGGTTTTCGATTAAACCAGCAATATAATTCGCAGGCCTTGAGACAACGGATTGCACCCAGCTTGTAGAGTCTTTGACAAACTGCTCGGGCCATGTCAATTCTTCTCTTTCCCTTAAAGAAAATCCAATCAATGCCACGAGGACTATAATGCTCACAAGCAGCATTATCAGGCGTTTATTAAAGAAAAACTGTGGCATGATTTACACCTCTAATCTAAAAAAATGGATTACAGAAGAGGAGGGAAGTGGATTCCCCCCGCTTCCCTTCTTCTTCTTACCTGGATTCTTTTGCTTTGTTCTTGAATAAATCGATATGATCCAAGGCCTTGCCTGTACCAATTGCAACACAGTCAAGTGGGTCTTCGGCAATCAAGACCGGCATTTTTGTTTCTTCACTGATGACCTTGTCCAAATTACGAAGCAACGCACCTCCGCCTGTAAGGACAATTCCACGGTCCATGATATCTGAAGCAAGTTCCGGCGGTGTTTTTTCAAGCGTCAGCTTAACAGCATCAACAATGGCGTATACTGTGTCACGCAGCGCTTTAGCAATTTCTTCAGCCGTAATTTCAATTGTCTTAGGCAATCCTGTCAACAAGTCACGACCGCGGATTTCCATATTTTCAATCCCATCGGCATCTCCTGCTGAACCAACTTCCATTTTAATCGCTTCAGCTGTTCTCTCACCGATCATCAGGTTGTAAGTTTTACGGATATAATTGATGATTGCGCCATCCATCTCATCACCAGCAATGCGGACAGATTGAGATGTCACGATTCCGCCAAGAGAAATGATTGCGACTTCTGTCGTACCGCCGCCAATGTCGACAACCATGCTGCCCGTTGGCTCCCATACAGGAAGGTTTGCTCCGATTGCTGCTGCAAACGGTTCCTCAATCGTAAAGGCATCTCTTGCGCCTGCCTGGCGAGTTGCGTCAATAACAGCGCGTTCCTCAACAGCTGTTATTCCAGAAGGAACACATACCATTACATACGGCTTGCCGGCAAACCAGCCTTTATTCTTCGTTGCCTGTTTGATATAGTATTTCATCATTGAGGCTGTAGTCTCATAATCAGCAATGACGCCATCCTTCATTGGCCTTAATGCGACGACATTACCTGGCGTACGGCCTATCATATTTTTCGCATCATTACCGACAGCAACGATATTTTTCGTATCCGTCTGAAGCGCCACAACGGACGGCTCTCGTAAAACAATTCCTTTTCCTTTAACATAAACAAGTGTATTAGCAGTACCAAGGTCGATTCCTAGGTCTCTTGTTCCAATCCCAAACATATTTGTATCTCCCTTTCTTAACAAAAAATGCAATAAAAGAACAGGCAATCTATAACAAAATTAGTTGAATGTTCATAGGCAGATTTCCTGACAAAATTTTAACTTTGTCCGCAAAAATCATAAATTATATTATATCGCAACGTCAATCAAAATCCTAGTATCATACATACCCTTTTTCCTTCAAACTAACATATTTATTTTCCCCAATGATCAAATGATCTAACAATTCGATTCCGACAACTTTCCCAGACTCAGCAAGTCTTTTCGTCACTTCTATATCCTCCCTGCTAGGGGTTGGATCACCGGATGGATGATTGTGGACGCAAATGACAGACGCTGCCGACCGGCGTACCGCTTCTTTATATACCTCTCTCGGGTGGACAATGGAAGCGTTCAGGCTGCCGATAAATATCGTCTGCCTGTGGATCACCTGATTTTTCGTATTCAAGTATAGGCAGACAAAATGCTCCTGTGTCAGGAAGCGCATATCATTCATTAAATATTTCGCACCGTCTTCCGGTGAGCGAATCACATAACGTTCATCAAGGGTATGGTTGGCGATGCGCCTGCCGATTTCAACTGCCGCGAGGACATGGATCGCTTTTGCTTTACCGATTCCTTTTATTTGGGTTAACTCTTCCAGTGTAGCATCTTTTAGAAGGCGGAGACCCTCAAACTGGGCAAGCATTCGGTTTGCAAGCTGGAGGACTGATTCCTCCCGTGAGCCTGTACCAAGCAACAAGGCAAGCAATTCATGATTGGAGAGGCTTTGGGGGCCATTCTGGACAAATCGCTCCCGCGGCCGCTCATTTTGCGGATAATCTCTAATCATTAATGAATTTGTAGACAATAGGTTTTCCTCCCAGTCATTGATTATGACGAGGGAAGTGTAGAAGAAGTTTCTGTGGCATTCTTTTAATAAGGAAGGTTGTAACCGATTTTTCTTAACTCCCTGATCAACTTGGATACAGGCAGTCCAACAACTGTGTAATAATCCCCACTGATTTCTTTGACAAGCATGCTGCCGAATCCCTGGATCCCATAGCTCCCTGCCTTATCGAATGGTTCACCGCTCTTTATATAGGTGTCGATTTCTTCATCTGACAAATCCCAGAACGTCACATCTGTTTTTTCATAGAAACGCGTTTCCTTCTCAGGGGAGATGATCGATACTCCTGTGTAAACTGAATGGGTGTTTCCAGACAGCTTTTTGAGCATCTGTAAGGCTTCTTTTCCGCTCTCAGGCTTCCCAAGGATTGCTCCATCATGGACCACGACAGTATCTGAGCCAATCACGAAACAATCAGGATAATCTTGAGCCACAGTTCCCGATTTTCTGGAAGCAAGCTCCATAACCACTTCAGCAGGGCTGAGGGACTCACTGAAACTTTCGTCTGCATCACTGCTCGAGATTTCGAATTTCAAGCGGAGGTTTTCAAGAAGTTCTTTTCGCCGTGGAGAAGAAGAGGCTAAAATGAGGCGTTGCATAAAATCACCTTTCTTTTCTTTTTGCATCAAAGGGAGATACAAGCTAATACTATCAAAGTTCACCATTTCAAACAATCTAAAGTCCTTATTCTGGCAAAAAAAATCAGAGCCTGGCGCATTTTGCCGAAGGCTCTGTTAATTTGTACAATTTTCCGGGAAATATTCTTTCTCCATCCCGCCAAGAAATGATTGCCGGCAGAGATTACTTGCCAATGGATTGATAGGCTGACAGGAATGCCAGAAGGCTTATCTCCATTTCCGCCAGCTGGTTGGCATCCTTACTTTTTTGATAGTTTATAAAAGCGGCACCCGCCCTCTCCATGCTTGCCTTAGCCTTCAGGACGGTTTTATCCTTTACACTCTTGTCTTCAATCTTGCTGATCATGTTCTGGTATTTTTCTGCTTTCTGGACTTCCTCTGGTCCAGCTGCTGCTCCGCTCATCAGGATAGAATGGATTTCGGGTGCCTGCTTGAGGAATTCAGATTCAGCTGCTGTTAAGCCGGCTGCCGTCCCACCTGCAATCTCGAATGGTTTTGCGAACACCTCAACACCTTTGGCCTTCAGTGCCTCTGCCTGTTGTTTCGCAGCCTCAATGCTTCCCGCAGTTCCTAAATAGACGGCAAACTGTCCATTTACAGGAAATAACTCAGCTGTAACTCCCTGGCCAGCCAGAAGATTCACCCTTTCCTTGGCAGCAGCCTCTGTTGTGAAGACACCATTCTGGACGACAAAGGTCGGGATCGATGTTAACTCAATTGACTCCTTCCCGCCTGCCGGTTTCTCTTCTGCTTGCCCTGGTGTTGGCTGAGCCACTGCTGGTGCAGCCGTATCAGGTTCTGATGGCAAGAATTTAAGGAATGTCACTCCAAATGCTGTCCCGAGCAAAACGGCAAAAAGGACATTCATAATAATAGTCGTATAAAGACGATTGTTCTTTTTAGACTTAGTATTCCAAACCGAAATGCCTATGCTTTTCTTTTTCGGCTTTTTTTCTTGCTTCGGAGCGATTTTGTATTCTTTGATAATTTCTTCTTCGACAGGATCAGGCAAGATCCAGTCAAAGCTTTCCTCGGTATGTTCCTGGGCTGCCGCTGTTTCATTCAACACAGCATCATTGTCCAGCGAATACACCTTGCTTCGGTCTTTGGGAACCTCGGTGATTTGGTAACTGTTGCTTTTTTCTTTATAATATTTAGGTTTTTCAAAGGGTTCTTCTTGTTTTGGTTTCTTTTTGCTGCCATTATCCTGCATTTTTTTGTCTGCGTGTACCGGACGGTCCTTGCCATTAATCTTGATAGTGATCGTCTTTCCTTGCTTGTCCAATGCTTGTACCTCCCCCTGTCCGTTCCTATTTTGCTCAATCCTATCATAGTGGCAAAAAAAAATAACAAGACTTTTGTCGTCTTGTTATAGAATGCTTTCGTCAATTTTTTTAGTAGATTTAGTTTTCGTTCGTTCCCTGTGTTTCATCAACTTCGGACTGCTCTTCTTCTAATAGATTATCCTCTGAATAATCGCCGAAAGTTGGGAATGGGTTGCGCTTGTTTGCTGGGGCTGGGGTTTCGATTTTTGGATTGTAGTCTTTTAATTCCGCTAGCTCTGGAAAATAGAAGGCATTGATCGTTAACGCCATTTCTATCGGTGCTTCTTCATCTGATAGAGTGAAGATTTCTTGAGGACCGCTAAAAGAGATAGATTCTACCACTACTATTCTCCTAAGAGATTCTAACGCTGAGATGAATTTTTCGAGACTAAAGTAGTTATCCGCTCTAACATTGATTTGTGCTGTTGTTTTCACCAGGCCGTCCGGCATCTCTAATTGCGGATTCGTTACTTCCACCTCAGAAACGGAATTATCAGCCTGACCCCCAGACTCATCAGTAACCTGTTCAGAAGCTGATAATTCCGGTTTTATTGTAGGGGAAGCCTGCTGGCTAGCATCGAATTCAATAGAAGTAACAAAGCTGTTTGAAATGACCTCTGCTTTTTCAATGTCAAGGACTAACTGCTCAACCATCGGATCAACCGGAAGCCTTTTTTGCAACTCAGCTGAGCTGCTAAAATCTGTTTCATTTACTGAAGCAAGCCTTTCTTCCAATGTTGAATTAAGCTGCTTCTCCATCTTTAGTTGACTTTCCTTTAATGACAAACTAGCATTCATAGGAGCTAAATAAAGATAAAAACCAGCGATATAAATTAAAAAAGACAATAAAGCTGCAGCCAGAAGGATTAAGTAATGCTTTCTTTCTAATCGGAGGTTCATGATTCATCTCCTCCTTCAACAGCTGCCGGTTTAAACAATTCAGGATGGAATACAATCTTATAGGCTGCACTATACCGTGGCAGTGTTTTTCCTTCAGAATCATTGATTGATCCAGTCTCTTCTACAGTCTCAATGGCTACAACATTCATCAATTCAGCTTCCCGAACCCATTCTGATTGTTTAAGAGAGCTTAAGTAAAAGGCAGAATCCCTTGCAGCATCATATTGAATCGTCACAAGGATAGAATCCATGTTGCTGTATTCAAAACTTTGGATGAATCCGCGTTCGGGCAACAAGGAGATGATATTTTGCATAATCGGTACTGTGAGAACTGGGTATTGCTCTATCCACTGGACAGCTTCCTGCAGCTTGATCACTGAATTCCCAGCGTTTTCTTCAGCCAATTTTTCCTGCTGTGCATTATTCAATTTTTCCAGAGTCAAGATTTTTTGATCGACTAGCTCCATTTCATTTTCATAGCTCCTGCCCTGAAAATATATAACGGAAATAATAATCGCAATTAAAATGAAGATTATAGCGGCGATAATAAGCTGTGATGATTTTCTATGTTCTTTTTTTGGTAAAAGATTAATTTCAACCAGCATTATTACACCTCTTTCAAGCCAAGCCCAAGAGCAAGGTTAAACGCAACTGTTAATCCTTCCGATTTGGACCCCATTTGATTCATATTAATAGTCGATACAGTCATACCAAACCGCTCTTTCATATCGACAATCGCCCGGTCCAGCATTGGATGGTCACCGTTTACTAATATTCTCGTTACCTCTTGTTTTCCTTGAGTCAGGGAAAATCGATAAAAATCCATTAGTTTCGTAATATCCCGATAGATTTCCTCAAGCTGGAATATAATATCAGAAACTTCTCCATCATAAACGAGTTCCGGACTTGAATGATCCTCTCCCGGACGTGAAAGCTTCCAGTTATCCTTTAAATCCCCTGGGATATGGCGCATAAATACAGGGATTTGCTCTTCAAAAATACACAAACTGACAACATCAAGGTCAAATTGGACAGTCAGCAATACTTCATTTTTCACAGCCATATCATGATGGTGATAGAGACGATAGATTGCAAGTGGTGAAATATCAGCGGCAACCGGCTTAAGTCTGACACTTTTGAATAAATCCTCAAACTCAAGTATGTATTTTTCTGGTGCTGCAAATAATAGAATTTCTTTCTTGTTATTCACTATGCCAAGGGTGATCGTGTCGAATACTGGATCTTCAAAAGGCAAATGGATGGTTGAACCCAGCTCCAAATATAAATATCCCTCGATTTCATCTTCGTTGATATCAGCAGGAATAGTTACCTTCCTGATAATGACAAGGGAATCTGGTACGATGAAGCGAATTTCCCTTTTAGCTATTTTCCACTCAGCAATGCACTCATCCAGTATATTCGATAATGTGGCAAAATCGAGGATTTTACCATCTGAGATGATTCCTGGCGGTAAATATCTCTCTCCAAAATGATTCACTGTAATCGGGTTCTTCTGCTTTAACTCCACAAAACGAATTGAATGGTCATTGAGCACGATATTGACGATTTTGTTACTGCTGGAAAATAAGGAAAATGCCATGATTGAAACTCCTTAATGTATGACTGTTCTTAGACTGATGTTAATTCTTGTATTTTAATTTGCTGTTTATATATAAGTTAGAATCCAAGCATGAAAAATCGAAGATACCATCCTAAGATTTCTTCACCAAAGAAATAGGCTGTTAGAGTACCAATGGCAATGAACGGACCAAATGGAATGGCTTGCTTTCTCTTCACAAATCCAAGAAGCATGGCAGCAATGCCAAAGAAAGCACCATAAAAGGTAGCAAAAAAGAAGGATAGAATCATAGTCTTAAAACCAACTGCGAAGCCAATCAACGCAAAAAGCTTGATATCGCCGCCTCCCATCCCTCCCTTGCTGATGAGGGCAATAAATAAGAGGATTAAGAAACCTGCAACTGCCCCAGCGACTGAGTCCCACCAGGGAGAGAGAGGAAGAAATATACGCTCAACAATAAAAATACCCGCAAAAACAAGCAACACCTTATCGGGAATAATCATGTAAGCAAGATCAGACACCGTAATGATGATAAACAATGAAATCAAAGTCAGGGCAATGAACAATTCACCGCTCCACCCAAGCAAAAGATAAGCCACCGCAAACAGAATCCCTGTCAAAAGCTCAAAAAAAGGATAAACGGGCGAAATGCCGACCTTGCACTGGCGGCACTTCCCCCTTTGAATAAAATATGAAACTACCGGAATCAACTCAATTGCCTGCAGCTGATGCCCACAATTAGGACATGAGGACCGCGGTGCGATGATTGATTTCCCTTCTGGGACACGCAGACCTACTACGTTGTAGAAGGAGCCTAGGAACAGGCCATATATTAAAGGAATTAATAATTCATAATCCATTCAGCTTCCTACCTGTTAATTTTTTCTCAAAGGAACTATTATTTAACATTATCTCTCTTTAAATTCCCAACAAGAATCGGTCCACCTTCACTATTCTGAACACCCCTAGTAGAATTCACCAATTTAACTGATTCAACCGAGCCATTTGTGATTTTCACGTAAGAACCAGCCTCTGGAGCCGCATTTAAGATAGTTGAGGGACTTTCTCCACCTATATAAGCACTACCTTTATCCGGACTATCAATAGCTTCAATATACCCTTTGCCTACTAGATAATCCAGAGTTAAGTAATCAGTTCCCTCCAAAAGAGTCTCATCAGCGGTGACAGCAAGTTTAGCAGCATTGACCAACTGTTGGGCGTTGGCTACATGTGCATCTTTTCTAGAGTTATCAATTAGCCCGCCAATACTCGGCACGGCAATCGCACTAATAATCCCCAAAATAACAACTACAGCCAAAAGTTCAACTAGCGTCAAACCTCTTTGATCTTTCATTTTTTTCTTGATTGCTTTTAACATAATATTTCTCTCCTTTTAGTAAATTTTACCCACGACTATTGGAATATGTATCTAATCATATTATAGATGATAGATAATAATTTTCATATAAAGAATGTGTAGAGAATTGTCTCTTTTTGGTCAAAATCAATTTACGTGATTGAATATGTCGAACATTGGAATCATGATGGATGTAACAATGGTTCCGACAAGTCCTGCGAGTATGACGATCATGATTGGTTCAATCAATGATTTTAATTGATCGGTACTGGTCTCTACTTCTTTTTCGTAGAAGTCGGCTACTTTTCCAAGCATGGCGTCCAGTGAACCTGTTTCTTCACCGATGGCAATCATCTGTGTGACTAACGGCGGGAATGCCCAGTGTTTCTTCATTGGTCCTGTCATTGATTGTCCAATCTCGAGCGCATCACGAGATTCACGAACGACTCTTCCTACCACTTCATTCTCTACAACATTTTCAACAATTGACAATGCCTGTAAAATGGGGACTGAACTCGAAAAGAGAGAGCTTAGAGTTCTTGTCATTCTGGCCAGGACTGCTTTTTGCATCATTTTTCCGAAAATCGGCATCCGCAGAATAGCAAAATCCAGATAATATTTTGTCTGTTTATTTTTCTTCATTGCCGAAAGACCTGCAACAACACCCACCAGTAACAGCAGAATCAGCCACCAAAAGGCTTGCATGAACTCACTTGCTGCAAGGACAAATTTTGTAATTGCCGGCAGTTCCCCGCCAAAATCCTCGAACATGCCAACAAAGGTTGGTACTATCGAAACTAGTAAAAAGATGACCACCAGTATCGCAATTACCGCAATTACAGCTGGATAACTGATTGCGGCGATGACCTTCTGCCGGGTGTTATGCTGCTTTTCATAGTGTTCAGCAAGCCGCTCCAGCGTCTCATCCATATTTCCGCCCGCTTCTCCTGCTTTCACCATATTAATATACATGGAAGAAAAGATTTTACTGTGCTTGGCGGTTGCTTCTGACAGCTGAACCCCTTCTCGCAGTTCTGCTTCAATATCCAGCAGTGCTTTCTTCAATGCTTTACTATCCGTTTGTTTCGCTAAAATTTTTGTTGATTCCACAACCGAGACCCCGGCTTTTAACAAGGTAGCAAACTGGCGTAGATAGATGACCAGATGCTGAAGCTTCACAGGATTTCCGATTGTAATATCTTTTGTCAGCCAAGTTTCAGGCACTTCGATTATTTCTGTAGTCCTGATTCCTTCCTCACGAAGCTTTTCCAATGCTTCACGTTTGGAACCTGCCGTGATCGTGCCTGAGCGTTTTTTTGTCCGGTCGCGTCCGGTATATTTAAATCGAGCCATATCAAACCATCTTCTCCAGCAAGTATGGTTCAGCAATTTCCTTAGAGATGATACCTCTCTGGACAAGCTCCTTGATGTCCATCTCAAGTGTATGCATGCCATGAATTCTCGAAGTCTGCATGATACTGATAATTTGATGGATTTTTTCATTCCTGATTAAATTTGCTACGGCCGCATTATTTATCAAAATTTCCGTTGCGTTTCTACGCCCCTTTTTATCCACAGTAGGAAATAGACGCTGGGAAATGACTGAAACAAGGACAGAAGCAAGCTGTATTCGAATCTGCGCCTGCTGTCCCGGCGGAAAAACATCTAGTATTCTATTAATTGTAGCTGGGGCACTTGATGTATGGAGTGTGCCCAGCACAAGATGCCCGGTTTCAGCAGCAGTAATCGCCGTCTGTATCGTATCAAGGTCTCGCAGTTCCCCGACCAGGATGACATCGGGATCCTGTCGGAGGGCCGCGCGTAATCCATTAGCGAAGTTATTCGTATCCAGACCTATTTCACGCTGGTCAATAATGCTGTTTCCATGCTTATGCAAATATTCAATCGGGTCCTCTAAAGTGACAATATGCTTACGCATTGTCGTGTTCATATACTGGATTAATGACGCCAGCGTCGTAGATTTACCGCTTCCGGTCGGTCCTGTCACGAGAACAAGTCCCTGTGGTTTTTCGGCAATTCTTTTAAGGATTTCCGGCAGTTCCAGCTCCTCTAATGTCGGGATTCTTGTAGGAACGATCCTGACTGCCAGGGAAACGCAGCCCCTTTGATGGTAGGCATTTACCCTAAACCTGGAGATGCCTGCTATTCCATACGAAAAGTCTAACTCACCTTTCGACTTGAACAGATCCCAGGAATTTTCGGGAACGATGGATTTTGCCATTGCTTCTATTTCATCTGGTGTAATTGTATCTGTCCCGTATCTTCTTAAGTCCCCATTGATTCTCATTACTGGAGGAATGCCAACAGTTATGTGAATATCTGAAGCCTTAAGTTCAAAGGCTGACCTCAGCAAATGCTCTATTTTTTCTTTCATGTTAACTCCCCGCTTATTCTGTTATGGCTACCCTTAAAACTTCTTCAGTCGTGGTGAGTCCTTGTTTAATCTTCAGCAGTCCGTCATCAATCAGGAAAATCGTTTTATTTCTGACAGCAAATTCCCTTAATACCGTAACTGGCTCTTCATTCATGATCGCTCTGCGAAGTTCATTGTCCACCGCCAGCACCTCATGGATTGCCAATCGGCCTCGATAACCTGTCATATTACAGGAAGAACAGCCTCTTCCCTTCCACACAGTCTCAATTGAAATTCCTCTTTTAGAAAAAATATCTATTTCACGTTTTGTCGGCTCATGAGCCTCTGCGCAGTCCCGGCACACCCTTCTGACGAGCCGCTGGGCGACAACTCCACTTAACGAGGATGCGACAAGGAAAGGTTCGACACCCATGTCCAGCATTCTTGTTACAGAACTCAGTGCGTCATTCGTGTGCATCGTGCTGAGTACCAGGTGTCCCGTTAAAGAAGCTCTCACTGCCACTTCCACTGTCTCTTTATCCCGTATTTCACCAACCATGATGATGTTGGGATCCTGGCGGAGAATGGACCTTAGTCCTGCCGCAAATGTCATGCCAACATTCGGGTTGACCTGGATTTGATTAATTCCCTCAATCTGATATTCTACAGGGTCCTCAATCGTAATGATGTTAACCTCTTCACTATTCAGCTTGTTCAAAGCGGCATAAAGGGTAGAAGATTTCCCTGAACCAGTAGGACCAGTAATTAAAACGATTCCATTAGGTTTTGAGATCATGTTCGTAAATCGATTGAGATTATGCTTGTTGAAACCAAGCTTTTCGATGTCATTCAATGTACTGCCCATATCGAGTATACGCATGACGACCTTTTCACCAAAAACGGTTGGCAAAGTAGAAACACGGAGGTCAATAGGATGAAAATCAAGATTGGCTTTGATTCTTCCATCCTGAGGAGTCCTGTTCTCAGTGATATCAAGATTCGCCATAATCTTGATCCGGGCAATCAACACGTTTTGCATATGCTTCGGCAGCACCCGTTCCACCCTCAGGATTCCGTCAATACGATAGCGGATGACAACCTTCCTTTCCTGTGGGTCGATATGAATATCACTCGCCTTGTTGGCAGAAGCATTGGATAGCAGCTGATTCACCAGCCTGATAACGGGAGAATCAGACTCTGTCAGACTATCTTCCTGCACAGTTTCCATTACCGGGGTGCTGATGCCAATTAAATCATCAAGTCCATCGTTATTATCGTAGTACTTATTAATCGCACGAATGATATCGTCCTTAGTCGCTATCGCCGTTTCTATATGGAAGCCTGTTGACAACCTGAGATCATCCACCGTGAAAAAGTCCATCGGATCCGCCATTGCAACAAATAGCTTTTCCCCTTCTTTTTTCAGAGGAATAACTAAATTACGTTTCGCTGTTTCTTTGGGGATAAGTGTAAAAAGCTTAGTATCAAATGGATAGCGATACAAACTGATATGCGGGATTCCCAGTTGGAACTCGAGAACTTCAATCAGTTGCTGCTCTGTTATAAGCCCTCTTTGCAGGAGTGCATCTCCAAGCTTTTGCCCAGCTGTTTTCTCAGCTAGTGTGGCTTGCAGCTGAGCTTCTGAAAGCAATCCTGTTTCGACTAACAAGTCGCCAAGCCGTCTTCTCATTTGTCTCATATTACTCACTCCTGAACTTTGGCTTACTTTGGTTCTTCATTCGGCTTGCCGAATAGACCGTCCTCTTCTTTGTCAGCTTCTACATTTGTTTCAACTTCACCTTCATCTTCTCCAGGTGAAGTTTCTACTGCGGACTGGCCTGGCTGCGCGTCCGAATCTCCAGTTCCAGGTAAAACTCCTGTATCCTCCCCGATAACAGTGCCAGATTTAGGTTCAGTGGCAACTGTTTTTAAGGGATGGACTTCTATTCGGTGGACGGGAGGATAAAAGTCCTCTGACAATACCTCTGTTTTCAATAATTCTCCCTTTTGAGAATAGGTTTCACGAACCAGCTTCACTATTACACCAGGGCTTCCTTCCACTTTTACGGATTTTTGTCCTACATTTAATAGTGGAGAGAATTGCTTGATCGTCCTCGGTCTAAATTCCTGCTTGTCCAAAGTTTGAATACTGTATTTGTATAAGAATGGCTCTCCTTTAACCGAAACTTCCAGATCTGGGCTATTCCAGTTGAATACAATTGTATAAGTGGAAGTATTAGGGTTATAAACACTGAAATCCATTCTCTTATTAAATTGAACTTTTGCTTCAAAACCCGGTTCAATATTCTCTGTAAGCTCCCTGCTTATATGCCTCTCCGATATATGAAAGTTCGTGGGCAGGATGGCCTGATAGATTGCAGTGGCTATTTGGCTGTAGGTATGGTCCAATAGCTCAGGTAATTCACTTTCCTTTACAAGAGATGCCAGCGAGAACTGTGACTCAGGTTCCAGCTCGATTGTCGGGAAGATTTTTATAAAACTCAACAACTCTTCATTATTATCATCCAATTTTATAGATATAGATGAAACTTCTATTGATTCTTCTTGGGGGAGATACCGGTCCAACTTGATGACAATATTCTCATTTAATCCTTGAATAGCTTCCGCCAAATCCTTTTCCAGCACTTCCAAGTTCAAACGGTTATCGATTGTGTCAGGCAAAACTCCATTTAAAGATTTCATCTCAACAAAGAGTTCATTCTGTTGTCCATCAATTGCAGAGCTAACCGTCTGGTCTGTTAAAAAGATGAAACTTCCCGCCTTAACCGAGTAGGCTTGTTCTTTATAAATCATTGCCACTTTCGCATTGGAAGACCATTCGTTCCAACGTGCTTCCAACAAAACTCTGGCTTCTTCTTTTGTTTTGTTTGATACATCGATCGTCCCGATGAAAGTATGATCCGAAAATATAGATTCCACACCTTTTTGGGAGCTCAAGGCTGAAGCACCAAAATAAGTGAAACTGTATGTAAATAATGAAAAAACAATGACAATCAACGAGACTTTTATTATTTGGCGTTTTTTCACATATATTCCCCTTAAAAAAAGATTGTATTGTACTAAGAATGCTGGTTTTCGTAGGCTGCATCGTCAACTTCTTCTTTTGGAGCTTCAAAGTTCAGCACAGGGATTGCCTCTAATTTCTCTAATTCAAACTCACGATCGTTTCTTGCTTCCAAGAATGAGATATCCTCTATCATTCTTATTTCTTCCTCTTTTGAGGAAACAGCCTTTTCGAGATGTCTCTCATTCAAAGCTAGATTGAAGTTTTCATCTTTATCAATCGATTTTGGTAAAACATGATGATCGTCCAACTTCGATAAATCACCTGAATCCATCACCCTTGATATTGTCTCTTCGGATTCAAGATTTGCTGTTGCCCTGCTGATTATTACGTAGCCTGCCGAAAAACCCAATAATACCATAACCAGTAGTGACTGCCAGGGTGAGGCAATCAAGCTAAAAGCCAATCCCAAAGAACCAACTACAGGAGCGGTGACAGCAATTAACTTTTTCTGCCTTTTTTCCAGGCCAAATGGAATGATGTAAATGAGTACAGCGCTAAAAACTGTAGATAGAAAAAGAAGTAACAGGCTTATCATTGTCTCACTCCATGCTTCGTTGTATTCTTTACTTTTTTTATACATAAAACAGCAATATATCAAACTATTATCTGTAAATACGACAAAATTCTCTCTCTTCTATTGTATAATAAAATTAATAGATTTAATAGACGGAGGAGCAATGACTTGGGCAGAAAGTTGGATGACCAAAAAGGAATCACTTTGCTGGAAGTGTTGCTGTCAATTGTACTTCTAGTTATAGTTCTTACATCTTTTGCTGGTTTTTTCACACAATCAGCACTGTTTGTGAAGAAAAATGAAGACAAGATCAGTACAACCCAGACCGCTCAGCAAATTGTGAATTTAATAGAAGTGAAGCTTACAAGGGATATACTGAGCACCAGCACTGAATGTCCAAGTCTTCCATGTAACCTTGATGAAGACAAATTATCAGGCCTATTGGGCCGTTCATTCGGCAGTTCCCAAAAGATTTTCGCTGAATTCAGTAAGGGTACAGAAGGATTAATTGCCGTGGAAGTGTCTGTACAAGATACCAACAACCCCGAAAGTAACTCAAGAACTTTTACATATATAAGAAGGTGATATCTTGAAAGACGAACGTGGACTCACATTATACGAACTGCTCGCTGCGATTTCGATCTTAATGGTCGCTTCTGCTCTCATATATGGAGTTTTCTTTAGCTTTAATAAAAACTATAATCAAATCTCGGCTAAAAATAATATGGACCAGACAGCGAACGTGATCATCGCAACTATCAAGCAATATCATTTAAAATACGATGAATATATCATTGACTACAATGCTTCGGCTCAGTCTGCACACATCGGGGTAACAGACAGCGAACAAATACTTGGTGATGCCAGATACTCACTACAAATCAAAGCCGGTTTTCCAGAACCAGAATCATTTTCTGAAAAAAAAATGATTTATTCGGATACTCCTCTATCAATCCATTTACTCCTTAAGGATAAAACCGGACAAACCTATGAAATGGAAACAATTATCAAAAGATATTAGGAGGGGCTCGTGATGAAAAATGAAAAAGGCTATGCACTTGTCCTGGTTTTGCTGATAATCACCATCACCTTCACCTTCGCCATATCATTGAGTGGAATGGCCCTTTCAGCTCGCAAGCAGTTCAACAAGACAGATGAGATCAATCGAGCCACAGACCTAGCTGAGATGGGAGTCGCTCATTATGATGCGCTCTTGAATAACTTCGTCAAGGAAGCCCTTTCAGAAACTGAAGATGCCATCCAAAAAGCTGAAGAAGAGGCCAAGAATAAAAACCATGCACCCCCAATCCCTGATTTCGACCAGTTATTTAAGTCCACCATGGTTTCAAAGGCGTCCGGAGTTGGAAAAATTGTCAAAAACATCAAAGAAAGCAATACTTACCAAGTTGATTTAACAGGCATATCAGGAAAAACCCAATCAGGGGCTCTGATCGTCGCCTTCATGAGCACTGGATCTACCGAAAACGAATCAAAAACCATTACTGGCAGTATAACAATCCTTAAACAGCGCCAAAGTCAATTCTCGGCTGGTGCTAAAGCACCGCTGCCACAAGAATTTGACCAAATCATCTCTACTCCCTTGACATTGAATAAAGCTCGGACATACGGTACATCCACTTATTTTGCAGAAGAAATCACATGGAACGGCGGGAACAATAAACCATTCATTGTGAGCGGAAGTGCCTTTTTCAATGACAAACTGACGATTAACGGCAGTTCAAGGATTAAAATCCTCGGAGATGCCATTTTTAAAGTCAAATTATCGGAGAAAGAAAAGTCCTATTCATTTTGCATCTCTGGCACGCCTTATCTGGTGGATCAGGAAGGCAACCTTGAAGTTTATGAAAACTTTCCTGCAGGAAGAGCTGAAACATGCCAGCTTTCTGAAAATGGCCAATGGGCAATCGATCCAGACGAAGGTGTCAAAGTACAATACTAAAAGGCTGATCCCTTGGGATCAGCCTTTTCACTTAACATATTCCGCAACCCGATTCCGCCCTGATCGCTTCGCACCAACATATAAAGCTCTGTCTGCATGTCTGATCAATGCGAGTGAATCTTCGGCGTCCTGCGGGGCAGTGGCTACGCCGATTGATGCGGTGATATTTACGTCAAGCTGCTTTCCTTCGTCATCCATCGATTGCATTAGTGTAAACGGATTATCCGCAATCAACAGCCTGATTTGTTCCGCAAGTTTAAGAGCATCGCCTTTCATCATGTCTGGAAGCAGAATCACGAACTCTTCCCCACCATAGCGGGCAACCGAGCCAATATTTCCGATTCGCTTGCTTAGCCGTTCACCGAGTTCGATTAAAATCTCATTACCACTTTGGTGTCCGTAAGTATCATTAACGGATTTGAAGTGGTCGATGTCGAGCAGGATTAAGGATAGGAGGTCCCTTTCGCCTTTTTGTAATTTTCCGAATTCTAATGACAACATGTTTTCAAAATAGCGATAATTGTATAGTCCTGTTAATGCACAGCGTTCACTATTTTCCTTCGTTTTTTCATGGTGCCTTGCATTTTCCACCGCAACCGCAAAATAGGAACATAGGATGTCGATAATCATCAGCTGCGATTTTTCGAATGCTCTTTTTTTGTTTGCGGCCAGGACAAGTACACCAATGACCTGGTTGTTTCGAACGATCGGTACACCGAGGATACTTTCTGCACCTGCCGGAATATAGCCTGAATTAATATGCTTCCATTGTTTTTTCGAATGGAAAAGAACAGGCTTTTTCTCTGCCCATACAAGCCCGCTTATTCCTCTACCTTTTTCAAGAGGCTCGGCAACCGGATCCAGGACTTCCCCGAATTCCACTTTATGAATGAGTTTTAATTCTTTGTCTTCTTCCACATCCAAAATGTAAGCATAGTCAACCGGCAGCATCTCAATCACTTTTTGAACAAAGAGGTCAAGAACATCATCCGACTTCAGCCTTTCAGCGAGCTGGTGGCCAATCTCTGCGGCACTTTGCAAAAAGTGGTTTACCTTGCCGCTTGAATAATAAAGACTGAGAATGATAGATAGACTCGCGAAAGGAATCCCGACGAACAATAATGAATAGATCCCCATCTCACTTTGGTATAGTTCAAAAAGTATAAAGCCGATAGGGAAAGTGATCAAAGTCGTGACGGTTTCCCAGATGAAATCCTTTCCGAAATATGGTCCCTTCAGTTTTAGGACGACTGCTTGCAGTAATATCAGGAATAATGTATTAACTCCGTAATTACTAATGCCATATACTGTTCCAAGGATGTACGTATATGGATCGTCCGTCAAATGATCGCCATGTGTTCCTCCCAGTGTGTAAAATATCAATCCACTCACTAATGATACGATGAAGAACATTAATGAGTTCAGAGGAAATCTGTATATATCAGACTTTTGTACGCGAAGTCGCATTAAAAGGATCAGCACGGAAATTTGCATCAAGACCATTTCTACAAATATACCGTATGTCAGGAATACAGCGAGCGATACCCATTGAATCAGAAAAATTGGCGTATTGTTGACTACCATTGGCATGGAAGCCACGACAGACATCAATAAGAGGAAGGTAAATACTTCCCACAATGAAATATCACCAGGAGGCGGATAGACTTGATAGGTCAGCCAGAGTCCAACCGGGACGATCAGTAACCAGCTGAACCAAATTGATTTTTTCACAATTGAAGTCATTTTTATCAACCGCCTCCTTCCTAGGTAAAAAGTCACACTTTTTCTAATAGTTTAGCAAACTTTCTATACAATGTCATAATTTTCTTATTTATTTTTCAACACGTTCATGATAAAGGGCTTTGCTTCTGATAAAAAGTAAAGAGAGCCTGTAACAATTAGAATTTCATCTTTGTTCAATTCATTTATTTTCTTATCGAGATAGCTTCTATAATCAACTGCGATGTTTTTATTCCCGCTGTTACTGCCAACTTCCATTAGTTCTTCCACGGAAGCTGCACGCGGAAAGTCAAATGTTGTGAAAGTCAGTTGGTCGGCAGCTTCTTCAAGAGTCGCAATCATCTTGTCCAATTTCTTGTCTTTTAGAGCCGCAAAAAGGATGCTAATCTTTTTATCGGCATATCGAGAATTTATTTCACGTGCCAGCGCATTTATTCCCTCTTCGTTATGCGCGCCATCGATCAGGACTAAAGGATTTTCACTTAAAATCTCAAGCCGGCCAGGCCAGTATGCTTGAGTCAGGCCTTCCCTTATATGCTCTTCATCAATCATAAAGGAATAGTAGTTTGCAAGGACCTGGCTAGCCATTACTGCACAGGCAGCATTGTCTACCTGATGAGAACCGATCATCGATGTTTCCAGCTTCTGAATCTGGCCGAACATGCTGGAAAATGAAAACTGTTCTCCCCGTTTTAAAGACTCTCTTGAACTTGTTGAAAATTCATCCCCAAGATGGTACAGCGGAGACTTCCCTTCAATCGCTTTTTTTCTAATGACATTCAGTGCTTCAGGCTGCTTCACTCCCGTAATTACACTTACACCATTCTTGATGATACCTGCCTTTTCAAAAGCTATTTCTTCATATGTATCACCAAGGATCGCCGTGTGATCCAGGCCAATGCTGGTGATGATCGATAGCAGCGGATGAATGACATTGGTTGAATCGAATCGGCCGCCAAGACCTACCTCATAAATGGCCACATCAACAGGGGTCATCTTCGCAAAGTAATATAAAGACATCGCTGTGATGACTTCAAATTCGGTCGGTCCGCCCAGTTCAGTTTGGTCCAATTCATCGGCAAGAGGCTTGATCACATTTGTCAGTTCAATCAGTTCCTGATCATTGATAGGCTGGCCATTGATGCTGATTCTTTCATTAAATTGCTCAAAGTATGGTGATGTAAAAGTTCCAACTCTATATCCTGCCGATTGCAGGATTGAACGAAGAAAGGTGACTGTGGAGCCTTTTCCATTCGTTCCGCCGATGTGGATAGTTTTAATCCTTCTTTCAGGATGGTCCAGTCTTTCTAGCATCCATTCCATTCTTGAAAGTCCTGGTTTAATTCCAAGTCTTAGTCTTGCATGGATCCAATCAATTGCCTGTTCATATGTATCAAACATGTAACACACCTCAATTCAAGATGAAGACGAACCAATACTGGTTCGCCTTCAAATTTTTGATATTTAATTAGTTTCTCAATTCGTTAATGCGTGCTTCGACTGCTGCACGTTTTTCCAGGTAGTCTTTTTCCTTTGCGCGTTCTTCGTCAATGACTTTCTCAGGAGCTTTCTTGACAAAGCCTTCGTTTGCCAGCTTCTTCTGGACGCGTTCTACCTCTTTATCAAGCTTCTCTTTTTCCTTTTGAAGACGGGCGATTTCCTCGTCGATGTTGATCAGGCCTTCAAGCGGCATGATGATTTCGAGTCCTGTAGCGACTGCTGTCATTGCTTTTTCAGGAGCGTTGACTTCAAGCCCGATTTCAAGGTTCTCTGGATTACAGAATCGAACGATATAGCCACGGTTATTTTCAAGCATACTTAATGTCTTTTCATCCTTCGTCTTCAGGAACATATCAACCTTCTTGCTAAGTGGCGTGTTCACTTCGGAGCGTATGTTTCGTACAGAACGGATGACTTCAACAAGAAGCTTCATATCGTCTGCTGCCTCTTTATCAGTCAGAGCCGGGTCAACCTTCGGCCAGCTTGCAACCGTAATGGACTCCCCTTCATGAGGAAGGTTCTGCCAGATTTCTTCCGTAATGAATGGCATGAATGGGTGAAGCAGGCGCATCGTGTTGTCAAGAACGTATGCAAGGATGGATCTTGTCGTCTTCTTAGCTGCTTCATCTTCGCCGTAGAGCGGAAGCTTCGCCATTTCAATATACCAGTCACAGAAATCATCCCAGATGAAGTTGTATAGCGCTCGGCCAACCTCACCAAACTCATAACGGTCTGAAAGTCTTGTAACAGTTTCGATCGTTTCATTCAGCCTTGTCAAAATCCACTTATCTGCAACAGATTTCTCGCCGCTCAAATCGATTTCTTCGTACTTCATGCCGTTCATGTTCATTAAGGCAAAACGTGATGCATTCCAGATTTTATTGGCAAAATTCCAGGTCGCTTCAACCTTTTCCGTACTGTAGCGAAGGTCCTGCCCCGGTGAGCTTCCAGTTGTCAGGAAGTAGCGGAGTGAGTCAGCACCGTACTGGTCGATGACATCCATCGGATCAACACCATTTCCTAGTGACTTACTCATCTTACGGCCATCTTCTGCACGAACGAGTCCGTGGATCAGTACATCCTTGAATGGTCTCTGGCCAGTGAACTCAAGGCCCTGGAAGATCATCCTTGATACCCAGAAAGCGATGATATCATAACCAGTTACAAGGGCGTCGGTTGGATAGTAGCGCTTAAAATCTGCAGCCTCCTCATTAGGCCAGCCCATTGTTGAGAAAGGCCATAGTGCTGAGCTAAACCATGTATCAAGAACGTCGTTGTCCTGTTCCCAATTTTCAGCGTCAGCCGGCGGCTCGTGGTCAACGTATACCTCGCCTGTTTCTTTATGGTACCAGGCAGGAATTCGGTGGCCCCACCATAGCTGGCGGGAAATACACCAGTCACGGATGTTTTCCATCCAGCGCATATAGGTGTTTTCGAAGCGCTCAGGTACGAAATTAACCTTCTCTTCTTTGCTCTGCAGGGCGATTGCTTCATCAGCTAGCGGCTGCATTTTAACGAACCATTGAGTTGAAAGATACGGCTCGACTACAGCTCCGCTTCGCTCAGAGTGTCCCACTGAGTGCATATGCTCTTCAATCTTAAACAGTATGCCTTCTTCCTGAAGATCTTTGACTATTTGCTTGCGGCACTCGAAACGGTCCATACCCTGGTACTTGCCAGCTTTGGCGTTCATAGAGCCATCTTCGTTCATGACAAGAACTCTTTCAAGATTATGGCGGTTTCCGATTTCAAAGTCGTTAGGGTCATGTGCAGGAGTGATTTTAACCGCTCCAGATCCGAATTCCATATCAACATAATCGTCGCCGACAATCGGAATCTCACGGCCAACGATTGGCAGGATTACGGTCTTGCCAATCAAATGCTTGTAGCGGTCATCTTCTGGATGAACAGCAACCGCCGTATCGCCAAGCATCGTTTCCGGTCTTGTTGTTGCGATTTCGATGTGGCCGCTTCCGTCTGCCAGAGGATATCTCATGTGGTAGAAAGCACCCTGGATGTCTTTATGGATAACCTCAATGTCAGATAAAGCTGTTTTTGCTGCAGGGTCCCAGTTGATGATATATTCACCGCGGTAAATGAGGCCTTTGCGATATAGGGTAACAAATACTTCTTTAACTGCATCTGACAGCCCTTCATCCAATGTGAAGCGTTCGCGGCTGTAGTCAAGTCCCAGTCCAAGCTTTGACCATTGCTGGCGGATATGCTGTGCGTATTCCTCTTTCCATTTCCATGATTCCTCAAGGAACTTTTCGCGACCCAGTTCATAGCGGTTGATGCCCTGGCTGCGAAGTTTTTCGTCAACCTTTGCCTGTGTCGCAATGCCCGCATGGTCCATTCCCGGAAGCCATAGAACATCGTATCCCTGCATCCGCTTCATGCGTGTAAGGATATCCTGAAGCGCTGTATCCCATGCATGGCCCAGATGCAGCTTCCCAGTTACGTTTGGCGGCGGAATGACGATTGTATAAGGCTTTTTCGTTTCATCGTTTTTCGCTTCGAAAAACTTCCCATTGATCCACCATTCATAGCGTCCTTGCTCAATCGAAGACGGATCGTATTTAGTCGGCATTGACAAATTCTCTTCCATCAGTTTTTCCTCCATTCAAATGCATTTCCTTGAATTAGAAAAGCGCAAGCGCCTTGTTCAGCCCCGACAAGCGCTGGAGGGCCGACCAGTGAAGTCGTTCTTTGACTTCATTGGGCGGACCGAAGCGACTCGAGGGGTTAGGCGCTGGAGCTAGACAATTCTCAAAGTGAAAATTTATACTTTCTTATCTTAAAATAAAAAAACTCCATTCGCCTTAAAAGGACGAATGGAGTATGTTCGCGGTACCACCTTTTTTCCCAGCAACGGTAAAAACACCTCAGTTGCTGGCTCAAATCTGGATAACGGCTTTTCACCGTCGCCTGTTACTGGGGATATATCCGTTCCCAGGCGATGCTCAAGGGCGACCTTCCATGGTTCCTGCTTAGAAGTCCTCTCAGCTACTGGACTCCCTCTCTTCAAGCTGGCTTCTCATGTACTCTTCCCTGTCAAAGCTTTACTTTATAGTGTTTTTGTATATTAGTTATACTACCCAAAAAAGGGGATTGACGTCAATCATCATTTCCTACTTTTTATTATTTTATACTTTTTCCGCCTTCATGTGCGAACAATAAGCACTTTTTGGGCCTTTCATTCATAGAATGAAAAAAGGGATACCTGATTGTTTGGAGGGATGGCGATGAAGAGACGTAGGTATAATCCTTATACACTCCCGAGGTGGGCGAGGACAGCGCGTGCAGTATGTGCTCAGCTTATTATTCCTTTTTGCGTGTTCCAGGGGATTCGCACACTTTTCTTTCCGACGACATTTGATGTCTTCCTGTTATCGATATTCATCATGATTGCACTGGCAATCAAATTCGAAATTATTTAAGGAGCCAAAGAGCATTTTTCAGCTCTGGGCTCCTTCTTGTTTTGCCTGTTGCTTTTGCCTCTCCAGTTCGTCTATCTTGGTTACTACATAACCCGTGTTGCTCAAGAGCCAGTACTGGCGCTGCAGCTTTTGGACAAACTTCCTCTCATCCACTTCAACCCTACGCTGATGGTACAATTCCGCGACACGGATAATACCTGAAGGAAAAGCAAGATAGCTCATGAATAACTGCATTTCATCCTCACGGAACGGAAAATACTTCAGATAGACATAAATCCAATCGATGATTTCGTCTCCATATTTCGGCTGTGTCTTCAACGCCCTTGCTAAAAAGGGCAGCAAATCCTGAATCGGCGACCCCTGTCGCGCCTTCTCAAAATTTATGAAATAACCATATCCTCTTTCGTCGAACAGGAAGTGTTCAGGAGAAACTTTACCGTGAAGAGTAACAGTCCGCGTTTTCTTTTGCTCCTTCGTTTTTTCATTCCAAGTCTCAAGTTTTTGCTTCGCGAACTGGATTGCTTGACTGATTTGAATGTAATACAGACAGAATGTCAGTTCAAACGGGGACATATATACTCTGTTCTCACAGCTTTCAAGGAATCCATTTATGAATTCTTCTTCCTTTTCCCATTCTTTTATCGTCTTTTCGTAATGCTCTTGCTTAACTTCATTGCTGATTTCCATTTCCTTTACTGACAATGTATGCATCCTCGCTAGTTCCCTGAACAACTGCTGGTGTCTTTGTGTTTGGTCCTCTCTAGTCTCATTCTGCATCCAGGGCATTAAATAATACAGCGACTTATTATGCAGAACTGCATATCGTCCGTCATTCGCCGGATAGACTGGAACAATCCTGTTATAGCCTTTTTGATAAAGGTGCTGGATATGCTTGATAAAATCCGTCCCCTCATACGGGTGGATTTTTTTCAAAGCGAAGGTCCCTGACTTCGTATAGACTTTTTTTACTTTGCCAAAATCCTCTGCAAAGTACGGATCGATAGGGTATTGTTTTAACACTGAAGAATCTTCTTTTAAAAAATTGCGATCATCCATCGAATCTCGCCTACTTTCCGTGCTTCATATGAATGAACAAAGCTGGGCAGGTGTTAGACACCTGCCCTTGCTAAAAGCTATAGCAATCCCAGCCAGCAGCCAAGCCAGCCCTGACAACCAGCCTCCCCTTGGACAAGGACATGTAAATGTTAGGTATTGTGAACAGCTACTCCAGGAACATAGAGCACCTGGCCTTCATGGACCTCATGGTCAATACTCAGGTGATTCACCCGCAGAAGCTGCTGGACTGGCACATCATAGCGTTCAGAGATCGACTGAAGTGAGTCGCCTTGCTGGACAATGCACACTCTGATTTTGGCAACTTCTGTTTCTTCTTCCTTCCTCGCCAAAAATTCGGCGATTGAAATGCCTTGCTTCATGTTCGGCTTTTTCTTTTTTAATACTGGAGAAGACGAGCTCTCCGGAGATTCCTCCATTTCAGCAGGCACATTTTCTGCCTCTGGCTGGTCTTCAATCTCCAGTTCAACTTCAACTTCTTCTTCCTGCTCAACTTCGACCTCTGCAACAGGCTCCGGCTCGCCTCTGAAGTCACTTAAAGCATATTCCGGAACTGGTTGGTGTTCTCTTTGCTCCTGCAGTTCTGGTTCAGTTAATTCTTCGGCATCTGCCTCTTTCCTTGCTTCTGCCCTGAATGGAGCATACAATTCTTCCTCATAGGAATATTGCTCTTCTTGATTTAATGTTTCATTTTGCTGAACAAATGAATAGGCAGGAGCTTCCGGGAAGTCTGGTTCAGCACTATCTTCTGTGTTATGGCTTCCTGTTTCTGCGTATGCTGCTTCAACCTCTGCATCAACTTCCTCAGTAGCCTCCTCACGGTAACTGACTTCCAGTTCCTCCACTTCTTCGCTGTCAGTCTCCTGATCAGCTTCATGCTGTTGTTCGCCGTATAAGCCAGTGATGGCAAGATCAGCGGTCAGCTTCAGGCGGTCTTTTTCCGGAAAAACATAATCGAATCCTTCTACCTGAATATCAATGTCATAAATACTTTCAATCCGGTTTTTAGGGATTGTGATATCCACCGGGAAACGGTGAAGGAATTCATTGACCCCTTCTTCCCTCTCCATGACAGAATGAACGTACTTAAGAGCAGAGAGTTGTTCCTCATCATTCTCTTGCTGTTGTTCGTGGCATGTATATTCCCCAGTCAACTCCAGCGATCCGCGAATGGATACGTATTGTTCATTATCCTGGATGGTTATGTTCGGATCGAGTGAAATCGAGACAAGCTCCGCGACTTCCTGTCCTCTTTGAAACCACACTGACTCTTCTAATGAAAATCGCAGGCACGATTGATTCCCCTGAGACAAAGCGACTCCTCCTTTCATTCCTTAAACGTAAAATCACTATGTCATTAACACTTTATGAGTCTATATTTACTTTTATGATAATTTAGAACATAAAAAGGAGCGGTATATAGATGCACAGATTGATAAAAGACATCTGTATGAAGTAATTACTTTTAGAAAACAAATCTAGAGTGACTTCAGACAAATCTGCTTGTAAATGACGGGAATTTGTCCGAACCTGGGGCTTCTTCGGACATTTCCTCTTGTCTATGACGGTATTTTGGCTGAACCTGGGGCTACTTCAGACAAATCTTCTTGCAAATGACAGGAATTTGGCCGAACCTGTGGGTACTTCAGACATTTCCTCGTGTCTATGCCGGTATTTTGGCTGAACCCAAGGCTACTTCAGACAAATCTTCTTGCAAATGACAGGAATTTGGCCGAACCTGAGGCAACTTCGGACATTTCCTCGTGTCTATGACGGTATTTTGGCTGAACCTGGGGCTACTTCGGACAAATCTGCTTGTAAATGACAGGAATTTGGGTGAACTAGGGGTACTTCGGACATTTCTTCCTGACTATGACGGTGTTTTGGCTGAACCTGGGACTACTTCGGACATTTCCTCGTGACTGTGGCGGTGTTTTGTCTGAACCTGGGGCTACTTCAGACAAATCTGCTTGTAAATGACAGGAATTTGGCCGAACCTGGGGCTTCTTCGGACAATTCCTCGTGACTATTACGATGTTTTGGCTGAACTTGGAGGTACTTCAGACATTTCCTCCCGACTATGACAGGAATTTGGCCGAACCTGTGGGTACTTCAGACATTTCCTCGTGTCTATGACGGTATTTTGGCTGAACCCAAGGCTACTTCAGACAAATCTGCTGAAGGCATCGGGGTCTTGTCCGAACGTAAGGCACTTCACACAAGTACCAATACGCACTAACTTGTCCTGTTTCCGCAACCAATAATCTTAGTTACCAAAAACAAAAAAACACTCCCCAAAACGGAGAGTGCGACACCAATTATTAACTCTGCAGCTTCGCAAATGCTTTCTCAGCTGCTTCAATTGTTTTTTGCAGATCTTCATCTGTGTGTGCTGTTGATAGGAATAACCCTTCAAACTGTGATGGAGGCAGGAATACTCCTTCGTTCGCCATTTCACGGTAGTAGGCTGCAAAGAATTCTAGATTCGATTGTTTGGCGACTTCATAGTTGATGACATTTTCATTTGTGAAGAAGATGCCAATCATTGATCCTGCGCGGTTGATTGTGTGAGGGATCCCGTATTTCTCAGCCGCTGCCTTCAGACCTTTTTCAAGAATATCAGCTTTTCGCTCAAACTCTTTGTATGATTCCGGTGTTAGCTGCTTCAATGTTTCCAGGCCAGCTGTCATCGCCAGCGGGTTGCCTGATAGCGTTCCCGCCTGGTAAATCGGACCGCTTGGAGCGATTTGTTCCATGATCTCTCTTTTACCCCCGTATGCGCCTACTGGAAGTCCTCCGCCTATTACCTTGCCAAGGCAAGTAAGGTCAGGAGTTACATTGTAATATCCCTGCGCACAGTTATACCCTACGCGGAAGCCTGTCATGACTTCATCAAAGATCAAGACACTGCCATACTGTGTAGTAATTTCGCGCAAGCCTTCAAGGAAACCTTCTACTGGTGGCACTACACCCATATTCCCGGCTACTGGTTCGACGATGACGCCGGCAATATCATCACCATACTGTTCGAATGCGTAACGGAGGCTCTCAAGATCGTTGTAAGGGACCGTAATCGTGTTCTTAGCAACTCCCTCAGGAACACCTGGGCTGTCAGGCAATCCAAGCGTGGCGACGCCTGAACCTGCTTTTATAAGCAATGAGTCACCATGTCCATGGTAGCAGCCTTCAAATTTAAGGATTTTGCTTCTGCCTGTATACCCTCGAGCAAGGCGCAAGGCACTCATCGTTGCCTCAGTTCCCGAAGATACCATTCTTACCATCTCAATTGATGGCACACGGTCAATGACCAATTGTGCAAGCTCGTTCTCGACAACTGTCGGCGCACCAAAGCTTGTCCCAAGTTCAGCTACCTTCTTGATTCCCTCAACGACCTTCTCGTTTGTGTGGCCTAGGATCAGCGGTCCCCATGATAATACATAGTCAATATATTCATTGCCATCGATATCATAGATTTTTGAACCCTTCCCTTTTTCCATGAAGAACGGATCCATATTGACTGACTTGAATGCGCGGACGGGGCTGTTTACTCCTCCAGGCAATAGTTCTTTTGCTTCTTTAAAAGCTGCAATCGATTTATCATATGAGCGCATATTATCCCTCATTTCTATTTGATTGGCTCTGTAGAAAAGCAGAGCCTTTTTCAATCCTTACAGTTCTTTAAGCCAGCGTGCTGCATCCTTCGCATGGTAGGTGATGATCAGGTCAGACCCAGCGCGCTTCATACCTGTCAGCATTTCCATGACGATGCTCTTTTCGTCAACCCAGCCGTTTTGGGCTGCTGCTTTGACCATTGAGTACTCACCGCTGACATTATAGATGACAACAGGCAGGTTGAAGTTGTTTTTCACATCGCGGACGATGTCCAGGTATGGCATGCCCGGTTTTACGATCAGGAAGTCTGCGCCTTCCATGACATCTGACTCTGCTTCGCGCATAGCTTCGATGCGGTTTGCTGGATCCATCTGATAGGATTTGCGGTCACCGAACTGCGGCGTGCTTTCTGCTGCTTCGCGGAATGGACCGTAAAATGCTGACGAATATTTAACCGCATAGGACATAATTGGTACATCATGGAACCCTGCTTCATCCAAAGCAAAACGAATCGCTGTAACAAATCCGTCCATCATGTTTGATGGAGCAATGATATCAGCGCCTGCTTGTGCCTGGCTGACAGCCGTCTTTCCTAATAGTTCAAGAGAAGGGTCGTTAAGTACTTTGCCATCCTCAATTACGCCGCAGTGGCCATGGCTTGTATATTCACAAAGGCAAGTATCGGCGATGACAACCAAATCAGGAAAATCTTTTTTGATGACGCGGATTGCTTCCTGCAAAATTCCATGGTCATGATACGCCTGACAGCCTACTTCATCTTTTTCGTTCGGAACACCGAAAAGCAGCACAGATTTAATGCCCAGAGATTCCACTTCAGTGATTTCTTCTTTTAGATTATCAAGGGATAATTGATAGACTCCTGGCATTGAAGAAACTTCTTTTTTTACATTTTCTCCTTCAACGACAAAAAGCGGATAGATCAAGTCTTCAGTGCGAAGATAGTTTTCTCGTACAAGCGCGCGCATATTCGCTGTCTGACGAAGACGGCGGTGGCGGCTGAATTCAAGGTGTTTCATGGATTACCCTCCAATATTTATAAACTTGGCAATGCTTTTCAGCATTTCTTCAACAGTGTACTTTTCAGGCACGGCATGGACATTCAATCTCCATTGCTCTGCCTTCCTTTTTGAGACAGGACCGATGCAGGCAACGATGCAATGCTCAAGCTTGCCTCTTAAATTTTGTTCTTCTACGATTTTCATAAAATGATCAATCGTAGAAGGGCTTGTAAAAGTAAGTATATCAAGACTTTCTTCGGTTAGCATCTTAACGAGCTTGCCCCTGCTTTCTTCAGGCAGGTAAGTTTCATAGATGATGATTTCTTCAACGATCGCTCCCTTTTCCTTCAAAGCGGCTGAGATATAATCCCTGGCCAGGTTCCCTTTTGGAATCAGGATTCTGTCCCCCTGATTAACATGAGGGAGGAACTCCTCAATGAATCCTTCGGCAACATATTCTGCCGGAACGAAGTCTACATTTTCTCCCATATCTTCCAGGATTTCTTTCGTTTTTTCGCCAATCACGGCTATTTTCGGCAGAAGAGTCCGACCCTTTTTGATAAAAGAATAGAATGTTTCCACAGTCACATTGCTCGTAAAAATGATCCAATCGTAGTTATGTAAATTTGCAAGTGTATTATGTAGTTTTTTTGAAGCTGTAACCGGCTGAAAGGCAATAAGAGGGATTTCCACGGGAATCCCTCCATTTCTTTTAACCAAATCGGAGAAAGACTTCGCGTGAGCCTTCCCCCTTGGAATCATGACTGTTTTATTTTGCAGCGAATGCGCTGGAATCATTCACTATCAAGCTCCTGTTTTACCTTGTCGATCAAGTCTTTCGCTCCCTGACTGATCAGCTTCTCAGCAGCTAGCTCTCCCAGCTCCTCAGGATTTGTGCCTGTAACCTGCTCCTTGAAGATTGTCTTTCCATCCGGCGAGCCGACTAGGACAGTGAGCACGATTTCTTCCTTGTCATTGAGATTTGCATACCCTGCAATCGGCACCTGGCAGCCGCCTTCCATCTTGTGAAGGAAAGCTCTTTCGGCTCTTACTGTAGCACTTGTTTCAGCGCAAGTGAATTTTTCAAGCAGCTGTAGAAGCTCTTCGTCATCGCCGCGGCACTCAATCGAAAGTGCTCCCTGGCCGACAGCAGGGACACAAATATCCTCATCTATGAACTCGGTTACTGTATCACTAGCCCATCCCATGCGCTTCAAACCGGCAGCAGCAAGGATAATACCATCATAGTCTTCAGTTTCAAGTTTAGCGATCCGTGTATCAATATTTCCGCGTATCCACTTCATTTCAAGATCAGGACGCTGAGCCAAAAGCTGCGCGCTCCTGCGAAGGCTGCTTGTTCCGATTACTGAGCCCGGTTTTAATTCTTTAAAAGGTATATGATCGTTGGAAATAAGCACATCACGGTGATCTTCTCTCTCTGGGATAGACCCGATGACAAGCCCCTCTGGAAGTACTGCAGGCATATCCTTCATGCTATGGACAGCCATATCAATTTCTTTGTCGAGCATAGCCTGTTCGATTTCTTTTACGAAAAGACCTTTTCCTCCGACCTTTGATAAAGTCACATCAAGGATTTTGTCTCCTTTTGTGACGATTTCCTTTACTTCAAACTCAAAAGGAGCACCTAATTTCTTCAGCTGCTCAATTACCCAATTTGTTTGTGTCAATGCTAGCTTACTCCGTCTGGAGCCAACGATAATTTTTCTCATGACAGCCTCCTAATTATTGATACCAAAAATGGAAAGACGATAATTTTCCGAAAAGGAAAAAATTAATTAATACAATCAGGAACGATGCAACATTCCATAGGGCAAGTGATCTTCCATACATTTCTTTTCCAACCCTTAAATAAAGGTAAATGCTATATACTGCGAGTACGATGAATGAACCTATCAACTTGGCATCATACCAGGCAAGGTCAGGTACTTTTATCCATGCCCATTGAAGACCGAGGATGAGGCTCAGGATCAGCATCGGCACTCCGATGACATTCAATATGTATGACCAATAATCAAGTTTCGTTAAATCCGTGATCCTCCATAACAGCTTACCCCACTTTTTCCGCTTTAAAAGGTCATATTGAATGAGATAAAGAAGCGAAAAGACCACTGAGATAGAGAATGCCCCATATGACAGGATCGCCATGGTGATATGGATGAGCAAAAGCTCTGATATCAGCTGCTCGGACATGACATTGGAGTCATACTGCACCGGTGCAAAAGTATGGATCGCCATAATTATGAATCCAAGGATATTTGTAAAAAAGACAATAAAATCTACTTTTAATAGTTTATTGATCGCCAGCGACAGCGTTACCAGTACCCACGCATAAAAGTAAAGCCCTTCAAAGAGGGTCAGGACTGGGAAACGGCCTTTGTCGACCATGTAATATAACAGGAAAATTGTCTGGAATACCCAAACAAATGCAAGTAACCAGAAAGCAACTTTGTTTGCCCTCCGGTTACTGTTAAGAAAATCGATAAAGTATAAGAGCACGCTTGCCGCATAAATCACAATGGTTATTTCATGGAGACGTGTAATATAAAGATCACCCATGGACACTACCTCTCTTACGGCTGAAAAGAAGCCTGAGGCGAAGGAACTTTTACCTGCTTGGTTTCAGCCGTTTTCATTCCTTCTTGTTCAGCGACGAGCTGTTCAATATTGAAAATCTTCACGAATAGATTCAGTGCTTCATCTGCATCAGGCCCATCCGCAAGCTCTTTCGCCTGCAAAATTGGATCCTTCAGGAGCTGGTTGATGATGCTCTTTGTATGCTTGTTAAGGACTTTAATATCACGATCAGATAGATGAGGCAGTTTCCGTTCGATACTGTTCATCGTTTCTTGCTGGATTGATAGGGCTTTGACCCTCAAAGCAGAAATGACCGGTACAACACCAAGTGTATTCAGCCACTGTTTGAATTGGACAATCTCACCTTCAATCATGATAAGAATCTTCTCTGCTGCCTTCTGTCGTTCCTGCAGATTAGCTTCAACAATGCCCTCTAGATCATCGATATCATAAAGGAATACATTTTCCAGAGTCGCAATTTCCGGATCAAGATCACGGGGAACAGCGATATCCACCATGAATAATGGTTTTCCTTTTCGCTTTTGTTCGACCTTTGCCATCATATCCTTTGTGACGACAAAGTCCTTCGCACCTGTTGAACTGATAAGGATATCTGCATCCACCAGCGCAGTCTGGAGTTCATCCAAAGTTTTGGCCATGCCGGAAAAACGATTAGCCAAATCTTCAGCTTTCTGGTAAGTCCGGTTGATGACCGTTACCTTCTTTGCACCATTTGCATGAAGGTTCTGGATCGCCAGCTCGCCCATCTTGCCTGCACCAAGAATCAGCACATGCTTTTGATCAAGAGAGCCGAAAATCTTCTTGGCAAGTTCAACAGCTGCGTAGCTGACAGAAACAGCGTTCGCACCGATATCTGTTTCGGAATGGCCACGCTTGGCAATAGTGACTGCCTGCTTAAATAACTGGTTGAAGACCGTTCCAGTAGTGTTCTTTTCAAGGCCAAGCATGAAGCTTGAACGCACTTGCCCAAGGATTTGTGTTTCACCCAGCACCATGGAGTTCAAGCCGCAAGAAACCTTGAATAAATGTTCAATTGCCCCATCTTGTTCGTAAATGAACAGGAACGGCGTAAATTCTGCCTGAGGGATCCCGAACCATTCAGATAAAAACTCTTTGATATAATATCTGCCTGTGTGAAGCTGGTCCACGACAGCATATATTTCTGTACGGTTGCAAGTTGATACGATGACATTCTCAAGGATGCTCTTCTTTTCCTGAAGGGCACTCATCGCTTCACCAAGGTTTCCCTCGTTGAATGTCAATCTTTCGCGGATTTCGACAGGGGCAGTTTTATAGTTTAGTCCGACAACGATAATATGCATTATTAATTGACACCCCCAACATAGAAATTGCATAATTGGCTAAAGCAATTATACATGAAGTTTTTTTCCTTTTAACGTTGTAAATGTGAACAACTGTTGAAAAAACATATATATAATAGCATTAAATAAATTGAACTATTTTTCCCGTCTGTTTGTTATACTTTTATACTATATCAAAAGCAAATAAACATACTCCCTAATGTACCTTATCAAAGTTTGTCCCTTAATTCAAGTGAGCCTTTCTGGAAGTGGTGAAAGAATGAAAAATCAGAGAATTATACCAGGAATGATATTAATCGGATTTGGAATCTATTTTTATCTTCAGCAGGAAAATGTTTCGTTGTTCAATGAATTTTATACGTGGCCGACACTCTTGATCATTGTCGGGGCTGCCTTTTTAGTTCAAGGATACTGGGGCAAGGATTATGAAGCCATCTTTCCTGGTGTGATCCTCGTTGGCTTCGGTGTCCACTTTCATGTGGTCAATAGATTCGACCTATGGCCCGATCACCTTGGTGCATTTATTTTAATCATTGCTCTCGGCTTCTTGCTCCGCTATCAAAAAACAGGCAATGGCTTGTTTCATGGAGTCCTCTTTCTCATATTAGCAGGGTTGCTTCTGTTTTATGACAGAATCACTGGATGGCTTGGTTTATTGGAAAATGGAGTCGCGACGGCATGGAGATTTTGGCCGGCAGCATTGATCCTTATTGGTGTTTACCTGTTATTCATTAAAAAGAAATAACAAAACTGGCCAGGCGCAGGAGCGAGACACTAATCTTGGTTCAAAGAGTAAATACTTAATAAAGTATTAAGAAACCCGCACCGTGATTGTCAACGGTGCGGGTTTCTTATTATAAACGATTATTTCATGAAACTTCCTAATACTGACCAGGCTTTGTCTTTCCCTTCTCCTGTTTCTGATGAGAAAAGAATGATCGTGTCGTTCGGGTCTAAATCAAGGGTTTCTTTTGTAATCTTTAAATGCTTTTGCCACTTTGACTTTGGAATTTTATCCGCTTTAGTTGCGATAATGATGACCGGAATCTCGTAATGTTTGAGGAAATCATACATCATCACATCGTCTTTTGAAGGCGGGTGCCTCAGGTCAACGATCAGCAGCATCGCCTTCAATTGTTCGCGTGAGGTAATATAAGTTTCAATCATCTTGCCCCAGGCTTCACGTTCGGATTTTGAAACTTTAGCGTAACCGTAACCCGGAACATCTACAAAATGAAGCATTTCATTGATCAGGTAAAAATTCAAAGTCTGAGTCTTTCCTGGCTTCGAGGATGTCCTGGCAAGGCTTTTCCGGTTAAGCATTTTATTGATAAAAGAAGATTTACCAACATTCGATCGGCCAGCAAGGGCGAATTCCGGCAGATTACTTTCCGGATATTGATTCGGCCTTACGGCACTGATCACGATTTCTGCACTATTTACTTTCATTGAGAATCACCGCTGGCGAGAGCGTGTTTCAATACTTCATCTAAATGAGAAACTAACACAAATTCAAGCTCCTTACGTACACTTTCTGGAATATCATCAATATCTTTTTCATTATCTTTTGGACAAATAACCTTGGTTAGGCCTGCTCTGTGGGCGCTCAGAGATTTCTCTTTGAGACCGCCAATTGGCAATACGCGTCCTCTAAGCGTTATTTCTCCGGTCATTCCGACTTCCCTGCGGATCGGTTTTCCTGACAAAGCGGATACAAGTGCAGTTGCAATCGTAATACCCGCTGAAGGACCATCTTTCGGTACAGCACCCTCAGGAACATGGATATGGATATCATTCTTCTCATGAAAGTCCGGATCAATGTCCAGATCCTTTGCCTTTGAACGCACATAGCTGAAGGCAGCCTGGGCAGATTCCTTCATGACATCCCCAAGCTTACCAGTAAGGACGAGCTTGCCTTTTCCCGGTGACAGGGAAACTTCAATTTGGAGGGTATCGCCACCGACTGTTGTATAAGCGAGACCAGTGGCAACGCCTATCTGGTCTTCCAACTCAGCCTGCCCATACCTGAACTTAGTCTTTCCAAGGAAGTCCTCGACGTTCTTATCACTAACGATTACACGTTTTTTCTCTCCAGAAACAACGATTTTCGCTGTTTTCCTGCAGATGGATGCAAGCTGCCTCTCGAGGGAGCGCACACCAGATTCCCGTGTATAATAACGAATTACCTTCGTAATCGCTTCATCCTTCATCTGAAGCTGTGATTTTGACAGACCATGGTCCTTGATTTGTCTTGGAAGGAGATGGTCCTTGGCAATGTGCAGCTTTTCCTGCTCAGTATAGCCTGCAATATTGATGATTTCCATTCTGTCGAGCAACGGGCCAGGTACAGTTGAAAGATTATTGGCTGTAGCGATGAACATTACTTTTGAAAGGTCATATGGCTCTTCAATGTAATGATCGCTGAAATTATGGTTTTGTTCGGGATCGAGCACCTCTAGCATCGCAGAAGAAGGATCTCCGCGGAAATCATTTGACATTTTATCGATCTCATCAAGTAGGAAAACAGGGTTAATCGTTCCTGCCTTTTTCATCCCCTGGATGACTCTTCCCGGCATAGCACCGACATAAGTCCTTCTGTGGCCGCGAATTTCTGACTCATCACGGACACCGCCTAAAGACACCCTTACAAAGTTACGGTTCAGGGATTTAGCGATCGACCTGGCCAAGCTCGTTTTACCGACTCCCGGAGGTCCAGCCAGACACAGGATTGGTCCTTTTAATGAGTTCGTAAGCTTCTGGACCGCAAGATACTCAAGAACTCTTTCCTTAACTTTTTCCAGTCCGTAATGGTCCTTATCAAGGATCTTTTCGGCTTTGCTGATATCAAGATCATCCTCTGTCGACTTTGACCACGGCAAAGCAACAAGCCATTCAATATAATTCCGGATCACTGCGCTTTCTGCAGAAGTAGTCGGCACTTTCTCGTAACGGTCGAGTTCCTTCAAAGCAGTTTCCTTCACATTTTCAGGCATTCCAGCAAGCTCGATTTTTTCAGTAAGCTCAGCAATTTCTCCTGTCTTTCCTTCCTTCTCTCCAAGCTCCTTCTGGATGGCCTTCATCTGTTCACGCAAATAATATTCTTTCTGAGTTCGCTCCATGGAACGCTTTACACGCTGTCCGATCTTTTTCTCGAGGCCCAGCACTTCTTTTTCATTATGGATGATTTCAATTACACGATTCATCCGGTCTTTGATGTCAATCGTCTCGAGAATTTCCTGCTTCTCTTTAAGCTTTAGCGGTAGATGGGAAGCGATGATATCAGCCATCCTGCCCGGCTCTTCAATATCAGAAACAGATGCATACGTTTCCGCAGAAATTTTCTTGGACATTTTTATGTATTGTTCGAAATACTCAAGCATTGTCCTCATTAATGCTTCATCTTCGACATCCTTTGATTCATCATCTTCAAAGGTTCTTACTTTACAGGAATAATGGTCATTCTCATCAAAAAGTTCAATGATTTCAGCTCTGGACAATCCTTCAACCAACACGCGGATCGTTCCGTTCGGAAGCTTCAGCATTTGTTTGACGCGAGTCAAAGTACCCATCTGGTACAAATCCTCCTCGCCTGGTTCATCTATGGATATATCCTTTTGGGTTGTAAGATAGATTAAATGGTCATCCACCATTGCCTTCTCCAATGCCTGTACCGATTTTTCTCGTCCTACATCCAAATGCAGAACCATCGTCGGGTACACAAGCAAACCGCGCAGCGGCAGAAGTGGGACAGTGTGCTCATTCTTATTCGCCATGACATTGCACCTCCAACATGCATTGTATCAAACCATAAGTATAATAATACTTTGTTGTTCAATTCTATCGTATTTATTTTCAAGTGTCTAATAACAAGAGCAGTTAGCACCGTTTTGCCTCATTGATTAGTATCCTGATATTCATGTGAAAATATGTCCACATCTGAAGTTACTTTCAAAACCAAACATAAGCTTTTTTTTTGGGAAAATAGCAATTTCAGCCCGGGTACCTTCAATACACCCTCTTTCCTTTTTTAGGGAAAAATAAACCCCTTTTACTGTTTGGTTAACTTTAGGTGAAACAGCAGCAAAACAGCGTAAAAAAAGAACGCCGGCAAGCGTTCTCTTTATCATTCTAGCTCGTCTCTTTTGCCGTTAAGTCACTGGCAGCCTTGATGATTTGCTCCCTCGGATGATCTTTTTCAAGAGCAATTTCAAACACTTCATTCAGGTGTGTGACTGGAATGATTTCTATATCTGTGATTTCATTAAGGATGGTCTGCACATTTTCCTGCGGAATGATTACCTTTTTGGCACCTGCTTTTTTCGCTGCCTTCACTTTTGGATAGACACCGCCAATCGGCTTTACATTCCCATGGATGCTAATTTCTCCTGTCATTGCAACTGTATGGTCCATCGGGATTTTATAGATTGCTGAATAAATTCCCGTTGCCATTGCGATTCCGGCAGATGGACCATCGATTGGGGTACCGCCTGGGAAGTTGACATGGATGTCGAATTCATCAGCTGGAACACCCATCGATCTTAGAACAGTGATGACATTTTCAATTGAACCTCTTGCCATGCTCTTTCTGCGTATGGATTTTCCCTGTCCGCCGATGCTTTCTTCATCGACGATGCCAGTGATATTGATTGAGCCTTTATCCTTTGCTTTAATTACAGTAACTTCGATTTCAAGAAGCGCACCCGTATTGGGCCCATACACAGCCAATCCATTGACAAGACCGATTGCTGACTTTTCATTGATCCTTCTTTCCATCCTTGGTGTGAGCTGGCTCGAATGGACTACCCATTCAATTTCCTCTTCTTTAATGTAGGTTCGTTCGTCAGTAATTGCCAATCCTGCAGCTATCTGCACCATATTAACGGCTTCACGTCCATTTCGTGCATAATTTGACAAGATTTCAATCGCTTTTTCACTCATATTCAGTTCTACTTTTTCAGCTGCATTCCTTGCTACTTCAGAAATTTCCTCCTGTGATAGCTCACGGAAAAACACTTCCATGCATCTCGATCTGATTGCCGGAGGGATCTCGCTTGGAGTTCTCGTCGTCGCGCCTACAAGGCGGAAGTCTGCCGGGAGCCCATTTTTGAAGATGTCGTGGATATGGCTTGGGATTTGCGTATTTTCCTCATTATAATACGCACTCTCTAAAAATACTTTCCTGTCTTCCAGTACTTTTAAAAGCTTGTTCATCTGGATTGGGTGCAGCTCACCAATTTCATCAATGAATAAAACTCCTCCATGTGCATTGGTCACAGCACCCTGTTTCGGCTGAGGAATGCCGGCCTGTCCCATTGCACCTGCCCCTTGATAAATCGGATCATGAACGGAACCGATCAATGGGTCAGCAATTCCTCGCTCATCAAACCTGGCCGTTGTAGCATCCAGCTCAACAAATACTGAAGATTTTTTGAAGGGGGATTTTTGGTTTTGCTTCGCTTCTTCTAATACGAGCCTTGCCGCGGCAGTTTTTCCTACTCCCGGTGGCCCATAAATGATGACATGCTGCGGATTGGGTCCACATAACGCTGCTTTAAGTGCCTTGATTCCATCTTCCTGTCCGACAATATCCTTGAAGCTGGATGGCCTGACTTTTTCGGCAAGCGGTTCACTCAGGGAGACCGATCTCATCTTTCTTAACTGTTCCATTTCCTTTCGGGATTCCCGATCAATTGATACTTTTTGCGTCCGCTGATTCCTGAGTAAATTCCAGAAATACAGCCCGATGATGATTCCGAAAAACAGCTGTATAAACAAGGCGATTCCTGTCCAACTCAATTTACATTCCCTCCCGTAAGTTGATACTATTGGCTTTAACCTAGTATCTCCCTGAGAGTGTTGGAATAAACAATATTTTCAAGTGAATTTTTCCACCCGGAGAGACCTTAGTATGGCAGGATTAAAGAGTGTTTCGTCAAAATGAATATAGCATTTTCTGGTTCTGACAGCTTTTCTTCTTTTACCGGTGAACCTGTCTGAAGTTGCCCTTACTTCTGACAGCTTTTCCTCTAACAACACCAAACCTGTCCGAAGTTGCCCTTACTTCTGGCAGCTTTTCCTCTTTCAACACCAAACCTGTCCGAAGTTGCCCTTACTTCTGACAGCTTTTCCTCTTCCAACACCAAACCTGTCCGAAGTTGCCCTTACTTTTGACAGGTTCCCCGTATAGCACAAAACCCTCTGAAGTTAGATAGGAATATTGATTACAAAGAGAGAGCGGTTAAACTAAAAAAATACCCGGTGAATAATCACCGGGATTTTGTGTATTATGCTGAATTTCTTTCGTCTTTAAGGACTGTTCCGTCCTCTAGCACTAGCTTTGGCGGCATGTTGTTTTCGACTGTTTCCTTTGTGATGATACACTTTACGATATCTTCACGGGATGGAAGGTCGAACATGACATCCAACATGATGCCTTCGATGATTGAACGAAGTCCGCGGGCACCTGTCTTGCGTTCAATTGCCTTTTTGGCAATTTCAATGAGTGCACCGTCTTCAAATTCAAGCTCGACGTCATCTAGGTTTAGCATTTTTTGATACTGTTTTACAAGAGCGTTCTTCGGTTTTGTCAAGATTTCGACTAGCGCTTCTTCATCAAGCGGAGTCAGGCTGGCAATTACCGGAAGACGGCCGATGAATTCAGGGATTAACCCGAATTTAAGTAAATCTTCAGGTAGGACTTTTGACAACAATTCCTTCTTGTCTAAGTCTTCCTCTTTCTTTTCAGAGCCAAAGCCGATTACTTTCTGGCCGAGGCGACGCTTAATGATTTGCTCAATACCGTCGAATGCTCCGCCGCAAATGAACAGGATATTCGTCGTATCGATCTGGATGAATTCTTGGTGCGGATGCTTTCGTCCACCTTGTGGCGGTACACTTGCAACTGTTCCTTCAAGAATTTTCAGGAGCGCCTGCTGCACACCTTCACCGGAAACATCTCTAGTAATAGAAGGGTTTTCGGATTTTCTAGCGATCTTATCGATTTCATCGATATAAATGATTCCTTTTTCAGCCTTTTCTACATCGTAATCAGCTGATTGGATCAATTTCAAAAGGATGTTTTCAACATCTTCACCAACATAACCTGCTTCAGTCAGTGATGTTGCATCCGCGATTGCGAAAGGAACATTGAGAATACGGGCTAATGTTTGAGCAAGCAAAGTTTTACCGCTCCCTGTAGGCCCGATCATCGCAATATTACTTTTTGATAGTTCAACATCATCAATCTTGCTGTTTGAGTTGATACGCTTATAGTGATTGTAAACGGCTACAGATAAGTTCTTCTTAGCCTGGTCCTGACCAATTACATACTCATTAAGAATATCGCGGATTTCCAGTGGTTTAGGAACATCCTTAAACTCAACTTCTTCTTCAGTGCCAAGTTCTTCTTCAACGATTTCTGTGCATAATTCAATACACTCGTCACAGATATAGACGCCTGGCCCTGCTACCAATTTGCGGACTTGATCCTGCGTCTTGCCGCAGAAAGAACATTTAAGCTGTCCTTTTTCATCATTAAATTTGAACAATGCCTTCACCCCTTGAGAACTTCTAAACATATATAAAGCTGCGATTCATAAGCAAACGATAAGTTAAGTAACAGTTTTTTCTGCTGCTTTCGAGCAGGTATGTATTGCATTGTATCACATTTTGCCAGGTGACAGGAAATGATAACCCTCAGCCATTTCAGTTTCGCGCTTATGAATCGAAAAAATATGTACTAATTCATCTTTTCCATAAATCAAGCCGTTAAATCGACTTATATGAAATTGCTAAAAAAATTATGTATGTATATTGGTGTTAATTGTAGAAAACAAGGCACGATTTACTCGCGCCTTGTCTCTATATTATATACTAAGTATAAAATTCACTTTGAGAAATGTCTAGCTGCGGCTCCTAACTCCTCGAGACGCTTGTCTAGTGTTGCCTCCTAGAAACTCCGAAACTTCAACTCCGCCGGCAGAAGCAAAAAGCGCTTCTTTGTCGGAGTCTCCAGTTTCTGCGTTCCTGGACAGTCGGCTATACTTTTCTATTTCGGTCCTGCCAATGAAGTCAAAGAACGACTTCACTGGCAGGCCCTCCAGCGCTTGTCGGAGTTAAGCAGTCGCCTCCGCTTTTCTCTTATTATGCAACAGTCTTACTGTTTTCTACAAGGAAATCAACTGCTTTTTTCAATTGAAGGTCGCCTTTGATTCCGTCAAGGCTTCCGCCTAGTGCTGCTTGGATTTGGTCAGCAGTCATATTGTACATTTCAGACATCTTTTGAAGCTCTGCACTTACTTCTTCATCAGTAACTTCGATGTTTTCAGCTTTTGCGATTGCTTCAAGAGTAAGGTTCACACGTACGCGTGTAGCAGCTTCTTCTTTCATTTGTTCGCGAAGAGCAGCTTCGTCTTGACCTGAGAACTGGTAGTATAGGTCAAGGTTCATGCCTTGCATTTGCAAGCGTTGTTCGAACTCATTTACCATGCGGTCGATTTCAGTGTCGATCATGGATTCAGGAACTTCGATTTCAGCGTTAGCTGCTGCTTTTTCTACAACAGTGTCACGTTCGAAGTGTTCTTTTTGGTGTGCTTTGTCATGAGCAAGACGATCTTTGATCTTTGTCTTAAGCTCTTCTAAAGTTTCAACTTCTTCATCAGCATCTTTAGCGAACTCATCATCTAGAGCTGGAAGTTCTTTTCCTTTGATTTCGTGAACTTTCACTTTGAAAGTTGCAGGCTTACCAGCAAGTTCAGCTGCATGGTACTCTTCAGGGAAAGTAACCTCTACATCTTTTTCTTCGCCAGTAGCTAATCCAACTAGCTGTTCTTCAAAGCCTGGGATGAAAGAACCTGAACCAAGTTCAAGTGCGTAGTTTTCAGCTTTGCCGCCTTCGAAAGCTTCGCCATCAACGAATCCTTCGAAATCGATGACAACACTGTCGCCATTTTCAGCAGTGCCTTCTTCTTTAACAACAAGCTCAGCCTGCTTTTCCTGCATTGCTTTCAATTCGTTTTCTACTTCTTCATCTGATACGTTTGTGTCGAATGCTTCTACTTCAAGTCCTTTGTACTCGCCAAGCTTCACTTCAGGCTTAACTGTTACAGTTGCCTTGATGATCAAGCTCTTGCCCTTTTCGATTTGTTCTACATCGATTTCCGGGCGGTCAACTGGTTCGATTCCAGTTTCTTCGATTGCATTTGCATATGCTTCTGGAAGAAGGATATCAATTGCATCCTGATATAAAGACTCTACGCCGAAACGCTTTTCGAACATTTGGCGAGGCATTTTTCCTTTACGGAATCCTGGTACGTTAATTTGCTTAACGACTTTCTTGAATGCAGCGTCAAGACCTTGGTTGACCTTTTCTGCATCTAATTCAATTGTTAGAACCGTTTGGTTCCCTTCTCTTTTTTCTACCTTTGCAGACATACAGTTCCCTCCAACAATTATCTATTGTCATTTTCATTCGACGATGAATACCCTTGTTTACCAAGCAATATTCCAGATTAAATGTAAAATAGAATGATTTTTACATAATACAACCACTACATTATAACACAGGTTTATTTCGTTTCAACAGCTTGAACTATATTATCGGGTAAGAAATTTCTTCTAGCTTCCGGATAAAGTCCAGAACCTGTTCTGTCTCCTCAACCTGGCTGTCGTATATTCCAGCAAATGACTCTAGTTGATCTTCAAATCCATAATACTCATTAGCGATGAAATGGCAGGCAGCAGCCCAGGCCGAAACCTGCCCGATTGGCAGTTTAAATGGGTAGATCAGAAAGAAATAACGCTCGACCAACCTTTGGACGTTTTCGAATAAGACAGGATCGTCACTTTCAATCTCATCGCTTAATAGTTTGATCACACCACTGTTCTCAATAAAATCCCTCAGCTCCGGTAAATTTGCAGGATTGAACGATTCTGTCCAGCCAAATTTGAATACATGTAATTCTTCAGCATACTCTTGTTCTTTCAATATATTAAGCAGCATTGTTTTTAAGAAAGGATGGCCATCTTCTGACGCGACATACTCCATTATTTTTTTTATATAAGGTCTTATATTTACCTTAGCGAGGCCCGCAGCAACCATCACCTGGTCATTGGGGTTCTTATAGTCAAACAGATTAAGCTCATCCTCTTCAGGTTCCTCTTCAAACCTCTCAATGGGCCCGACTTCTGTTTCGCCATTAAGCATCTTCCTGGCAAATTCAAGCATGGTGATGAAATGCTCATGCTTGTCTGCTGGAATTTCCCGTTCTTCCAAAAGAGCTTCGATAGTCGTGACGACTTCATTATATTCATTCAACTGGACAAGAATCATTAAATACATGTCAATCACTTGTATGTAATCACCCAGCCCGCTCCGCAGCATCTCTGCCACGAGTTCCTTCGCCTGATTGGTATTGCCTGCCTCATAATTAGCAAGCACAAGGCCAACGTATACATCACTATTCTCAGGGTCATGTTCCAATGCCTGCTCGAGAAATTGAATCGCATCCCTGTACTTTTGCTGTTTCAAATAATCCAGGCCCTTTTCCAACAGACGCTTTTCCAGACCGGGAAACAGGACCACTTTATCCTTTTTTGATTCCCGTTTATCCATAAACATACCGCCTTACTTTTTCTATTGATTTCCGTTGAATGCACTTCGTGAGTTCAGCTTTTTTAGAAAGTTTAGCACGAATCCCTGAAAAAACAAAAAGATTCACAAGCAGTGCCTGTGAATCAATCATATTTTTTTAAAATTAGATTATTTTTTCTAAATGCTTTCCTTCAAATACTTTGATACTTCCTTCGAGCTGAAGGGTTAGTTCGATCTCATCCCAGCCATTGAGGAGCATATTATACCAATATGGAGTGATATCAAATTTGGCCTCGAATCCCTGGTCGTCATAAACTCTCTTCTCTTCTAGTGAAACGGTCAGTTCATATTCCTGCCCGCTTGCTTTCTTAAGCAAATATGAAACGTCTTTTTCTAGCAGAACAACCGGAAGGATTCCGTTTTTCAGACAATTCTGTTTAAAAATATCAGCAAATGACGGGGCGATTAAAACCTTGAACCCATAATCCAACAAAGCCCATGGCGCGTGCTCCCTGGATGAACCGCAGCCGAAATTTTCATTCGCTATTAAAATACTTGCCCCCTCGTTATCCGGGTCGTTGAGCTCAAAGTCGTCATTCAGCTCTCCGTTTGGTTTATAGCGCCAGTCGTAAAACAAGTACTGCCCAAAACCTGTTTTTTCGATTCTTTTCAGGAATTGCTTTGGAATGATCTGATCTGTGTCAACATTTGTCCGGTCCAAGGCAGCGACTTTTCCCTTCATTTCTGTAAAACTAGACATTTCAGGCTCCTTTCCTCGAAAAATATATTTTTGTAAAACTAAATTCAGCAGAATGGTAGTTATATAATTCCCCCCCAAAGCAAACTCTGCTTTTAGGTAGTGAAATGACCCGAAATATACCGGTTTCGGGTCATTTTTGCAGCTATATTTCTTGCTGGAAAAATTCTTCTCTTTCTCAACGAGGATATTTGCACGTAAAAACGGATAATTGCACCATTCATACGATTAATTGAACCAGAAGCTTAATTAATTGCACCTTCGTCATATATTTGGTAAAAAAGGTAAACTAAACGGTAATGCCAGCCATGGACCTGACATCTACAAAATGCCCATGAAGTGCCGCAGCAGCAGCCATTGCAGGACTGACTAGATGGGTACGCGCTCCGGCTCCCTGTCTGCCCTCAAAGTTGCGGTTTGAAGTGGAAGCACAATGTTCCCCGGCTGGCACTATGTCTGCATTCATACTCAGGCACATGCTGCAGCCGGATTCTCTCCATTCAAATCCCGCTTCTATAAATACCTGGGCAATGCCTTCTGCCTCGGCAGTTTTCTTGACCTGCTGAGAACCAGGCACAACAATTGCTTCGACTCCAGGAGCGACTTTTTTCCCTTTGATCACCTCGGAGGCTGCCCTGAGATCCTCAATCCTTGAATTCGTACAGGAGCCAATGAAGACCTTGGTTACATTAATATCTGTGATTGGCTGACCTTCCTCCAGCCCCATGTATGATAATGCCCTTTCTAGTGACTTCTTTTCTGTATCAGTATCACATTCATTTAGGTAAGGCACTCTGTCCGTGACCGGAGCAGTCATCGATGGGTTCGTGCCCCAGCTGACCATCGGCGATATGGCATCGCCTTCAATCTCGATGGAATGGTCATACACTGCATCTTCATCAGAAGAGAGCTGCTGCCATTCAAGTATTTTATCGAGGAAGGCGTCGCCCTGGGCAACATATTTCCTTCCATTCAAATAAGCGAAGGTTGTATCATCTGGGGCAACAAGGGAAGCCTTAGCCCCTCCTTCAATCGACATATTGCAAATTGTCATCCTTTCCTCCATCGACATTTTCCTGATGGCAGCACCGCAAAATTCGATGACGTAACCCGTACCGAAATTGACTCCATACTTACTGATAATGAATAGGATGAGATCTTTTGCGCTCACGCCTGGTGCCAGACAGTCTGTCACCTCGATTTTCAGGGTTTTTGGTTTCGTTTGCCAGAGTGTTTGAGTCGCGAGGACATGCTCAACCTCACTTGTGCCGATTCCGAATGCCAGTGCTCCGAAGGCACCGTGCGTCGAAGTGTGGCTGTCTCCGCACACAATGATCTTCCCTGGCTGTGTCAAGCCTAGCTCAGGTCCGATGACATGGACAATGCCCTGTTCAGGACTGTCCAGATCAGCCAATGGAATGCCGAATTCAAGGCAATTATCCCTTAAAGTATCCATCTGGTTTTTCGCAACAGGATCATTAATTTCACTCCGGTTGATCGTAGGCACATTGTGGTCCATCGTCGCAAATGTCAAATCCGGTCTCCGTACAGACCTTTTTTTCATCCTAAGTCCTGAAAAAGCCTGCGGCGAGGTTACCTCATGGACAAGATGAAGGTCGATATATACCAGGTCTGGTTTACCTTCTTCCCGATGCACAACATGCTTCTCCCAAATTTTTTCGATGATTGTTTTCCCCAATGGTACCCTCCCCTTTTTTATAAACACTTCTATCTCGCCTGCCTGGCTAAGTGTTAGTTTTTGAGATTTTCAAAACGGCCGATGAAATAGATTCAGACCTTATGCATAAGCACTCATGATATTCAGGATCGCTTCATTGTCCAACAGAGCGGCTTTGATTTCCTCAATCATTCCCTCAGTTGTTAAGAACGGTGTGCCAAACAAGGCAATGTCGCGGGTTCTGCTGCCAGCGTCCAGCACCTGTTCTACTGCATTCTCGATTGCCTCAGCTTCTTCTTCAAGGCCAAAGGACAGTCGCAGCATCATCGCAGCTGACAGGATCATCGCGATTGGATTAGCCGCGTTCATTCCAGCAATATCTGGTGCAGATCCATGGATTGGCTCATACAGATATGGCCCTGAAGCCGAAACGCTGGCTGATGGCAGCATGCCAAGCGAGCCGGTCAGCACGGATGCTTCATCGCTTAAAATATCACCAAACATATTCTCTGTGACGAGCACATCGAACTGGCGCGGATTCTTGATTAGCTGCATCGCCGCATTATCGACCAGCATATGGTTAAGTTGAACATCAGGATAGTCCTTCGCCACCTCTTCTGCTGTTTCGCGCCACATTCGGCTCGATTCCAGAACATTTGCTTTATCCACAGAAGTGACCTTGCCTTTTCTCATGGCAGCCAACTCAAATGCATAGCGGATGACTCTCTCAATCTCGTTTTTCTGGTAAAACAATGTATCTACTACAGAAGCTTCGCCTTTCTGGACACTTCTTTCACTCGGTTTCCCAAAGTAAAGCCCGCCGGTCAATTCCCTGACCACTACCATGTCAACACCTTCAACGACTTCCTTGCGAAGCGGTGAAATCCCGGAAATACTGGAGTAGTATTGAACCGGCCGGACATTCGCATATAACCCGAGCTCTTTTCGGATTTTCAACAAGCCTTTTTCGGGGCGAATATGTCCAGGCATCAGATCCCACTTAGGACCGCCCACAGCTCCTAACAGGACAGCATCACTAGCTTTACAGAGATTGAGTGTGCGCTCCGGGAGCGGGGTTCCGAATTCATCGATTGCTGCCCCGCCGATTTCTCCATAAGTAAAATGAAACTTATGGTTAAAAAGCTCAGCTACTGCCTGGAGGATTGTAACCGCCCCCCTGCTTACTTCTTTGCCTACGCCATCTCCTGGCAGGATTGCGATCCTTTTTTCCATTACATTCGCCTCCGATTTCTTAATGATATTTTTTAACCATTAACTGCTACTTTCTTTGTTTCTTCCATATATAGAACTCTATTGACTGCATTTAGGTAGGCTTTTGCTGAAGCCTCAAGGACATCCTGTGCAAGGCCTCTTCCACTCGTCTCGACGCCGCCAAAATCCAGCTTTACATATACCTGGGCCAGGGCATCCCTGCCGGCTCCAACAGATTGAATCCTGTAATCTAGCAAACTTGCTTTTTCTTTCATGCAATTTTCAAGCGTATTATATAAAGCTTCAATACTGCCAGAACCTGTGGACGCTTCCTGAATCTTTTCATTTTGGCAGCCATACAGGGTAACTGTCGCGGTAGGAACCTGGTTGGTCCCATATTGAACCTGAATGGAATCAAGACGATAATATTGCTGATCTTTTGACAGCTTCTCTTCCAGGATGATAGCCACAAGATCGTCATCCGTCATTTCCTTTTTCCTGTCTGCGAGTTCCTTGAAAACGGCGAATAACTTATTGATATCCTGATCAGGCACGGTCAGCCCGATTTCATTCAGCCTGTTGCGGAATGCGTGGCGACCAGAATGCTTTCCGAGAACCATCGAGTTATTCTGCAGCCCAACAAGTTCCGGTGAAATGATTTCGTAGGTAGTTTTTTCTTTCAAAACGCCATCCTGGTGGATTCCCGATTCATGGGCAAAAGCATTCCTTCCGACCACTGCTTTATTGGCCGGCACCGCCATACCAGTCAGCTTGCTGACAAGGCTGCTCGTTCTGCTAATCTCCTTAAGGTTCAATCCCGTTTCCGCCTGGTAAAAATCTTTGCGGATATGAAGCGCAACAGCAAATTCCTCAAGCGCCGCGTTTCCTGCCCTCTCACCTATCCCATTGATTGTTCCTTCAACCTGTGTGGCGCCTGCAGATACTGCTGCAAGTGAATTGGCGATGGACATTCCAAGGTCATCATGACAATGTGCTGAAAGGTCGACCTTACTAATAGAAGGAACATGCTCTCGCAAGTAAGTGAATATTTGGCCATACTCCTGCGGCGAAATATAACCGACAGTGTCAGGAATATTGATGACCTTTGCACCGGCTTTAATAACCTCTTCTACGATTTCAGCAAGGAAATCAAGCTCTGTCCGGCAGGCATCCTCTGCAGACCATTGAATGACAGGGAACTTGGCTGCCGCATATTTCACGGTTTTTACCGCCGTCTCAATAACTTCTTCTTTTGTCTGCTTTAGCTTGTGGACCCTGTGGATTGGTGAGGTGGCGATGAACAGGTGAAGCCTCGGCTCTGCGCCATGTCTCAATGCCTCCCATGCTGCATCGATATCTGTTAAAACCGATCTCGCCAGTCCTGTAACCGAACATCCTTTGATTTGGCGGGCAATTTCGGCTACTGATGCAAAGTCGCCTTTAGATGCGGCTGGGAACCCAGCTTCAATTATGTCAACATTCAGCCTCTCTAATTGCCTGGCAATCTCCAGCTTTTCGGAAAAATTAAGATTGACTCCTGCTGACTGCTCCCCATCCCTCAAAGTCGTATCAAAAATGTTAATTCTTCGCACTGGCAGCCACTTCTCTCTGCTTTTGTTTGTTGACAAACGGCATCATCTTTCTGAGTTCCCTCCCCACTTCTTCGATCTGGTGGGTGTTTTCTTTTTCATTTATTCTATTAAAGACCGGTCTGTTGTTTTCATTTTCCGCAATCCAGCCTTTGGCGAAAGTGCCTTCCTGGATGTCGGTCAGAACTCTTTTCATTTCCTCTTTTACCTGGTCATTTACCACTCTTGGCCCGCTGACAAAGTCGCCCCATTGAGCAGTGTCAGAAATCGAATAGCGCATTCCTTCGAGTCCGCCTTCATACATCAGGTCCACAATCAGCTTCAGCTCATGCATCGTTTCGAAATAAGCCAGTTCCGGCTGGTAGCCGGCCTCGACGAGTGTTTCAAAGCCTGCTTTCACGAGCGAGGTCAGCCCGCCGCATAACACAGCCTGTTCTCCGAATAGATCCGTTTCAGTTTCTTCTTTGAAGGTTGTTTCAAGCGCTCCCGCTCTCAACGCGCCAATCGCTTTCGCGTATGCCAGCGCAAGGTCTCTTGCCGTCCCTGACACATCCTGATGGATTGCGAACAGCGCTGGCACTCCTGCTCCTTCTTGATAAGTCCTTCTGACCAAATGGCCCGGCCCCTTTGGCGCGACAAGCAAGACATCACAGCTTTCCGGCGGAACAATCTGGTTAAAATGAACGTTAAAGCCGTGGGCGAACATGAGCGCCTGGCCTGTCAGTTGTGGTTCAATCTCATTTTTGTACACTGCGGTCTGTCTCTCATCAGGCAAAAGAATCATGACTACATCGGATGCCGCTACAGCTTCTGCAACTGTTTTAACCTCAAAGCCATCCTGTTCCGCTTTCTCCCATGACTTCCCTTGCCTTAAACCAACGACAACCTCAACCCCGCTGTCCCGGAGATTCTGCGCATGTGCATGGCCCTGTGAGCCATACCCCACAACTGCCACTCTCTTTCCGTTAAAATACGCCTCATTCGCATCACCGTTATAGTACATTTTCGCCATATTCTCTCTCCCTTTCTGAATGGAAATTTAGTTTATATTACACAAATGAAAACGATTTTTGCTGGCCGGTACGCTGGTTCCCCCTTGGGAATGCTGTCGTTCCGGTACGAGCCAATTCTCTGATTCCATATGGTTTTATTAGATCGATAAACGCTTCAATTTTTTCTGTTTCTCCTGTCAATTGGATAATGATGCTATCCTTGCTGACGTCAATCACCGATGCCCGGAATGGCTCAATGATCGAATAAATCTCTGCCCTGTTGTGGGGAAGGACGGGCACCTTCATGAGAATGAGCTCCCGGGCAACAATCGCCTGGTCACTGATATCCGCCACCTTAAGGACATCAATCTGCTTATTGAGCTGTTTCGTGATTTGTTCGACCATTCCGTCATTCTCCACATGGACAACACAGGTAATGCGCGAAACTCCCTCTTGCTCGGTCAGGCCTACCGAGATGCTTTCAATATTGTAGTTCCTCTTCGAAAATAAATTCGTGATCCTGTTAAGTACTCCCGGCCGGTTCAAGACCGTCATCGTTATGATCCTTTTCATTTTTTCACTCCCACCATTTCGTGGATTCCTTTTCCAGGTGCGATCATCGGGTAGACATTTTCGGCACCATCGACCCTGAAATCGAGCAGCACCGGCTCCTTGTCATGCAGGACCTCATTCAGGACCAAATGCGCTTCTGCTTCGGAGTTGATTTCAAACCCTCTGATACCATAGGCCTCGGCCAGTTTTACAAAAGATGGCTGGACCGGATTTTTACTGTGGGAATATCTTTCTTTGTAAAAAATCTCCTGCCATTGTCTGACCATTCCAAGCGCTTTGTTATTTAGAATAGCTATTTTGATCGGCAGCTTAAACTCTGCGATGACCGCCAGCTCCTGCGTTGACATCTGGAAGCCTCCATCTCCGAGAACGGCCACAACGCACGCTGTCGGATCTGCCAGCTGTGCTCCAATGCTTGCAGGAAGTCCAAATCCCATTGTTCCGAGTCCTCCTGAGGTCACCCATCGATCAGCCTGCTGGAGTTGATAATATTGTGCCGCCCACATTTGATGCTGGCCGACATCGGTCACGACAATTGCTTCACCCGCCGTTTTTTCATATAGAAGCTCCATTACTTTTTGTGGTTTTAGCACCTCGCTGTTTTCGTAATGATAAGGAAAGTCCTTCTTCCAGGCTGCGAGTGTTTCTTTCCATTCTTCCTGTTGAGGTGGACTTGCTCCCACCCTGAGCAATTGTCTTAATGCCTCTCCAGCATCTCCGACGACCGGAATTTGAGTTGGCACATTTTTACCGATTTCAGCCGGGTCGATATCTATATGGGCAACAGTTGCTTTTGGGGCGAAATGTTTTAAGTTTCCGGTCAGCCGGTCATCAAATCGTGCTCCGATATTGATCAGCAGGTCACAATTATAAAGCGCCATGTTCGCTGCATAGCAGCCATGCATCCCAGCCATTCCAAGGAACAGTTCATGGTTGGCCGGAAAGCCTCCCAACCCCAATAATGTGTGGACAACATGAAGGTTTTGCTGTTCTGCGAATTCTTTTAACACGCTCGACGCCTTCGCGTGGAGGATACCTGCCCCTGCAAGAATGACCGGCCTTTTTGCCCTGCTTACTGCTTCGGATAGTTTTCTTACCTGAAGGAAATTCGGCTCCGTAGTTGGCTGGTAACCAGGAAGATAGATTTCCTCCTCAACTGGTTCTGCCGATACACCTGCTGCCAGGTCTTTTGGGAAATCGATGACGACTGGACCTGGCCTTCCGCTTGTCGCAATATAAAAGGCTTCCTTGATGATCCGCGGTATGTCTTTAATATCTCTGATCTGATAGTTGTACTTCGTGATAGGAGTAGTGATTCCAAGAATGTCGGCCTCCTGGAAGGCATCTGTACCGATTACCCCAGTCGCAACCTGGCCTGTGAAGACGACTAGTGGCAAGGAGTCCATCATCGCATCCGCAATGCCGGTGATGATATTGGTCGCTCCCGGTCCAGATGTAGCGATTACCACACCCGGTTTCCCGCTGATCCTCGCGTATCCTTCCGCTGCATGGATCCCTCCCTGTTCATGCCTTGGCAGAACATGAAGTATTTTAGAATCATAGAGTTTGTCGTAAATCGGAAGGACTGCTCCTCCCGGGTAGCCAAAAATGACTTCGACATTTTCCTTTTCCAGCGCACTAATCAGTAAATCCGCACCGGTTACTTCACTCGTATTAGCCTTTGTTTCCTTCAAGGCAGCTTCCATTTATCGAACCTCCCACTGTACTATTTTTTCAAAATAAAAAAGCCCATCCATCTCCATATGCCTAAGGTTGCCCAGGCAAAGGGATGGAATAGGCTTTATCTCCTTTTTCCACGGTACCACCCTTATTCACGCATGATGCGTGCACTCGTGACAGCTCAGCTGCCGGTTTTGATAACAAGTGCCATGCACTCGACCAGTTTTACTAGGATTCCTTTCAAACTGGCGCTCCAGGGTGAGTTCATTTAATGCGGCATCACCGGTTTCCAGCACCCCCGGCTCTCTGTGCATGCTGATCGCATTAAATTACTTGTCCCTGTCCTCGCTTTTATCCTTATTCAATTAGATATTGAAAGTTTACGAAAAGAGGCTTTTAACTTACTTGATGAGCTTTTTCCGGATAGACCTGGATTCCATCTGCAACGACTCTTGCCCTGAATTCACGCAGGATATTTTGTGTATGCTGTCCCGGTATTCCATCGCCGATGACTCTTCCATCCACTTTAACAACTGCGATTACTTCTGCTGCTGTCCCTGTAAGAAATACTTCATCGGCTGTGTATACATCATGGCGGGTAAATGGTTCCTCCTTGACCTCATACCCAAGATTTTTCGCGATTTCAATTACCGCATTTCTGGTGATTCCTTCAAGTGCTCCAACATATCCTGGCGGTGTGAGAAATTCATTTCCCCTGACGATAAAAATATTATCCGCTGACCCTTCGGCAACATAGCCCTGGTCATTAAGCATGAGCGCCTCACTTACATTTGCCAGATGTGCTTCGATTTTCACAAGAACATTATTTAAATAATTCAATGATTTTACTTTTGGACTTAATACATCCGGACGATTTCTTCTGGTCGCAACAGTGACAATTTCCAGTCCGCATTCATACAATTCTCTTGGAAAAATAGAGAGCGGCTCAACAATGATGACGACATTCACTTTCGGGCACTTATAGGGATCCAGCCCCAGGTCCCCGACACCTCTGGAAACGACAATGCGGATATAAGCATCTCTGAGTTGATTCCGTTCCACTGTTTCAACAACAAGGCCGGTGAACTCCTCCTTAGAGTGTGGCATGTTCAGCATGATGGACTTAGCTGACCGGTAAAGTCGGTCCATATGTTCTTCCATCCTGAAAATATTGCCGCTGTATACCCGTATCCCTTCAAAAATACCGTCTCCGTATAGAAATCCATGATCATATACCGAAACCTTAGCATTTTCCTTGGTGACAAATTCACCGTTTAAGTAGATCCACTGATCGGGCACAATAAACACTCCTTTAACAAATAGACGCTTTAAATTATTAAATTAAAAGGTTAAAAAAATACAGTTTTACATCATCTAAAAAATTAATATAAAACCCTGATTCACTCGAGAGGCTTTCAACTTGTTTTTTTATTTGAGGATTATCTTACGCCCAATTTCCATACTCGTCAACACCCTTTTTCTAAATTATTTGATAATTTAGATTAGTTAGTTAATTTGTATCCGCTTACATTGTTGATATATTCACATTTGTAAAAAATAAAATTTTTTTATTGAACTTCAGTTTCCTAGCGGATAGGAACGAGAGGACATAAAAAAAACTCACCTTTCAAAAAGGTGAGTTAAAGTATGTAGTTTAAATGGCGTCCCAGGAGAGATTCGAACTCCCGACCGCACGCTTAGAAGGCGAAAACTAACGCTTCCTATAAACGCTGATGTAACGGTCATTGAACGGCATTTAAATCGTCAATATGTAACGGTCATTTGCCGAACTTTCGACCGATTTCATTATAGCACGCTTATTCAGATGAAGAAAGTGTTATTTTATCAAGCATATAGCCGCATTTAGTCCTAAATTTTGCTACAAGATAAAAAAGAAACGTAAGCTTTTGGCCTACGTCTTCTCATTGTTATCTAGGTCGATATCTGTAGGCATTTTTACGCCTGGCAACCGCTACTCCACGCTAATTACGGTCTGTGTTCGTTCTTTCTGCGTACTCTTCGAGAATCGTAAATTCTTCTTTAGTCGTGCGTTTATTGATGGTCTTGTAGATTCTATGCCTGATTGCTTCTGCCTGTATCTGTAGCTCTTCGAATGTTAGTTCTTTAGGATTCATTATCGTTTTTCCCCTTCGTTTACTTTCGTCCATGATTTATGATTTACGATTCTATTTACTGTCGTTTGTTGGATTCCGTACTCTTTCGCTAGTTCTGCCTGTGTTACGTCACCTTTCGAATATTTGGCTCTAATTTCCCTTACGATAACTTCGCTTCTTGCGCCTTTGCTCGGCTTCCATAAGCCCGTTTCCCTTGCGTGCCGTAGGTTTTCGGCTGCTGTTACGGTTTCTATGTTTGCGAGCCTATTGTCGGTCTTGTTACCGTTTATGTGATTCACTTGCTTGTTGATAATTTCTAGCCCTGCGAAAAAAGCTACTAGCTCGTGAACAGTGTAAAATCCATGTTTCCCGTTGTGGTGCAAATTGACGTAGTGATATCCGTTTGTTACAAGAATCGGCTTAAGCGGCTTATTCCTAGCCCCGATTATCGTCCCTGCTTCTACGTCTACCTTGTATTGCGCATTGTCTACTAGTTCCAGTAATCGTAAATATCTCCTTGCGTTCATGTCTAACGATCCCCCGTTGATTTTTTTTGTCTCCCGACGTTCCTATAGGCGCAGGCTACGAGCACTTTTGGTATCAAAAAAAGAGCAACGCCGTTAAGCGCTACTCTAGGTCTTACTCTTCGTGTTGCTCTTCGGTGTCGTGTTCGTTCTCTTCTAGCTTAGCTACTTCTACGTGCTTCTTCGCTACTGCGTATAGCGTTAAGTTATCTGTGCTAGAGTTCATCGCAGCCTTTTGCTTAATCGCTTCTAGTTCGCTAGCCGTAATACTTTCGCCACTCCGTAGCTTTTTCTTGATTCCTTCGACTTGTAGCCGTAGTTTCTTATATCCGCTCATTAGTTAATCGCTCCTTTACGCTGTTCGGCACTTCTCCACGTTGTAGCGTCTGTATGTCGCAGCTCGTTACGCAAACTTTCTCGATTGCCTGCTGTGTCCGGAATCCTACACTGTAAGGGATAGTGTAACCGCCATAACGGGGATTGATTGTATTAAAAGCTTTCCTTGCTTCGTCTTCGAAAAACTTAATACGACGCTGAATTTCGATAAACTGCACAAGATACTCGATTTTAAGCTTTTCGAGCTTCTTGACTTCTGGATCGATGTGTTCATTCTGAAACTTCGTTTGATACTCCTTTAGCCCGTTCTCTAAGTCTTCTAGCGTGATTGAGCCGCTATTAATCGCCCGTGCTGCTTTTTGCATTTCTCGAGCGTGTTCTAAATTGGCAATAGCTGCCGATTGCTCTTTCTTAATCTTAGCTAGCTCCTTTCGATTGTCTGCGCCTTCTGCTACAGCTTTCTTAATTGCTTCGTTGTAGCGGTATTCTAGCCCCTTAACTTCTAACTCTGCTACGGTAACCTTCTCCGCATATTCCTGCTGCACTTGTAAGCCCTGCTGCTTCTCTTCGTTGTACTTCTCGAATAGTTCGTATCTTGGTAGTTTGTTTGTCATTTCTCTTAGCTCCCCTTTTATTTTGTTAAGGCGTTCTCGCCTTACACAACCATAGGCGCTGTTACTTTTAAGCTTTGGTATTAAAAGATTATTTTTTAAAAAATTTGTGCGAAGTCTATCTGAGCTAACGAATTAAATAACGTATTGGAACGGGAAAAAAGCTCTAAGAGAAGGCGTAGAAGTAAAAGGAAAGGTTATGATAGTCGATTAATTTTTATTATCGAATGCAGCTAATTTAATCTTAAGCCTTTTAAATAACCTCGTTACTTCCTGATGATGTTTGAGCCCTAACGCACTGGAAAGTTCCACTTTAGATAAGTCGGGATTATCGTACTTAGTTCGCAATAGTTTGCGCTCCTGCTCCGTTAAAGTCGGTACGGCTAGAATCTGAGCAACTAGTAAGCTATTAACAGAGCTGCCCTCTACGTCCGTCTGCGTGTCTGGAATATAATCGGCAGCTTCTTCTTTTAATCGCCGAACTTTAAGCTCGAAAGCGCCTTGCTGCGTCCTTGTCCGATTCCTTGTAAGGTCGATTCCTCTTCGCTTAATTACGAGTAATAGCGTCTCGTAGAAGTAGAACTCGCCGAAGTGATTATAGTTATCGCATAGCTTCCATGCTTCCTCAAAAAAGATACTCTCGGAGTCTGCTGCGCTTAGGCGGCTATTGTTCCATTGTTTGCCCGCTTCTTTCGCCCGCCACTTAATCGAATGACTTAGCTGCTTTAAGAGCGTTTCTAAGCGTTGTTCTTTTTTCGCAGTATCTAGCTCTAAGGCATAACGCTCCCATAACTTTTCGATTTGTAGAACGTAATCTATAGAGGGACGATTTTTGTATCGCCGCTTTAGCCCCTCTAGCTTTGTTTCAGTTTTCGACTTGGTATTTTCTTTCTCGTTAATATTGACTGGACTAAATATTTTTGTCATGCGTCTACCCCCTTTAAAAAGATAGGCGCGGATAGTAAACTTTATTGGATAAATATATTAAAAATCTCTTATTCTCTATTGTTAAAAACATATATAATTGGAATAGGTAATTTTTAGGGGGAATAGAATTGAGAAAGATTTTGTTGGCAATCATTACATTAGGTGTTCTATATTTTATAGGGGGCTTCGTTGCTGTAAAGTTAAATTGGATTAGTAGTAATACTTACAATTCGTATGCAACTATCGTTGGTGGAGTTGCAACATTATGCGGGTTAATAACATTTGCCTTACCGAAGTTAACACCAAAAGACTTAGAAATACTAGAAATACAAAGCCTCGAAAGAGTTACAAAAATTGCTGAGGATTTAAATTCAAAAAAAAGCGAACTTAACTTAAAAGAGACTGAGTTAAGCAAACTGGATAAACAAAAAAAGGAAATGGAAATTCTAGTAATAAAGGCAAGTACAAGTTTATTTTTACAGGATCAAATTAAAAGAAATGAGAGCAGAGTACTCAACTTAATTAATCAGAATAAAGAAATCATTCGTTTACTCGAAGAAATAAAACTTAACAAAGAAAAGCTTGCTGCACTAGACGAAGAGATTAAGAATAGTGAACAAGTAGAATTATTGGAAGAGATTATTGAAAAGGCAAGAAGGAATGATAATAAAAATAATCAATCTATAGTTATTGGTGGGTTGTACCCTTTAGAAATACCTTTAAATCTATTCACCAATGTAGCAGGGAATTTTAGTGCTACTCTTAGAAAAAAAGAAGAAGGTAATAACCTTTTACGGCGTACGTTAGTCTGTTAACAAGAACTAATGTTTACGCTTTTTTTATTTCTTATCTACCGAGTCTGATTACGTACACGGAATTTAAAAGGTACAATTGCAGGTATAATTTATAGGGGGCTTGGGGGCGTGTAAAATTGCCCCTTATAGCCCCGTGTAAGATTAAAGCTGCGCTCAATGATTCTTCTATGGTGTTTCCCCACATTACTTAACGATTCAATGCGAGTCTTCTTGCTCTTCTCTGAGCGATTGAATACACAGATTATACAAGAAAGATACGAATAGAGTTCGATTAGCTTTTCGCTGCTCACTGTGCTGCTACTTTCGGATACAAGATAGATAGACGATAGAATGCGGCTTCCATATCGGCGTAACGTGTCATCGTATAACACCCCGTAATAATGTAAAAATGTTGTGGCGTGATATATTCGGGTATGCAGGCATAAAAAAGAGCGCTCTATTGCGCCCTAATTACTTTAAGCCTTCACGTTCTAATAATCTATACAGCGTACCTGTACCAATCGATAGCGTCTTCGTTATATAGCGAACTGATTTCCCTTCCTTATACCAATCTATCGCCTGTGCCGCCTTCTCCGCTTTCTTGCCGCCCTCTACTACTTCTAGCTTACGTCCTTTAAACTTGCCCTCTTTTTTCGCTATTTCGATTCCTTCTCTTTGGCGTTTAAGCGTAAGTCCTCGCTCTAGCTGCGCAAGACTGCCGAAAATGTTTAGTAAGAACTCATTCATAGGATTGTCGCTTGTAGTATCGAGCCATGATTCGCCTAGCGACTTAAGACAAGCGCCTCTTTCCTTAATACGGTCTACTATATCGATAAGGTCTTTAACTGAGCGAGATAGACGGCTTATTTCATGTACGATTACTATGTCTCCCTCTTCCAGTTCCGCGAGCAAGCGTTGTAGCTCTGGACGTTCTGTATTCTTGCCGCTTACTTTCTCTTCGTAGAATACTTCGCAGCCTGCCGCTTTAAGAGCTTTCTTTTGTCTAACCGTGTTCTGTGATTCGCTGCTTACTCGTATGTATGCTTTTATCATTATCGTTACCCCCGATATCCGTTTCTGTTATTGCTTTAATTTTAGCTTTAATTTCAGTAACAGTCAAACGGTAACAATACAAATAGCCGCAAACCCTTGTTATTACTGCCTTCCTGTTTTCCCTTGAAACGTTACCGTATAAGCACACTCTATCGGAACGCTGTGCGCAGTTTTTGAGTATTAATTTCAATTCCGCTTAACCCCCTGGGTTTTACAGTAAGGCTTCCGGTAGGAACGGGCAGCGCATGAACCCCTATGAGTTCAATATATGTAAACGATTGTAACCGATATATCACCAAGCATTTTTACTTTATACGCTTATATGAAAGGACTTTTGCGATAACTGGCGGTTAACGTTACTCGTTTACATATTACTTTCGTATTGATCGTTATCTATTGAATAAAAAAAAGCGCTAAGCTTATTTAGCATGCGCCAATTTATTCCTCTCTAATCTTTCTTATAATCAAAAAGAATATCATAAATATTTCCGTCCCTACGGTGGGTATCCTTTCTCTTCCACCATGACTTTATTAGCTTTGGTTGTTCAACATCTTTTTTCATAGCTTTAATTAATTCGATATATCGCTCTTGCCCTTCGATCGAACTTGTGCTGATACCCTCTTTTTCACAAATCGCAAGATTCTCGATAACTTCATCAGAGCCATATAAAATAACTAAGTTCTTACAATACATATAATTTCTATTAATTTCGTAACTAGTATTAAAATCAGTTCTTATACTTGTAGGCCTACTAAAAACAAGTAAAGCGTTTATATATTCTGCATAATATTGACTTTTCTTATCTGCGACTTTCATTAACAAATCTTTATTTTTTGTTAGAAAGTTTGATAGTATTGCCCCTAACATTATTCCAAAAATAGAAACTAACCAACCATTCGAATTTATCCATAATAAAACTTTCTCCATATTAGCGCTCCTCTTCATTTTTCTGGTCGTGATTATATTGTACTCCTACTTCTCTCATCATTCTTAATACATCTTTTTCTTTTATATTAATATTTCTGATGTAAATTGACATCAATATTAGTTTTTTCAATTCCTCTATATCCTCTAAACCTTTTCTTTCATATTCTTCTATTGCCACGTAACCTTCCATTGGATATAGCTTTACTAAGTCCATAATCTCCTTATAAAAATTCTGGTAGTCTTGATTAGATTCAAGTTGAAATAAATTCCCTTTCAATGATTCTTCTTTACTCCCATAATAATTATAATAATCCTTTGCCAAATCAAGCATATGAGAAGCTATCACTTCTGTTATAACTTCTGATGGTTTGCAGTATTCGCCATTTTTATATCTACCTGCATAAAGGCTTTCATTTTTTAGGTTATTTAACTTTTCTTCTAATTGTTCCGGTTTAATATTCAATAGTTTAATAAATCTCTCTACTTTATCCATTTTCGTAATAATAACACTTTTAAATTTCTCTTTGTGTCTGACAAGTCTGTCATTAAGTTTCTTCCAATTCGTATCACCATACACAATATTCTCAGCCATACTATTTACAATCATCGCAATTTTGGATAGTTCCTCGCAGGCTAAATGTGCTAATGTATATGCTCTTGCATATCTCCCGTTCGTCAATAATAATTCGCTTTCAGTTATTAACTCTGTTGCATTTTCAAGAATTTTAACTCTAGCAACTTCAACCTCTTCAATTGAAAATTCTTTGCTCACAATTAGCACCCCTCTATGTCTATAAACTTATTATACAATTTTTTCCTACATTACCCATAAAAAAAAGAACGCTGTTATAGCGTCCTCTCTGCGTATTATCCTAAAAGCTGCTGTTTTTTGGCATTAAACTCGTCGTCTGTTATAATTCCTGCGTCCCGTAGCTCTGCAAACTTCTTTAATTCGTCGGCAATTGATAGCGGCTGAATCGTCGTAGTTTCGATTTGAAGGGCTGCGTCTCGGTAGTCTTCGATCAATTGCTTACAACGTTGGAATTCAGGATAGTCTTTCTTGCGGAACATTACAGTATTCTCGTCTTTCGCAGCGTCAAAGTTTGAGCGCCCCTTCGATTCGCCTGAGCCTGAGAAAATTATTTGCATGTGTCCTGCTAATATCGTCCCTGGCTCTTTCATTTGAATTCCCGTTATGGACTTAATTTGTATATCCTTTTCTTTGCGACTATGATAAGTACCTTTTTTATGTTTGATAGTAACCTTCATAGGACTTACTTCTACAAACGCCGTGCCACTTTCGAAAATATGCTTCTCACTCACAAACATTCCCCCCTCAATGTTTTCACCGATTATCTTTAATTTAATTTCTACAGTCGCAAGCTTTGTTCATTGAAGTTAAATGCCATAGTTTTAAGCTATTCTATTCTATCTTTTATTTTTCGAATTTTTATTATTCCCGCCTAACCCTCTCTGAATAGCACCTGCGCATGCTTCCGTCAATGGTTGACCGATGGCTTCCTTATAATTAAAGCCTAATAATTGCATTGTTTTTAATGTATCCTTATTTATCAGTTCAATTAAAAACTTCATATTTTCGCGATTTTCATCAAGCTTTGGAGAAAAAGAACTTAATAGTTCTACTACCCGTTGAAGGGTGTTCTGAAGGTGTTCAATGTCTTCGTCACTTATGGTAACTCTTTCGTATAAGCCTTTATATTCGCGCGCTACCATTTCTAGTTCCATTTTATCTTGTAATAGATTATTAATGATTTCTTCATAGATAATTTGCTTCTCGTTTTCTGCTTTCTTTTCTTTAGCTTGTGTCATTTTTGTACTAACCCAATCATACGAGTTCTTCCCCAATGCTTCTGTAAATCTAATAGCTAATTGAGCAACCTGTTCTTCCATTATTGAACTTCCTCCTTTGATTTGATAACTCTATTATACAATTATTTCCTTTCTACATATAGAAAAAGAGCGCTAAGCATAATCGCCTGCGCCCAAAAAGTAATTATAAAAATTTACGTAAGTTCTCCGCTACTTCTTCTTTATCGAGATGTAAGTACTGGCTGGTTACCGCTAAATTACTGTGTCCTAACGCTTTTGAAATATGGGCAATATTAGCGCCTTTTTCGAGCAGATTCTTCGCAAACCCTCTTCGTAAAGCGTGGGGATTAATATTTTTCAGTCCATATTCTTTAGCGTACTTATTCAATCTCTTTTGTATGTTATTATGCGTTTGGCTCGTCGCAATAATACCGCCTTGCTTCGTTATAAAAACATAATTATTTTCTCTTTGATATTCCTTACGGATAGCCTCATTCTGGTTGAGTAGAACTGTTAGCAAGCGATTTAGAGTCCCATCGATCGGTAATAAAAGTTGGTCGTGATTCTTTATGATTGAGCCGTCGATCTTCATAAGATTGTTTTCTAGGTCGATATGTCGATTTTCTAAGTGAACGATAGTATTTATACGTAAACCTGTCTTATACATTAATAATAGCGCTGTAGCGTCTCGAAGCTGCACAAAGTCATTTAAATTTAATACCGATAGCAGAATATTAATATCGCGTTCAGCAGCGCCTTCCTTAACAATATTATCGACTTTTATATTAATTGGACGCCAAAATTTTCGCTCTATCCAACCGTTGTCAAAGCACCTAGAAAGAAATGCCTTCAAACATTTTAGGCGAGTTAACTTAGTTTGCTTAGAAACGTCCATAATCGCAAGCCATTCGTAAATATGGTCGGAGTTTAGTTCGTCCACATACGTTGTCCTTACCGTCCCAATAAAATGTTTAACATAAATGTTATAATCGCTAATTGTGCGTGGACGGTTGCCGCTTATCTCCATTTGACGGGTAACAGTAGCGAGTGCCTTTTCGATAGTGAGACGGTCTGTATCTCGTTCTTTCAACAACTTCGCCTTCTCAACCTTTCCGCCGAATTGCTCTGATTTTCCGTTAAATAACCCACTTAAATCTTCTGTTACCGTGAGTACCGCTTTCTTTTTTGTCATAAATAAAAAACCTCCTATGCGTAAATGGCTAAGTCGATTTCGGTAATACTTTCGCATTTGACCGATACATTGACCGTTTCATTTAACGTCATAGAAGGTTAGTTTAGCGGGCTTTATCGCCGCTGTTCGTAGCGTCCCAGGAGAGATTCGAACTCCCGACCGTACGCTTAGAAGGCGTATGCTCTATCCAACTGAGCTACTGGGACTTGGTTGTTTTTTAAAGACAAGATTTATTATATTAGCCAAACAACTAAAAGTCAATAATAAATCATAACTTTTTTTCTGAGGGAAACCTGATGACTCCCCTCAGAAAATCATTATAGTAGTTTCAACTCTTTTTGTGAAGTGAAAACTCCTGTCTTAACTCTGTCAACTCTCCATTACCATAGTCATAGATCTGTAATATAGCTTTTTCGTTTTCCAGCTCAAGGATGGCATAGCTCTTTTCAGCCCTGCTCCGTGGCAGCCTGATGCTTCCTGGATTGATGAACAGTACATCATCGACCATTTCTGCTCCTAGCAAATGTGAATGTCCAAAGCATACAATATCAGCTTGCAGTTCTTTAGCCTTATAGTATAAATTTACGAGAGTAGACTTTACTGAGTAAAGATGCCCATGCGTCACAAAGATTTTCACACCATTTACGTCATGGGTTTCATCATCAGGAAAGGTGCCATAAAAGTCGCAATTCCCTTTGACCGACCTGAAATTCACAATAGCAGCATCGCTTTCAGAAAGCTCTGAGTCACCGCAGTGGATCATCAAGTCCACATCATTTCCATGCAGCTTCTCGATTCCCTCAAGTACCTCAGTTGACCCGTGGCTGTCACTGACAATCAGCACCTTACTCATGGCTATCCTCAAGCTTTTTCAGGAGGTCGTCCAGTTTTCTGATCGCATTGGCCCGATGGCTGATTTTATTTTTTTCGTCTGAGGCCAGTTCGGCCATAGCTTTTCCCTCTGTTTCTACGAAGAAAATCGGATCATAGCCAAAACCATTGCTACCGCGCCTTTCATTCAGGATTCTTCCTTCACATGTCCCGAATACCGTCACCGTTTCCTTACCTGGCTCTGCCATCGCGAGTGCACAGCAGAATCTTGCGGTTCGCTCCCTTTCTGGCACACCCTGAAGTTCTTCGAGGACTTTGTCGATGTTATTTTCATCATTTTTTTCAGAACCTGCGTAGCGTGCAGAATACACACCTGGCCGTCCTTCCAATGCGTCGATTTCTAGTCCTGAATCATCCGCAATCACACGGACACCAAGATTATTAGCGATTGTCTCAGCTTTTAAGATAGCGTTCTCCTCAAAAGTTGTTCCTGTTTCTTCTACATCTTCAATTTCTGGATAATCGAGCAATGTTTTTACCGCCAACCCTTTTGGCAAAAAAAGCTTCTCGAATTCCTTTGCTTTTCCTATGTTTTTTGTCGCGATTATGACTGATTCCATCTTTGAGATCTCCCCTATTTCTTTTTTCCGCCCTCAATTTTAGCAGTCAATTCTTCCCCTAGTGCTTCCTTCTGTTTTTCGAACAGTTCTGTTATTCCATCTTGCGCTGCCTTTAAGAGCTCCTGCAGCTGGCTGTATGAAAAAGTAGCTTCTTCTCCGGTACCTTGCAGTTCAACAAATTCTCCATTGCCTGTCATGACAACATTCATGTCGACATTGGCAGCAGAATCCTCAACATAATTCAAATCAACAACAGCCTCGCCGTTCTTCAAAATCCCGACACTCGTCGCAGCAAGAAAGTCTGTCACTGGAAACGCAGACAGCTTCTTTTGCTTGCTCAGCTTCTCTAGAGCCATAGCCATAGCAACAAATGCTCCGGTGATTGACGCAGTTCGTGTGCCGCCATCTGCCTGGATGACATCACAATCGACCCAAACAGTTCGCTCGCCTATAGCCTCAAGATTAACGACTGCGCGCAGTGCTCTGCCGATCAAACGCTGGATTTCCATAGTCCTTCCGGTAATCTTTCCTTTTGCCGCCTCACGAATATTCCTCTGTTCAGTAGCGCGTGGCAGCATAGAGTATTCTGCCGTAATCCATCCTTTTCCTTCGCCCCTCATGAATGGAGGAACGCGGTCCTCAATGCTGGCAGTACATATTACCTTCGTATCTCCAACAGAAATCAGCACAGAGCCTTCTGGATGTTTCAGGTAATCAGTTTCAATATGTATTGGTCTTAATTGCAGGGGTTCACGCCCATCAAATCGCATTTAAAAGCCCTCCTTAGCATGATAAAAGGCAGACAGCCTGCCTGGAAAACACAATAAATAAGAGGCAGGATATGTGCCTGCCTCTTTGAATGTCTTTATTTAGTATATCAAAATCTGGCTATTAAAAACTACCTGTGTTTACTTTTTCAGGCCTTGTAACCGGCTCAGCCAGTTTTTCTCCCGATTCTGTCAGCACATCCGCCTTCCCATTCACCGTAAGGGCCACACTCTCAACACCATTCTGTTCTGTCAGTGACAGCACAAGTGAATTGAGCAGGTGTTCAGATACCATCTTTTCTTCAAAGCTGCCGTAAATTGATTCATTGAAGTTCAATGTTACCTTTCCATCCTCAACCTTAGGCGCTTCGAGCAGCTTTACACCAGACTCGAAGTCCGACAGTAGATTGGATGCATATGCTGGTCCTTCAACAAGCTCGTTCACAATTGCGGTAATGTTATCCTTCACATCATTGCTGACGCGTTTTGTTACAGGAACATAATAATATGCGCCTTCCTCACCGCCAATATAATAAACAGTGACTGCTTTAGTATTTGTGATATCAACGACATCGGAGTTGTCGACATTGATGCCATCCGCACGACTCAACTCTCCCCCAATAGGAGTACCGCCTACAGGCATTGCCTCAAGAGGAGTGCCATTCATCTGAAGCTTAACTTCATTAACTGTATCAAATTGTGTAAGCGTCCATGTCACAGCCTGAAGAATCTTTTTCTCATCCTCTTTTTTATAGGTTGCAAATTCTTTTGAAAAGTCTACTGTCGCTGTTCCGTCCTTGATGTTCACTGTCATTTGTGTGTCAGCTGGAAGGACGGCCCTGAAGCCATTTGGAAGCATTTGCTCAACAGGCCCATTCGCAACAAGGTATTCCAGTGCCTGCTGGGCTACACCCTCTTTTTTCGGCAGACCCATCGTCTGTGAGACGACATATCCATTTTTATCGATCAAATAAAGTTCTGTCTGATTGGACGTCTCAACTGCTTCTTTTCCATCCTCACTTGTTTCTGTAGAAACATTTTCATCAAGCGCCTCCCCATCTTCCATGAAAGTAACATCCTGGGGAGGATCGATCTTCTTCTTTTCCTCGCCACCGAACAGTCCACAGCCAGATAGGAATACCGTAGTTGCCAATGTAGCAGCTGTTACGACCACAGCCTTTTTATTTTTTGACATATAAATCCCTCCAAAGACAGTTTGTACTAATATGTATACGAGCCTTTGGATATTTTAGACCGCCTTTGAGAAGATTTTTGGTCAAATAAAATAGAATTAAACAAAATCAAAAAAGACCTCCGTCTCCGGAAGCCATAATTAACCTAATTTAATTTTCTCAACGTTTTCTATCGGCCTTTCCAGCCACTGGGATGCTATGGAGGAAAAAATCGTTCTTGAGCCTGTCATGTAATAGGAATGCTCAGGAAGCTCTTCCCTGTCAGCAAACATGTCGTTATGGCCAAGGATCGTGCTTACCTCTCGGGCTGTTTCTTCGCCCGAACTGATCACCTTGACCTCAGGACCCATGACTTCCTTAATGAGTGGTTCGAGCAAAGGATAGTGGGTGCAGCCCAGGATCAATGTATCAAGTCCCAGCCCATGTAATGGTTGCAGGGTTTCAGTGACCACTTTTTTTGCGACTCGTCCATCGTATTCACCACTTTCTACAAGCGGCACGAATTTAGGGCAGGCGAGTGCTTCAATAGCAGTCTTACGGTTGATGGATTTCAGTGCATGCTCGTATGCTCGGCTTTTTACTGTGCCTTCAGTTCCGATAATGCCAATTTTATAATTGTCCGTTACCTTGATTGCTGTCCTCGCACCAGGCTGGATGACGCCTAACACAGGAATCGATAGTTCATTCCTTATTTCGTCAAGGACCACCGCGGTCGCTGTATTGCACGCGATGACAAGCATTTTAATATTCTTTTCAAGCAAAAAGCGGGTCATTTGCCAGGTAAATCTTTTCACTTCCTCAACAGGGCGAGGCCCGTATGGACAACGGGCCGTATCACCGACATAGATGATCTGTTCATATGGAAGCTGTCTCATGACTTCCTTGGCAACGGTTAGCCCGCCTACTCCTGAATCAATGATTCCGATTGGTCGATTCAAAAAACTCGCCTCATTCTCCACGCATTTCTTGATGTAATTTCGTTAAGCCCTCTTTAAGGGATAATATTTCCTCACCTGAAAAATCCTTCAATACCTCTTGAAGGTACAATTGGCGTTTCTTGATCACTTCATCGATGATCCTTTCACCTTCGTCCAGCAAATGGATGCGAACAACACGCCTGTCATTAGGATCCTTTACTCTTACAACAAGTTCATTTTTCTCCATCCTGTCAACAAGATCCGTGGTGGTGCTGCATGCCAGGAACATTTTATTCGACAGCTCCCCGATTGTCATATCCCCGTCCTCGAATAGCCATTGCAGTGCAATGAACTGGGGAGGAGTAATTGTGTAATTGCTGAGGAGTTCGCGTCCCTTCTGCTTTATGATCCCAGATATGTACCGTAGATCCTTTTCGATATCAGCAACTGTCTCCAGCCCCTGATTTTTTTCTACCCCTTCAAGTTTCATCCAAAACAACTCCTAAAAATCTATTTCCTTTATCCATAAAACTTGTTATCCAAGCAGAGATGATTTTTACTATTGTCCTTATTTTCTACTTTTTTCGAGTAAATTTCAAGACAGAATTCCGATTACAGCCTGTTTTACCCCTTTAAACATCTTAACCGGCCTCCCATCCAGGTTGGCCGGTCTTGATTAAAGTTCTAGCTCTCCCATACGCAGGAGCTCTACAACAGCTTGGGAACGCCCCTTTACACCAAGCTTTTGCATGGCGTTTGAAATATGGTTCCGAACCGTTTTTTCGCTGATAAATAATTCACTAGCGATCTCTTTTGTTGTTTTGTCTTGTACTAACAGTTCGAAAACTTCTCTTTCGCGTTTAGTGAGTAATGGCTTGTGAGTATATTCATTTTCCTTCAAGTATTGTAACCCTCCTTGCCTTCGCCAGCTGTGAACTGCGGGGTGGGTATAAATTTAGTCAAAATATCATATGTGAAGGAAAGAATTGTAGTGACAATATTTAAGGGACTTCATGCCATTTTTTATTAATGGCTGTTTTCGTAAAAATTGTTGTTAAAATCCTAAAGCCGATTTTAACGTAATATATCCCCATTTTGCAGGTCGGTATTAAGTTTGCATGCTCTTTTCTCATAAGAAGCGTCAACTTTACGAAGGAATATGGTGATTCACTCCAATTTTGTATTCAATAGCAACAAAGTTTGAGAAAAGAGCCTTATTAATTAACACAAAACTTATTTAACGATGGATTTCTTGCTTTCTGAAAACAAGTGCCTCATATCCTCTGTCCAGGATACTCCCTTGCCTGTTTTCTTGGAGATTTGAACGATCGTTCCCCTTCCAGTCAGGCATATCGAGCCGTCTGCTTTTTTGACCATATAGTGAAGATCAACCGAGGAATTCCCAATCGAGTTTGCCTTCACGTATATTTTTAGGTTCTCATCAAAAAAGATCTGGCTTAAATAATCACATTGCAGATCGGCAACGACCGGAATCGTCTCATTCTCTGGTTTGACCCAATCCTGCATGAACCCCTGGCTCTTAAAATACTCAATCCTCGCCTGTTCGAAATATGTAAACGGGACAGTGTTATTTAAGTGCCCAAACATATCTGTTTCAGAAAACCGTACCTTCACCTGGTAAAAAAATTCAAACTCCTCTTCCCAGCTTACAATCTCATTAATGTATTCCATCTTCTTCATGTTGAAACCTCCCGTAAACTGAATGAACATTCATTCTTTTCTTTATTATAAATATTTTTAGTCTCTTTGGGAAGGGCAAAGAGCGCAAGCGCCTTGTCCAGCCCCGACAAGCGCTGCCCGCCTATAACGCCACGTCCTGTGGCTGGCGGGTCTAGCACATCGTGTGCCTCGGAGGGCCTGGCAGTGACGTCGTTCTTTGACTTCATTGGCAGGATCGAAGCGTCTCGAGGGGCTAGGCGCTGGAGCTGGATTATGAAAAATCCATATAGATATATCCACATCGGAATTTTTTTACATTTTAATAGACAACAAAAAAGAGGGATTGGAAATTTCCAATCCCTCCTTTAGATTCAGCTAGCCTTGTTATAGCCACAAGCTTTACCTTTTTTATCGTGCCCTAAATGCTTTCCGTTATCTTCATTCTGCTTTTCTGGTCCGTTGCCACTTGAATCCGGACACTGTCTATGCCCATTATTCAAATGAATTTGCACCATCACAGGATCATGGTCACTTGCTCGTCCATGCTCTTCCATATACAAGGAGTTGATATTGATAATATCAGCCTCTGTTTGATCAGCAAGATGATTAGATACAAGAATATGATCCAACACCTGTGAATTCCCCTGGTAGTTGTAAGTGAACCTCTCGCCTTCTGGCAAAGTCTCAACCATATTAGTCAATTGGCCGTTTTCCAGAACCTCAATTGGCTTGGAAAATTCGAAGTCATTCAAATCGCCCAGGACAACAACATTTGCCTTTGGATCTTCTGCATGTATGCCTGCAATAAATTCATTGAGCAATTTTGCAATCTCGATTCTTTGCACTTCGCTATCGAGTACAGGTGGCTGGGTCACCCCGAATAAAGGATCATCTCCACCCTTTGAGTTAAAATGATTCGCAATGACAATTACTTCCTGTCCTTTGAACACAAACTCTGCAGCCAATGGCTTTCTAGTATCTTCAAAAATAGGATTCTGTGGATCAATTCTTCCTGGATTCAAGGTTAGGTCCCCGTTTTCATAGGCAACAGCGTCTATAGCTGTTCCTTTCGGAGCTTCTTTAAGCTGAACTCGTTCTGAATTATATAAATACCCAACCCGGATATTACCTCCAGGCGCACCACCATCATGATTGTACTCAGGAGCGATGTCGGTCCAGCTGTATGCAGGTCCGCCTTGTGCAATAATTTCATCAATCAAAGCCTGGTAGCTTTGTGATGCATCTGCAGAGCCGCTGGCAGCCTGGCCATCATTATCCTGTACCTCTACCAGACCAACAATGTCAGGGGTCTTTAAGTTATTGTTGATTGAATCTGCAATTCTAGCAGTCTTGGATTGATCAGTTTCAGCAGAGAAATTTTCAATATTATAATTGGCAATCGTTAGTTTATTCTCTTTTTGTTCAAAAGTGACATAATCCTCGATCAATTCACTCTCAACCAGCTCAGGAAGAGTTTCCTGGTCAACGAGGATTTTATAGTTGGAGAAGCCGAAGCTAACAACACCAGTAACCAGGCCGTTAAAATGGTCCCCTGCTTTTGCTACAAAATCACGATCAATAAGCAGTAACATTCTTTCAGGATTAGAGCTTTCCTCAGTCAGCAGGATTCCGCCTTGCGGGCTGTATACTTTCCCTTCAACCTTCTCGGCGATGACCGGTACTTCGCCATACTTTTGAGGCCCAATTACCTGCGGGCTTTCTACTCCGATTCTCATTCCTTCAAGGCTTTCATAAAAGTCAATGCCATCCTCCGCAGGATCAAAAACACTAAATTGGTCATTGTCGATTACCTGGGTTGGAGCAATACGGTCTTGACCAATGATAATCGGCTCAGGAACCTCGACGCCCGAAGCAAGTTTTGTCACTTTAGTAGCGTTGATTTCAGTCATTGCAAGGTCGGTTTTCAGCTTTTCTCTGTAACCATCCAATACCCACTCTTTCACAAGGCCATCGACTTCGACTTGATCACCTTCAGCAAGGCCGTGGCCCTTTTTATATACATAAATAGCTTCAGATGTATTGGGATTGCCATCATCTTCCGGATCCTGCATGAAGAAAGCATTGTTTCCTTCAACTTTTGTTACAATACCCGCAACTTGAGCTACCTGCTGATCCTTATATGGAGAAGCATGGCCTTCACCCTGGATATCATGGATTTTCAAGCCAGTTACTGCTGGCGTTTCTGGCTCGCCTGGTTCACCTGGATTCCCGCCGCTGCCATCAGCGAACACCATAGCCGATGGGGATTTTAACCCTGGGACAGTAAAATAGGCAGTCAGCGATCCTGTAACCCGTACCTTTTTCCCAACAATGTCTGGATTGGTTTGTAAGCCAAATGCGTCTCTATAAGAAGGACTTATTTGAACTGGCAGTATCTTTGCAGGATCTGTTTCACCAGCAGTATCTGCCATCAAAAAATTATAATTATCTTTGAATGGTGCTTCATAATTATATGAATTGGTACCTTTTGCATGCCCTACTATGTATCCTTCAACTGTACCTGTACCATTGTTATTTTCTATTGCCTGCTGGACAGTCATAACGGTTTCAGCGGATGCTTGACCAGAAAACGGTATCGCATAGCTTACTAGTAAAATAACTGCTGTCAGCCAGGAAATAGTTTTACGCTTTAAATTCCCCATGTATATTCCTCCTGAAATTTTGTCGGAATTTATAGTATTCCGCCAAGTGAAATATAACATGGATAATTACGCCTTTTCATGAAGTGAATGTAAGTTTTTTGATAAATACTGAAAAATGAATCTATAGTATGAAAACGTTTTCTAGAGAGGCGAACTTATTTACTAGATAAAAAGAAAGCAAGCCAGGACTATTGGTCCTGGCTCACTTTACATAGTATTTTTGATTCAATGATCATCCGATGTCCTTTTCGCATAAATAATATAACGATCGGGCGCATCACCTACATAACTGAATGGATAGCATGTTGTTAGAACGAGCTCTTCTTCGGAATTTTGGAGGGTAATGATACTGGTATCATCTGCGCTGACAATTTTCGTGCCGGTTATCTCGTAGGTATAATTACCATAAGGCATTTTCATCGTCAATTGATCCCCTATTACCAAATCCCCTGCTTTGCGAAAGACTGTATCACGATGTCCTGATAGGACAATTTGTCCGTTTTCCTCAGGGTAGAACGAGCCTTTATAGTGGCCAACTCCTTTTTCAAGATCGTCAGCATCCGTTCCTTCGACTATTGCCAATTCCGCATTAATTTTTGGAATCAACAGCAATCCAGAAGCCTCTCCTGTCTCAGGCTTGAATTCTTCCTTTTTTACCTTCGGTTTATCTTCCTCGACCAATTCTTTTGCTGCCTCAAGGGAAATCTGCTCCTGTCGTTTAGTGTCCCATAACTGAAACAATCCAATCCCCAGGATAACTACACCACTAACAACAATCCCAATCGCCAATATCTTTGTAAGTTTCATATACCGCTCCCATTTATGCCTTTAGTAAAGTATACCAAGGGAACCACCCTCTAAAAAAGTACTATTTTAGCCGTAAAAGAAAAAACCTCCCTTTCGAAAAAAGAAAAGGAGGTTGCTTTTGTAGAATTAAGTATAAACTTTAAACACTCAGATTAGTGTCCAGCTCCAGCGCCTAGACCCTCAAGTCGCTTCAGTCCACCCAATGAAGTCAAAGAACGACTTCACTGGTCGGCCTTCCAGCGCTTGTCGTGTCTGAACAAGGCGCTTGCGCTTTTCTTTATACTTGATCGCTTCCGAAGAAGTTTTTGAATGCTTGCAGTGTTGTATCACGGTTCAAGGCTGCGATTGAAGTTGTCAATGGAATGCCTTTAGGGCAAGACTGGACACAGTTCTGTGAGTTACCGCAGTTTGCGAGTCCGCCATCTCCCATGATTGTTTCAAGACGCTCGCCTTTGTTCAAAGCACCTGTTGGGTGGGCATTGAAGAGACGAACCTGTGACAATGACTGTGGCCCGATGAAGTCTGACTTGTCGTTTACGTTAGGGCAAGCCTCCAGGCAGACACCACATGTCATACACTTGGAAAGTTCATATGCCCACTGACGCTTTTTCTCTGGCATACGTGGACCAGGACCGAGATCGTAAGTACCATCGATTGGCACCCATGCTTTAACACGCTTCAAAGAATCAAACATGCGGCTGCGGTCAACCTGAAGGTCACGGACAACCGGGAATGTTCTCATCGGCTCTAGCCTGATTGGCTGCTCCAGCTGGTCAACGAGCGCTGAGCATGACTGGCGCGGGCGGCCATTGATGACCATTGAACATGCACCACAAACCTCTTCAAGACAGTTCATATCCCAAGCAATTGGAGTAGTCGCTTCACCTTTTGTATTTACAGGATTACGGCGAATTTCCATTAGCGCGGAAATGACATTCATATTTGGACGGTAATCTAGTTCAAACTCTTCCTGATAAGGGGCTGAATCAGGAGTATCCTGACGACTGATGATAAAACGGACAGTTTTTTTATCTGACATACCTTATTACTCCCCCTTCTTCTTAGAGTAATCGCGCTTACGCGGTTGGATTAATGAAGTATCAACTTCTTCATAGTGGAAAGCTGGCGCAGAGTTTGCATCAACAAACTTCGCCATTGTTGTTTTCAAGAAGTCCTCATCATTACGATCTGGGAATTCTGGTTTATAGTGCGCCCCACGGCTTTCGTTACGGTTATATGCACCGATTGTGATAACACGTGCAAGCTGAAGCATGTTTTGAAGCTGGCGTGTGAACACAGCACCCTGGTTGCTCCATTTTGCCGTATCGTTGATATTGATATTCTTGTAACGCTCCATCAACTCAACAATCTTCTCGTCTGTTTTCAGAAGTCTATCATTGTATCGAACAACAGTCACATTGTCAGTCATCCATTCGCCAAGCTCTTTGTGAAGAACATATGCGTTTTCAGTGCCATCTAGTGACATTACATTATTCCACTTCTCCTGCTCCATCTTAACTGCATCATCAAATAATACAGAAGAAACAGAATCTGAGCTCTTTTCAAGGCCGTTGATGTAACGAATCGCGTTTGGACCTGCTACCATTCCACCGTAGATTGCAGACAATAGTGAGTTAGCTCCAAGACGGTTCGCACCGTGCTGTGAATAATCAACCTCACCTGCAGCAAACAGGCCTGGAATGTTTGTCATTTGATCATAGTCAACCCATAGTCCGCCCATAGAATAGTGAACTGCAGGGAAAATTTTCATAGGAACTTTTCTTGGATCATCGCCCATGAATTTCTCATAGATCTCGATGATACCGCCAAGCTTGATATCAAGCTCTTTAGGATCCTTATGTGAAAGATCAAGATAAACCATGTTCTCGCCGTTGATGCCAAGCTTTTGGCTTACGCACACATCGAAGATTTCACGTGTAGCGATGTCACGCGGAACAAGATTTCCGTAAGCAGGATACTTCTCTTCAAGGAAGTACCATGGCTTGCCATCCTTATAAGTCCAAACTCGTCCACCTTCTCCGCGGGCAGATTCACTCATCAGGCGGAGTTTGTCATCGCCAGGGATTGCTGTAGGGTGAATCTGGATGAATTCACCGTTAGCGTAATATCCACCCTGCTGATATACGATCGCAGCAGCTGAACCCGTATTGATAACTGAGTTCGTAGTTTTTCCGAAAATGATACCAGGACCACCAGTTGCCATGATGACGGCATCAGCAGCAAATGATTTGATTTCCATTGAAGTCAGATTCTGTGCTACGACTCCGCGGCAGACACCTTCTTCGTCCTTGATTATACCAAGGAATTCCCATCCTTCGTACTTTGTGACCAATCCAGCCACTTCATGACGGCGTACCTGTTCATCCAAAGCGTATAGAAGCTGCTGCCCAGTTGTTGCACCAGCAAATGCTGTACGGTGGTGCTGAGTACCACCAAAGCGGCGGAAATCAAGCAAACCTTCTGGCGTACGGTTGAACATAACTCCCATACGGTCAAGAAGGTGGATGATGCCAGGCGCTGCTTCAGCCATAGCCTTAACCGGAGGCTGGTTCGCAAGGAAGTCACCGCCATATACTGTATCATCAAAGTGCTCCCATGGAGAGTCACCTTCACCTTTAGTATTTACTGCGCCGTTGATTCCGCCCTGTGCACATACAGAGTGGGAACGTTTTACCGGCACAAGAGAAAACAGTTCAACAGGAGTTCCTGTTTCTGCAACTTTTATTGTAGCCATTAAACCGGCCAAACCGCCGCCGACTACGATAACTTTACCTTTACTCATCGTGACTCACTCCCTTAAATCCATGTCTGTCTTTCATATCCGATCAAAAGTAAATCTTTTTTCAGCAAATAGTCCTAGAAAAGGTTTTATACGAATGCCAGGATAGCGCGTACACCTACGATGGAAAGCGCAATGAAAACCCCGATAGTGACATAAGTGGAAATCACTTGTGAACGTGGTGTTACAGTGATTCCCCAGCTTACGAAGAATGACCATAATCCGTTCGCAAAGTGGAAAGTTGTCGAGATGACACCAATTAAATAGAACCAAAGCATGAATGGAGATGAAAGAATTGTCTCCATCATCTGGAAGTTAACATCTGCACCAAATGCTGCTGCAATACGGGTTTCCCATACATGCCAAGCTACGAAAACCAAAGTGATCACACCAGATACACGCTGAAGCATGAACATCCAGTTTCTGAAATGGCTGTATTGGCCTATATTGTTTTTAGCAGTAAAAGCAATATAAAGACCGTAAATTGCATGGAATAATAATGGTAAGAAGATAATGAAAATTTCTAGAAAATACCTGAAAGGCAACTGCTCCATAAAATGTGCTGCGTTATTGAATGATTCTTCTCCCCCTGTAGCAAAATGGTTGACTACAAGGTGCTGCATAAGGAAAAGACCTACTGGAATGACACCCAGCAAAGAATGCAGCCTCCGCCAATAAAACTCTTGTCTACCTGCCATATGTATACCCCCCTTGAAATTTGGCCGTGATGTTCAGGCTTCTCTCCCTATCTCTATTAACCTAACAGATTGATTCAACCCAACATCAAATAAATAAGCATTTCTTACAATTATGTGACATGTTCATTTTACTCCCATCATAATAGAGCGTCAAGAAAACGGATACATAAAAATGCTTATATAAATAAAATTTTTAAAATATATTGATATTGTAAAAATACCACTTTCTAATTATTCCAACGCGTTAAAGAGTATATTAAAATAATACTATTGCCTATAGGACACAGCTAATTAAAATTTCCCGGAACAATAATTTTTGGATACCAAAGTTTCGGGTATGGTATAAACATGGAAAAATTTTATAGAATTTCTTATGCCAAGCAATATTTAACAACTTTTTAATTTAATGTTTTCGCGGCAAATTGTTTATAATAGAGTGATAGAAAGAGGGGAGAACATGAGCGAAATAACTACTTCTGAGCAAAAAACTGAGAGCGAGCCACTGGCTGTCCCTGCGTTTGGATACGAATTGATCAGGGAAGTCCTTCTGCCGGAATTGCTCGGCAAAGATACGCCAGAAATCCTATATTGGGCCGGGAAGCGTCTTGCCCGAAAGTTTCCATTAGCAAGCCTTGACGAAACCATCCGCTTTTTCCAGGATGCCGGCTGGGGCACACTTACCATCAAAGAAGAATCCCGAAGAGAAATGGTGCTTGAACTTGGCAGCGCGCTAATTTCCTCCCGACTGAAAAACAACCCAAAAACCACGTTCCAGCTAGAAGCAGGCTTCATCGCCCAACAAATGGAACTGCAGAAAAAAGTAACAGCCGAAGCCTTCGAACACCCCAATAAAAAATCATCGAAAATTTTGTTCACGATCAAATGGGATAAGAATGATCCGATTGATGAATGATGTAGGTAAGCAGCCAGTTTAACAGAATATTTCTTTGCTAAAGCTAAAAGTGTATATCAAAGGTTACTGAGGCCAAATCTCAATCAAAGGTCACAGTAACCTTTTTACTATAACTAATACTTATTGAGTTGAACCCGCTTACCTTGGGGCATTGACTCTTTGTTTGCTATATTCATAATCGGCCGAAGTTTTTACCACTTTCCAGTCCATATCACTTTTGATGTGCCCGGTTGCTCTCCCTTTTGGCTAAACGGGGAACATATTTTCCTTCTATAAATATGATACATTCAACTCATCTCTTTAACGGAGATGAGTTTTTTCGCCTGGTTGCTCTTCCTTTTTGCCAAACGGGGAACATACTTA
>NZ_BASE01000004.1 GCF_000813125.1 Mesobacillus selenatarsenatis SF-1
GCAAGAACTGCTGGCCGAACATCAATATCCATTCCTCGTACAGCTGTGGCAGGACATGTTTGAAGTATATATGCCGTTTGCTCCCGCCGAGCGTAATTGCCGATTCAATGAACTCTTCCCTCCACACCTTACGCTTTTGCTCAATCAACTGAACAGTCAGAGCCGGCAGCGCGATCAAAATCAAGATAATGAATTCATACAGCGCCCTGACCCAAAAAGGATGATGGAAGCCATCGATTGTATAAATGACCACTGTGCTCAGAAGGAAATACGAAATCAGCGTTTGCGGAAAAAATGACAATGGCTCAGAGATTGCTTTTATCAGATTGAAGATCCGTTCTGGAACACGGAATAAAAAGTAACTGAGCAGAATGGATAACGTCATCCTGAAAAAAGCGACGACAATGACGATGCCAATTGAATATTTCGCTCCTTCAATCACTGTATGGAGCATATCATAGCCATACATATCCGAACCAAAAAGAAAGACGTCGAACGGCGGGTATGGAGGGGACTTCTCCAGTGTACCATCTTCATTATAGAATAGCGGTGCCTGCCTGATTTCCCCGTCATTGAAAACAGTGTTCAAAATGCTCAAAGTCAACAGGATAACCAGAAATGAAGCCCCGAATATGAATTTTTTCGTTTTCAATAATCTGGTCATATTGATAACCTTCTAAAATCTATTAGTCTATAAATTATGAAAAATGGCGTGAAAAAGAGAATGCAGCTGAATACGAAAAGCTCGACTGATATATGCTTGATATTGAACAGCATCAACCCGTCCAGGTTAAAGATATACTCAACCATCACAAGCGTGGAGAGCATCATCCAGATAATTGTTTTAAAGTGGCCCAGCAAATCCTGCCTGATATTGCGGATGACGTGGATATTAAGCATATAAAGATAAGATAATCCTTTTGCCTTAGCGAATGTGATGTACTGTTTATCCAATTCCTCAAAAATCTTAAGGACCATTATCTGTGTCAAAAAAAGAAAAATCGGCATGCTCAGGCTGATCAGCGGCAGCAGGAACGCCCGGTTTTCACTTCCGAGCGAAACGGTCTGGATAAACTTCACGCCAAATGTCTTGTAGATCCAGATTACGATTGCCTGTAACAGGAACATCCATAAAACATCAGGGACAGAGCGGATGATTTCTATAAAACTTAAAATATAGTCTTTTTTCTTTTCAAAAAAGAGGACGATCAAATAAGAAAGCAGGAAAGCAATCGCCATTGCCGTCAAAAAGGCAATGCCCAATGTCTTCATCGAGTAGAAGAAGCGCTCCATCACCGCCGGCAGCATCTCACGCTCGCCATTGTAAGTCAAATTGCTTAAGGTGAAAATTTTAACAGTCAATTCCCTGACAGTATGAAAATAGCCCTCACTGTCAAAATTTAAATCCCTCATAAGGACTGGCAGACTTCCAACTAGAATAAACAGAAGCACACCGGCTATGTACTGCAAAATAACAGTTATGAACCTTATTGCACTTTTTACCACCATAACGAATCCCCTCAACCTCTACCTTTAGTCCTTAAAATTATAATTGAGTTTTCTGATTGTTTCCAGTTTTTTCATGTCGGATGCTTAAGTGGTAGAACACGATGATCATCGTCTGCGAAAGCAGGTAGATCGGGAACGACCAATACATTTTATAGCCTTTATCGAAATGGAACAGGCCTACCTTCAGCCCAATCCATTCCAGCAGTAACGAGATTGTCGACCACAATAGGATATAAGGAATTATTTTGAGCCCTCGAATGTTCCATTTTACATAAAAGTAGAGAAAGAAATATCCATATGGTCCATACATGATATAGCTCATGAAATCGATGAACTGATAGGACGAGTTGTCGTTGACATCATAAAAATCCCAGGGCTTGATCGAAAGGGTATGGTCGTAAAATAAACCAATGTAGATGCCAAAAATGTAATAACCGACACCCTCCAGCTTGCTGAAAATTTTGGGGGCGAACCAAATTGCCAAATTCATGACGATGATGCTGATGATCACGAACCATTCATTTTCATTGAACGCAGTATCATAAACTTTCATTTTGACGATTCTCCAATGTCTGTATAAATGATACCAGCTTTAAAACACCTACTGCCGAGAGCAGGAAGCCGGCATTCAATAAAATCGTATAGAAAAAGTTCCACTTAACATAAGTGAGAATATGAAATTTCACAGCCAGCTCATGCATGGCAAGCATGATTACCAATGAAATCAAGAATGTTGCTATTTTATAAATTGACGATTTTGCTCGTACATAATAATTTGCAAAAAGCACGGTGACCATCGGTGTCAATACATCCCGGCAAAGAATCAAACAAATAAACAGCCAATGATCCTCCGTTATTCTAAAAAGATGCCATTCCATCGCAAAAATCGTCACGCATTGACGCGTGATGATTGCAACCACCATGAAGACCAGAGCGTTCTGGAGGAAATTCAGCGGTTTTTGCACATGATATGCGAAATGCAGCAGCAATATTGTAATCGTAATGTAAATTGAAAGAGCCATAAAAACATCCTTAAATAAAAGTTTCACCCTCCTTACTTTGTCCATCTTCTTGTATCCTAACCGTTAGATTGTAAAATAAGCATACAGTCTTGAACTGTATGCTTGTGGTCAATAATTATTGGCGCAGGCGGACATGTTTTCTTTTGTGGTTTGCGGGTGGCAATGGGATTCTGGATCCGGTGCTTTTTCGAGTGCCATCCATTTATCGCGCTTGAACTGGATAGCAAGGACCACGGCACGGAAAGCAATGTCAATGCCAATCGCAACCCAGACACCAGCAAGGCCCCAGCCCAGCTTGATTCCGAGGACATAGACAAGTACAGTCCGTACAGCCCACATCCCGAATCCAGTCAGGTACATCGGGAACTTGGTGTTGTTCGCACCCTGGAATGCGCCTGTCAGCACCATTAATACCGCAAGAAATGGCTGAAAAACCCCTGAGATTTTTAATGCTGTACCGATGTTGGCGACAACCTGTTGATCTTCGGTAAAAAAGCTGCCGGCCCAGTCGCCGAGGAAAAATAGCAGAGCACCAAGTACAGTCATAGAGCCGACTGTAAGATATGTTGATAATCTGGCATAGTGTTTAGCCTCCTCAAGATTCCCGGCTCCGATTTGCTGGCCGACGAGAATTGTCGCAGCCGTCGCAAAACCGTAACCGATCATATAGGAAAAAACCTCGACGTTACCGGCAATTTGATGGGCAGCAAAAGCGTTGGTCCCTAGGGCTACAACAAAACCAAAGTAGACGATTTGCCCGGCGCGCATGACCAGTCTCTCTCCTGCTGCTGGTGCTCCCAGCGTTGTCAATTCCTTCAAATGAGTCTTGTCAATACTCCAGTAATCCTTGCGGAAGGTAAGCGTTTCTTTACGATTCACATAGTAAAATAGTGCAATACTGCCGATTAGCCGTGAGAATACTGTAGCCAATGCGGCTCCGACAATGCCCATTTCCGGTATGAACAAAAACCCGAAGATTAGTGCGTAATCCAAAACAGCATTGACAATATTGATGACAATGCTGACCTTCATTGGTGATTTTGTATCTCCAGCACCACGCAGGATGGCGCTTAATACAAACATAAAACTCATCACAATGGACGGAATTCCGACAATCCTGAAATAGAGGGCTCCTGCCTCGAGAACTTCAGCTTCTATCCCCATCAGTTTCAGCAGAGGCTCTGCAAAAATCAAAGTGATGATACCTGTTAAAATTCCAAATATTGCAGCCAGGACGATCGATTGCTGTGAAATATGCCGGGCTTTTTCCGGAAGATTCGCACCAAGGAAGTTCGCAATCCTTACATTGGCCGCTACCCCGATTGCCATGAACAAAGCAAAATAAATGGCCAGGACCGCATTGGTTACCCCTACTGCAGAGACTTCGGCCAGCCCAATTTTTGAAACAAAGTAGGTGTCAACAAAACCAAGGATCGTCTGGAAGAAGTTCTCGATTACTGCCGGTACAGCAAGCACTGTAATGATCTTGAGACGTTCTTTATTCGTTTGCGGCATGCTTACTTTGCCTTCAATGACTTTATCCTTCACCACATAACCTCCTTTTCTGAGAAGTAAAACAAAAGCACACCATCACAGTGTGCATTTGTTTTTAGCATGGCCTACTCCTGGACCTCTATGACAAAAGGAGCGGTATATAGTTTCCCTTTATACTTAAATTGTCCCCAGATTTTATATATCCCTTTCCGAGGGAAACTTGTCATATACTCTACTTTTGGGCCTTTCGTGTTCTCGTCAGCTGGATGGACATGAAGGAATTCTTCCATATCCTCGCTTACAATCACCACATGCCCCGCAGACCCAAGATAAGGCTCGAGTTCAGTAATCGGGCTTCCATCCCTATCGCTGAGCGCAAAAATCATTTTTAGGTGCTCATTTACCTTTGCTTCCGGAAGAATAAGCTCGATTTCAAGGTCATCCACTCTCTTTTTCAAAACCTTATCAGCATGGATTTCTTCATTGGATTCAGCTCCGGTTACCACAAGCTCATGCGATGCCAGCTGTTGATTCGCCCCTTCAGGCAGGAAATCTGCATACAGTTTATATCTCCCTGCTTTCGGGAAAGTAGTTTTGATCTGGAACCTTCCCTTCCCCAGGTAATCAGGATGAAGATGCTGGAACACAGATAAATCCCTTTTAATAGTCAGGAGATGCATTTCTTTTTCATGGACAGCAGAAAAAATCTCGACAGCCTTGCCCGATGCATCCTTGATATCAAGAAATATGTCTGTTTCCTGATTACTTTGGATGGGTTCCGGGTTTGACGTCCACTCCACCTGGACTTTGGCAGCATTCAACTCGCCTGAAAGCTGATCGTGCCCGTGGTGGCCAGCGTGGGAATCCTGCAGGCTATGTGATTGATGATCGCCATTGCTGTCACGTATGGTTTCCCCGGTCTGGCTGCTTTCTCCAGTTAAGTTTTCTTGCTGTGAGTGGTCGTGATGGCTGCCACTTCCATGTTCCGTTTCACGATTCATCTTCTCAACCTCCGATTTATAAAATTATTCTTCCATCATATGACTGAAATGATTCACTACCTTCTTTTGTTCTTCCGCTGTACCAAGAGGCGTTACATCTGCTTCATTTTCCTGAAGGTACTCAGTGACCATTTTGAGGAGCTGAACTTGCTGGAGAGCCATTTCAATATGTATTTGCTTAACCTTTGGGTCCTTCATTTTCAATGCTGACACGAAATTATCTTTTGCCATCGCCTCGGTCGAAGCCTTGATTTCCATCGCGATATGCTTGTCCATCTTTTGGGTGCCTCTTGTTGTCGTTTCGAGTTGACTCTGCGGGAGCTCATCGAAATCAGGAAGCTTCTCGAATTCACTTTTATCTGAATCAAGCATGTCCATCATGATTCGCACATGGCATCTCATGATCCCTACTTTTCTATTAAGCAACTCAAGTAACTTTTCATCCTTTGCTTCTTTTGCAAAAAGTTTCACCTTCATGATCATGCCGTCGTGGGCGGGTAAGTGCGATGTGATCAAACCTAAATCAGACGCCGGAAGTAACATATGAATATTCCTCCTGATTTTTCGTTGTCTCAAATAACAACTACCACTTTCAGGGAAGCCTAAACTCCACAGAAAATGCATATTTAGCTGATAGGGTCTGTATTGTTTGCAATTGAAAAATGGCGCTTATAAAATACATAGCGAGGTATATAGAATGTAAATAACACAGCTTGAGAAAAATAATGAGGACACCAAAGGAGGGCGCAAAAAGTTGAAAAAGATTGGCATAGCAGCAATCATCATTCTTGTGTTAATCATAGCCGGCGGCTGGCTTTTCATGAGGAGCATGGGTGGTACAGGCGGAAATATGCCCGGCCAAGGTGGTGGCATGATGAACGGCGGAGGTATGGAAAATGGCGGCATGATGGGCAGAGGTTCCGGCCAGGTTGAGGATCTGAGGAATGACTCTATCGCAGAGGGAGATAAACCGCTGCCAATTCCGCCAATCCTTGAAGATGAGAATCCAGACCCAGATAAAGCAGAATTCACTCTTGTTGCCCAAAAAGGATCAATGGAATTCTTAGAAGGAAAAGTAACAGATACGTTTGGATACAATGGGGATTATTTAGGTCCGGTCATTCGCGTGAAGAAGGGTGACGATGTTTCCGTTAAGGTAAGAAATGAGTTGGGCGAAGCAACAACAATTCACTGGCATGGTCTCGAAGTGGATGGCGAGGATGATGGCGGGCCGCATTCCGGAATCCAGCCGGATACTACCTGGAAGCCAGAATTTACAATTGAACAAAACGCAGCCACGCTGTGGTACCATCCACACCTGCTTCACAAAACAGGTGAACATGTATACAAAGGGCTTGCCGGATTATTTTTAATCGATGATCAGGAAAGTGAGAAACTGGACCTGCCAGATGAATATGGCTTGAATGATATTCCGTTGATTGTCCAGGATAAACAGCTCGATGAAAATGGCCAGTTTGCATATGATTTGAGTATGCACGATGTGATGATGGGACTTCAGGGTGACACCATCATGGTCAACGGCGCCATCAATCCGTATGTCGAGGTTCCAAAAGGCAAGGTTCGCTTCCGTCTGCTGAATGGTTCGAACGCGCGGATCTATCAATTCGCATTAAGCAATGGTCAGGAATTCTACCAGATTGGTACGGATGGCGGGCTTTTGGAAGAACCGGTGAAAATGGATAGCCTTGTGTTAAGTTCGGCAGAGCGGGCCGAATTAATCATCGATTTCTCCGAGTATGAAAAAGGGGAAAGTGTTGAACTGACGGACCAGGGTATGCCCTTCATGAAATTTGTTGTGTCCGGTGAGGAAAAGGGGCCAAAAGAGATCCCTTCCCAACTAGTTGACATTCCGGAAGTCGATGAATCGATTGCCTCCAGGACGAGGGAATTTGTCATGTCAGGGATGGGCCGAAATGTCACCATCAACGGCAAGCAGATGGACATGGACCGGATCGACGAGCAGCTCAAGCTCCATGATACAGAAATATGGGAAATTTCGAACGAGGGAATGGGCATGATGGGCAATAATATGGGCATGGCGCATCCATTCCATGGACACGGGACCCAGTTCCTGATTCTAGACCGTGATGGCAATCCCCCACCTGCCAACGAACGCGGCTGGAAGGATACGATTTTGGTTGAGCCTGGTGAGAAAGTGCGGGCCATCGCGACATTTGATCACAAAGGATTGTTCATGTACCACTGCCACATCCTCGAGCATGAGGATGCCGGAATGATGGGACAGTTTAATGTAGAATAGTTGGGTTTTAGGGCTCCGGTTTTGTACCGGGGCCTATTTTTGAACCAAAAAGCATAAGCCTGGCTGGCCTATGCCTAATTCCCCGTTAACCTGCGCCCATACACCCGGGATAGATTCTTTTTAAAATGCTTTTTCTCACTAATTGAAGTCGTTTTTTCCCAGGTGGATTGTTTTAATACCAATTTTGATAAATTTAATACCAGTTGGGATTGATTTATACCGGTTGAACATCTTTTTTCACCGTTTAACACAATTTTATCGACAGTTGGACCGAATCACCTTAAATAGAAAGTTTTTTCTACGGTTGGCAGCAATTTTTCTACGGTTGCATTACTTTTTTCTACGGTTGGCTTCATTTTTTATACGGTTACCGAGCTTTTTTCTACGGTTGGCTTCAGCATGATCACTTCAATAGTCCAACTAACTCGTCTTTACCGATGCGGTTGATGAATTTATGCATTTGTTCTCGTTTCTTTCCTTGCTCACTATATATTTCTATAAGCCTGTCAACCTTCTGATACAGTTCATCCGGAGTCAGCTGTTCGAATAACAGGGTTCCAGCTGCAGCGTCCTGGCCTTTTGATTTGCCTCCAGCATACAGGTTGTAGCCATCTTTCACTTTCATGATGCCGATGTCGTTTATAAGCGGTTCGCCACAGCCAACTGGGCAGCCGGTATAGGCTGGTTTCAAGGTAAAAGGAACAGGTTTGCCGGCGATCCTTTTGTTGAGTTCAATCGCAACCGGCATCCCTTCCTCCTCGGCCCCTTTGCAGAAATTGCATGTGCGCAGGCTTTTCACAAAGTTCCCTACTGGATAACAGCTAAGTCCGGCCTGTTTAAATTCGGCTATTGCCTCATCTTTACGGCTTTCCGGGATTTCAATATACAGTTGCTGAAACGTCGTCAGCTCGAGTTCCTGATCCTCTTCCAGATATTTCGCCAGAACGATTAGTTGTTTGGCATTCAGCTTTGCTCCAAAATTTATGCCACCATTAACAGCCAACTTTATTGTTTTTTCTGTCACTTCCAATTACATTCCTTCCTCCTTCACGGGATTTTGTGAATAAATTTAATTCCATCATACCGTGAAAAAGTGGAGATTGTGTGGATTTTTTGGGTGACGGACAATATTGTTAGTCCATTACCGTGATTCCATTTGGTATTTCGCCGACGTCAATCGTCTCTACTTGCTTGCTGTCAAGATCAATGATGCTGACTGTGTTATCAAACATATTGGTTACATAGGCGAACTTCCCGTCACTGCTTACAGTTACACCATGCGCTCCATTCCCTGTCTTGATTTCATCGACAACCTTCTTCGTATCAAGATCTACAATAGACATTGAATTTGAAGGTGATTCCTCGGTGCCCTGGTTAGCCACATACGCATATTTGCCGTCCGGCCCTATATATACCTGGGCAGGACCTGTACCAACTTCTACCTTGACCACCTCTTTCGTTTCTATATCGACTATGGCCAATGAATTTTCTGCGAAAAGTGTTACCACCAGGGTCTTCCCGTCCTTTGTCACTCCTGTTGTTACAGGTGTATTACCTGTTTTAATTCTTTCTTCTGCAAATGTTTCCAGATTAATCGCACTTACCGTGTCCTCACCCATGTTGGCGATATAGGCAAATTTACTGTCCGCCGTAATCCTGAACCCATGAGGGCCTTTGCCTGTTGGAATGGTTTTTACAACTTCATATGATGCAGGGTCAATTACCGAAACTGTGTCATCTTCGTTGTTTGTTACCAAAACGTATTTTCCATCCCCTGAATAGACAACATGCGCAGGGTGATTCCCTACTTCTACTTCTTTTAAGAGTTCATTTGTATAAGCATCATAGATTAATACTTTTCCGGGAGATTCGTCTCCATGACCGCTATGATCTCCTTCCGTCCCCGGAACTAGAGTTGCAGCAACAACTTTGCCGTCTGGTGACAGCTGGATATTATGAACCACTCCATCAGCCGAGATCGTATCAGTCACTTTATTGTCCTTTACTTTGACCTTACTGATTGACCCGCCCTCATTCGCAGTAAAATAATATTTTTCTAATACTTGTTCCTGTTTGACAGCCTTAACTGCAGGCTTTTCCTGAACTTTAGACGTGTCTTCCGAGCCACACCCAGCCAGCACTATTCCAAGAGACAAAACTGCACTAATTACTTTTACATTAAAACGACTCATCTCGAGCCCCCCTTTTGAAAATCTATCATCATGATAATTCCTCTAATTCAAGGGAAAATGTTAAGTTCATCACATACCTAAATATATCGCAGAAAGGTTTAACACCTTTTTGAACTTGATAAAATCTGCAAAGTTCTACAGTAAAATTAACGCCCTGCTTTTTGCAAAGTTTCCTTCTCTATGGCAAAGATAAAGTAAAATAGTTGAATAATATTTGAGATACGCTAAAATGATATCGGGTTTCGTTATTGAATTTCGATATCAATGAAAGAAGGAATTATTTATGGAGGATAAAGTTCTTAGGAAACTTTTTCTCGGATTCATACAGATCCATATTTTGCATCATGCGAAGGAGCAGCCGATTTTTGGGTTGTGGATGCTGGAGGAGCTTAAAGAGCACGGCTACAGTTTGAGTGCCGGCACTCTATACCCGATCCTGCACGGTATGGAATCAGACGGATTGCTAGTAAAAGAAGAGAGAAATGTCGAGGGGAAAATCCGCAAATACTATCGGACAACCGACAAAGGGAACAGCGTGCTTGTAGAAGCCCAACAGAAGGCATATGAACTTTTCAAGGAAATCAAGGATTGATTGGAGGAATAGCATGTTTGAACTGAAAAATGTCAGAGTGGACGGTATTTTACAAATCGAGCAGCTTACGATTCCAGAAAATCAATTCACCTGCATCCTTGGACCAAGCGGAAGCGGCAAGTCCACACTTCTTCGATTGCTGAACGACCTTTCCAGTCCTGACGAAGGGGAGATTTTCTTTAAAAGCAAACCCGTCAGTTATATCGATCCGCTACAGCTCAGACGTAAAGTTGTGATGGTGTCACAGGCGCCGGTCATCTTTGGTGGCAGTATTGAAGATAATTTGCAGATCGGCCTTTCTTTTTCCGGAAAAGAAGCAGTTAATGCACATGAAATGGAATCGTTGTTAAAGCTGTTCATGCTGGATAAAAAACTCAGCGATGAAGCGGAAAATCTATCTGGAGGTGAAAAACAGCGGCTTTCCTGGGCAAGGGCGATGCTGCTTGATCCCGAAGTCTATTTGCTGGACGAGCCGACATCCGCACTAGATGAGGAGACAGCAAGGACTGTGTTAACTAGGTTTTATGAATATGCACAACAAAATTCAAAAACGGTCATCATGATCACACACTCGAAAGAGCTTGCCGAGCTCGTAGCTGAGCAGACAATCGATATGTCGCAATACTCCATTGAAAGCGGGTTGAGCTGATGGATGATGTGATGGATCTATCCTTTCTGCAGCTTGCAGCAGCCTATATCTTCATTCTGATTTTAATTGTTATCGTCAGAGTTCGCGGGATTCCACGAGAAAAAGAGATTCTGCTGGCTACTGTACGCATGTCCCTCCAGCTGGTTCTGGTCGGATACCTGCTCGTCTATCTTTTTGATAATCCGAATCCTTTTTATACATTAGTGATTATTGCCATCATGCAAGTTTTTGCAATCTATAATGTCTACAAACGGACGAAGCACCCGCTTGGGGGCGAGATGAAAAAGCACATCGCCTATGCAATGGGTATTGGCATCCTGACGAGCTTATTCTTTTTCATTCTGGTGGTCCTCAATGTCACTCCTTGGTATGAGCCTCGATATTTTATACCGATTGCTGGGATGATCATCGGGAATTCGATGACCGGGGTTTCGCTTGGAGTGAATAATTTGATCTCGGGATTTGCATCCCACAGGGCTGAAATTGAAGGAGCACTGATGCTTGGCGCAACTCCAAAGGATGCTGCCAAAAAGGTCGTCAATGAGGCGTTTGACTCTGCCATGCTGCCGACAATCAATTCGATGGTTGGAATGGGGATCATTTTTCTCCCCGGGATGATGACAGGGCAGATCCTGTCCGGAACATCGCCAATCGTTGCGGTAGAATACCAGATCGCCATCATGCTCGGGATTGTCGGTAGCGTTTCATTGACGGTGATTTTATATTTACAAATGGCCTATAAATCTTTTTTCAATGAGCGTTTACAATTAGTTATGAAGGAGTTAAAGAAATGACAGAGAAAAAAAGTGTTACGTTCCAGTCGCTGCTGGAGATATTGATGGTTTCTACCAGGCTTGGCCTGACATCGTTTGGCGGGCCTGTCGCTCACCTTGGCTATTTTCATGAGGAATATGTCCGCCGCAGAAAGTGGATGGATGAAGAAAGCTATGCAGATTTGGTGGCATTATGCCAGTTCCTGCCCGGACCCGCAAGCAGCCAGGTCGGGATCGGCGTAGGTTTGATGCGCGGTGGATTGCTAGGCGGATTGTTCGCCTTTCTAGGCTTCACACTGCCTTCTGTTTTGGCACTCATTATTTTCGCAATCATTTTACAGGGATTTGATGTTGGCGATGCCGGCTGGATTCACGGACTGAAAATTGTTGCCGTCGCCGTCGTTGCCCATGCCATCCTGGGAATGGCGCAGAAACTGACTCCCGATTTGCCGCGGAAGACGATTGCTTTATTGGCGCTCGCTGCAACGCTGCTTTGGCAGACAGCATTTACTCAAATCGGCGTCATTATCATTGCTGGAATTTTAGGATATGTATTTTTCAAGTCTCACACAGCAACAGATGATAAAAGAATGACTTTTTCGATTTCCAAAACTGTCGGCTATGTCAGCCTGGGATTGTTTTTCGGCTTATTGATTCTCCTGCCGATTTTACGAGAAGCGACTTCGTTAAACTGGATCGCGATGTTCGACAGCTTTTACCGATCAGGCTCACTCGTTTTCGGCGGAGGCCATGTTGTCCTACCTTTGCTCGAGCGTGAATTCGTGCCAACAGGCTGGCTAAGTGAAGAAGCGTTTCTTGCAGGCTACGGCGCTGCCCAGGCGGTTCCAGGACCATTATTCACATTCGCTGCTTATATCGGAGCGATCATCAACGGCTGGCAAGGCGGATTGCTCGCGACTGCAGCTATCTTCCTGCCGGCGTTCCTGTTGATCCTCGGGACATTGCCTTTCTGGGACGCATTACGACGAAACAGCAAAATCAGCTCCGCTTTGATGGGCGTCAATGCCGCGGTAGTTGGGATCCTGATTGCAGCCTTCTACCATCCAATCTGGACGAGTTCGATTCTCGAGCCAGTTGATTTTGTGTTTGCAGCAGTGCTGTTCAGCATGCTGGTGTATTGGAAGCTTGCACCATGGATTGTCGTTGTTACTGGAGCTGTTGGTGGATTGTTTTTGTATATGATTTTTTAAAATAAACCGGGCGTTGGTCCGGTTTATTTCTGTTTAACAGAGGTTTACAAGCAATATTTTATTAATCGCTGATTTCCCGTTTCCGATTTCCGGGCGATAATAGGATTTTTTCGACCACTTTTTTTAATATATTGGCGGATTTTCTATTATTTCGACCACTTTTTCGAATATATCGACCACTTTTACAGATATTTCGACCAAGTCGGTCATAGATACGTGCATTGAGTAAAAAGAACCTTGACCACTCACGGTCAAGGTTCTTCAAATCATTCAAATGTCCCTCTCACCAGCGGAACTCGGTTTTCCACCATAACCTTGCCCATGGCGATGACGGTATCAATGTCAAAATTATCGTCTAGTAGGACTATATCCGCATCATGTCCATTCTCAATCCGGCCTTTTTGTTTCAGCTTCAGGATTGCGGCAGGGTTTGCGGTAATCACACGGATGGCCGTTTCAAGCGGAATCCCCTCATTTAAAACAGCATCCTTTACCGCTTCGTACAATGAGGAAACCTGTCCGATCTGCAAGCCGATCAATTCGCCATTTTTATCAAAATCAGGCAAGCTTGCCTGTCCATCGGATGTGAAAGTAATCTGGCCTATATCTACTCCTGCTTCAAGCATGCGTTTCAGCGCGACGCTACACTTCACTTCCCCTTCCTCAAGAAACTTCGGAATTGAACTGGTTGTGAAATCAACCCAGCCGCCTTTTTTCGCATATTCAATGCCCGCTTCAAACAAATGCGGATTACGGTTGATGTGTGTCGGATAAAATTGTCGGATCGGGATATCGGTGTTCTCGACGACCTGCTCGATCACTTTTAAATGGTCAGGGCTGTCGCCAACATGGACATTGACGATGCCGCTTTTACCGGAAAGCATCCCGCCAATCCGTGCTGCAGAAGCAATCTTCGCCAGCTCTTCAGGAGTCGGCTGCGATGAGCGATGATCGGCAATCGCGATTTCCCCTGCCCCGATGATTTTATCGATTAAAATGATATCGTCTTCGATTTTACCAGTTAGAGTTTTAACAGGGACCTGGTAGGATCCTGTCTGAACATAGGTGGTAATTCCTTCTTCCTCAAGTGCGCGCGCCTTGGCAATCAGACTTGGCATCGTCCGTGTCGTCCCGTCGGTGCCGAGCACGCCGACCAGCGTCGTGATGCCGGCAGTTGTTGCCTGTGTTAGCTGAATCTCCGGCGTCCTCGTACGAAACCCGCCTTCCCCACCTCCTCCAATCAAATGGACATGGGAATCGATGAATCCCGGTACGACCTTCTTGCCTGTTGCATCAATGACCTTTATTTCCACGAAGTTTTCAGGAAGCTCAATTTCATCCTGGATAAATCCTATTTTACGATCAACTAGCAATATATCTTTTTTCCCAAGGTAATCTGGTGCGTAAATGTCTCCATTCTTGATTAACGTCAGCACTAGGGTCCCCTCCTGCAATCTTTTTGCCCATTATAAACCAATGGATACAGCAATGATAATAAATATGATTGATACTGCTACTAATAGCAACATGAATTTGAAAATGAACTTTGCCCATACTCCCCAGTCAATCCGCGCTGCCCCCAGCGTGCCAATCAATGCAGCTGAAGTCGGAACGATGATGTTTGTCAAACCATCTCCCAACTGGAAAGCAAGGACCGCAACCTGACGGGAAACACCGGCGATATCCGCAAGCGGCGCCATTAAAGGCATCGTCAATGCTGCCTGGCCCGATCCTGATACGACAAAGAAATTGAAAACGGATTGGAACAAATACATAAACACCGCGGAAACCGATGCCGGCAGGTCACCAATCGCCTGGCCAGCTCCAAAAAGCATCGTGTTAAGCACGGACGGTGCATCCGGGCTGTCGCCTCCAAGGATGATGACGATTCCTTTGGCCATTCCGACAACTAGGGCGGCTGGCAATAAGTCCTTCGCGCCGTCAATGAATCCATCTGCAATATCATTGACCTTCATATTGTTCAACTTAAAAATGACGCCAATGATTCCGGCCACAAGTCCGATGGTGAAAAACTGAGAAGCGATTTCCGGAATATAGTATGCATGCTCAATAACTCCCCAGACAATCCAGGCGATTCCGGCCACAATTGTCAAAATCACAAGGCTGTGACCCAGTGTGAATTTCACATTTAAATCGTGGTTACTCATATCCTTACGGAAATAATCGTCGCTTTTATAGGTAAGCGACCTTACCGGATCCTTCTTGATGCTTGCCGCATATCGCCATGTGTAGATAATTCCGAGCAGCGTAAATACAGCCCACATTGCCATGCGGAACGGGGACTCGGATAAAACTGGCACACCAGAGATTCCCTGTGCAATCGCGACACCGAAAGGATTCATCCATGATGTTGCGAATCCTATTTGTGTAGCCACGTAAGTGATCATAACACCTGTAATAGCGTCATATCCAAGCGCAACCATCAATGGTACGAGAATCATCGCAAAGGCGATCGCTTCTTCACCCATTCCAAAAACAGCTCCGCCAAGGGAGAACAAGAAGAACATGATCGGGATGATAAGGATTTCCCTGCCCTTTGTCTTGTCGATGACGTTCAGGATGCCTTCCTCGATCGCCCTTGTTCTCATGATGATGCCAAAAGCTCCGCCAATGATAAGGATAAAAGCTACAACTCCGACAGCAGAGCCCCATTTATCTCCAGAAACCAACCCTTCAAAGACAAAGTTCAGGAAGCCTGCTTCTCCACCTGCTTCGAACAAATCGGTGCCTTTATGGACAGGATTCCCCTGTTCATCTTTTACAATCTGAAAGCTCTCCGGGTCCAATACAGTCTTCGTTTTTTCCTCTCCATTGTCGCTATAGGTGATTTCCTTCGTTTCGAATTGGCCCACCGGCACGAAATACGTCACGATTGCCGCAAGCATGACAACGAAAAACACAATCACAAATGTATGCGGAACCTTCCATACTTTATTTTCCATCCCTTAAACCCCCTTGATTTTATAAAATAATTCCTTATATAAAGTTTTTGCAATTTTCGTGCCAATAGTTACGAAGCCATTGAAACTGTGAAAATACTCGTTTACAAGCTGCTCACCAAAATTAAATTGGTTCTATATGGTTCTTTTAAATGGTATAATAAATTTACCATTAAACCAAAAAGGACCAATTAAAATGAAAAAACAACTCATTCTTTTAGCTGGAACAAAGGAAACAAGGCTGGCACTGCAAGACCAACTAGAAAGCATTCTAGGAAATTATGTATCAATCCAGAGCTATTCATCCGAGGAATCCTTGCCGGAAAGGATTTCTGACAAGATTGTTATCTATTCATCCTACCTGATTGAGGAAGAAGTGAAGCATGTAATTGGAAACGACTGCGAGGTGATTATCGCGAACAGGACAATTAACCACCAGTATATCGACAGGCTATTCAGCCTCCCCGCTGGCTCAAATGTCCTCTATGTGAATGACTTTTCCGAGAGTGTCAATGACTCCATCCACACCTTAAAGGCACTGGGAATAGATCACTTACATTACCATCCGTATTTTCCAGGAATAAAATACCCACAATCTATCGATATTGCCGTCACACCCGGGGAAATGGAGCTCATCCCAGATTCAATCGCGACAAAAATCAACCTTGGCGTCAGGCTGATCGATATTCATACAATCATGAAAATCGTGGACCGGCTTGGCCTGCCTGAGGCGCTCGGAATTCAGGTCGCTGACAGGTATACGAGAAGGATCATTGAATTAAGCCAGAAACTATCTTTTCTGAAAGAGGAAGAAGCCAAGTTAAACCAGTACCTGAAACATGTGGTTGATGGCGTAAATGACGGGATCATGGCACTGGATTCCACAGGCAGCATCACAGTTTTTAACGATGTTTTGGAAAAAATCACTGGCATACCGAAAGAAAGGGCACTGACAAGGAAAGTAAATGACGTTTTCCATAATCCCGACCTCCTGCATTTTCTATTAAAAGATATTGATGCTGAGGTACCTTATCCGTTTCTTGTAAGGCAAACGAATGTCATGGTCCACCGGATGCCCATTAACCAGGAAAATACGATCGTGGCCACATTCAAAAATATGGACGAAACAATTGAAATGGAGAAAGCCGTCAGACTCGAGCTCCAGAAGAAAGGCTATGTTGCCAAACATACTTTTGAGAATATTCTAGGTAAAAGCAAAGCAATCAAAGAGACGAAGAAAATCGCCCGCAAGCTGGCAAGGACCCACCTGCCAATCCTAATTCAGGGGGAAAGCGGAACAGGGAAAGAGCTTTTCGCAAGTGCCATTCATATGGTATCAAGCCGAAAGGACGCTCCATTCCTGGCGATAAACTGCAACGCACTGCCCGAAGATCTCCTGGAAAGCGAATTATTTGGATACGAAGAAGGCTCTTTTACTGGTGCAAGAAAAGGAGGCAAAAAGGGGGTATTCGAACAGGCTGACGGCGGCACACTGTTCCTTGATGAAATCGGTGATATAAGCATGAAGCTGCAGGCAAGGCTTTTGCGTGTTTTACAAGAACAAGAGATTCGCCGGATAGGCGGTACCAGGAATATCCCCGTAGATGTAAGAATCATCGCGGCAACGAATAAGAATCTGAAAGAAATGATTGAAAAAGGCGAGTTTCGCGAGGACCTTTACCACCGCCTGAAGGTGCTATCCCTGAGTTTGCCCCCACTAAGGGAGCGTAAGGAAGACATCCCTCTCTTGGTCCAGCATTTCATCTATGAAAGCCATAAGCCAAAAGCCAAAATAGATTATGATGCCATAGCCAGATTGACAGAGATGCCGTGGAAGGGAAATATCCGCGAGCTAAAAAACACTTTGCTGTACATGCTTGCCGTATCGGAAGGCGATACCATCTTCACAGCAGACCTCCCTGTCGACCAGCAGGAAAAATATCACGTTCCTGAAACAAAACTGACTGGCTATATAAAGGGCGCAGAATACAGAACACTTCTTCAGTTCATAGAAGAATTGAACTTGGCAGGAAAAAGCGCCGGCAGACCTCAACTTAGGCTTATGATGGCAAATACCAGCTGTCCGCTTACCGAACAGCAAATACGTCTGCGTTTAAAAGAACTCGAACAACAAGGCTTTGTCGTCATCCGTCGCGGCAGAAGCGGAACCACAATCACCCAGAAGGGATTGGAGGCCTTGAAAGATCAGCATCACAACACTTTTAGCATATAATGAATAGCAAAGTGATGGCGAGGTGGAGAATATATGTGTGTATCAAATAATGCAATCGAGCTCCAGGCATACCGTTTTTCCGAAAAAATTCAGGAGAGCTCCTCATACAACATTGTACGTGTTGATTTTATCGGCGGTACATTTCTTAAATGTGACCAGGGGATATCTTTAAGAGACGAGGTTCAAGACATTGCGAACCTTCCGTTGATTAAGAATCTGATTTTACAAACAAAATCCGGAAAGCAATTTTGTGTGGAGCCGGATGAATTAGGGCTGCGATTTGCTGAAGGGGAGCTTAGCTACAGGCAGTACCTTTTAGCTAAAAAACAGAAGTCCCGGCAAATGCTTTATTATACTTTTGGATCCACAGGTTTATTCACCGCTTTGGCCTGGGCTTTTGGCAGTTATTTTTTTTAGGATTTATCTACAAGATGTGACGAAAAATAAACTAGCTGTTCCAATCAATCCTTGACACTCTTTCATTATCACACTATAATTTCAAGTAATATTTTAATAAGTTGAAGCGTTGAAGAGAGTCTATTAAGCCGGTCTCCCTGTTGATAGAGAATCAGTGGTTGGTGGAAACTGATACAAAGGCCTGGTGAATTTCGTTCTTGGAGCTTTTCCTTTTAATAAAAGCTGTTTTCGCATTGACGAAAAAGTTTTAAAAAAGGAACGGTTTTGGCCGTTATCCAGTAACTTGAGCGGGAAGCAGCATGCTTCCAAATAGGGTGGTACCGCGTGTTCAGCCACGTCCCTATCCAGATTGATGGATAGCGGCGTGGCTTTTTGTTTTGCCCGGTCATCAATCATATCAGCTGAAATAGAGAGCAAAAGGGAGAATACACATGGAGAAAGAACAATGGTCATCAAAAATCGGGTTCATATTGGCAGCAGCTGGTTCGGCAATCGGCATCGGGGCTATCTGGAAGCTTCCGTATGTAACGGGAGTAAGCGGTGGCGGGGCATTTTTCCTAATGTTTATCTTATTTTCGTTATTCATCGGACTGCCACTATTGCTGGCGGAGTTTGTCATCGGCCGCAGTACTGGCAAGGAAGCAATCCGCGCCTACATAGAAATCGCGCCTAAAAGCAAATGGTATTTAATCGGGATACTCGGGGTCGTCACCAGCTTTGTGCTGCTTAGCTTTTACAGTGTTGTCGGCGGCTGGATCAGTCTTTATTTTGTAAAAGGGCTGGCTGGCGGAGTGATTGAAGAAGGAGCTGATTATGGAGGCTTGTTCGGACAGACGATCAGCAGTGCATGGAGCGTGCTCGCTGCTCAGGCTGCCTTCTTATTAGTTACGATTGTTGTCGTCGCAAAGGGCGTTCAATCGGGCATTGAAAAAGCAAGCAAAATCCTGATGCCGGCTTTGTTCGTGCTGTTCATCATCTTGATCATCCGCTCATTAACGCTTGATCATGCACTTGATGGCGTGAAGTTTTTCCTGGCGCCTGATTTTTCAAGTATCACTTCGGAAAGCATACTATTCGCGATGGGACAATCCTTCTTCTCCCTGAGTGTCGGCGTATCCGTGATGGTGACATACAGTTCGTACCTCCCGAAAAAGGGCAGCATCGTCCAGCCTGCCCTGTCGGTTGTAGGAATGAACCTTTTTATCGCGCTGCTAGCCGGGCTGGCAATATTCCCTGCGGTTTTCTCGCTTGGATTTGAACCGGCAGAAGGACCGGGGCTGCTATTCGTCGTCCTTCCAGCAGTCTTTGAAAAAATGGTATTCGGCGAACTGTTCCTGCTTCTTTTCCTGGTATTGTTCCTGTTCGCGACACTGACTTCGGCGTTCTCGATGCTTGAGATCGTCGTTGCCACCCTTGCAAAAGGCAATCAGAAAAAGCGGGCAAAATTTGCTTGGATAGCCGGCGGATTGATTTTCCTGCTTGGCATCCCTTCTGCCCTGTCATTCGGAACGATGGCGGAAGCAACGATTTTCGGAAAAAACATCTTTGACACAGCCGATTTCCTTGTAAGCAACATCCTTATGCCGCTCGGCGTATTTCTGATTTCAATCTTTGTCCCACTGAAAATCAAAAAGGAAGTATTGCGCCAGGAGTTGCTGCAGCACTCAAAGGGCGGAAGCCTGCTCTTCAATCTCTGGTACAATGTGATGAGGTTTATCATACCTGTGGTCATTATTATTGTGTTCCTTGATTCACTAGGTTTCATTTAATGAGAAGCTGACGAAATGTCAGCTTCTTTTTTCATGCAATCACAAAAACTATCAGCAGTATAATTTTTCCCATTAAAGCAAAACCTGTTGAGTAGATGACTGCATCGGAGGGATTTTGATGTTTTTCAAGAGAAAGAAAGACGAAGTCGACAACAGCATGAATCAAAAAAACCTCGTCGACAAGGAATTAATCCCTGTAGATAAGGCCGATTTCATCCAAAAAATGAAGGATTGCCTTCATGATAGTGCGGATTTAAATATTAAGGAACTCCAGAATGGCTTTACCTTGATTTTCTTGGATACCTTGACAGATAAGAAGATGCTGAATCAAGATGTACTTTCTCGTCTCGAAGATGCGAAGGCATCCCCAAACGAAGCGCTTAAGCATATTACAGTTTCAAGTACTTCTAAACATAAATATGTCGAAGATGTGATTGATTCGATTTTACATGGAGCAGTAGTGGTTCATTCGCCTGGCCACCCTGTCATCATCAGTGCAATAGTCGGAACCCAGGAAAATCGGTCATTGACGCGTCCGGAAAATGAGTCACAGGTTTTGGGCCCGCAAATAGCCTTTAATGAAAGTCTTGCGACCAATATATCGTTGATCCGCCGTTTTCTTACCAACCCAAATCTATGCAATGAAAGTTTTACATTAGGAAAACAAACGAAATCAGCGGTTTCGCTTCTTTATTTGAAAGGGATTGCAGACGATGACATGATCGAACGCATGCGCGAGCGAATCAAATCGATTGACGTTGATGGCATCCTCGACAGTTCAATTTTGGTACAGCTTATTGAAGATAATTCATTTGCCATTTTTCCGCAGCTGCTGCTGACAGAAAGACCCGATCGCGCCTGTGCCTGGATCTTAAATGGAAAGATGGTTGTTCTTGTAGATGGCAGTGTTCAGGTAATAGGTGCACCACAAACCTTTATCGAATTTTTCCAGAGTATGGAGGATGAAAGCGTCAGATGGCAAATCGCGACCTTTCTCAGAGTCTTAAGGGTGTTCTCGATGATTGTGTCGATTTTTTTCACGGCGATATATGTGGCAGCTTTAACTTTTCATTATGAAATTATCCCGCAAACACTCCTGATTCCGCTTGGTGAGTCAAGATCTCGCGTACCCTTCCCTCCAATTATCGAGGCATTATTGCTGGAAACAATGATTGAGCTCTTGCGTGAAGCCGGAGCACGGCTGCCAACGAAGGTCGGCCAGACGATGGGTATCGTTGGTGGTATTGTCGTCGGGACAGCTGCGGTAGAAGCAGGATTCACAAGTAACATCCTGATTATTATCATCGCCGTTAGCGCACTCGCTTCATTTACTACGCCAAACTACATGATGGGCAATGTCATCAGGGTTCTGCGCTTTCCATTAATCATTTTGGCAGGATTTTGGGGGTTTTACGGACTGATGGTCGGCTTTTGCTTCCTGCTGATTCATCTGCTCCGCCAATCCAGCCTGGGGACCCCGTTTATGGCTCCCTTTTATCCGCCGAGGTTTGAAGATTGGCGCGACAGTATCATTCGTCTTCCAATCGGCTGGACCAACAGCCGTCCGTTGCAGACAAGGCCATTGGACAGAGTGAAGTACAGATATCAAAAAAACAAAAAATAAGTTGTGGTGTTATGAATGAAAGTTCACATCGAGCCTAAGCCTCAAAATATGGTCAATACTTTCCTGCTCATCTTCGTAATCCATTCTATGCAGGTGGGCGTTGGAATCCAGGGCTTCCAGCGGATCATCTATCTTGAAGCGAGGCATGATGCATGGATTTCCGTGATTCTCGGCGGGGTAGCAACTGCCATCATCGGGTTCATTATGGTGAAAACATTAAGTGTATATGAGAATTCGGATTTATATGGAATCCAATATGATGTACTTGGAAAGTGGCTCGGAAACATGATTAATGTCCTGTTTGTTCTCTACTTTCTTGGAGGCTTCCACGTCATCGTCCGGAATTATATCGAGGTCATTCAGGCATGGGTCTTCCCTGAGGTCCCGACCTGGTTGCTTTCCCTGACTCTCGTTTATCTTGTTTACTACGGCTTGAATGGCGGATTGCGGACAGTCGTCGGTGTCAGCTTCTTCAGTGTCGTTCTATCCTTGTGGCTGGTCATGCTGCTCGCCTACCCCATCCAGTTCGCCAATTGGGATTACCTTTTTCCGATATTTGAAGCGAAAATAACTGAAATACTGAGAGGGGCAAAGCAAATGACCTTCACTGTCATCGGTTTTGAAATCATTTACGTCATCTATCCTTTTTTAAAAGAAAAGGACCGAGTCCATAGGCATATGCAATATGGTCTTGCATTCACGACTATCCTGTATCTTGCAATCATGGTTGTCTCCCTGGCTTATTTCAGCGGCGGCCAGCTTGAACGCACGATTTGGGGTACGCTGTCCCTTTTTAAAATTGTTCGTTTTCCTTTCATTGAAAGGTTTGAGTACGTGGCAATCACCTTTTGGGTCCTGCTGATCCTGCCAAACCTTATGCTCTATATGTGGGCAGCAACAAGAGGGATTTCAAGGATTTTCAATAAAAAAGAACAAAAAATCAGCTGGATTCTTCTTACATTTATTTTCCTGACCCTGCTATATCCGCTCACCCGAGTCCAAATCAATATGTTCAACGACTATTTTGCAAAGGGCGCTCTTTATATTGTTTTTGTCTATCCATTGCTCCTATTCGGTGCTGTCCTGATCAAAAAGAAATTTTCCCGTAAAAAGGATGAGGCCAATGCGCAAACAAATGAATAAGCTCCTGATTGCCATGCTTGTGATCACCCTTTCTGGCTGTGCAGAACAGAAAACACTGGAGAAGATGGGATTGCTCACAACGGTGGGTTATGACCTCACAGACGATAAGCAGATTCTGGCGACAATGGTGCTTCTCCAAATCGACCCGGAAGCTGCGCAAAGCTCCCTAATCCTGTCCGCGAAGTCGGCAACAAGTAAAGGAGCGAGAAATGAGGCCGATTTAAAAAGTCCTAAGAAATTGCAGTCAGGCCAGCTGCGGGTAGCGCTTTTCAGTGAAGAAGTTGTCCAAGCGGGTCTCATCAATCTGGCAGATACACTTGCACGTGACCCCTCGATCAGTGATCTCACATATCTTGCAGTAGTTGAAGGAAGTACAAATAAACTCCTTAACCAAAAAAACGAACAATTTTCCGACATCAGCCAGCTCATATACAAGGAACTGGACCAAAACATAAAAGGTGAAAAAATTCCATCTTCCACCCTGCAGGAAGTATTGCATGATTTCTACGCACCAGGGATTGACCCAATCCTGCCTACTTTAAAAAGTGATGGAGGCATAGTCAAAATTACCGGCATGGCTCTGATAAAGAAGGATAAGATGGTCGGTAAAATAAATGCAAAAGAAGCCTTTTACCTAAAGCTGATCAATGATCGCTACCAGGCAGGAGCAATAGAACTGGAAATCGACAATGAAGGTTTTGATCTGCTAGAGTCTCCTGAAGCTCCCGTCAAACTCGCAGTGGTTCTCGACACGATTCACAGCAAAAGTGACATGAACCTGTTAAGCAAGGAAAATCTCAACTTCGAACTGAAAGTAAAATTACAATCAAGACTACTCGAAATTAACCAGGCACTAGACTTAAAAAACCCGGAATACCTTGAGCAACTAGAAAAAAAGCTCGAGGAAAAAATAACATCAGATATTGAAAATTTGATCAAAAAGGCACGAGAGTCAGGGGCCGACCCATTCGGTTTTGGAGAGATCTATCGAAAGAGTGTCAGAAAAGCCAACTTGACCCCTGAGAAATGGCATAGCATGTACCCAGAAAGCAAAGTCGATGTGAAAATCGAGTTTGAGGTTATGCGGACTGGGGTGGTGGAATAAACTATAGTAAATGAAGCACCTTGACCATACTGAATCTGCTCTGGAGGGCAAGCGCCGGTGCTAGCCGTCAAATAAAAGCCTGGCAGTACTAGAAAACCCGTCATACCAAAGAAAAAAGGGATATCAAACCATTGCGATTTGATATCCCTTTTTCGATTTTTTTAAAGTTTGTACTTCAAAACAGAACCGGTTACAGGGGTATAAGTCCATTTCTTCGGCCACTTTTAAATAAATGTAACTCTGTTCCGACCTTCATGCTTTGACTGATACAAACCTCTGTCCGCCCTGCTAATTAATGAATCGACTGATTCACCCACTCTAAACTCAGTTACTCCAAAGCTTACTGTCTGTCGTCCAGCTGTTTTAAAGGGGTGTTGATTAATTTTCAAGCGCAGTTTCTCAGCCAGTTTAAGTGCATTTTCGCCGGATTGAGAGGAAATGATAATAAACTCTTCCCCTCCCCAGCGGCCAAATTGTTCGTTTGGTGTCAGATTTTGTTTAACAAGTCCGGCTAATTCCTTAAGGACCGAATCCCCTACTTTATGTCCATATGTATCATTAACAGCCTTAAAATAATCAATATCGAAAAATAATAAAGATACAGGAACTTCAGTTGTTTCCAACACATTTTCTTCCAGCCAAATGTCGATTTGATGACGGTTGGCGGTTCCTGTTAATGCATCAGTAAAAGCATTCTCTTTCATATCCTCAAAGTCTGCAAAAAGTTTAATTAAAAACCGGGAGAAATAAATAATCAGAATGTAAAAAAGATAGGCAACATAAAACTGAATAACTGATATTAAGTAATCCTCGGACATTTCAGGAAAATTCACCAAACCCATAACAAAAATGACCAAAAAAACAGATAAAGAAAAGACTAGCCCTCGCCTTGCTCCGAGAATAAGAAAAAAGCTGAGAATCACAGCAGGTACCCACATGACTGTAACTCCAAATGCTCCAGCTTTGTCAATGGCAATATAATTAAAAAATCCATCGTATACTGTTCCTATATGCATAGCAGTAATGATTATTAATGTTCCATATTCCACAAGACGCATGAGCTTTTTTTGATATAACAGTATTAAACTGATTGTGAACCAGCAAGTTAGTATTCCTGTTAACACTATATATTTCCTATGTCCTGGATGGTTGAATACGAAAAAGTTATAAGAAATCATCGCCAGCAGACTGGGAATGATCATACTTAAATAGACAGTCCTCTTAAAGTCCTGCAGAGAGCCTAATTTCCCCATTATGTTTTCTCCTTTAAGTGAAAAGAGACCAATCAATCATCTGATTAGTCCCATTATACGTGGGATTCAGCAGTTGGCTGACGTAGCCCAGGCGGCCTAAGTCCCTTTAGATTTGCCCTCTATCCTTCAGGGGGTATACCGTTATCTACAATTATACTAAATTTTCAACTAGTAGCTAAGATAAAAAAAAGTCCTTCGAGTTATTATTTCAAAGGACTTAGCAGCTCGCCAAAGAATTTTGACAAATTTCCAATTAATTATGAAAAACTACAAATTTTAAACAACGGCACTATCCCACTTTTTCTCATCCAGGACAAAAAGGATGCCTAGTTCATGGTGATCGCCTTCATACAGCGCCCTTTGCACGAAGCGGATTTGCCCGTTTGTATCAAGGACTTCCAGCTTGCAATGCGCCCTGTTTCGTGACAGAGTCTCGTAGAATGTTTGTTCATCACGGACAATCGTGCCGTTGACCTTTGTGACAAGCTCGCCTACACCAAGGGCCATTTTATCGGCCGGAGATTCCGGCAGGATGCCAAGAATCATCATGCCGTGGTTCTTTTTCGAAAAATAGAACGGCATGTTCTCCTCCTTCATCCGCTGTGCCAATGTCAGGGCTTCGCGGCCGATCATCGCAATCGCGACAGCAATGACCGACGCAATTGGGTACCAGTAACCCGTTGCAGAAATCAATGTGATCAGAATGCCGAGACCAACCACACGTCTGCCGAGCTGACTGACAGCTTCTTTTGGCAGCATCCCCTGGATTTGCTGATGCAAACCAATCGCAAATGGAACAAGTATCAGTGAATATGTATTGTCTCCAAGCGTGAACACAGGCCACCACTCGAACGGTAGCGCAAGGATGTTGCCCGGAATGAGCATGAATGCCGGCACGACCCAGAGGCGCTTTACCTCGTGGACACCAACCGTCTGGCCACGCTTGCTCTTGATCAATTTAGGAGAAGTTCCCTTTTTTCCATTTCGTAAAATAAGAAAGCCTTCGCCAATCGTTAATAATGCTAACAAAATCGCAATGGATGGATAAATTTTTTCATCAAGACTTGAAAATAAGTCTCCGACTAACGGAAGATCGATTTCTTTTCCCGAAAGGAAGATCAACGCGAAAAATGCAGCGCCGATTGTATATGCAGGCGTAAGTAGCCTGACTTTTGTTAATAGACTAAATAGCAGCGTTGCAGTGGCAACTAAAACAATCGCACCGAATGGAATCGCGATGCCCGCCGCAATGATTAGGATGGAGATGCCGAGTCCGACCAGCAATCCCAGCGGAAACAGCTGCCTGAGCTCAAAATAAGCATCCTTCGCTCTCACCGTGAAGTTCTTCCGCTCCCGCTTCACGCGTAAAACACCAAGGACCGCCGCCAAAAATATAGAATAATAGAACACAGGGTGAAGCAGAAGCCTGCCCGTCCCTTTCAAAAGTTCAATGAACCAATCCTGTGCCACCCCTATGTCACCAGCCTTCATAGATTACATGATATTAAGCTTATTCTATCAAATCTGCAGGGTAAAACCTATTAATAGTTGAGGAATATTGGTGGGATTTTTTTCTTGAGTAGGAGTGGAACATTAAATACTTAGTGAAATTCGAAAAAGGAACGCAGTATTTTTCTTCTTTTATACTGGTCAGGATCCGAATCACTACGGAATTGCCAAAAATCACTACGTTTTTGTAAGTAATCACTACGAAATCTCGAATAATCACTACGGTATTCAAACTAATCACTACGATTTTTGATGTAATCACTACTTTTTCCAAATCAATGTAAAAAATAACGCCGCACCAAGTTTTGGTACGGCGGATTAGGTATCTATTTTGCCAGCAGTTTCAACGCGGTCTGAAGCTGTAGGTCGTTTTCTTCTCGTTTCATTGCTTCTCTTGCCGCATCCTCGAGTGCGGAGGCTGTTTTTGCGTCAATCACACCTGTAACGGTCATGTCGTTTTTCCGCTGGAATGCTTTGACGGCAATTTCGGTCATGCCGCTGAAGTAGCCATCCGTACGACCCGGCTCAAAACCGAGACCAGCAAGGATTTCTTGAGCATTTTTCACTTGCTCATTATTCATGTCCAACTTGAGCGGTTTTTCGGCCTGAATTGGGTGGGTATCATACAACGCCGGCTGATTGACCTCGACTGTCGGCTCGATGCCCTTTTTATGGATCCAGTTGCCGTCAGGTGTCAGCCATTTGAACAGCGTCAGCTTGATATTACTGCCATCCCCCATTGGCACAGCTTGCTGGACTGTCCCTTTGCCGAAGCTCTTCTCGCCAATGACGGGATAGCCGCCAGCTTCCTTCAATGCACCGGCCAAAATTTCCGATGCGGAAGCACTGCCATCATCCGTCAAGACGGCAATCGGATAGTGTTTCGCTTTTTCCAGATTGGAGAAATAACGAGTCTTATCGCCGTTGCGTTCTTCAATTTGATACAGAGGCTTCTCCTTCGAAATCAATTCTCGCAAAATCTCTTCCACGCTGGAAAGGAGCCCGCCAGGATTTCCGCGCACATCGATCAGCAACGAATCCAGCCCTTCTTTTTCAAGAGCCTTAAGCTCCTTATTAAACTCCTTAGAAGTTTCTTCGGAGAAAGAGGTAATCTCCATGTAACCAATTTTTTCACCGTTCACCTTTTTCATGTCAGCATGGACAGTAATCTGCGGAATCTCATCACGAATCACTTTTACCTTCAACGGATCCTTCAAGCCTTGGCGCTCTATTTCGAGAACAACTGTTGTCCCTTTTTTGCCGCGGATCTTCAATGTGGCTTCATATAGATCCAATCCCTCGATACTCTCGCCATCGACCTTTAAAATCTGATCATTTGGCTTCAAGCCCGCTTTTTCTGCCGGTGAATTTTTAAAAGGTGAAACAATCACGATTTTCCCATCAACTGTACTGACCTCGGCACCAATTCCTTCAAAAGATGATTCGAGCGTCTCATTGAATTGTTTGGCCGTTTCCTTGTCCATATAAACGGAATACGGATCCTCCAGGGTAGAAAGCATGCCCTGTATCGCTCCTTCAATCAGCTCTTCTTCTTCAACCTTTTCTACGTAACTGTTAAAAATCAAACTGTATGCCTGCTCGACTTTTTCGAGACTGCTCGCATCGCCAGCCTGTGCACCCGCATGATCTTTTAGGGGCACAATCTGGCGTTCCAGAACACCCGCCTTGCTTTCGTACCATTGCATGCCGGCGTATGTACTCCCCGCACCTGTAAGCAGCGAGCCCGTCATCAAAAAGGCAATCCACTTGCGTTCCATTGCCAAACTCCTCCCTGTTTACCGCATCAACTGCTCCTCTGCCGTAAAAATTTCTATGATTCCCATTATATGACGAGGAGGGACAGGGTATGAAGGATAAATTTCAGAACGAATCCCTAAATGGTTATAATTTACAGGTTTCCGAGACTTTTAATCGGGAAAATCAAAAAGGAAGAGACGTGTAGTCTCTTCCCGAAATTAACTATCTTAAATATGGTATAGGATTGACATAGTTTTTCTTGTCAGCTCTCCATGTTCCCTTGTGCAATTCAAAATGCAAATGCTGACCAGTTGATTGGCCTGTATTTCCCATTAGACCAATTTTTTGTCCTTTTCTGACAATCTCACCTTGGCCAACTGTCCGTGAACCATCTCTCATGTGCGCATATACCGTAGTATATATTTGACCATCAATGGAGTGAGTAATAAATATTACTTGTCCATAGCTGCCAGATTCATATGATCGGCTAACCACACCATCAGCAGCAGCTACAATAGGTACAGTCCCTCCACTCGCGATATCGATACCAAAATGATAGGCACCCCATCTTGAGCCAGTTGATGAAGATACATAGCCACGAGCAGGCCACATAAACATCCCATCTGATACTGGAGGGGAAGACACTACAGGATCAGGTGCTGAAGATGAATCTCCACTGCTTTTCTTCGCAGCCCTTTGTTTCGCTAACTTAGCTTGTCTTTCACGTTCAGCTGCTAACTCGGCCTGACGCTGTTTTTCAAGCGCAATTGCTTTTTGAATGGTAGCTGCTTGTGCAGCTAAAATTTGTTTCTGTTCAGCTAAATCATTTATTTCCCCATGCATTTTGTGTTCTTCATGTTCTAACTCTTTCATTAGCTCATTCTGCCTAGCTATTTTACCTTTAAGCTGTACCTTTAAGTCTTCCAATTCCTTCTTCATGGATTGAAGATTGACTAGCTTTGTTTCGACTTCTTGTTGCTTTGTCTCTAAATCGTCTTTATCTTTTTGATGTTGCTCAAGAATACCTTTATCAGCCTGTACAATTGTTGTAACAGCATTCACTCTATCAATGAAATCACTAAAGCTTTGTGCACCAAGGAGAACATCAATATAGCTTACTGATCCTCCACTTTCCTGCATAGAGCGAGCTTTATCTTTCAACAATTCGTTTCTTTTGTTAATCCGCTCAATCAAATCCGCAATTTCAACTTTCAGCTCATCTATTTCAGCTGTAGTTTGTTCAATTTCAACATTCTTATTTCTGATTTTCCCTTCAGTATCCTTAACTGCAACATCCAATTTATTAATTTCATTTCTTACTTCATCTTGCTCATTTTGAATTTCACTGACTTTAGATTCTTTATTTTGAATTTCAGAATCCAATCCCGAGCGTTTTTTCAGAACTTCCTGCTTTTGTTGTTCCATCTTTGAAATTGATTCTGCTGTTACGTTATTAGTCGATATTGGGCTTAGCAAAGAACCCAGGCTTAAAGTACTGACTATTGCTAGTGAGAGTATCTGCTTTTTCACTAGATCTTTCCCCTCTCTTACTCATGATAGTTTCGTAACTTTGTCTTTTTATCTATCGTCTATTGGCTATGTAGTGTTAAGGAAGAATAATAATCTTCCTTACACCTTCAAGAATTTACGGACGGACATGAGACTTCCCCAGATTCCAATAGCAGCCCCCATAATGATCAGGATGGCTGATAACTGGTAAACAAACGGATTGAATTCAAGCAATTTTATAAAATGGTCCTTCAGCTTATCGTTCAAGTAATCGTAAGCATAATAATAGGCTGCGGATACGACCGCGATTGGCACAACCGCTCCCAGGATTCCTAACCAGAGACCTTCAAGGAAGAATGGCCATCTGATGAAACCGTTCGTAGCGCCTACAAGTCTCATAATTTCAATCTCTCGTTTACGGGCCATAATCGTAATTTTAATAGTGTTGGAGATTAAGAACATGGCTGTAAAAAGAAGTCCGACAATTAATATGAGTCCAACATTGCGGCTTACTTTTATAAAACTGAATAGTTTTTCGACCTTGCCTTGTCCATACTTTACAGAGGAGACATAATTGAATTTCTCAATCTGCTTGGCAACTTTCATTGTATCAGTAGGATTTTTCGTCTTTACGACGAAGACATCATTTAAAGGATTGTCTTGCTCAAACAACTGAAAGGCTTCCCCTTCATCTCCCAGGCTTTTAATCAAGCTCTCAAGTTCTTGTTCCTTGGAAGAATAGGTCACATTTTTGATTCCGGAAACCTGATTGATTTGCTGTTCCAAGACCTCTTTATCTTTGTCGTTCGCAGCTACATCCACATGGACTCGGATTTCTACATCTTCCTCAATCGTGGTTGCGACTTTATTTAAATTCATCATAATGACGAAAAAGATACCGACCAAAAGCAAGGTAACCGTTACGGCACTTACGGATGCAAACGTCATCCAACCGTTTCGGCCTAAGCTTTTAAAGCTCTCGCGAACGTGGCGGCGGAATGTTCTAGCTTTCATATCCGTATTCACCTTTCACTTCGTCACGGGCAATCCTGCCGTTCTCAATCGCGATGACGCGATGCGTGATTGTGTTGACGATTTCTTTGTTGTGGGTTGCCATGACGATCGTGGTTCCCCTTAAGTTAATTTCCTCGAAAATGTTCATGATTTCCCATGATGTATCAGGGTCAAGGTTTCCCGTAGGCTCATCTGCAATCACTACTTTTGGTGCGTTCACTATTGAACGAGCGATGGCAACACGCTGCTGCTCCCCGCCTGAAAGCTCAGTAGGAAGCGCTCTTGCTTTATGCTTGAGTCCTACAAGTTCCAGAGTTTCCATGACACGCTTCTTGATATATTGCGGCTGTTCTTCGATGACTTCCATCGCAAAAGCGACATTTTCATAGACTGAAAGAGTATTCAGCAATTTGAAGTCCTGGAACACGACGCCAATATTCCGGCGCAGCAATGGTACTTTGTTGTCCTTCAGCTTTGCTAGATTGACACCATTTATAATGATGGAACCTTTAGAAGGCTTAACTTCACGGTACATCATCTTTATAAAAGTGGATTTTCCAGCACCGCTGGGCCCTACTACGTATAAAAATTCACCTGCATCTATATGAACATTGATCCCATTAGCGGCAGTTATGCCGTTTCGGTATGTTTTGTAAACATCCTGCATATCTATCATTTTTGTATCACCTTAGATAGTTAGTCTTATCACACGGCTAAACTTCGACAATTTGTAACAAACCTATTATAGCATCTCCCTATACTAAAAAAACCCTTTTAAATATTACAGTTTCTTTTCAAATACCATTTTTTATTCCATTAAATTCCTCCACAGGTTATTCTAGCTAGCTAATTGGGAACGGTTCATCCTCCCAAGTTAGCTACTTACCTAGAAAAATCTATTTGTTGTCGAGTTTCTTATTTAGTAGAATTTTTAGTTTTATTACTGTAATGTAACAATATTTTGTCATAACTTGTATGTACAAAATGTGAAGCTTGCTGAATTGCTAAATAATTTGGCGATTTTACAGAAATGCATAGAGACAGCATTTTTACCGTAAGTGTATTGGAAAAAACAGCACAAAAAAACGTCCCGACAATTTCAGGACGTTTCCTTGTAAACTTATTTTTTGTTTGCCAGCCATTCTGCCACTGCTGAAGCTTCTTCGCCTTCAAGCATCTTTGGAGGCATTGAGCCCTGGCCATTAGCAATTACACTTTCAATCTCTTCCTGAGACAGACGTGAACCTACATCACTAAGCTTAGGTCCTGCGCCGCCCTCCAGGTCGCCGCCATGGCAGCTAGAGCATTTTTGATTATAGAGCTTTTCTGGATCCGCACCAGCTGTGTCTCCGCCGCCAGCTTCATCGCCGCCGCCGCAAGCTGCCAGTACCAAGGAGGTTCCCATTAATAGAGCCAATAATTTCTTCTTCAAACTTAACTCCCCCTAAGAAAATTTTACATACACGACTATTTTATACCAATATCAAGCTCTTTTAAAACCCTCGCCTAATACCTCTGAAGCATCCATTACAATGACGAATGCAGCAGGATCAATGGATTGGACCAATTGTTTCAATTTTGTGAACTCCGTTTGATCCACAACACACATGATAATTGGACGTTCTTGGTCCGTATAGCCGCCGTATGCTGATAGTTTTGTCACTCCACGGTCAATTTTATTCAAAATCGCTTCACGAACTTCATCCTGGCGGTTTGTAATGACCATCGCCATCTTCGAGCGCCCGATGCCGACCTGTACCAGGTCAATCGTTTTACTAGTAACATAAAGCCCGATCAAAGCATAAAGACCGCGTTCAATATCGAATACGATCGCTGCAGATAATACAATCAGTCCATCAATCAACGCCACGCAGGTACCAAGCGATAGCCCCGTGTACTTGTGGATGATCTGTGCTGCCAAATCAGTACCGCCAGTTGACGCATTCCCTCTGAAAACAATCCCAAGTCCCAGACCGACACCAATCCCGCCAAACAATGAACCAAGCAAAGGATCGAGAGTCCACGGCTTCACGTCATTTGTCATGAACACTACAAATGGAAGAAAAATGGTTCCTGCAAGAGTTTTATACCCATATTGCCTTCCAAGTAAAACAACCCCTGCAATAAACAACGGTATATTAAAGGCCCACTGCACGTATGCCGGCTCCCAGCCAAGCGTCGCATCTATAATCGTACTGATCCCGCTAACACCGCCCGAAGCAACCCGGTTCGGCAGCAAGAAAACATTAAATGAGATTGCCACAATTGCCGATCCAATGAGCACATAAACATATTCAATAAGCTTTTCTATAGTTGGATTTAATGTATGATTACGCCTTTTCTTCAAAGTCCTATCCCCTTTTTCCTTTAATGCCGTCAGTGAGTATAGCACGTGTCGAATTTTCTGTAAACGCTAATAGTGCGCCGTGTTAAAGGGCAAAAGTTGCAGTCCTGTATTTTTTTTGATTGTCGGTACTTAAAAAGAAACTTACCCAATTCAAACTCTGGTTATTATCTCTGGATGTTCTCGATGAGCCTATATTATAGAAACAATTAGACCCACTTTTTTTGCAAGCAATATTTTACCCTGACTCATCAAGTTTGTGAATTTATGAACAATTTTTGACGATTCACCAAATACCCTTACCCCTAGTAGTACTTTGTGATATATTTCACGTATAAGGAGGCGGTCATATTGATTAGTCTTTCCTGTAGAAAAGAAAAATACATTTTTTCAATATCTTACATGCTCACCATTACACAATAGTTGAGTCCCGCATCTGGCCAGACTGTAGATAACGGCTTGTAATGAAAAAGCGAATTAGGAATTAACCAAAAACAAATCGAAACTATATAAAATTTTTCAGAAAGAGGGTAATTAATTTGGCTAAAAAAGTTGTTATTGTAGGTGGAGTTGCTGGCGGAGCTACAACGGCTGCCCGTTTAAGAAGATTGGATGAACAAACAGAAATCGTGATGATTGAACGCGGTGAATATATTTCTTTTGCAAACTGTGGACTTCCTTATTATATTGGCGGTGCAATACAAGAGCGTGACGCATTGCTTGTCCAGACTGTTGAAGGCATGTCCAAGAAATTCAACATGGATATCCGCAATTTGAGTGAAGTGAATCGCATCGACCGCGAGCGCAAAGTGGTTGAAATCAAGAACCTTAAAACTGGCGAAACATATGAAGAAAGCTATGATGTGCTTGTTTTATCACCAGGTGCAAGCCCAATCAAGCCTCCAATCCCTGGTATTAGTGAAGCTGAAGCATTGTTCACGCTTCGCAACATTCCTGACACTGATAAAATCAAAGCATATGTTGATAAGCAACAACCTAAGAAAGCGACTGTGATCGGCGGCGGCTTCATCGGAGTTGAAATGGCCGAAAACCTTTGGGAACGCGGTGTTGAGGTAACACTGGTCGAGATGGCTGATCAGATCATGGCGCCAATCGACTTTGAAATGGCTTCTATTTTACATCAGCACCTTCGTGAAAAAGGCGTGAATCTTGTTCTTGAAGATGGCGTGAAATCTTTTGAAAAGAACGGCAAGCTGATCAACCTGAACAGCGGCAAACAAATTGATACTGACTTGGTAATCCTTGCGATTGGTGTGGCTCCTGAGAACAAGCTGGCGAAAGAATCTGGCCTTGAACTTGGTCTCCGCGGTGCAATCCGTGTCAACGAGCGCCTGCAGACGGCTGACCAAAGCATCTACGCAATTGGTGACGCGATTGAAGTTAAAGACTATATCAACGGACAGGCGACTCACATTCCGCTTGCATGGCCGGCTAACCGCCAGGGACGAATCGTTGCTGACCATATCAACGGCATCGATTCCAAGTACCAGGGCACGCTTGGCACATCCATTGCGAAAGTTTTTGACATGACCGTTGCGGCAACAGGAAATAACGAGAAGACATTGAAGCGTCTTGGCATTTCTTACGATGTCGTGCACGTTCACCCAAGCTCTCACGCCGGATACTATCCTGGCGCATTCCCGATCGCGCTAAAATTAATCTTTGACCGCGAGACAGGCAAAATCTTCGGTGCACAGGCTGTATCATATGATGGTGCAGACAAGCGTATCGATGTATTGGCGACTGCGATCAAGGGCGGCATGACAATCTTTGACTTGCCGGATCTTGAACTGGCATACGCACCGCCATACTCTTCTGCAAAAGATCCAGTCAACATGGCTGGCTATGCAGCGAAAAACCTTGCTGAAGGTCTTGTAGAAACTGTTCAATGGCATGAAATCAATGACATTTTGACTGGTGGCGGCTACTTGATCGACGTCCGCGAGCCAATCGAGCGCGACATGGGCATGATTGAGGGTTCTGTGAATATTCCCTTGGGAGAGCTTCGCGATCGTCTTGATGAGATCCCGACGAAAGAAGTGTACGTCTACTGCCAGGTTGGCCTTCGCGGTTACCTTGCTACACGTATCCTGATGCAGGCTGGGTTCAAGGTAAAAAACCTTGACGGTGGCTACAAAACTTACTCTTGCGTGTATGAGCCAGATGCAAGTGAAAACTGTGGAACACCAATCAGCGACAATGGCGTTGCTCAGCGTAATGCTGCGATGGAAGAAATCGCTGCTGGTGCTGCCCAGACTAGCGTTGGATTGGCCGTAGAGGCTGCTCCTGTAGCTCAGGCACCTGTTACTCCAATTGCACCGCCTACTGTAAAAACGACACTTGACGCTTGCGGCCTGTCTTGCCCAGGTCCAATCATGAAGGTGTATAAGACAATTGGCGATATGCAGGACGGAGAGGTGATGGAAGTACATGCAACAGACCCAGGCTTCGCAAAGGACATCAAAGCATGGTGTGAGAAGACTGGCAACAAACTGATCAGCAACAAATTTGAAGATAAGAAGTTCAAGGCCCAGATTATGAAAGGTAATGTGGTCGTTCCTTTGAATACGATGGCTGCTCCTGTTGAGGTTCCAACTGGCGTGCCAACTGCTGCTCCGGCTAAAAATGGCGCGACAATGGTCGTGTTCAGCGGGGACCTTGACAAGGCCATCGCAACCTTCATCATCGCATCCGGCGCAGCGGCGATGGGCAAAGAAGTAACCTTGTTCTTCACCTTCTGGGGACTGAACATCCTGAAACGCAACGACGCACCGTCAACCGAGAAAGACATGATGGCGAAGATGTTCAGCATGATGATGCCGAAGGGCGCAAACGACCTGCCATTGTCCAAGATGAACATGGGCGGCATGGGCTCCAAGATGATCAAGACAGTTATGGCAAACAAAAACGTCGACAGCCTTGAAACGTTGATGAAAAACGCCATGGACGCCGGCGTCAAGCTAGTAGCCTGCGGCATGAGCATGGACATCATGGGCATTGCAAAAGAAGAACTCATCGACGGAGTCGAAATCGGCGGCGTAGCAGCCTACCTCGGCGATGCTGAGGATTCTGGATTGAACTTGTTTATCTAATATTGATTGGAGAGCGGCCTTCTCGTGGGAGGCCGCTTTTTTATGTAGACAGCATGTTTCTGGGCGTATGGGGTTGCTAAAAAAAGGTAATTGGTCCTTGGGTTGTGTTGATTTTTACCTGATATATGGGAAAAGTAGTGATTAAGGGGAAAATCGTAGTGATGATTGTAATTTTCGTAGTGATTGGTGACATTTTCGTAGTGATTATTCGATTTTTCGTAGTGATTGTCACTCATTTCGTAGTGATGGTGTAATGGACCTTTAAAAAACTGACACCCATGATGGTATTAGGCAGGATTTTAACCAGTTTACAGCGAATTCTTTTACCGTAATTAAATAGAACGAGAGGACTGAGACAATTTTGATCGTAAAAAGAAGAACATTCCCACTCCGTATCAAAATAAATAATGCAATTCAAAGAAGATTACCTGCTAATCATCCCAAACTCCCAGAAGTGATCCAAGATTCCATGAAAACCAGGGCTGGCCATAAAGGCGAAGAAGCTCTAGACTATTACACCAGCCTCCTACATGAAGATGAATTCCACATATTCCAAGGGCTTCGGCTTAAATCAGGTCAAACTCACTTCCAAATAGACTCTCTGCTGCTCTCGCCCTCATTTGCACTCATTATCGATGCCAAGAACATGGCAGGCACCCTAACCTTCCATTCTCCTTTTAATCAAATGGAACGTACTTTTAATGATAAAACAGATACCTATGAAGATCCTATTCTTCAAGTAAAAAGACACCGTCTTCTTTTAATGAAGTGGCTGAACGACCACCATTTCCCCCAGATTCCTATTGAGTACCTTGTCTTCAGCAGCAATCCCTCGACAGCATTACGAAATCCAAACAATGATCTGGAAATCTACCATCGCGTTTGTCCTCCGGGAAAAATCATCTTTAAAATTGAAGAGTTCATATCAAAATATAAAAAAGAGCTAATTTCCGTAAAAGAATATAAAAAACTGAGCAAGCTTTTATTAAAGAGTGATGTTCCTCCTGGCTCCCATCTTCATCAATTCAAGATTGACCCATCTGAATACTTGACCGGTGTTCAATGTCCCTCTTGTTCCCAGTATGCAATGGAGCGGTACAGCGGAACCTGGAATTGTACACATTGCGGGACCACAGCTAAAGATGCTCATCACCAGGCCATCGAGGATTACTTTCTCCTGATCAACGGTAGTATCAACAACAAGCAGTTCCGGGAATACCTTCACATTCACTCACCTAAACTGGCAACAAAGCTTCTCGCAAATATGAACCTGAAATGCCAAGGGCCTACGCGGAGAAGCTGCCATTATACTCCGATTTAAAAAATCCCCCGCCAACCCGGCGGGGGACTCATAAAAACTCATATGAAGTTGAGTTTACTCTCCCAAACTCAACTTAGATCTCAAATAAGCATCAATAAACATATCAATATCCCCGTCCATGACTGCCTGCACGTTGCCGGATTCGGCGCTGGTGCGATGGTCTTTTACCATGGAGTATGGGTGGAATACGTAGGAGCGGATCTGGCTGCCCCATCCGATTTCTTTTTGCTCGCCGCGGATTTCGTCCAGTTCGGCTTGCTGCTGTTCGATTTCGCGCTGGTAAAGCTTAGCTTTCAGCATTTTCATCGACGTTTCACGGTTCTTGATCTGTGATCGTTCTGCCTGGGATGATACAACAACACCAGTTGGCAAGTGGGTAATCCGGACGGCAGAGTCAGTTGTGTTGATATGCTGACCGCCGGCGCCGCTTGCACGGTACGTATCGATTTTCAGGTCTTCCGTACGGATATCGATCTCGATTTCGTTGTTGAATTCTGGCATCACTTCGCAGGAAACGAATGAAGTATGGCGGCGGCCCGATGAGTCAAACGGCGAAATACGGACCAGACGGTGTACGCCTTTTTCCGCTTTCAAATAACCGTAGGCATTGTGCCCTTTAATGGCCAAAGTCACACTCTTGATTCCTGCCTCATCACCCGGCAGGTAATCCAAAGTCTCCACCTTGAAGCCGCGCTTTTCTGCCCAACGAGTATACATACGCAAAAGCATCGAGCCCCAGTCCTGGGATTCCGTACCGCCAGCACCCGGATGAAGTTCAAGAATCGCATTATTTTTATCGTGCTCTTCACTCAACAACAATTGGAGCTCAAACTCACTCATGCGCTCCTTAAATTCCAGAAGCTCCTTCTCCAAATCTTCACGAAGATCCGCGTCGTCTTCCTCTTTTACAAGCTCATATGTCAAATCGAGATTTTCGTATGTCTCGCTCAGCTCGTTAAAAACATTAACCTGTTCCTTAAGCCCATTTGCTTCGTTGATGACAACTTGTGCCTTCTGCTGGTCATCCCAGAAGTCTGGCGCAAGCATGCCATCCTCTAGCTCAGCAATTCGTGCTTCTTTATTTTCGAGGTCAAAGAGACCCCCTGAAGCCCGCTAATTTCTTAGCTGTTTTTTCAAGCTCATTCCTGATATCTGCTAATTCCATATCGTTCACCTCATAGATAAGTTACTTTCCATTATACCGTATTGTATGTTCCAAGGAAAAAGAGAGCCGATAATCCGGCCCTCTTGATTGTAAAAATTATTCCGCCTCGCCTCTGCACTTTAACGCTGCACCGTAACCGGGGTCCGACCCTTGGTGCGGTGCAGCAAGGAGCAATTCCTATTCCGCCTTGCCGCAGCAGTTCTTGTATTTCTTGCCGCTGCCGCAGATGCATGGGTCATTACGGCCGACATCCAAAGTCTTGGTAACAGGCTTTTTCTTCACTTTACCGCCTTCACCTTCTTTTGGATTAACCGCGTGGCCTTTCGCTACTTCCTCGCGCTCAAGGTTGCTTCGGATTTCAGCTTTCATGATATATTTCGCAACATCGTCTTCGATGGAAAGGATCATATTCTCAAACATCGCGAAGCCTTCATGCTGGTACTCGCGCAGTGGATCGATCTGGCCATACGCACGCAGGTGGATACCCTGGCGCAGCTGATCCATCTGGTCGATGTGGTCCATCCACTTTGAGTCAACCGAACGAAGCACGATGACTTTTTCAAATTCACGCATTTGCTCGTCTGTCAGCATTTCTTCTTTTTCATCATAGCGCTCTTTCACCTTCGCCATGATGACTTCGATGATTTCATCCTGCTCTTTGCCGCGAAGGTCTTCAGCAGTTATGTCACCTTCGTGAAGCAGGTTGCCGTTCACGTAGTCGATGATGCTGTTCAGGTCCCATTTTTCCATATCCTCGCCTGCTGGCGTATGGGCTGAGACATTGCGCTCCAATGCAGACCTGATCATTCTTACTACTATGTCACGTAGGTTTTCAGATTCCAGAACCTCGTCACGCTGCTTGTAGATGATTTCGCGCTGCTGGCGAAGAACATCATCGTACTGAAGCAACTGCTTACGGGCATCGAAGTTGTTGCCCTCAACACGTTTTTGCGCAGATTCAACGGCTCTTGAGACCATCTTGCTCTGGATTGGCTGGGTATCATCCATGCCAAGGCGCTCCATCATCGATTTCATATTGTCAGAACCGAAGCGGCGCATCAGTTCATCTTCCATGGAAAGGTAGAACTGTGTGACACCAGGATCTCCCTGACGTCCGGAACGTCCGCGGAGCTGGTTATCAATACGACGGCTCTCGTGACGCTCGGTACCAATTACCGCAAGACCACCAACTTCTTTAACGCCCTCACCAAGCTTGATATCCGTACCACGGCCTGCCATGTTTGTCGCGATCGTAACCGAGCCCTGATGACCGGCTTCAGCAATGATTTCCGCTTCACGCTCATGGTTTTTCGCGTTCAGGACATTATGCTTGATACCTTTTTTCGATAGGAAGGCTGAAATGATTTCAGAAGTTTCAATCGCAACCGTACCAACTAGTACTGGTTGTCCGGCCTGGTGGCGCTCAGCGATGTCATCTGCTACTGCCTTGAACTTGCCCTGCATACTTGCATAAATCAAATCCGGACGGTCGTCACGTGCGATCGGACGGTTCGTCGGAATCACGACAACGTTCATATTGTAAATATTGCGGAATTCCTCTTCCTCAGTCTTCGCCGTACCGGTCATACCGGAAAGCTTTTCGTACATACGGAAGTAGTTCTGGAATGTGATTGTCGCAAGCGTCATGCTCTCATTCTGGATCTCAAGGCCTTCTTTTGCCTCAATCGCCTGGTGCAAGCCTTCGCTATAGCGGCGGCCCTTCATCAGACGTCCAGTGAATTGGTCAACGATGACGATTTCGCCGTCCTGAACGACGTAATCTACATCCTTGTGCATGCTCGCCTGGGCTTTCATCGCCTGATTGATATGGTGAAGCAATGTCACATGCTTGATGTCAAAAAGGTTCTCGATGCCAAAAGCCTTCTCGGACTTCGTGATTCCGTCCTCAGTCAGCTGGACACCCTTCGTTTTTTCATCATAAGTGTAGTCTTCTTCGCGCTTCAATGTGCGAACGAATGCGTTTGCCTGCATGTAAAGCGCGGCAGATTTTTGAGCAGAGCCGGAAATGATCAACGGAGTACGCGCTTCATCGATCAAGATGGAGTCAACTTCATCGATGACACAGAAATGCAGCGGACGCTGAACCTTCTGTTCTGAGTAAAGCACCATGTTGTCGCGAAGATAGTCGAAGCCGAACTCGTTGTTCGTACCATAAGTGATATCGGCACGGTACGCTTCCTGCTTTTCTTCCTTCGTCATGCTGTTCAGGTTCAAACCAACAGACAGGCCAAGGAACTCATACAGCTTGCCCATCTCAACGGCGTCACGGCTTGCCAGATATTCGTTGACAGTGATAACGTGTACGCCACGTCCAGTGATCGCGTTCAAGTAAACCGGCATTGTAGCAGTTAGGGTTTTACCTTCACCAGTCTTCATTTCAGAGATATTTCCTTCATGGAGGGAAATACCACCCATCAGCTGGACTTTATAAGGATACAGACCAAGGACACGCTTGGCTCCTTCACGGACGACTGCGAACGATTCAATCAGCAGGTCATCAGTAGACGCGCCGTTCTGGTAACGGGATTTGAACTCCTCCGTTTTTTCCCTTAGCTGATCGTCTGACAGCTTTTCCATATCGCCTGCGAGCGCATCGATTTGATCCGCCATTTTCGTCAATCTTTTGATATCGCGTTTATTCTGGTCGAAAATTTTCGTTAAAATCCCCATACAGACGCTCCTTTTATCTATTGAATCTCGTTGAATTCGATTGTTAAAAATTATCCCAAAGAAAAAAGATTCGCTGTAAACATACCGAATCCCTTTTAGAAAAATTCGATTTATTGCTAAATACTATCTTACCACTTACAACAAGGGGTGACAACCAATCGAGGTATGCGAAAAGTCCCTCTGCCGGTCGACAGAGGGACGAAGGATTTACTGATTTTTCATAAAATCCAGCACTTCTAAATCAATCTTGCCTTTCTCCTGCTCTCGTTCCTCGAAGTTTTCGGTATGGATGTAAGAAGTGAGCGCTTTATGGAGCTCTTCACCATCAGATGGATCGGCCTTAAGATAATCTAGGCGCTTAAGGTACTGGACGACTGTATCCTTCACATCCCCTTCGATTGCGACCACGTTCTCAGGCTTTGATTTTGCAAAATAAAGCTGCTGAAGGCCGTAGATACGGATGAGTTCCGTGATTGGTTCTGGATGGTCATCTACACGAAGATCGATATATCGGTCATTGTAGCCGCCATAGCCGCCTTTCTCCTTGACGACAAGGAGTGCCGCTGACTGTTGGCCTCGGCTATCCCCTCCAGCTTTCTGGCCGGCGTTTAGCGCCTGCAGCAACCGGTGAGCGAGCGAACCTTCCGTCGATTCAAAGGTCTCAGCCATCGCCTTAGCCGTATTCTCATCTACTAAAATATTGCCCTGAGCCGCAAAATGCTTGCCAGTCACTCCGCCTGCCCAGTCATAGCAGTATGTACCGGTAAAGGTTGCTGGGTTTCCTTCGGCGTCAATCAAGCCGACCTGGCGCATTTCCTTGTCAGGGTCCTCCTTCGTGATTAATTCCATGGCTTCCTTAGCTGATTTTCCCTGTGCCATCAACTCCAAGGCCTGTGGACCATACGCAGTATTCGCGTACGACTGAGTAGCAACAGCTCCAACTCCAGCCTTCGCAAAAGGAACAACCGCACCAACTCCAAGAAATTTCGACTGAACTGCAATTCCCCATTCTTTTTCCTGAGTATCAAAACCAACGATTGAAAATGTCATTATGTATCGCCTCCTGTAAAAATTATTTCGGCACTCGGTATAAAATTCCCTTCTAACGTACAAATTAAAACCCACAGCCAATTTCTGGCTGTGGGTAGAGTGTTGGTATATTATTGAGCTTCAATCAAACCATAGCGTCCGTCGTTACGCTTGTAAACAACATTTGTTTGGTTTGTTTCAGCATTTGTGAACACGTAGAAGCTGTGGCCCAGCATGTTCATCTGCAGAATCGCTTCTTCGCTGTCCATTGGCTTCAGGTCAAAGCTCTTTGTACGAACAACTTCAAGGTCTTCATCTTCTTCAACCTGTTCAACTTCTGTGAAAATAGGAACGAAATCCTTCAGGCTTTCCTTATCACGGAATTTGCGGTTTACCTTTGTTTTGTGCTTGCGGATTTGACGCTCAAGCTTATCAGTGATTAAATCGATCGCCGCATACATATCTTCATGAAGCTCCTCTGCGCGAAGCACAAGATCCTTCATTGGAATTGTAATTTCAACTTTTGATTTTTTATCTTGGTAAACTTTCAAATTCACATTTACATTGGCATTGGGTGACTCCGTAAAATAACGCTCAAGCTTAGCAACCTTCTTCTCAACATACTCTCTGATTGCTGGAGTTACCTCAATGTTTTCTCCACGAATGTTGTAGTTCATAGTGGACTCCTCCTTTGGGATATGACTATGTATTACTAATTCTATTTTACCCCAAAGAACTCCTGCAAAAACAGTCTGAAGATTTGACATTTTTATGTCTGTTTTTACTGTCGGAATAGTGGATAATTTGTTGGAACTTGTCCTAATACGAAAAAACCGCCCGGGATTGGGCGGTTTAGTTGATATAGCAGGGCCTGAATTGTTGAGTGATTTGCCCCGACCATCCAAGGAAGGAAGGATAAACCTTCTCCCTCATCAGTATCTCGAGAAATCGATCATCTGTAAATTGAACCAAATGTGCCTTTTCCAATACCAAATCGAATTGTGAAAATTGTTGGATAACGCCTGGCTGATCGGAAAAATGCTCCGCAAGGATTTTGTTTGATTCATGGATTTGCATAAAAGCCATGGTCACGTCTTCCCACAATTGTTCGGCGTCCTCACGATTATTCTTTTCAAGACTGACAAGGATATGGCTAAAAGCTTCATCGATGATATCTAGCAAACCGATATACTGGTTGACCAATAAAAACTTTTCCTCAGTTAACGCGTTCAAGCCAGCCACCTATTTTCTCTTGTCGTAAAACATGCCGTCCGTTGAAAGGTTTTGGTATGGGTTGACATATTTTGTGTTAGATTCTTTTTTTGATTGCAGACCTTTAATATCTCTTTGAACAGAAGCCTTTTCAGCTTTTAAAAGCTGAGCAAGCTTCATATTCAACTGATTGATTTCTTTCCCAGCTTCCATTTCTTCAGGAGTATAAGGAGGAATAATTTCATTCATGAGTGCTTCTCTCTGACTTAATAACTTTTCAGTCCGAGAGATTTTATCATCGCGTTCCAAATCAGCATTTTCCAAAATTTGCACAAGATCATTAGTCAGCTGATGAACTAGTAGGACAGCACTCATTAAACTGCGCCACCCTGGCCATGCTGCTTCTGGCGGTTCAGTTGGATGACTTGTTTCCAGGTATCGCGGAAGTCAGTAACAAGAGTCTCTACCTCTTCCAAAATCGCAGTGTCATTCTTAATGTTCGCGTCGATTAACCGGCGATTCATATAATCGTATAATGACATCATATTTTGAGAAACTTCAAGGTCCATATTAAGCGTGACCATCAACTCTTGCACAATCTTTTGTGCCTTCTGGATATTTGTATTTTTCGCCTGGATATCTCTCGTCTCAATCGCATGCTTCGCCAGTTTGATAAACTTTAAGCATCCATTATATAACATCAATGTCAATTCACCTGGAGAGGCGGTATTGACTGAGTTTTGCTGGTAAGATTGGTATGGGTTAGTTAGTGCCATATTTTACTCTCCTTTTTAAAAAGGGCATTTTAATATCCACCGCTAAATTGCTGCATTAAGTATGCCGACTGGCTATTTGCTTTTTGAATAGCCTTTTCCATTGCTGTAAACTGACGCCAGTAGCGATCTTCAACTTGAGTCAAGCGTGATTCGAAGCGGTTGATTTGGCTATCAACATTATCTAACTGACGGCCGAGCGTGAATTGTTTAGTCGTGGAGAAGGTATTTCCCGCGCGAGCTTTCAACTTATCCATCGCTCCATTGACTGTATCATATAAACGATGTACAATCCCCTGCTCATCACTTGTTGTCCCAGTACCCCGGAAAAGATTCTCTACGGATTCAGGGTTGTTTTCAATCGCCTTTTTCAACGCGGCTTCATTAATTTCAAGCTTACCGCCTTCAAGATAGTTCGCAGTCGTCTTAATGCCGATACTAGCCAACTGGTTCATTAGCGGATCAACAGCAGCATTTCTGACCGGCGCATAAAAATTGCTGCGCATGCCGCCAAGGACGCCAGTAAGGATTGGATCTCTTTTCAGCAGCCCGCTTTTTGCCTTTTCTTCCCACTGCTCTTGCTGTTTTTCAGAAAGAGTTTCCCGCTGTTCATCCGTCAGCGGCTTGTAGCTGCGGTAATACTCCTCAGATGATTTTTTCTGTATTTTATCAATAAGCTCATTGTACTTTTCGACGAATGCTTTGATGTTATCGAAAACCTTATTTGTATCATTACTAATAGATAGAGATGCTGATACAGCAGGATCCGTAAAAGTTTGTTTAAGGGTAAATGTGACCCCGTTCATTTCAAAAGCATTTGAACTTCTGCTTGTATTCATTCCGTTAATGTTAAACATTGCATTCGATCCATAAGTAGCTGCACTCGAAAGCTTTAATAAATCAGTAGCAAAGAAACCAGTCGCTTTGATTTGGTCGGCAGTATCTGAATTATCCAGGTTCCCTTTACTGAAATTCCCTGTTTCAGATCTAGTCAGAGAAACATTCCCGGAATAGCTATCAAAAAACATTGTAACGCCCACATTTGAACTATTAACTTTATTCATGACTTGATTTAAAGTATCACTGCCAGAAATCAGGAACTTTTCCGTCTTTTGTCCTGTCGAAGTTTCAGTAGACAAATCCATGGAAGTATATTTTTGCTGATATGAAGCTTTAACCGTGACCCCAGATGTTTGAGCAGTATCGAAAATTACTTTTCCTGTTTCAAGATTCACTCTCCCAATCCGGGTGGCTCCGCTATCAACGAGAGCAATGAACCCATCACCATCCGCCGTACCTGATAGCGTATAGTTCGTAGTAGTACCATCCGTTTTGGTAATACCTAACGAAAAATTTGTGTTATTAATGAAAGTAGCTCCAAGCTGCCATTCCGAAGTATCTGCACTTAAAGTCTTCTCTTCCACCTTTTTATCAAGAACATAATTGAATTCTATTTTTGCATCCTTGGCAACAGGACCGCTGAATTTAAGATTTCCATTTTTATCAATAATAACTTGGTCAGCAGAGGCTGGAGTAGTCGTTGTATCCCCTGCCACTATGCTATAAGCCTTGCCATTTACCTTAACAGTCATGTCTGAAATTTTTGTTAAGTCTACAAGTTCATCAGCGTGTTTTGTAATCGTAAATTTATCGAGGACACCATCAGCAATGAATGTCTTATTACCTATACTACCATTCTCCCATGGGTAGCCGGCTCCTCCTGCTAAGTTTCCTTGTTGGCTTAATAAAGCTTTGGACGGATCAACTTTCTGCCCTGTTACAGCTATAGAACCGGCGCTGACTTTTGTAGCTGCCGAAGCCAATTGGCTTACATTTTTTATTGTATAAGAAGATTGTGATGCTGCACTGCTAGCAGTCGCTGTCACTAGTTCAGAATTCGTTGAAGTAACTGAACGTGCCCGGTACTGTGTCGTCAGCTTCATGTTCGTCAATTCTGTTCGAAAGTTCAACAACAGGCTGTTCATTGAACGGTAATCATCTCGTTGCCATTCAAGCACCTGTTTCTGTTGTTTCAATTTATCAAGCGGCATACGCTCAGCCTTCATCAAGTCGCCCACAATCTGGTCGATGTCCATGCCGCTCGCCAAACCACCTATCCGCATATTAGACATATCTAATCACCTTCAAATCTTTTTATCCACCATCAGTCCAATAAATTCAGTCATTGCCGCATAAAAATCGAGCATTTTCTTCGGTGGGATTTCTCTCACAACTTCCTTCGTTCTTTCATCAATGATTTTCACATAATATTCATTCAACTTTTCATGGAATTCGAATTTTAACGCTGTGGGAGAGGCTTCCATAAACTTGTTCATACCATCAACAATTTCTTTCACTTTTTCTTTTGGGAAGTTTATCAACTCTGTTTTTTCTTCATTTGTTTCTGCCTGCCTATTTACTTCTATTTCCGTATTCTCGATTGTAATTCCACCTATTTCAGTGGTTCTGGGTTGTGAGGAAATGGGTGTGGATGATATACGTTCAATCATCACGAGTTCCTCCTGAATTTTTATATTCTTTTAGTATTTATATCGGATTATTAAAAAGTTTGTTTAGTTTAATATCAGTTTCAACATTTGAAATTGATATAATCTTTTCTTTTAATAAAGGAGGATATTTATGAAGTCAGATTAAACAAGGGGCAACCAAAGTTGCCCCTCGATCTGTTTTTTCTCTCTTTATAAAGTTATCGTTTCCTGTTTGAATGCTTCATTCTAGAATAGGAAAAAACCCTCTATTTAATTAAATGTAAGATCCCGCTAGAATTTTGGTTGAATTGTGCCAACATAGCTTGTGTCGCCTCTGAAAGCATAGAAAATTTAACCTTTTTCACAACTTCCTTTGCTAAATCTGCGTCTCTGATTCGCGATTCTGCTGCTACAAGGTTTTCGCTAGAAGACAATAGACTATTATATGAATGCTCAAGACGATTTTGATATGACCCCATTTTGCTCTGCTCACCCAGCACTTTATCCATCGCTTTGTCTATCAATTCAATTGCGTGGCCTGAATACTCCCCGGTCATGACGCTAATATTTTCTATACCTAAGGCAGATGTCCTTACATCTGATAAGTAAATATCAAAACCATCCTTACTGTTAGCTCCATTTTGAATGGATAGTATGCCCTGTGCAGGATGATTGACTGTCTCAGTCACCGGGGATTTACCTTTGATCGATTCAAAAAACAAGTCTCCTTTGGCTGTTCCTGTAATATTCCTAATAACATCGTCATCAAAGGGATTAGTCTTACTCAATACTAATTTATTGAAAGCGTTGAGGCTCGCCTGCATCTCTATGGAGTCACTTGTAAACTGGTGATTTAACTCTTCTATCAGGGAATTAGAGTCGTAAGAGCCTTGACTGATCGTAATTGAATTATTCACACCATTTATGTCAAAACTCAGAATATCATTTTGTCCGGATACAATTGTTACTCCATCCGAAAGGTCTGCTTCTCCACGGACCGTTGAAGGGTACGTAACAACTGTACCGGACCTGGTATAGCCCGCAGCATCCTGATAACCCCATCCCGAACTATCCATGACCTTATCAAAAAGCGTAGTTTTAGCATCCCCCCCAAAGTTGCCGAAACTGTGACTGCCGTTTTCCAAAAAAGCTGATTCATCGTTGTTTTCCAGTGCTGTGAAATATAAACCCGCCCCATTATTAAATGGTGTATCTCCATTTACATAGTAAATGAAACGCGCTGAAACTGGAGCATTAGCAGCAATCAACTTCTGATTTATTTCCTCTAATAATGGAGAATTCTCATTGAGATGTGAAGCGGAAGCATTATAGACTGTGTAGGTGCCTGCTGCGATTGTAATAGAGTATGTAACCGAATCAATATCAAAGGTCAGAGTATCATTTACGCCTTCAGTGATGGTCACTTCAGGACTCAAAACCGGCAAACCATTCATTGAAATACCGCTCGTTCGATTTGCAGTACTTAGTGGTAGCAAGTACCCCTCGGCACTCCCACTAATATCTTTGATTTCATACTCCCCTATCGGGCTTGTGAACATCAACTTTTTTGTGTTATTTTCCAGTGAAGCCGATAAGGGAATATCCTCATTTTTCATTTGGCGGTTAAGTTCTTCAATGAAGGATGGAAGATCATTGTATATGCCTGAAGTTATAGTGATTTCCTTTAAGGTATCATTAATATGAAAAGACAATTGGTCATTAACTCCACTTTTAATCGTAAATCCTACTGGCATTGAATTCGGAGCGATAACTTGGGCATAGCTTCCCATTTCAATTACTCGTTGGGTAGTTGATGCTTCTGAAATAGGCTGATTTAATAGTTCTACTTCATTAAAAATCGTACTATTTGCTATATTATCGATTCCTCGCTTTATCTGTTCGACTTCATCCTGAATATGCTGGCGGTCAGCTTCAGTCATTGTATCATTCGCCGCCCGGACAGCCAGTTCCCTGAGTCTTAGCAAACTTTCATTTGATATTTGTCCAAGAGCTGTTTCAGCCGTCTGAACCAAATTAACAGCATCCTGCACGTTCCTTTGAGCAGTTTCTAACCCACGGATTTGCGCTCTCATCTTCTCAGAAATTGCCAATCCAGCTGCATCATCAGCAGCTTGATTGATCCTTAATCCTGAAGATAATTTACTATGAGCCTTAGCTAATAAGGATTCGTTCTTACCAATTTGATTTGAAGCCCTCAAGGCTGGAATATTATTTCTGATTCTCATAAAATCACCGACTATAATTATTTTCCAGTTATTATATCGGTAAATATTGGATGATGTTTAGACGGTAAATTGCTTTCAAAAAGCGAGCGGATTAAATGGTACTTTTAAAAAAATAACAAACATTTTAGTGCGCATTAATTATAAAGAAAAAAAGAGACCCAAATTGAATTAGGGTCTCTTTAATGAATATAAATTAACGAAGAAGTTGAAGAACTCCTTGTGGTTGTTGGTTCGCTTGCTTTGCGACTGCATCTTTCGATTACAGAATAGACTATATCTTCATCCATGTTTTCATGGAGCTGGGCACTTCGAACAGCATTTGCTGCCCTACGAGATTCATAGTCATAGCTTTGCCTTAGACCGTGTTCTCTAGTCGTTGAACCTTCTCCAAAGTTTCCTTACAGGAGCTTGGCTGCTGATTATCCATTGTTACATCCCCATCATTTTCAGACCCTCACGCTGACCGTTTCCAGTTACGTTGTGGTTGATGAGGCTTTAGGAAGTTCCAGCAATTCACCCAGTTATATTCTTACCCGTTACCAGATAAGACGCCCTTAAATCATTATCTCAAAAGTTGCAAAACCCCTTGAGGCATCTGATTAGATTGAGCCAACATTGCTTGTGCTGCTTGAGAAAGGATAGAATTCTTAGTTTGAGTCATCATTTCTTTCGCCATGTCAACGTCGCGGATACGTGATTCAGCAGCTGTTAGGTTTTCAGAAGAAGTGTTTAAGTTGTTGATTGTGTGCTCTAGGCGGTTTTGGTTTGCACCTAGTTTAGAACGCTCAGCTGAAACTTTATCAATCGCACTTTGAATTGCAGTAACAGCATTACCAGCATTTGCAGCTGTTGATACATCTAAGGCAGCTTCATTAGCAAGATTGTTTGTTCCGTCTGTAACTGTATCAGCAGTAGTAAAACCTGATGTGTTAGCAGTCCCCGTAATACCAAGAGCTGAAGATCTCATGTCAGTAAATTCTAGAGTCATAGTTTGGTTTTCATTTGCACCTATTTGAGTAGAGAAAGATGATTTTGCTGGTTCTGTAGTTGCTCCTGCCGCAACCCCCGCTGTTACATTAATTTCCCAACTATCATTTGCTGCTGGAGTTGCAGGTAGGTTTAGTTCTAAGCCATCTACCGTACTCTTTCCAGTAGTAAATGTTATAGCTTGTGGACCATTACCATCACCTTTATCAAGGGTAAATGCTGTACCGTCAGCCGTAGAAAGAGTCCATGTTCCAGTAGTACCTGTAAAGGTAGTCGCATCTGTAAATGTAACATTACCGCTAGTTCCCGCTGTTTGAGATGCAGTAGCCTGAGATGGCACTGCAGCAGATGGGGTAGCATTTGTAACAGATCCAGCAGATGCATTCAATAATTTTTGATTATTAAACTCTGTAGTGTTACCGATACGGTTAATTTCCGAAGTTAATTGGTTAATCTCCTTTTGGATTTCACCACGGTCTGTATCTGTGTTTGTATCGTTACCAGCTTGAACAGCTAGTTCACGCATACGTTGAAGAATATCGTGAGTTTCGTTTAATGCACCTTCTGCAGTCTGAATCATTGAAATTGAGTCTTGAGCATTTTTTCCAGCCTGGTCTAGTCCACGAATTTGCCCACGCATTTTTTCTGAGATTGCTAAACCAGCAGCATCATCACCAGCACGGTTAATACGAAGACCAGAAGATAATTTTTCCATTGATTTTGATTGTGCATTAGTTGCACTGTTCAACTGACGGTGCGTGTTAAGCGCTGCAATATTGTGATTAATTCTCATTACTATTTTTCCTCCTTGAATTTGTTGTTCACATCCTTGTGAACAATGGTTTTATTTGTTTGAGTGATAAGGTCGGCCGCCCTTATTTTCTCTTACAATAGTTTTATCGTCTCTCGACGGGAATAGTTTAATAGTTGCTGAAAAAAATTTGTTTATTTTTTCATAAATTCAATCATTGAAGAAATGTCTTTAGATGCTTGTTCGTTTTCACTTTGGATTTGCTCAAGGATTTCTTTTCTGAAGACTTCTATGTTTTTCGGTGCTTTGATGCCAATTTTAACTTGATCGTTTTTTGAAGAAATGATTGTGATTTCAATATCATCTCCGATTTTTATGCTTTCACCGTTTTTTCTGGATAGTACTAGCATCTCTGATCACCCCTTCGTTTCTGTTTTTTCAAAGATTGGGTGTTTCGTACTGAATTCCTCATTATGGAGAATAACTTGTTTTGCTTTGCGATTTTTCGAATTTATAATGACTGGAGCCTGCAGATTGGCTGTTGTTTTTTCGAATGGATCCTGCACAGTAAGGATCGAATAAACTAGCACATCTTTTTCTGAATCCAAATCAAGTTCGTTAACCACTGAATCTTCCAATTTGAAATCATATTCTCTAAAAAAGTTGAATGGATTAGATATGATAAATGCCAGCTCCGATGCTGAAAGTGACTGCAGAACGTTAAATGTATTGTCATCTGATAAAGGAAGTAGTATAAATTCTTTTTCATCCAGAAAACCTGGTATCCCTTTTTCAAAGGTTAAAATTTCATTAGGATTAATATCTACTTCTCCATGATATTTCGTGGCTATTTTCATTCTGTAATCAGTCCTTTATATAGATTGTTCATAATTAATTCCGACATGTCTTAAATTTTCAAAATCTATTTTTAACGAAGGGTGCTGTTTCAAAGATACTTCTGCTTTTCCAGGTGTGTAGTTTATTACAGGGTTATTTACATTGCTTTCAATAATTGGCATATTAACCTTCCAATTTATATCAACCTTCGCCGGGGCATAGTCAATCTTCACCCCGCCAGCTGAAGGTATCCAGCCAATATTGAATTCGAGCATTGGCGACTCGCTGTTTCGTTTTGCCTGATCAGCGATTGGGTGGCCGCCATTTTCAATCATCATCACTTCATCGCCATCCTGAGAAACACGGGCGAGCCCTGCAAGCCAGTCCTGATATCCCTGTTGTGCAGCTTCTTCTATCCGGCGCGAGATATGTTTCAAGTCCATATCTTCCCGTGCTTTTGTCTGTTCAATCGTAAGCCTGGATGGAGTCTTGTTGATATCCAAGTCTGCTTTTGGCTGCTCGATGCTTAACTCAGCTTTTGGCTGCTCGATCTCCATATTTGATTTAATAGCATTTATTGAAATTTGCCCCGGTGTTGACTCTAGACGAATCTGCGGAAACTGCATAATCTTCCCTCCTAGTAAAAAAAGCTATTCCCTAGGAGAATAGCTTATCTTAAAAAGTCTAAAAGTGTTGGCTGAAGAATGCGGGCGCCAACTCCCAGTGCTGCGCGGTGCACGCTTTCTTGGGTTTTCATGTCGGTAATGACTCTTTCGATATCGGCGTCCTCGTTATCAGATAAGACTCGGTTTGCCATTACTTCCTGTTGAGCAATCCGATTGTCAATCATTTCTAGTCGATTGTAACGAGCGCCGAGCTCTGAACGTTCTGCGGAAAGATTGTCCATCACGTCATCCAGTTGGCCTAATAGACCATCTAAATCAGAGGGAGTGTCATTCTCCAAAGCTGTTTGGATTTCTTGGACTGTATTGAAAAATTCCTGATTAAATAGGTTAGCAGGGTTAACGTTTGCCCGCAATGTTACTCCGCGTGAGATTTCCACTTTATAGGTATTAATTGCCGGGTCTGCAAGGTTTGCCGCTACAGTAGGAGGGTTTCCCGTCGGTACAGGTGGATTATCCGTATCTGTTCCATGGAAGATATACCTTCCTGAAACCTGGGTGTTCGCCACCTGCACTAAGTCATTTTTAATCTGTTCAATCTCACGTGCCACTGCTTCTCTATCAGTAGGACTCATCGTACCATTTTTCCCTTGGACCACTAACTCACGAACCCGCTGTAAGCCATTATTGGCATGCTCGATTCCAGCCTCGGAATTCTCCATCCACAAATAAAGTTCGGAAAGGTTGCGCTTATATTGCTCGACTTCAGTTAAATTGGAACGGTAAAACATTCCCTTCATCGCAACGACAGGATCATCTGATGGCTTGGTGATCTTTTTCCCCGTCGCCAACTGGTCCTGATACTGTCCCATTTTCTTATAGCTTTCACTTAAGTTCCTAAGTGAATTAGAAGAAAGCATTGATTGTGTTACGCGCATTTCATTTCACCTATCTTCCTACGGTTCCCATGCCGTTAATGATTTTATCAAGCATTTCGTCCTGGAGAGTGATCATTCTGGCTGATGCGTTATAGGCATGCTGGAACTGGATCATATTTGTCATTTCTTCATCTAGCGAAACAGAGCTGACTGATTTACGGCGACCATCTACAGATTCCCTCAGAGAACTACTGTTTTGGGTCAATCGCTCAGCTTCCTGTGATTGGACTGCCATCCCGCCGATTACACTTTCATAGTAATTGCTGAAATTAGCTAGCTCTGGTTTATCGCCTTTACGGTAATCAAAGTTTTGATTAAAGATATTGGCCAGCGCCAAAACATTGCCCGAATCTCCCTTAGTTGCGGAAGCCGCCTGGCCGCTGGCTGTTGCAATATTATCAAGACTCTGCTCTATTCCATCTGCCAAAGCAATTCTGCCAGCAAATCCTTTTTGGCTGGTTCCGATATCACTTCTATCGTCAGAAAAGAAGTTCCGGTCAGCAGGCGGATTTCCGTCTATTTCATTTGGACTTACGCCCAATGCGTGCTGCTTATTAAATTCAGTAGCAAACGTATACGCCAGATCATCAAGCTTCGTCAGCATATCCGGATAAACTCCGGTTGCTTTACCCGCTTTTTCAAATCCATAGGAATCTACTAATGCCTTAAGCTTCCCAGTAGAATTCACTGTATTGTAATCAAATTCCGAACTTCCAATCGATAACGTCTTTACAGTTTCATCAACACCATCAAAGTTAACTTTCACTTCATTGTAGCGGTCGCCGCTGACCAGGATTCCGAGCTCTTTCCCGCTGTCGCTAACCATCTTGACGACAGCCTGTCCTTCAGCGATATCAAGAGAGCCTTTTCCTGAGCTTGTGTAATCGACTCTGATGTTGACCATTGATGACAACTGATCAATCAAACGGTCTCGTTCATCATATAGATCATTGGGCAAGTAACTGTGTGGTTCTACATCAGCTATTTGACCATTGATTTTACTAATTTGATCAAGAATCGAGTTAATAGACTTTTCGGTAACGGTTATTTCATTCTTCAAATCGCTTTGAATGGAAGAAAGTGAATTATGCAGATAGTTAAATGTCTCCGATACCGCAATTCCACGCTGCCTTACTACGGAACGGGCCCCAGAGTTTGTCGGGTTCACCGCTAAATCCTGTAAAGACTGCCAGAATTGATCCATTGTTTTCGCCAAACCAGAATCGGAAGGCTCATTTAGGACTTCCTCAAGCTTCAGGTATGACTCTGCCCTTGTCTCCCAATATCCGAGCTTATTGTTCTCACCACGGTATTGAACATCCAGAAAGCTCTCTCTCACACGCTGAATCGATCCAGCCTTTACACCCGTACCAACCTGCCCAGGAATCTGCGGGCGGTTAAGTGATGCGTTTGGATATGGTTCAGTCTGCTCAAAGTTAATGCGCTGACGAGTATAGCCAGGTGTGTTGGCATTTGAAATATTGTGTCCGGTTGTATGTAAAGCGCTCTGCTGTGTGAACATTCCGCGGCGCGCTGTTTCTAATCCCATAAAGGTTGAACGCATTTTTCGTTCCTCCAAATATTATGCTTTTGAGTTGAACATACCCGGCGATTGACCAGGCTTTGCTTTCTTGCCGGCAGGCGGTCCGTAATTGAATTCCTTCTCCTGCGGCATCACAAGACTTTTGGAAAAATTGATAAATTGGAGTGATTGATGGATTAATTGCTGATTCAGTTCATTTCGTGCCTTTATTTCTGAAATAACTCCCATCAAACCTTCCTTGATTTGTAAAAGCTCTTCTTTTTCCGAAGGATTTGCCTCTGCTATTTCCTGTAAAGACGCATCAGGGGAAATACCTTTAGATACCGCCAGCCGCTCTTGCTCCAGCTTATTGATCGCAGCTACATGCGCCTGTTCATCCTTTAAAAGCCGGTCGAGGGCAGCTGTGTCTCCTTTTTTCACGACATCCGTTTTCTTCACGGTCAGTTCGTAGAGGCTTTTATGCAATTTGAGCATTTTATTCATAATGACAACAAGTGATTCAGCAGACATGGACTGCCCTCCTTCTAGGCATAAAGAAACACTCGCCAGGTAGACGAGTATTCACCCTATTTATTATGATAAAAATTAATGATGCTTTTCGCTGTTTCTTTAGCATTCAATTTATACGTACCGTTTTCAACCTGAAGCTTCAGCTCTTCAACCTTTTGCTGGCGCTGAACGGATACTTGGGAAAGCTGCTGCATTTCTTTTGCAGTCGAAGAAATCTCCACTTTATCCGCCTTTTTATTTTGCGTGTTCGCTGCTGCATCTAGTTTGTTCATCTGGCGTTTATATGGATTGATCCCTGATGGGCCTATATTATTGTTGATTTTCATCGTCTAAACCTCACTTTCAGAACGATTTCTACTATTAGTATCGGCAATCATCAGCCAATTTTTAATAATTCTTTTCACCTATTCTCGATGTGTGTAAAAAGTCGCATGTTGCTCTGCCACTTCCTTCTTACGCTTCTCCTCTTTCTGGACGGTACGCAAGTCAGCCATAAGTTCCCCTGCGCACGACGCACAGAGCCTGCCCTCACGAATCACCGCACCACACTTATCACAAGGATAACCGAAATTAGGGAATTGAGTCAGCTGAAACCGGCCTGCCCTGATGAATTTCAATATCAGATCTTCTGGTACACCGGTCGCTTCTACAACTTGTATTACGGTCGCTGCTCTGTTTTCCCGTTTCCTCATATACTTAGCCACTGTATCATATGCTGTCTCTTCTTCTTTCCAGCATTTTTCACATACATCACGGAATTTATTTTTCACATAAAGTGAATCGCATTTTGGGCAATTTTGAAGGTCCAATGTCCTTCCTCCTTCAATAATATCTCATCTAGCGCGCCAAAGTGAATGAATACACTTTCGCCGCTCCGTTTTCTTTTAGTAATTTGGCCGCATGCCTCAGCGTTGAGCCTGTAGTATATATATCGTCAATAAGTAAAATTGTTTTACTGTTAAGATTTAGCTCTGTTTCCAATTTGAACACCTGCTTTAGATGGATTCTCTCTGAGCGTGATTTTTTTGACTGTTTTTCGGTGTGGACTCTGGAGAGGAGGTGGGTTGGTTTGAAGCCGGCAGTGGTGATGAGGGCTTCTGCCTGGTTGAAACCTCTTTCATAGAGTCGTTCATCACTGAGCGGAATGGGGACAATATAATCATATTGGAAAGATTGCAAAGCCTGACAGAGATCTTCTGCAAAAATCTCGGCAAGTACATAATCTCCGCGGAACTTAAATTTCGCCATTACGTCTTTTGCAAAATCGGTATAACGATACACTGCGCGGTTTTGGTCGAGGCTCCCGCTCCAGTGCTCGTCCTCCTCCCATCGCTTGCAGTCTAAGCATAGATTCTCCACTCGATACTCCGTTTCCAAAAAGACAAATGGCCTTCCACATATTTCGCAAACCTCCCCTGTAATCGACGCAAAGTTCTCCTTACATTCTCCACATATCTTTGGCGCTTCTTCTTTCCCAAAAAGAGTTCTCCATGATAAAGCAGATTCAATCTCCGCATGGCATATCAGACAATGACACCCTTTCATATATCAATCAGCCCCTTCTCGATCCCTTCTTTGTTCATTATCATAATTTGGCCGCGGGCACTGAGCATTGCTTCTGTTTTACCATAATGAAAAAATGTCACGTCACCTGTCGGGTATTCCGCACTTCTTCCTGCACGGCCGGCAATCTGAACAAGAGCGCTTTCGGTAAAAATCCGGTCCTCTGAGCCGATGACAGCCACATCGATATCGGGGATGGTAACACCGCGCTCAAGAATAGTGGTGGTGAGCAAGATGGGGATATTTTTATTTCGGAATTTCATTACTTTATCTTTTCTGTCTGGATCTTCAGCATGGATTGATTCAATGAGAGGATTCAACTGACGAAGGATAGTGAGGATTTTTCCCATGGCGGAGATCTTCGGGGCAAAAATCAATGCCTGTTTGCCGCTGGCTAATCTTTGTTCAATCCATTTTATAAGAGGGACAGGTAGCCTCCCTTTATTGAGCTTCTTTTCCCAGTTGCCTGCCCATTTAAAACTCGGGACAGGCAATGGGCGTCGATGGTATCGGGCAGGAATCGTAACGAAGTCCCTTTTTCCTAACCGGCATTCTTTTTGCCATTGTTTGTTTGGGGTTGCTGTTAAGTAAATTAGGGAGGATTTCAGTTTTCTGGATTGCTTGACTGCATATTGAAGAGTTTCATCAATGGAGTAAGGAAAGGCATCAACTTCATCGACGATCATGACATCGAACGCCCTGTAAAAGCGGAGCAGCTGGTGCGTTGTCGCAATTGTGAGTTGGGCATATTCATGTCGGTCTTCACTGCCTCCATACAGAGCGGCAATTTTAATACCCGGAAACACTTTTTCAAAACGAGGAGCCAGCTCCAACACCACATCCGTCCTGGGTGTTCCCACGCACACCCGCTTGCCTGTGGATAGAGCCTGGGCAATCCCTGCAAATAATACTTCCGTCTTACCAGCGCCGGCAACTGCCCAGACCAGGAGCTCCGATGAGTTTTCCACAGCTTCGGCAACTCGTCGGGAAGCAATTTTCTGTCCTGCTGATAATTGACCATCCCATTGAAGAGGTTCCACACTTCTATTGAACTCCGGCTGCGGTCCCGCCCAGCTGACAAGCAGCGTGCACTCACTCATTCTTCCCATCATCAAGCATTTCCGGCAATACATCTCAACTTTTCCACAACGCGAACAGGGAAACTCCGCAAACCTCGCAGGATCTGTCGTGCCGCATCTTGTGCAGGACAATCGATCTCGATTGATACCCTTTCGATAAAGAAAATATCCATGGTCATGATGTTTCTGTATTTCCTCCATCGAAAAAGGCAATTCTTCAAGCAGCAGCTGTTTACCAGTCAGCATTTTTTGCAGTTCAAAATTGTATCGGAAAGCTCGTTCTGTGGATAACGAAGGAAACTGAGGAGCCTTCATGTTGCTGAATGCACATTCATCAACAGAATTATTTGAGGTGGGGATTAAATTTTCTTCTTTTAACAAAGTTAATCACAACCTTTTGTGGATTTCTCTGTGGATAATAAGAGTTTTCTGTGTACAATGTGGGTTAATTTGTTGGTAAGTGGTTGTTCGAGTTGATGTAAGCGGTTATTACTGTGGATAAACGGGAGTGTGGTGTTAAATACCTGTTAATAAGTGGATGGTTTTGTTGATAACTACTATATTTATGTGGATAATTAGAAAAGCGCAAGCGCCTTGGTCAGCCCCGACAAGCGATGTCCGCCTAGAACGCCACATCGTGTGGCTGGCGGGTTTACACGTCCTGTGCCTTAGAGGGCCGACCTGTGAAGTCGTTCTTTGACTTCATTGGGCGAACCGAAGCGACTCGAGGGGCTAGGCGCTGGAGCTAGACACTAAAAAAAGCGCCAACTCCCCCTACGGATCTGGCGCTTCATCATTGTTGTAAGAACTTTTCCGTAAATTACTTTTTGTACCAGCCCATCCCCATCGAACCCTCTCCGAGATGGGTTCCAATGACCGGACCGAAGTAGCTTAGCATGAATTCAACATTCGGAAACTGAGCTTCTAGCTCGCTTTTCCATTCAAGTGCTTCTGCTTCACGATTGGCATGGATGACGACTGCCCGGTACTCGCCGCCGCTGTTCGCATCTTCCGCTAGCAATTCGACGACACGGTTCATCGCCTTTTTTCGTGTACGGACCTTTTCATAAGGAACAATTTTCTTGTCCTCAAAATGAAGCAAAGGCTTCACCTGCAACAGGCTTCCAATCAGCGCCTGGGCACTGGACAACCGACCGCCGCGCTGAAGATGGCTTAAATCATCCACCATAAAGTAAGCACGGATGGATTTCTTCACTTCATTCAAGCGCTCGATGATTTTCTCAGGTTCAACACCTTGCTCTGCCAGCTCTGCAGCTTCAAGAGCATAGAACCCCTGAACCATTGCGCTGATCTCAGAATCAAATGGATACACCTTTATACCGTCAACCATTTCCCCAGCGCTCACCGCACCCTGGTAGGTGCCGCTGATTCCGCTGGACAGATGGATGCTAATGACTGCATCGTAATCCTTGGCCAATTTTTCAAAAAGCTCGATGAACTCGCCAATCGGAGGCATCGACGTTGTCGGAAGCTCTCGCTGCTTCACTTCTTCATAAAACTCTTCAGCGCTGATATCTATTTCTTCTCTATATGTCTCATGATCGAAAATCACGCTTAACGGAATCATGTGGATATTCCATTTCTCCCGCAATTCCTTCGGGATGTACGCAGTGCTATCCGTGATAACTGCCGTTTTCATTGTTATATTACCATCCTTATGTTTTTCTCTACAGTTTGTACAATCCCATTTTATATGAACTTCCTGCAAAATGCATTCTTTCAGGAAAACTATTTTAATAAAGAGTTTTGGAAAAGCGGGAACTAATTCGATAGGATGGATTCCATTCCTAATTTCGTTTCTATATGACCTTTTAAGGATCCACTCCTCATTTTGGGCTTATAGAATCTTTCTATGTGACCTTTTTGGATTCAACACCTCATTTGGGCTTATATAATTTTTTCTATGTGACCTTTTAGAATCCACAACTCAATTTTGGGTTTATAGAACTTTCCTATAGGACCTTTTAAGGATCCACTCCTCATTTTGGGCTTATAGAACTGTCCTATTTGCCCTTTTAAGGATCTACAGCCTATTTCAGGCTTATAGAATCTTCCTATGCCCCTTTTTAAAATCCACACTTCAATTCGGTCACATAGAACTTCCCTATGCGACTCTTTACCGACCAAGCCCTTCATACCAAAACCGAATAAATAAAAAAACGCTGGCAATCGATTGCACAGCGTTACAAACTTAAGATACATGTGAATGGATTCTACTCTCTAGCCCTCTGGTAGCTATCTCTTCTATTAGCATTTCAATAAAGGTTTCATCTAAATTCATTAGAGTAGCCTGTTGGTATGCTTCGATTAATTTTTCATCTGAGAGTTCCCATAGTAATGAAATTGTGACCACCCCTTCTGCATTTACTTTTCGTTTCCCTAATTATATCGAATATTATTAAGTTTTTGTAAATGTCTAGGGGATTTTCTATCGTATTTTTCCAACATATTCATACAGTTATCGACAAAAAACCACATCTGTCGATTCGACAAATGTGGTTTCTAAAGATTATCTTACCTCTACCCAGCCATTCTTGATCGCTACGACTACTGCCTGGGTACGATCGTTTACATTCATTTTTTGCAGGATGTTGCTTACGTGGTTTTTAACTGTCTTCTCACTAATGAACAGCGCCTCGCCAATTCCTCTGTTGCTCTTGCCATCTGCAAGGAGCTGGAGGACTTCGCATTCACGGCGTGTGAGCAGATGAAGCGGACGGCGAATTTCAACCGGTGATATGTACTTATCTGATCCGCCTTCATCCGCTGATAATCGACGGTATTCTTTTACCAAATTGTGCGTTACTCGAGGATGTAAGTATGATCCGCCGTCTGCCACGACTTTAACAGCTTCAACCAGTGCATCGGCATCCATTTCTTTTAATAGATAGCCTGTTGCTCCTGTTTTAAGAGCGTGCGTGACATAGTTTTCATCGTCGTGGATGGATAGGATAATGACTTTTGATTCAGGATACTTTTCGATCAATTCAGCTGTTGCTTCCACACCATTCGTGTTAGGCATATTGATATCCATTATTACGACGTCTGGCTGATGCTGATCTACTAGAGAGATGGCTTCACTGCCGTCGTCTCCTTCTGCAACCACTTCGAATGTTGATTCAAAATCAAGGATCCGTTTTACCCCTTCTCTGAAAAGTTGATGGTCGTCAATAATGACAATCTTTGTTGTCATAACATTCGCCTCCCTTACGGCTTCTATCTCTTTTTTATCTATCTATTTTTTATATTTTCTATAAATTCATTGGAATTTGGATGATGACCAACGTTCCCGTGCCAATTTTTGAATGAATCGTCAGTTCACCTTCCAGCAGCTCGACTCTTTCCCTAATTCCAAGCAGTCCAAATGATTCTGGTTTGCTTTCATTAATATCAAAGCCTTTGCCATCATCCTTTATGACAGCCATGATGTTGTCCCTCTTGATTTCCAGCTTGACTTGAACCGTCAAGGCGTCTGCATGCTTCAGCGCATTTTGTACCGACTCCTGGATGATCCGGAACAAGGCAACTTCATAGTTGGATGGCAGCCTTTTATCCTCTCCGATATTAGTAAACTGAATTCTAGTAGTCCTATGATACTCTTCGATTGTCTGCAAGTACTTTTTGAGGGTAGGGACCAGACCGAGATCGTCAAGAGCCATTGGCCTCAAATCATATATGATTCTTCGGACCTCATATAGAGCTGATCGGACCATCTTTTTCATGCTCTTGATTTCACTGATCGCTTCGGCAGCTCCTCGTTCCTTATAGACCCTTTCAATTAAATCAGAGCGCATCATGACGTTCGCCATCATCTGGGCTGGGCCATCGTGAATTTCACGGGACAGCCTTTTTCGCTCATCTTCCTGAGCTTCGATAATTTTCAGCCCGAAATCCTGCTTTTGCTTCGCAGTCTCAAGCGCTTCACCCATTTGCCGGATATCGCTCATCATATAGTTCATCACTACTGAAATTTGCGAAACAAGATGTTCGGCGCGTTCAATTGTTTCATTTAAGCCTACAAGCCTTCGCTCAAGGTCATCACGCTTTTCACGCAGCTGCTTTTCTGTCTGCCTGTTCAGTGTCAGATCCATCTGGAGCTTATGAGCCACTTCGTAAGCCTCGCGAACTTGGGCTTCAGAATAATCCTTAAAGTGCTTGCTTACCTCGGAAAGCCGCACCCTGGCTGCCCTTACCTGGGAATCCAGTTTGTCGCCATCATTGATGATTTGAGCGACCTTCCTCTTAATATCTTTTAATTCATCGGTGATAGACTCATAGTCCGTTCGGCATTGCTCACCTATTCGGAAGATTTCGTCTTTGCTGTTTCCAACGGTTTCGATCATTTTTTCTAAAATTAGATCGAGGGCTTTTGTGTCGAATTTTTTTATCGCCATGTAAAATTCCCCCACGGGCGGCACTAGAAATATTTTAACTTGAAAACTATCTCGTTACTAATTTCAACAAGAAAATGATGCCAATTTTGCTAAAAATCGATACAAAGTCTTAGAAGGCATTTCCTATTCTAAGCCTAATATCCTATAATTTTAGGAGATAAACTCCTTTTTTAAAATAAAAACATTTTTCCAACATATTTTTTACCTGTCAGACCACTAATCATTATAACATCCAAAGCTATTTACAGTATTAAAGTTATATTACAATCATGAGACATCATTGTTCCCCGATTGCCGTCAACTTATAATGAATTGTAGCACTAAGTACGAATGTCGAACATAAGAACGATGTCGAAGAATCCATAAATAGGGTTGGGAAATTTTTCGTCCGAGAGGAGAGTCAGAATTGTTACCGAGTTACTATACAGTCAAAGGATACGGCGAACATGAAATCGAGATCCAAAGGTCACGTTTCATTGCATATGTACAGAGAGCTGAAACTGAGGGAGAAGCTCAGGACTTCATTCAAACAATAAAAAAGAAACATTGGAATGCCAATCATAATTGTTCAGCATATATCATAGGAGAGCAAGACCAAATCCAAAAAGCAAATGACGATGGTGAACCGGGTGGCACAGCAGGTGTTCCGATCCTAGAGGTTTTAAAGAAAAAGCACCTCAAGGATACTGTCGTAGTCATCACTCGATACTTCGGGGGAATTAAACTGGGGGCCGGCGGTCTCATCAGGGCATACGGTAAGGCAACCACAGAGGGCTTAAAAGCAACGGGCATAGTCGAACGTAAACTAATGAAAATAATCCATACGACCATAGATTACAACTGGCTGGGAAAAATCGAAAGTGAATTAAGATCTTCAGAATATCAGATTAAAGACATTCATTATCTTGATAATGTAAAAATTGAAACGTATGTGGATGAAGCTAAGACAGATGACTTTACGCAGTGGATGGTGGACTTAACGAATGGACAGGCTTCCTTCCATTCCGGCAACAATTTATATCTTGAATCTGAATATACATCCTAAAGTTACTTAAAATGGAATTGCTCTATTTTCATTAAGGCGATATAATTGCTTATTGAGCATTTACTTATAATCTGGGAGGAAACAAGAGTATGGATCGCTCTACCCTAAAAAAGAGAAAAAAGAAACGAAGTATATTAAAGAAGATCGTCCTAATGTTTATTAGCATGTTAATCATAATTGGATCATATTTCGGATTTGTTGCTTATAAGGCTTATGATGCAGCCTCTTCATCCTTTAACCAGCTCGAGCGTGGCAGTAAATCAAAACTCAGGGCCAAAGAAATCACTGTAATGGAAGATCCCTTTTCCGTCCTGTTGATGGGAATTGAGACTTATTCCAGCGGAGGAAAAGGCGGTCGTGCAGATTCATTAATTGTAGCAACTATTAATCCCAGAACTAAATCTATTAAACTATTGAGCATTCCAAGGGATTCATTAGTAATGGTTCCAAACAAGGGATCAAATGATAAAATCAATCACTCCTATAACTATGGTGGAAAAGAATCTACAATCGAAACGGTTGAAACGCTGTTAAATATACCTATTGACTATTATGCGACGGTTAATTTCAAAGGTTTCAAACAAATTATTGACGAAATTGGCGGAGTAGATGTTAATGTTCCGTTTGATTTTTGGGAAAAAAGTGACGTAGGCGGTAAAAAGCTTTATTTCTATGAAGGCCCAATGCACCTTAACGGTGATGAAGCTCTTGCATATGCAAGAATGAGAAAACAGGATCCAAGAGGCGACTTTGGAAGAAACGACAGGCAGAAAGAAATCATTGAAGCATCTGTAAAGGAAATGGTTTCTGTGAAGAACCTTCTAAGTTTGGATGATATTGCCCAACATGTTGGCAATAACATTGAAACGAACTTGAAGATTTCTGAAGCATTAGGTGTTCAAAAAGCCTTTATTGGGTTCGATACATCTAACATTGAAAAATTGGCCTTAAAAGGAACAGACGCCTACTATGATAACGTTTATTATTTCGAACTAGATGAAATCGAGTTGGAAAATATTAAAGAGCAACTTCAAGGCCATCTTAACCATACTAATTAGTACAACTAAAGGGGGTCAAAATTTTGAAGGACCCAAATAATATTATTATTTATCGTGATTCGTTATTGCCAAGATCTGAAACATTTGTCATAAATCAAGCTTTGTCTCTGCAAAGTTTCAACCCCTATTTTTTAGGATATAAAAAAGTACAAGGAGGCATTGACCTCCCTGAGGAGAAAACATGTCTCTACAGTCAAAAAATATCTTCCAGAAACAATCCTGACGAAATACTATGGAAAAAGCTTGGAACAAATCCAAAATTCAACCGTTTTATCAGGGATGTCAATCCGGATTTGATTCATGCGCATTTCGGACCAGATGGCTTAATTGCCCAGCCTTATGCAAAGCGCCATAACAAACCGTTATTGGTTACCTTCCATGGTTATGACGTAACAGTTAAAGACGAATACCTTTTAAAACAGTCTTATAATATAAGGCAGTATGCGAAGAATCAGCACATGCTGAAAAATGATCCGAATGCTTCCTTTGTTGCTGTATCATCATTTATTAGAAAAAAACTTATAGATAAAGGTTTTCCCGAAGAGAGAATTTTTACGCATTATATCGGAGTAGATTTGCAAAAACTCCAAATTTCTCAAAGCGTTAAACGAGAAAATGCTGTATTGTTTGTAGGCAGGCTAATTGAAAATAAAGGCTGCGAATTTTTATTAGAGGCATTCAAAAAGATTTCAGCCCACTCCCCTGAAACAGAGTTGTGGATTGTAGGCGATGGCCCAGAAAAAAAGCAACTTGAAGAAAAGGCAAGAGCCATTTCCACAAAAATAACTTTTTTTGGTGTGAAACCTTATGAAGAAGTAATACGTCTAATGAATCGTGCAAAGATTTTTTCAGTACCTAGTGTCGAAATTGATACTGGCGCTTCAGAAGGTTTAGGGATGGTTTTTGTAGAGGCACATGCAATGGGACTCCCAGTTGTAAGCTTTAAAACCGGCGGGATTCCGGAAGCAGTGATCAATAACGAAACAGGCCTTTTAGTTAACCAACGAGACGTTAAAGGACTTGCTGATTCTTTATTAACTTTATTACAGAACCCGGCCCTCATCGAAAAAATGTCACTTAATGCTTTAGACCATGCAAGAAAAAACTTTGATATTGAAAGGCAGACACACAAATTAGAGGATATCTACAGATCAGTAATAAAACAAGATACGACAAAAAATTGATTGCTTTTTTCTATTGATTTGATATCCTAACAACAGATGCATGTCTTGAGGTGAATTTATGTATACAATAATTGATTATATTATTGCATTTGTCCTTTCTCTTGTTGTTTCAATTGCAATAACACCATTTACAATTAAATTTGCCAAGAAATTTGGCTTTGTAGATAAACCTGATTACAGGAAAGTCCATACAGAATTGATGCCCCGGATTGGTGGTTTATCAATTTTAATTGGCGCAACAGCTGGACTGCTTTATCTTAATAAATTGATTCCCCTGCTTTGGCCCGTTCTCCTCGGAGGCGCAGTGATAATAATTATTGGTATTTTTGACGATAAATATACATTATCTGCAAAAGTAAAATTTTTAGGCCAGATCGTTGCTGCATCAATTGTAGTCGCATTTGACTTTAATATCGATTTCATTACTCTTCCATTCATGGAAGAAAGGATTTACCTTGGTCCATTCAGTTATGTCATTGGCGTCTTCTGGATTGTGGCGATTACAAATGCAATCAATTTGATCGATGGCCTTGATGGACTCGCTTCTGGCGTTTCAGTTATAGCTATGACATCAATCATGTCACTGGCAGCCTTAAATGGTCACTTTATAGTTGTTTCCCTTACTGTCATTCTGATTGGAAGTACTATTGGCTTTATGTTCTTCAACTTCCATCCAGCAAAGATTTTCATGGGTGACACAGGTGCATTGTTCCTTGGTTATTGTATCTCGATTATTTCATTAATGGGGCTATATAAAAGCGTTACGATCTTTAGCTTGGTCGTTCCAATCATCATCCTTGCAGTCCCAATTTTCGATACGCTGTTCGCGATTATCAGACGAATACTCAATAAGCAAAAGATTTCAGCACCTGATAAATCCCATCTTCACCATCGCTTGATAACAATGGGATTTTCACATCGGGAAACTGTTTTAACAATATATGCAATTAGCGCCTTTTTCGGACTCGCAGCGATTATTTTCACAAGATCAACCTTATGGGGATCGATTGCTGTCATTACAGTGGTTTTAATCCTTATACAGGTGATAGCGGAACTGGTTGGGCTAATCGGAAGCCATAAGCCACTGTTAAATGCTTTTAAGAAAATGCGAGCTAATATGAACCAAAGCTATAAATAAAAATAGAACCCTGTATCCTTAATCAGATACAGGGTTCTATTTTTTTATGCCTTTCCAGCTTTCCGTTTTAATACCATACTCAACACTTTGTTGAAAAGATTTTTATCAAATTGTGCTGCCAGGAATACGTAAGAAAGGACCCCTATCAGGACTAAAGCAATCAGTAGTATCCAACTCGGCTGCAGTCCAATTTGAATTGATAATAACAACAGCAGGTAAACAATTACGGCCATCAAAATGGAGATAATTGAAGGTACCTTCAGTGAGCGGAAATAATCCCCTGCTTTTAGCTTCGTTACATAATGGAGGAGTTTTCTGCCCAATACGAAATTAATGAAACTCACCGCTACATAAGCGATTGCTACCGCTAATACGCCCTGGTTGACGACCATGTAGATGGCAAGGCCATTAATGATCGCTACACCCAAGTCCCACATAAAACCAAGGTCAGCTCTTCCTTTTGCCAACAATACCGACCCATTAGGATTCATCAGAACTCTTAGTAAGCCTAATACGGCTAAAATTTGAATAACTGGAACAGCATCAACCCACTTAGCTCCAAACACCACTGGGACAAGAATATCAGAAACGGCAATTAATCCGATTAATATTGGGAAAGTCACAAATGACAGCATTTTGGTCATTTGAATGAAACCCTGATTTATGACCTCGTCATTTTTCTGGTTTAATGAGAAGACCGGGAAAGCTACTTTTGTAATAACAGGATTAATTTTGGTCACTGGTATGACAATAAGCTGGTAGGCCAAGCTATATATACCAAGTGCTTCTGTCCCTAAAAATCTCCCGATAAGGATGTAATCGATATTAGAAGCAAAATAGTTAACTGAGCGTGACCCCATTTGGTACGCACCAAAGCTGATATATCCCTTTAAATCCTCTGTTTTAAACCTGAGAGCTGGTCTCCATGTTCTCCAACCATACATCATCAGAAGCAATGACTTTACCGAGTTAGTAATGATTTGTCCCCAAACCAATGACCAAACTCCATAGTCAAGAACCGCCAGGAGAACGGCAGAAGTACTGCCAAGTAAAACCGATACAATTTCAATTTTGGCTAGACTGTTAAACTTAAGTTCCTTTTGCATCAAAAATTGAAATTGCTGTCCTAATGGCGTGATCAAAAAGATAAAAGCTATATAAAATAAAAGATCTTTTAGTTTGGGCTCATTATAAAAATCAGCAATATAAGGGATTATGAGCAGTAATATTGCAAAGACTGCTATTCCCGCCAATATATTCAGCCAGTAAAGACTGGACAGGTGTTTTTTATTCAAATCCTGGCGATGGACTATGGCGCTGCTGATCCCCATATCTGTAAAAACCTGCGAAAAAACAATAACGACCATGATCATACCCATCAAACCAAAGTCTTCTTTAGATAATAGTCTCGCAAGCAAGGCAAATTGCATTAATTGGACGACTGTAACCACGATCGTAGATAGACCAGTCCATTTCATGCCACCCAAAAAGAGTTTTGTTACATTATTCATTGTCATTTACACCGTCCAATATGAAATTAACGACAGTTGTCTCCCATTCATCCCAGTAAAAAACAACAGAAAAGCCCCCTAAAACGGCATCCATTGTTTTAGAGGGGCAGCACCTATCGTGAAGTAGGTTTCCATGTTGCTTGCCTCTTGCCGGTCATAGCTCTCATTGTACCCAACAAGGCAGCATAGTTAACTAAACAGAAATAGTACGGAATATAGGTGATCTTGTGTTTTACCCAAATTCCTAGTACGGCCAATCCATAGAAAAGAAGCTGAGCAGCAAAGACCCATTTGTATAATTCATGTTCAAGTAAAAAAAGATTCATAATAAATACGGCAATCATGTAATAAGGCACTAGCCATCTCAGGAATTTATGGGACATATACTTATAAAAGAAATCAAAGTTTTTAAATGGATTAAGAACTTTTTTATAGGCCATTATTCCAGTAAAACTTCTGGTGACAATCCTGACTTTACGTCCGAATTCTTCTTTTTCTTTAGTCGATGTTTCTTCTTTTGTAATAGCATTTGGCTCATAGACGAATCTTTTCCCCTGGCTAATGATGATTAATGGATTTTGCATGTCATCCCCAACATTAGGATTCATCTCTTTAAATAATTCTCTCCTGATCGCATAGATGGAACCATTCGCGACAATGCTTGTCCCCGTTTGGGTTTCTAACGTTTTAAGGAGTTTTTCATATTTCCAATAAGCGCCTTCAGATTCCCCTATAGATGAATTTGTAGAGTTAAGAAGTTTTAGTTCACCGCATACTCCACCAATGGATGGCTCGCTAAAATGCTTTACCAGATACAGCAGCGCATCCTTTTCATACATTGAATTCGCATCCGAGAAGACTAATACATCCCCTTTTGCTAAAGGAACAGACTTATTAAGCGCCTCCGTCTTCCCTTTACGTCCCTTGACAACATTCAAGGTGATAAAAGGGTACTTCGTTGAGTATTCCTCGACAATTTCATTTGTCCTGTCTGATGAGTCATCAGATACGACAATAATCTCTAATAATTCCCTGGGATAGTTTAAACCCACTGCGTTTTGAAGTTTCTCCCCAATTACTTTCTCTTCATTATAGGCAGCAATAAAGAATGTAACTTTTGGCTTAAAAGTCTGGCCTTCGTTTGAAGGAACTTTTTTGAACGAAGAAATAATTTTAAGTAATACCGGGTACCCAAAATAAATATATACTATTAAAAAAATCAAAAACCAAAAAGCGACTTGCAATACCATCATTATCTTCTTCCTTTCAGTAAAAAAGGATGAAAACCTTGCCTGTCGACAAGGTTTATCATTACTAATATTATTTATTATCCATTGATCAATGGAATTTTATTATTCCCTGCCGTCAACTAACGGGCGACCAATAGAGGAATAATAATAACCTAATTCCTTCATTGTTTCAGGTTCAAACATATTCCGCCCGTCAATGATGATTGGCTGGTTAATTGTTTCTTTTAGTTGCACCAAATCCATCTCTTTGAATTCCGGCCAATCCGTTAAAATGACCACCGCATCAGCGTTATTAACTGCTTTTTGCAGGTTTTCCACTGCATTCAAACCAGGAATTACCTTTCGAGCATTTTCAGCAGCTACAGGATCAAATGCGAAAACATCTGCTCCCTTTTCCTGCAGCAATGGTACCAAATCAATAGATGGAGCATCTCTCATGTCATCTGTATTCGGTTTAAAGGCCAATCCCAGGACAGCAATTTTGCGGCCGGAGAGATCATTGTTAAATACAGCCTCTAGCTTATCAATGATTTTGAATCTCTGGTTCTGGTTGACTTCCTCTACATTGCGGACAATCTTGAAGTCATAGCCTGCTTTCCCTGCAATTTGAACAAGAGCACTTGTATCTTTAGGGAAACAAGAACCTCCATAACCGATTCCGGCTTGCAAGAACGCTTTCCCAATCCTGTTATCAAAACCCATTCCTTCGGCTACTTTAGTGACATCAGCTCCAACTAGTTCACAAACATTCGCTACTTCATTTATGAAGCTGATTTTAGTAGCCAAAAAGGCGTTAGATGCATATTTAATCATTTCTGCAGTCTCAACGTCTGTTAAAACAATATTTGTATTAAACGGTTTATGAAGCTCTGTCAGGACTTCGCCCGCCTTTTCGCTTTCAACACCAATGACCGCTCTTTCCATATTCATCGTATCGTAAATCGCGGATCCTTCACGCAAGAATTCAGGATTCGAAGCAATATCAAAGTTTGTGTGGCCCGAAACTGAAGCGATAATTTCTTTAACTCGCTTCCCGGTTCCAACAGGGACTGTACTCTTTGTCACAATCACTTTATAGCTATCCAGATGCTCACCGATAGACTTTGCAACAGCTTCTACATATTGCAAGTCTGCCTCCCCATTCTCTTTCGGCGGAGTACCAACGGCAATAAATACAACATCTGCATCTTTCAATCCTTCCGTCAAATCCGTCGAGAAGGAAAGTCGATTTTCATTTATATTCTTTAAAACAAGATCTGATAGACCTGGTTCATATATAGGTATAATCCCCTGTTTCAGCTTGTCAATTTTTTCCTGATCTAAATCGATACATGTAACTTTGTTACCAATATCACTAAAACAAACTCCCGATACCAATCCCACATAGCCTGTACCTACAACACATACATTCATGATGTTTCTCCTTTATTGTCACTTAATAATTTCTTTTAACCAATTCTTTAAAGGATCCTTCAAATCGTCCCTCATAAGGGCGAATTCTACTGTAGCTTGTACAAATCCATATTTATCGCCGATATCATATCTTCTGCCGCTAAATAAGTACCCATACATATCTTGCTTTTCTGTTAAAGCTTGAAGCGCATCAGTAAGCTGAATTTCATTTCCTCTGCCTGGTTCTGTATTTTCTAAGATATCCAATATCTCTGGTGTTAACACATATCGTCCCATAATAGCCAGGTTTGAAGGAGCTTCCTCCTTTGCAGGCTTTTCCACCAGGTTCCTGATTTTATATAAATCACCATCAGTTTCCTTGGAGATAGGATCAATAACACCATACTTAGAAATGTCATTCTCTTCAACCTCTTGTACACCAATGATGGAAGCATTTTTCTCTTCAAATTGATCTATAAGCTGTTTGAGGCATGGCGTCTCAGATACTACAATGTCATCACCCAACATAACAGCAAACGGGTCATTGCCGATGAACTTTCTTGCACACCAAATTGCATGCCCTAGTCCCATTGGTTCTTTTTGGCGGATATAATGGATATCTGCTAAGTTCGAGATTTGTTTAATCTTTTCGAGCTCTTCAAACTTGCCTTTAGCTGCAAGTGATTCTTCAAGTTCCATAGCTTTATCAAAATGATCTTCTATCGCTCTTTTTCCTCGACCTGTTACAATCAGAATATCTTCGATTCCTGAAGAAACGGCTTCTTCAATAATATATTGAATAGTAGGTGTGTCAACGATAGGAAGCATCTCTTTAGGCTGAGCTTTTGTGGCGGGTAAGAACCTTGTTCCCAGGCCAGCCGCAGGTATGATTGCTTTTTTAACTTTTACCATTTTTACACTCCTCAATTTACTTTTTTAACATGTGTATTATATCATAAGCACATAAAAAAAGCTTTTGGTATAACTATACTCTAGAATACCATAAATGTTATTCCTTAATAATCGACAAACTAAACATTTAACACAATTGAAAAAAATGAAAGAGACGAGGCAATACCCCGTCTCTCTCATCTTGTTATTTGGTAATCACTGAACCCGGATAATAATGGCCTAGTATTTCCTGGTATGGTTTTCCTAGTTCCGCCATTTTCTTGGCACCATACTGGCTCATGCCGACTCCATGACCGAATCCTTTACCATTTATAGCAAACTGTGTTGATGTTTCATTAACATTGTCAATATGATAGCTCTTAAATAAAGTTCCACCCATCATCGCCCTTAGGACTCCAATGCCTACATTGTCCTTCTTCATTACATGTACCTTAATGTCGCCAATTAATGCATTTTTAATTTCTTGTCTTGCTGTTTCAGAAATAGCCGCTTCACTGCCTAAATATACAACACTCGGTCTAATACCTAGGCTCTTAATCCACTTCTCCGCATCATATGACAATGAATCCTTTTCAGTCAAGATGACTGGTGCATTGGATTTTGATGCTAATACAGCACCAGGAAGAGCATCGATGAAAGTCTGACCTTGTGCGAAATAAAGGGTATTTGTATCAAATGAAAGTCTCTTGGCAATCTCAATACTTGTATGATAGCGTGATGGTCCTTCAATTCGGCTGACATCACCAATTCCCGATGACTTCAATTGATCTACAATTCCTGTTGAAACTGCACTCTCGCCACCAATGATCGTGACTTTATTTACTTGATGCTTTTTCAACGTATCTAACGTGCTTTGGAGGAGCTTGTCCTGTGCCGTAAGGATAATAGGAATTTGCTTGCTTGCTGCATAGGATGCAATAGACAAAGCATCAGGTGAATTTTCGTCACCACTTGTAATGAACACTTCTGAGAATGCTCCAATTTGATCTGCTATTTTCAAAGCAGTATGGTAACGAGAAGCCCCATTAATCCGCTCCACATTGTATCCCATTGTCTTCAGCTGATTCTCTGAAGAGCTATCGATTGCTGATTCTCCACCAAGCAGGTAAACAGTACTTGGCTGCAGCTCCTTAATTCGCTCTAGAACTACAGATGGAACTTCATCAGATTTTGTCAAAAGCAATGGAGAATTCAACTTTTTGGCAAGAACCGTTCCTGTAATGGCATCCACATGGATGTCACCTCTTCCCAGCACCACGGCAGAAGCAGTACTTGGCCATCCCTTTTCAGAAATATCAACACTAGTGTGATACCTTGAAGGCCCTCCAAGTGTTGTAGAATAATTATCAGGAAGGTTACCTGGCAAGTCTCGTACATAGTTACCACTTGAATCCTTCATAATATATTCTACATGCAGGGTACCTGTTGTCCTTTTTCCTGTTGTAGTGCCGCTATCCGCTAAAGTATAACCACTTCCTACACCAACTTTTGGAATGCCAGTAACCTTGATTTCAGTATTCGGATGATAGTTATTCCTTATATAGGATTTGATATAGTTAATATTCAGCAATTCATTGCCTTGTGCCTTTTCCCTCACCTGTCCCCACCACAATTGAGGCTGACTTAAATCCAGGCCTGATAGACTGATTTGCTCTTTATTTAATGTAATGTTCCATTCAATTTTAGGATCGTATGGGTCCGGCTTTGAAGGGAGGTATGGTAACTTTGCAGAACCCCAATAATTTGAATTGGATTCTGTATGTCCTCCATTGCTTGATGAATAAACAGCTGATATCAATCTGCCATTATGAGTGAGAACTTGCCCTGCAGTGTCGTTGACTGCTTGATTTGTCTTAGCATAATAAGAGCTGTTCCATGTATAGCCAGAATATGCTTGATACTTAACTGTATCATCAATTACTTGGGAGATTCTTGCCTTAATATATGTTCTAGCTGCTATAGCCTGTGCCTTTAATGCTTCAAGCGACCATGATGCAGGCATTTCAGCAGGAACAACGCCTTTCAAATAGTCTTCCATCGAAAGTTCGTTTACTGGCCGAACATAACTCCCTTCCTTAGTAAACCTCATAGTACCAAGGTAGTTTCTTCCATTTATATTGGCATAATGGGATTGCCCGTACTCTTTTGGAGTAATCGTTAATGGCATGTCCGAACTTTTCAATAGCTTTGAACCATGGTAGATTGCTATCTTTCCATTTTCATTTTTTACATAATATTGATTGCCAGAAGTTAGGGATGTTCCATCAAGCAAGTATTCCCCAGTTATTTTTAATGGAATACTAGTTTTGTTCCCTAAATAGTTTACTAGTTTAACTTTCACAATTGGTTCTGAATTGGCTAAAGTGCTTTTACCCGAAAACGTACTTGCAAGCAAAAAGACAGCTATAAGCAAAATCAATTGCTTGTATATTTGTTTCATTTATATATTCCCCCGTAAATGTTTTTCACATGACCAGATCAACAGTCGACTTATAGCCACCTTCTCCAGTAACCTCAACTTCTTCCCTTACCATTCCATGTTCAGGTGCGTAATAACGTGTTTTGATTGTTTCTGCCCCAACTACTTCTTCCGTCACTAGCTTAATAGCATAGACACTTTGAAGAACTTGATTTCCAATCTTGACCGTAGTGTCTCTTGCTACTAACTCCCAGTCACTATCGCTACCCAGCAATACCTCTGGGCCCACTTCTGACTCAAATGTGTCAAGGATACTAGCATTATGATCATCCAGACTAGTATTCTGGTAGACCAAAGCAACCTTATCCTTGGTCCAGAGATAAACCTCTGTAGTAACAGAAGATCCGAGAGTAACTTTCATTTGCAGGTACTGGTCATTTTGGTCAACCACTTCTTCTGTAAAAAGAACTGCACCTTTTTCCACAAACTCCCTTACTTCTCCTGTGCTAGGCCTATACTTCACATAACCACTATCCTCGGTTAATTCATCACCATTTTCTTCTTTATTACTATCGGCATTTTTGTCTTCATCTTTAGACGCTTCATCATTTTGTTCAGCATCATTCTCTTCAGATACTTGATCAAGTTCTTCTGATTTTTCATCATCTTGTACCGGCTTGCTTTCGTCATTGGAACAAGCGAAAAGCAATGAAATTATTAGAAAGAAAGGAATTAGTAATCTCTTAAACATAAGCTTCCTCCATAGATGAAAGACTCGGTAAAACCGAGTCTTTATTTAACTTTATTAGTCACTTCCGTAACGGCATCCTTGCTTAGAGTTCCACCGATGACCAATACTTCTTTAATTGATTGGTTTTCACCATGCTCAAGCAAGAAGGATTCGAGATTAACCTTTACTGATCCATTGATTAGGATCAGTGGAGCAGGATTGTTCACAGCAAGAGGTGCAGCTGCAAGAGCATCAGGGAAGTTCTCACCTGTCGTCAGCAGCACAGTTTCAGACTCAAGCTTGTCGCCAAACGCCCACAGTACTTTAGCCAATGTATCGTAACGATTAGAACCAGCAAGACGGACTAAATTGCTAGTCTTCTCTTTAATCTTAGCTTCTACTGCAGAACCAACGACTTTGTCTCCTCCAACAATCCTTACTGGTTTTCCTGCCATTAAATTAACTGACACATCTGACACTTTATCCAAATCGGTCAGAACAATGCCCCAATTTTGTGATGCAGCAATCGGCGCGACTGCTAATGCATCTGCGTACTGCTTGCCTGATGCAACAAAATAGCCATTTACATTCCCAAGTTTGGCGAGGATCTTCCTGTTGGTATCATAACGGTTGCTTCCATTGATTCTATCAACCTGAATACCAAGTCCTTTGATTTGATTTTCAACAACAGTATCTATCGCGGCTGGACCACCAATGATGACAACCTTGGATGCTTTTAAACGTTTTAACTCTGTCTTTACACTTTCAACAAGAACATCAGCTTCTGACAGTATGATTGGTGCTTTACCATACAATCCGGATAGCGGACCAGCAGATAGTGCATCTGCAGGATCAACACCTGTTGTAAGAAGGACAGTCTTTTCTGCCTTATCTGCCGCAAATCCATTAGGGTATATTTTCTTAGAAATTTCAATTGATGTTTGAATTCTTCCAGATCCGGCTATATATGTAGGAGATGCAGATCGTTCTACTTTAACAGCATCTGATTTAGACCAGATAACCTCTCCAGTGTCATTGCGGACAATATAGCTATTTTCCAGCTCGTTTGCTTTTGTAACTGCTTGGTTGTAGTCAAACAACTCTTCCTTCACAGTTTCACTTTGTTTGACAGCATACTTTTTCGTTAGGTAGTTGGACCAAACAGTCCATCTGTTGTACTTATCATAAATTCTTGTTTCTCCATTATTGCTGGCAAATTTAATTGCTTCATCAATAGAGTAGAATTCTTTTAGATAGCCATTTTCTTTGTGAACGACGATAAATTTACCATTTTCAAAAACAAACTTTTGTTGAGTTTTGTCAAAAACTTTCGCTAACTTTGTTTGCTTTGATACATAGTTTTTAGCTTCTTCTAATGTTGTAAAAGTAGCAAGTCGCTTATTATTTTCATCGAACACTTCAAAAACCTTATAGTAATTAACGACACCTTCTGCAATTGCTTTAGCAGCTGCCCACTGATAACTGCTTGTTTTGATTCTGCTTTCTTCTTCCCTGTTCGTCATAAAACCTAGCTCAAGTAATACGGCTGGCATTTTTGCATTTCTAATCACATAAAAGCTTTGATTGTTCCGAACACCTCTGTCAAGAGTTCCTAAGCTAGGAATTAGCTTAGAGTGTATGTTAGTAGCAAGACGTTTGTTGTCCGGCAGGTATTTAATCTGAAGTGGGTCATGTGGGTATTCAGACTGGTAGTGATTCACTCCATCATAATAATATGTTTCGACTCCTTTAACGTAGGGATCTCGTGGGTGTGCATTATGATGAACGGAAATTAAAACCGTGTTATCATTATTATTCGTTGCAAAGCCATTGGCTACCTGAGTTCTTTTATCCAGGTCTCCGCCATCCCCACTTAAATATGTCGAAAAGTGTCTGTCATCGGAGCGCGTCATTTTCACTGTGATTCCACGGCTCTCCAATAAAGACTTCAACTTTAATGCCACGTTAAGATTATTAGTTTCTTCACAGATCCCTGTACTACTTCCAGTAAGTCCACAAGTACCAGAAAATCTCCCTCCGTGTCCCGGGTCAATTACTACTACCTTCTCCGCACCAGCGAAAGAAGGTGCTGCAAATAGAAAAATCCCTATTAATGCAGCCATAAATCCATACAGTTTGATCCTCATTGTTGCCCTCCCTAGAATATTGTCAATTTTTCTGTATCTGTGTAGTATTATAGCAATCTATGTAGCTATAAAAAATAAGAAAATTGGAAAATAGTCCAAATTAGGTGTTGGTACTTTTATCCAATAGGTAAAATCGAGTGCAAATAATTTGACATTGTCGATTTAGATTTTTTACAAAAAAAGGTTAAAGCTAGATTAGCTTTAACCTTTCAATTCTATTAAAACACTCTTTTTGCACCGAGGTATCTAGGTTTGAAGTAAACATTGTCCATACTTGTGATCGTTACTCCGTAGGAACTACTTGCATGAATGAAAGAATTATTCCCGATATAAATTCCAGCATGGGAAGGTCCAGGCTGATAGGTTTCAAAAAAGACAATATCCCCTACTTGTGGTTTGTCCACTTTTATACCGCTATTCCATATATCCGCAGTAGTCCGAGGAAGATTGATACCATGTGCGTCATATACATAATTCAGATATCCACTGCAATCAAACCCCTGAGTAGTTGTTCCACCCCAGACATATTTGGTGCCTTGTAAGGATTTTGCAGTTTCTATTATTTTGTCCACATTTAAATTCAATTTACTAAGCGCGGCATCAGATACCACACCTGCTCCTCCAATAACCGTAAGCCTTTCGACATTTTTCTTTTGTATCAGGTCATACGCTGAAGAAGATAAATTAGAAGAACGCGTCAGAATCATTGGCCGATTATATTTAGCTGCCAACACAGATCCTGTCAAAGCATCCGCAAAGCTTTCGCCTGTTGCCATGAAGGACTTTTCCAAAGTTGGTTCAAATAAAGATTCAACAATTTTTGCAGCAGTATCATATCGATCGGACCCGGAAATTCTTTCTGGATTAGGCAAATCTCCAAGGACGTTATCATTTACTACCGCACTTCCGCCAATGACCAGCGTATCCTTAAAGTTTCCTATTACTTCTTTAGTTTCCTGTGGCAAATTATCTTTATTCGTTAACAAAATCGGGATTTGATTATTTGCTGCATAGGAAGCAATCGCAAGACTATCAGGAAAAGAATACCCATTTGCTATAACAGCCTTTCCATTGCCAACTTCCTTAGCAATTTGAGCAGCTGTTTCGAAGCGATTTTTCCCCGCATAACGGATGACTGAAAGTCCAAGAGCATCAAGTTCTGTCTCAACCTTGGAAGAAATGACCTGTGATCCACCAAGTAAGATTGCCTTCTTAGCGTTTAATCGCCCAATTTCTTTTTTTACACTGACAGGCAAGTAATTTTTATCCGTCAGCAACATCGGAGCGTTTAACTTATGTGCAAGCGGAACTCCTGCAAGAGCGTCCGGAAAGTTATTTCCTACAGCAAAAATTACTGTCTCTGCTCCATCCGGCCAGCCTTTCTGTGATATATGTATAGAAGTTTCATATCTATTTTGTCCATAAATCCTATCTATTTCAACAGCATGTCCACGGTCAGTATCCAAAAACACAAATCCTAGTGTAACAAGAAAGGTCAAAAACCCTAATTGCAAGCCCTTACGCATAAAATTTAAAGTCATTAATGGGACTCCCTTCGATGTTCCTTTCGTCCATTCTATCATTTATCTCTATTCTACAATTTTACAAAAATATTACATTTGCGACATTAAACCTCTTTTTATTTGTTAATTATTAGCAAAATATTATAAAACATTTCATTAAATGTAAAATGGTAGTATAATTGCCAAGGAAATTCAGTCGAAAGGTGAAACATAAGCTATGAAAAAAATATCGCTAATTCTGTTACTTTTGCCATTGTTATTCACTTCGTATTCACATAATAATAGATTTGCTTCGGCCGAGGAGTTCCTAGTTCCCGATCCAAATTTAAGATTGACTCTAGCTGGAATAAATGAACGCAACCCTGATATTACAGCCGATTGGATGGGTACGCTGACAGACCTCGATGCCAGCTGGATGGGGGTCTCCAATATCGCTGGGCTTGAAAATCTGTTAACGGCCACTGAACTATATCTCTCAGATAATTTCATAACGGACCTTGCCCCTATTAGCAATCTCAATCAGATAGAAATTCTAGATTTATCCCGGAATTCCATACAGGATTTAAGATCACTGGGCAACTTGAAGAATATCCAAGATTTAAGACTTAATCAAAATCAAATAAATGATATTTCACCTCTTCAAAGCATGAAGTTTAATTGTAATTCGTGCAACCTTAACTTGAGCAAGAATAAAATACAAAGCATTTTTTCTCTAATGAATATAGAAATTACAGAAATAAACAACAGTTTCTCTGTGGATATTAGCAATAATCTAGTAAACTCCCTAAATGGTCTCGAATCTATTAGTAAATTGTCGACACTTGAGGCTGCTAATAACACAATTGGAAACCTTGCACCTTTATCAGAACTCACGAATTTAAGAAAGTTGAACATTAACAATAATAAGGTTTCTAGCCTTTCATCACTTGCACAGTTAGACCAGTTAACTGATATAGAAGCCAGCAATAATTTGATTTCATCTCTGAAGGGATTAAACCTGAACCAAGAGGATGTTCATTATTTAAACTTGATGAACAATAGAATTATCGATATTAACGCGCTATCTAATGTAACCGCAGGATACATAGACTTAAGCAATAATAAGATTACAGATATAAGGGCATTAAGGAATATACAGCACGGATCAGTAAATCTGAAGGGAAATCCACTGTTCCCGGATGCCCTCGATACTATTAAACTACTGGAATCTCGAGGAGTTGAAGTTCAGTACGATGAGATTTCATACCTTACGTTTGATGAAAATAGAATAGCAGGAACTACCAGATATCATACAGCAGTCGAAATTTCCCGTTCAGGATGGTCCCAGGCTAATACGGTGTTTATCGCTAAAGGCGATTCCTTTCCGGATGCATTAGCAGGTGTACCACTTGCGTACCAAATGGGGTCGCCTATTCTTTTAACCGAGAAAGAAAAGTTAACTCCAATTACAAAAGAAGAGATTGTAAGGCTGGGGGCAAAAAAAGTAGTGATCCTCGGAGGATCTGGGGCAATCTCTCCTCAGGTGGAGCAATCGCTCAAAAAAGTGGTTGAAAGTGTCGAACGTATAGCCGGTAACAGCCGTTTTGAAACGGCATATAAGATTTCCGAAAAGCTTACAGGCAATCCTGAAAAAGCAATCATAGCATTCGCACATAACTTTCCAGATGCGTTATCAATCGCATCCTATGCAGCTCAAAAAGGCTACCCAATTCTGCTGACAGAAAAGGACAGTCTGCCCTTCTATACTAAAAAAGGATTAGAGGGGAAAACAGAGGCTTTAGTGATTGGCGGAGAATCCGTTATCGGAAAGAATGTGTTTTCTGAGCTAAACAGGTACAACCCTGTCCGAATTGGCGGGAATAACCGTTTCGATACCGCAGCAAAAATCGTCTCCAAGCTAAAATTGAATACAGAAAATGTATATGTTGCAAATGGATTTGGGTTTGCTGATGCATTAACAGGTTCAGTGCTCGCGGCCAAGCAAGGTTCGCCTCTGCTGTTAGTAGGGCCGGATAAAGTTCCGGCTGAAACCGGGAAGACTTTTGAAACCTATCCGATCAATAACTTCACAGTGTTCGGTGGTAGTGCCGTGGTTAATGATTCTGTTATCTATAATCTAAATGAGTACTTAAAATAAATGAGGTAGTTAAAATGTTACTTAAAAATAAGCTAATGATTGTTATTGTGTTGCTGCTCTGTTTCTTACCAAACCATGCAGCACTCGCTGAAGAAATAAATGAGAGTAAAACTGTTATCTTCTATGTCTCTCACCAGGATGATGAGCTTCTGACAATGGGGAGCTCAATCGTTCACTATGTACAGAGAGGCTATGATGTCCACCTTGTTCTCTTAACAGACGGGGCGTCGTCAAAAGCAATTAACACTGTTAACAAACGGTTGAATGAAGAAGCATTTTCACCATTAACGGTAAATGATTTTTCACGGGCTCGTTTTCGTGAATTTGTAGAGTCCGCTAAAGCTTTGGGCATTAAACGAAGAAATATGCATTTTGAATATATGCGTGATGGAGCCACCAATGCAGGAGAAATCGAAAAAGTCATTCGCCGCTTCAAGGCCGAATTCCCAGCCGCCGAGCATACAGCCTTTAGCTATCATGACGACCATATTGACCACCGGAATTCAGGTCTTGCTCTACTGAATTTGTATAACCTCGGTATGCTGAGCGAGACAAAGTTCTATATACAAAATGTTGAACGCCATTTGTGGCCAGGTGAATATGAGGATTATCATTCAAGCTATGATACCTTTATAGAAAGAGCCATTCTCGCTTATTCTTTATGGGACCCTGCTTATAAAAGGTACGCTATTGGCAATACATCTGTAAGCTATGATTTCAAAAAACTGCTAGAAGATCCTAGAGGTAAGTACCACTATCCCAACCAGTAAAATATTAAAACACCCGGTTAATTAACAGGTTCTTTTATGTTGATTGGCCGGGTGTTTTCGTTATAGTTATTTATAATTAGAAACTCAGGAATCATCATTAAAAATTGTTACGTTAATTTCTCTTTACAAATTACTTAAAAACGAATCATAAACAATAAGTATGTTATAATACTTTTTGTTTCAAATTAAGATATCTAGGTATTTAATTAAAATAAAAAACAGGGTGATTTTTAATGATAAGTGTAATTGTTCCCACTTTAGGGACACGCCAAATCGAACTCATACGACTTTTCGATAGTCTGGAAAATCAATCAAATGGTGATTTTGAGGTTATTCTTGTGTCTCAGGACAACGAAGAGAAAATAAAGAATCTCCTTTCTAACTATAATTTCTCACATAAACATATTCACATTAATAAAAAAGGCCTATCACATGCACGAAATGTGGGCTTGAATTATATTTCCGGCGATATCGTCACTTTTTCAGACGATGATTGTTGGTATTTGAATGACAGTTTTGAAAAAGTGCATTCTTATTTAAAAAATTCCAGTGCAGGAATTATTTGTTTTCAAATGTTTGATCCTGATAAAAATGAGTATCTAAAGAATTACCCTGATGAAGTCCAGCCCACAGTTTCCAAAAGAGGACTGTGGTCCAAATCATCAATTGAAATTTTCATTGATTTAAAAAAGGTAAAGAAAGAACATCTTCGTTTTGATGAGGAGTTCGGCCTTGGCGCGAAGTATCCGTCAGGAGAGGAAAACATTCTCTTGTTTGATTTATATTCTTTAGGGTATCAAATTGCTTATGAACCAGAATTGATTGTATATCACGAGAAGAAAGATATCGTTACAAGATTGAATACAAAAACGGTTCTGGGTAAGGGACCTATGTTTAAACGAATGTATAATACTCCTGTATCCCTGGCACTAATTACATTGTTCTTTTTCAAAAAGTACAACTTAATCCAAGGGGAAAATAAGGCCAAGCTTTTAATATCATCATTAAATAAAACGATTCGTTATAATAAAAATTAATTAAATTACAAAATCAAAACAGTATGAACTGTATATTATAAAAATTAATTTAATAGGGAGAATAACATGCAGACTAATGAGTTAACAAAAAAACATAAATTGATTTTCCTTGTTTTGATTGCTTTACTGATGTTTAAACCGGCACCAGGCATATTATTCGGTTCTTTTTCAGTCAAGATCATTCCAATCATAATCTTATTAATCAGTTTCGTCGTTTTGCTCATCATGACAAAAGACTGGTTCTTGAAAAATCCAAAAAACCTCTATTATTTAGATAAAAAACCAGATTATGTAACAATCTTTCTATCACTAGGAGCCCTTTCACTCATTATTTCCACTGTGTATGGAATTATAGCATTACCGAAGGCGGGGCTGGGTGACTTTATTGAACTATATCGATATGCCTTTTATATTTCATTTTATTTAATCGCAAGAGAAGTCAGAGTTCCATCAATTAAACAACTTATCTTTCCGATTTTCCTTTTTATCTTAGCGATTGAGATATTCGGTATCCTGCAATTCTTTAATATCTTTAATATTAATAATCATATCGGTTTATTGTATACACAAAGTGAAAGCTTATATAAGATGATTGACCATCAGCATAGGGTGACAAGTACATTCCAGAATCCGAATATGTATGGATCTTTCCTGATCATTGTTGTCGCATTAGTTCTTTCATATATGACAATTTACAAAACGAATCCGATTATTGGATATGGCTTTATTACTTTAAGCTTGCTAAGTGTATTCTTCACTACTTCTAGAACAGCTGTCATTATTACAGCCGGAGTTATTGTCTACTGGCTACTGTTGAGACTCGTTTTAAGAAAAGGTACTTTTATCAAGTCCCTATCTCAAGGTCTAATCGTACTTGGCATCTTTGCAATGCTTGCACTCGTAGTCATCCCTAAAGTTCCATACCTTGACTATGCTGCAGATCAAATCATTTCCGGACTTTCCGCAAATGCTCCAAGTGAAGGTGGAGAAGATTCAGAAGGCGAAGATGGTGACAACGCTAATTCCGAAGACGATGAGCGACTTAAGAGAAGTGTTGAATCGGTGAGTTCTTTTAAAAACAGATATTACTATTGGAATTTAAACCTTGAGAAGTTCAAGGAGTCCCCTATCATTGGCTCAGGTCCAATGAAAGAAGGATTTGTCCGTTTTGCAGATAATTCATATCTTTATACTCTAGCGAGATATGGTATTTTAGGCCTTTTAGTTTTAGCCGGCTTGTACCTATACATTTATGCAAGGACTTTTTACTCCATCGTTAAAGGAAATAAGTCAAAACAATTTCTTGGGTTGGCTATTAACCTTACAATCGTCGGTTATGCAGTAATGGGCATGGTTGCTGAGGTTTGGTACAATCTACAATCAATCACCATTTTGTTTATCATTATCGGGCTAATGTTCAATAAATTTATTAGCGATGAGGAAGAAAGTATATGAAAATAATCTATCTTTCCTGGTTTTCATCAGGAGAAGGTTCACAAGTACACGCAAGTGAATTTATAGAAGCAATGGAACAGCTTGGACATGAAGTCATCCCTGTTGAATTGTCATTGCGCAAGCAAAATCAAGCCTCCAATATCCAGCGGACAAAGGAGCTTCAACAAAAGAGCAATAAGCTCAAACTAATCTTAAGGGAAGCAAGGTCAGTTGCAATGAACATCCCGAGGGTATTACGACTGATCAAGCTTATTAAGGAACACAAACCCGATTGTGTTATTAACCGGTATTCCCCTTATGATCTATCAGCCATTATAGCTGGTAAACTAATGAATGTTCCTGTGATTTATGAGGTGAATGCTTCTGTTGTATTTGAAAGAGATCTTGAGAAGCGTTTCTATATTAAAGGTTTATTGAATTGGTTTGAAAAGAAAGTGTTCAAAAGTTCTGATGCTGTGACTGTCGTATCTAATGAACTGAAAAGATACTTTGCGGAAAATAGTTATGATGTATCCAAAACTATTGTTGTCCCAAATGGTGTTGATATTGATAAATTCAGTCTGGATGCTCCTGCTCCTGATTTTCTAGTCCCGCTAAAGCAAAAATGGGACAAAGACGTGGTCATTGGCTTCCTGGGAAGTTTGAAATCATGGCACGGAGTTGAAAGAGGAATCGATATCCTTCCTGATTTGCTCAAAGTAATGCCGAATCTCCGCTTTCTGATAATAGGGGATGGCAATGAGCGAGAGCGACTCGAGAAAAAGATAAATGAGCTATCACTTACTGAATATGTTGAAATAACGGGATTTCTTGACCATAAAGAGATTCCAGGTGCTCTTAACCTTATGGATATTGCAATTGCACCATATAAGGATATTGAGTTCTTCCACTTCTCTCCACTTAAAATCTTTGAATATATGGCAATGGGTAAGCCGGTAGTAGCTCCTGCCCTCGGTCAATGCAAGGAGTTAATTGAAACAGGCTACAACGGAATACTCCTAGAAGAGAACACGAACGAGCACCTATCTGAAGCAATTAAAAAGATTGCTGATAATGATGAGCTTCGTGCCCAGATGGCCTTCAACGCAAGGGATTTTATTGAAAAGCACTACACCTGGAAAGCAAATGCCAAAAAGTATGAAACAGCTATCCTTGAAATAAAAAGTGAAAAAAGGAAATAGAAGAAACCCTTGCGAAATGCAAGGGTTTCTTCGTTTTATTTTGCTATTTTCAGTCCCAGATGAGTCAATTGCCCACCAGGCAAAGCCTTTTCTCCCCCAAGAGCATACATGGGATATGAACGACTCGATACATATGATTTCGTAACGTTTTCTATTTTTAATGGATTTACCAGAACAATTGCCCCATTTCTGCGATGTGCAAGCCCTGAAGCAGCAACGGCATCTGGATAATCCTCGTAATCTGTTTTCGCGGAGGTGCCTCTCACAAGTATCAATGTATCTGGATTTGTAAGCTTCTTAATCGCATTAATATTTGTATCATAGCGGCTATGTCCAGCTATTCGGACAACCTCGATTCTCTTTCTCTTCAAGTCACTTTCCACCTGAGTGCTAATGGCAGCCTCTCCTCCAAGAATATACACTTTCTTAATAGCCTCTGGCAGCTGCATTGGCATTTTTTCCTTTTGTGAAAGGTAAATTGGAATATGTTTACTCACCGAAATACTAGAAGCTGAAAGGGCATCAGCAACTGTGATCCCATTGGCGATGATTGCTTCATTTTGATTGGTTAACCCAGCAGCTCTGCCAATGTTAATAGACGTTTCAAATCTATCTTTTCCATGTACACGCTGAACAGTATAACCCTTATTCTTAAGCAATGTTTCTACAGATTCATCAATGGCATTCTTACCGCCTAATAGATAGATTTTTTCCGGGTTAAGTCTAAAAATTTCACGAAGTGTAACGGTATCAATCTGTTCAGGGAAAGTGAGCAGGATTGGGCTATCCTTCATGGCAGCAATACCTGCAGCAGACAGTGCATCTGCCGGATGATCTGCTCTTGCCAGAATGATTGCTCTTTCTTGATGTGTCAATCCACTTGGCCAGCCTTTTCTGGAAATATTAACAGCTGTTTGAGTCCGGCTGCTCCCTTCAATACGATGATAACTGTTCGAAGATACTTTAAGCTTGTACTGGTTCTTTGACCATCTGTAATTAAAATCGCTGATTTCAATATAGTAAGTACCCGGATTAACCCTCAATGATAATTTTTCTATTCCACCGATGCCCAGATTGTCCACTATTTCTTCCCATTCTATATGCCCATTGGCTACTTTTTTTATTGTGACTTTAATGTCGTGGGAAGCAGGACTAGTGGTTTGAAAAGATAAATCACTGACTTCATTATTTACAAACTTGTAGTAGTCCACATCATCGGGAATTTGGATGCTTTCCTCGTATGTATGCCCTACCTTTATCAATCTGGCCTGACTCACAGAGTTTCCTGCATCGTCGTGTAATGAAGGGTTTGGCATTAGAAGTGCTTTAACAGCATCAATTTGTCCAAAGCCCTTGGTTTCAGTCCAACTACGCTCTGTTGAATTCTCTAATTTCCACTCTATTTCCGATGGAGATAATTTCGGGTCTTGGCTCAGCAACATGGAAGCAATCCCAGATACGATTGGCGCTGAAAAAGACGTACCATTCACAAACTCATACTCTTCGCGGAGACCAGTCGATACAATTTCTTCTCCAGGAGCTACAAGATCCAATGAATCACCGTAGTTAGAAAAGGCTGAGCGTTTTCCCTCTTGATCTACACTTCCCACGCCAATAACAAATGGATATGCTGCCGGAAAGGATACTGGAGCTCCATAATCATTGCCAGTAGCAGCTATCAAAGTAATCCCTTTTGTATATGCTTCCTTGAGAGCATCGTATTCCATATGGTTCCCCTCTTCAGAACCATAGCTCATATTAATGATCTGAGCTCCGTTATCAATAGCATAGTAAATGCCTTCAATAACATCAGTCAACTGAATCGTGGTTTGGTCAGTAATTTTCACGGGAAGGATTTCTACATTTTCATTAATCCCCGCTATACCAATTCCATTATTTTTTATTCCGGCAATGATTCCTGCAATGTTTGTACCATGGCCGATTAGATCAGTCTGAAAGGGAGTATTCGCTGGAATGTCATAACCAGGAAGCACCTTTCCGGCAAGGTCTGAATGTGGATCTACTCCAGAATCTAACACTGCAACTCTTACAGGGTGAGGGTTTTGTATATATCCCCAAGCATTATGAATATTTAAAACCGGTATATGCCATTGATAGTTATAAAAAGGATCATCAGATACATTCAAATGCTCATACAGATAGTTGGGTTCTACATATTCAATTCCAGGGTTTTGTGCTAACATATCCAACATTTTTTGATAACTAAAGTGAATTGGAACTTCTACAAGAACTATGCCTCTGCTATCAAGAGCCGTCGGTGATTCCTTTTCTATTAAATCAAGACTCTCAAGATTAACATTCCTATTTTTTAACTTTATTAAAATCTGTCGACTATGAATATTATTTGTGATTTCCTTCGTAGAACTTAACCTTTTAAATGATTGCTTCGAAAATTTCTCCCCAGCAAAAACTTCATGATCGGAATCAAATGAAAAAGCCAGGATAAATAAAGTAACGATGAATACAGCATATTTCGTATTCCACTTCATAGGGCATTCCCCTTTATAGATATTAAAAGTTTATAGTTCTACTAAACTTATTTATATATGCACATCTCATATAAAATAGTATTTCCAGTTAATTCTATCACACTTTTATAGCTAACTCTTATACCTTCCTAAAGGAAACGAAAGAAGAGGAGACCAATAAGCAGCCCCCTCTTTCAAGTTATTCCATTAGCAACCTGACTACTTGACGGTCAATAACACGCTGTCCTCCCAAAACATTGAAGTGCTGTAATCCATTTTCTTTTAACACGGCAGCCACTTCCGAAGGAACTCTGGTATCCTCAACAAGTAGTAAATTATTGTTTTGTTTAGCAGCTAAAACTGCCCCAGACAGTGCATCTGGAAAGCTTGTTCCATTAGCCACCATTGCTTCTTTTGAGGATAGATTGAATGTATTGAACAGCTTGGCGGCTGTTTCATATCTATTCGCTCCGGCAATTCTCTCTGACTCCGGAATCCCTGATAATATTCTTTCATCGATGACTGCCTTTCCACCAACGACATAGGCTCCAGTACTTTTATCCAAAACTTGGGCTGTATGAAAAGGAATCCGCTCTTTTTCCACTAGAAGGACGGGATATCCTTTTTGGGCTGCTATAGCTCCAGCTGCAAGTGCATCTGGAAAATCATGTCCATTAACGACAAAAGCTTTACCCGAAGGATTATCAATTAACCTGGAGATTTTCGCGGCAGTTTCAAACCTGTTTCCCCCGGCTATACGTTCCACCTTTAGTCCTAATGAGATCAACTTTTCTTGAACTGCTTTATCAATTGCCGAATCCCCACCCAAAATCACTGCCTTTTCGGCATTTAGTCGTAAAATCTCGGAAATCGTAGCACTCGGCAAGAAATCTTTTTCTGACAGTAGTAAAGGAGCATTCAGCTGATAAGCTAACGGAGTACCCGACAGCGCATCGGGAAAGTTGTCTCCTCTGGCAATAAGGACTGTATCTGCGTGTTCCCAGCCTGTAGAAGAGATTTCAGCAGCTGTTTCGTATCGTCCAGCGCCTGCTACCCGGGTATAGGTAGGTCCGAATGATGCATTCGTCTGGTGGAATTCCCCACTATGTCCTACCCATTTGGCAATCCATGCCCAGGCAGCATGGTGCGCAACCCATTCTTCTCTTCCTCGATAAGTATCTTCCTCATGAGCGGCATAAGTTCGGCCATCATGATGGCGGTTTTGCATATCAAGGACTTTCTGGGCATGAAGCGGCTCCCAGTAATCACCCTTACTGCTTGCGAGCCCATCGAAACCAAACTCGTTCGCAAAGATATCCAGTGTAGCAAATTGCATTCTCCGATCATTACCCCAATCATTTCCCTCAGGGTAATAAATGTCGGAAGAATCCTTCCTATATATAGTCCCGCCTGGCGGCAGATAATCTTGAGAATCGAATGGTACATCTACCAGGCTTTTATAAACGATATCCGAATTAAAGAATGCTGCTTCCGGTGTTGGCATGCCAGCCAGTGTATAATGCAAAGCAGAAGTATTATTGAACGCAATAAATTCCATATAATCGGGATGAATAAAACCATGGTTTATGACGGTTCCATCTTGATTGATATTGGTCCCGCTAATCCAATTCTTTATTGGCTTTCCATTCACTACAGTTTCATTCTTTAAGTCAGATGGCATAGCTGCAGATGAAATCATCAATTCCAGATTTTTGGACATCCATAGTTTCCAATTCTCATGATTAGGCATCATTGCTGTAGCTAGCTGAAGAATCTGGGAGTTCCATGCATTTTCTTCCGCTTTTGTGTCACCCTTATAAACGGTATTCCCTGCTGGATCCTTCCAATATGGTGCTTTATAAAGAATCAAGCGGTTAGCTTCATACTCAACCATCTTCCTGACATATTCCCTCTCTGCGGCAGAGAGTTTATCCCATAACAGCCATCCTGCAAAACCTGAAAAATTCGCCCAATGTGCTGATTGCCAGTGGCTTCCCCAGCCACCAGGAGAATTTGCTCTATGTCTATATGATAGAGAACTTACTAGCTTGACAGTTTTCTTTATAGCTTCTTCTTTTGCTACACCTGTAACCCCTGGGTCATAAAGCCCAAATGCAAGTGATGTGGCCAGTCCTAATGACATAGCAGAAGGATGCCGAATTTCATGTTCTAGAACACCGCCAAACTGTAAGTAGGTGCTGCTTTGGCTATCAAAATTCCGGACTTCATTCCACCATGTAGATAGTCCATATTTATTAGTATTAAGGAGAATCCCTTTTATTCTAAGAGCGTCTGAATCATTTGGATTCCCATTGTTGAATGAGGACCATTGTATCGGATTCACAGCATTTGATTCAGCTCCAACAACATTTTGCGGAAATATTGGCATGAGCATGATCAAAACAATCAAATATACTATTGCTTTCCACCTATTCATCTAGTTCACTCCATCTCGGTAGTCTAGTATTCATTCTAGAGAAATCAATCTGAGTGAACAATCGGACCAAGCAACCATGCCGTTTGACCTACAACATAAAAAAGCCAAGATCCGTAATGACGATAACGGTTCCTGGCTTCCATTTACATTATAAGTTGAAGCTTAGTAGTAACTTATTGCCTGCTTTCCATACTGCTCCCAACCCTGGATAAAGCTCTTTAACGGTTTTCTTTTATTGATATACGTATCAAGCGGATCATTGAAATATACATATTGACTGTCGTACCCTGTTATAAGGACAGAATGTTCTTTCATGGTAATCCGTATAGGACCATTAGGTGTATACCACGTTTCCCAATAGCGGTCAGGAACATGACTGAACCAGCTAGTAGTGATCACCCAGACTGGATGTCCAGCTGCTACATAATCCAGTACTTGATCGAAAGAACCTCCCGATAAATTCACGACTCTGCCAGGGAGATATTTATTTGCCAGCTCTTCTATTGGTTTATTGAAAACACCAAACCCCGGCTTACTGAAGGAATACATATCACCTACAAATCCCTCATTCGGGTCGCCAAAATGTTTTTTTCCATTAATCCATCTTAAAGGGGTAGGCGACTTCCTTACTTCTCTTGCTAGCTTCATCTTATCTGCCTTAACTCCTGTATATTGAAGCAGCATTGACAAACTAGTAACCTCACAGCCTCTTGGAAGCTCTGGCATTTGTTTTACCAGTGGAGCATACAGCATCTTCTTGGAAGGATTACTTTGAGCTTTAACTTGCACATTTACAGTCTCACTCTTATTCCCTTCACCATCCAATATGAAGAAACTGAACATCGCACCGCTTTTTTGGAGAGGAATTGATATCGAAAACTTCCCGTTAGCAGGTACATTGACAACATTGAAATCTTTATTATTTCTTCTAACTATTAGTTTGGTGTTAGCTGTTGCACTTCCACTTATTTTAAACATATTATCAGTTATTGTGTTGACCTTAGGATTATCAAGGATAAGTGGTTCTCCATCAATCGTCCTTCTCACATTTTCATGGACTGCTCCTTGTCCGCCTAGGATCTTAATCTCATTGAATTCTGGTAACAAGGCACGCGTAGGAGTTGGGATTACACTAGTCTTAGTCAATAATATCGGGGCATTAGTCCGAGCTGCGAGAACGGACCCGGCCAATGCATCTGCAAAATTTTCTCCCGTTGCCAAATACGCCATCTCATTTGAAAGCTGAAGCTCGTTCATGATTTTTCTCCCGGTATCATATCGATCAGTGCCACCAATACGAACAGGATTATGTTTGGCAAGCTGTGAAACAACTGCCTTTCCGACCACTTTCTCTCCACCGATGACCAAAGTGTTTATCTTATCCTGCAACGCTTTCTCAGTATGTATAGGCAAACGATCCTTCTCGGTTAAAAGAATCGGTATATTGTTCCTGGCAGCATATGAACCTATCGATAATACATCCGGGTAGTTGCGACCATTTGAAATAATAGCCTGATTTGAAGGGATTAATTGGGAAATCAACGCTGCTGTCTCAAATCTGTCTCTTCCTCCGACTCTCTGAACCGTTAATCCCAAATCTATCAATCTATTAGAAATTTTACTTGATACTGCGCTTTCGCTGCCTATAATAATAATTGTTTTTGTCTGTAATCTGTTAATTTCCTTTTCCGTGACATAAGGCAGCCTGTCCGAATCCGTTAATAAGATTGGAGCATCATGATAAAACGCAAGCGGTCCACCGGCCAGTGCATCTGGAAAATCCGTACCCTTTGCAAGAACAACAATATCGGATACCTCCCAGCCTGCCTTCGAAATTTCCACTGCGGTTTGATATCGATCATTTCCTTGAATGCGTTCTGTTGCAGCATAAGCACTTGTCGTAAACATTACTAATAAAATAAACAAAGCAAAGCTAGTCTTTTTAATCATCATACTTCCTTTCCGTACTATTACCTTTAAATAATATTAAATGCCTATTGGTCCTAATTCTAAATACCTAATTATACCCCCCTAACTAATTTACCATTTCTACCTATTTGTTTCCATATTTTTATTTTAAAATAATTGCGTATTTCTATATCATTTAGCATTATTGGTGTTCAAGAAAATTCCACTTAGTCATTTACTTATTTCACAAAAATAAAAACCGGCAGTTAGCCGGTTTTCAGAGTTATTCTTATTCATAACCATTCAAATTATTGGACTGCCATTTCCAGGAATCTTTACACATTTCCTCGATTCCCTTTTCTGCTTTCCAACCTAGTTCTCCAGCTGCCTTGTCAGGATTTGCATAACACTCTGCAATATCACCAGGACGTCGCTCCACTACTTTATAGGGAATCTTCTTTCCTGATGCTTTTTCAAAAGCATTCACTACTTCAAGAACACTATAACCTGTTCCTGTTCCTAAGTTATAGGCTTCTGCCCCTGTGGCTGACAATACTTTCTCCACGGCTTTTAAGTGGCCTTTGGCAAGATCGACAACATGAATGTAGTCACGGACACCAGTACCATCGACGGTTGGATAATCGCTTCCGAACACCTTCAGCTCATCCAGCTTGCCAACTGCGACCTGCGTAATGAAAGGCATCAGATTATTCGGGATTCCATTTGGGTCTTCCCCGATCCTTCCACTCTCATGTGCGCCTATCGGATTAAAGTAACGAAGCAGTGCTATACTCCAGCTATCGTCGGAAACATAAAGATCCCTTAAAATCTCCTCAATCATAAGCTTAGTGCGTCCGTATGGGTTTGTGGCACTTAGAGGGAAGCTCTCAGAAATCGGTACTTCCTCAGGCATTCCATAAACAGTTGCCGATGAGCTGAATACCAGCTTCTTAACATTGAACTCTTGCATGACCTCGCATAAAACTAGCGTTCCAGTAATGTTATTGTGATAGTACCGAAGAGGAATAGAAACGGATTCTCCCACTGCCTTTAATCCAGCAAAATGAATAACCGCATCGATGTCATTCTCTGCAAAAACCTTTCGCAAACCTTCACGATCCAATAAATCAACTTCATAAAATTTAAAATCCTGTCCCGTTATCTCTTTGACTCTTTTTAAGGCTTCAGGTTTACTATTATCAAAATTGTCAACCACGATAATTTCATGATTCTCATTAAGCAGCTCTACACAAGTATGGGTACCAATGTAGCCAGCTCCGCCAGTTACTAGGATTGCCAATGTCGTTCCTCCTAATGATCAAATATTATATAGTATTATACCATCATATATGGAAAATTGAATCCACCTCAATTCAAAGGAGCTGTATAAATAGTGAAAAATTAGAAAGAACCGTTGAATGAATCAACGGTTCCCTCTTTTTACATATTACTTAAGAAGATTCTTAAGCTTAGCAACAATCGAGTCACTTACGACTCCACTTCCACCAAGAACTGTGACTTTATCAAGGTTTTTGCCATTGATAAACTTCTCAGTTTCAGCAGATAGGTTTTCGTCAGTAAGCAATACTCCAGTACCATCCTTAGCAGCTAATGCAGCTCCAGATAGAGCATCAGCAAATCCTTTGCCAGTAGCTAGATAGTAATGGTTTGAATCTTTGTGGAAGTATTCTGCAACCTTAGCGGCTGTGTCATAACGGTTTTGTCCTCCAAGACGGTAACCATATGGAAGATCAACCTTTACACCATTTGATACAACACTTGTCCCACCGACAATCAATGACTTGGATGCGCCAAGGTCACGGATCGTCTTAGCTGTTACGCCTGGAAGTGAGTCAGCTTGTGTCAACAGGATTGGCATTCCCTTAGCTGCTGCAAATGATGCAACAGACAATGCATCAGGGAAGTCATTTCCGTTTACAACGACAACTTCTTCTACTCCTTCTGGAGCAACATGCTTAGCGATTTTAGCTGCTGTATCATAACGGTCAGAACCGGATACACGTTCTACTTTGATTCCCTTATCCCTAAGAGCCTTTTCAGTAGCTTCGTTTACCGCTCCTGTTCCGCCAAGGATGTATACAGTTTTAGCTCCTAAGCGGTTAATTTCATCACTTGCTTGCTGCGTGAACTTATTTGGTTCAGTGAGCAATAGCGGTGCATTGAACTTTTTAGCCAATGGAACACCAGCAAGTGCATCTGCATAGTTATCTCCACGAGCAAGGACTACAGTCTCAGCCCCAGAACCCCAGCCCTTCTTGCTGACTTCAACAGCTGTCTTATAGCGGCCGTCACCTGCAAGGCGATTAACGCGTGAAGCATCTGTGTTACGGTGAATCTTAACTTCTTCTACTGTTTCGTTTCCAGCAATATCGGTAACCTTCACTGTGAATACATTGTCGCCTTCTTTCAGAGAAAGAGGAACAGCCACTGTTCTGGTTCCCTCATTTACAACAGAAACTGGATTTTCGATAGACTGATCATATAAATGATTGTCATCCACGTATAGTGAGAAGTAATCGAAGTTATCCTTCATTTCAACGTTAACTTTCACTTCTCCAACAGAGTTGTCAACAAATGCCGGTGCGTCAGTTGTGACAGTTGGTTTCGTTGAATCAACGAAGACCTTTCTAGAGATAGAATATTCATTTCCAGATACATCTGTTGCGGTGATGATTACATCGTACTTACCGTCTTTATCAAACTTTGCTACTCCATTGAAGTAGTAGGCTTCTTCTTCTTCATCATAAGAAACATTAGCTGGCTCACCGTTAATTGTTACCTTCGCCACCTTAACGTTCTCAAGGACATATCCTTCTACCGGAACTTCCTTAGTGTTATATGCACCATAAGGTTCTGGTGAATCAACTAAAAGAAGTGGACTTTCAGTATCGCCATTCGCAACTTCGTCATAACCAACATTGTATGCATGGTCTACAGCGTGAACCTGTAACAAAGTTCCTTCTGGAAGATTGTCAAATGTATGAGAAGTAACCTCTGCGCCGAGTTCTTGTACCACTTCGCCATTTGCTACAACTACATAACTTGCAACTCCTACACCTTCATCCTTAGCTTCCCACTTAAGCTCTCCTGTCTTTTCGTCGAAAGTTACAGCAACGGCAGGAGCTGTTGTATCTACGTATACTGGAATCTTCTTGGATTGCCAATCTGCTCCAGCGTAATCAACAACGGATTTAACTTCATAATAGTAAAGTCCATCTTCAACCTTTTCCGACTTTACTGTTCCATCCCAAATAGCGTTTGAATCGTAAGTGTATCCTGGGTTTTGACCGCCATTGATATAAGTCTTACGGACGTTATTTTGCATGAAAACTCTTCTTAATAAGCTGTCTTTCTCATCAAGAATGTTGTACTGAACTTCTTTGGCATTTCGTAACACACCAAGGAATGGGTTCATATTATCCAACATTCCATCACCGTTAGGCGAAAGTGCATAATATCCTTTTTCAGGAACTGGTGAATTAAAGTATTCTTCGTTATCAACCAGGACATCATCTACGCCATAGTCAAAATACTTTACTTCATCATTAACTCTGAATCCATCCAAGATATCCGGACGATCCCATTCACCAAAGAAACCAAGGAAAGGCACGTTAAGCTTGGCCTCTGCACCATTAGCATCTGTAAACTGGACGAAGCCTTCAACGAAGATGTCTTCGACCAAGTCCTTACTAGTTGCTTTTCCATCTTTGTCGATTCCAGGAATCTTAGCACCTGTTAAGTCAAAAGATACTGTAAAGTCAACTGATTCACCTGCAGGAACTGTTACTGTTTTAGGAGCAACCACTTTTGCACCCTGAATGTCACCAGCAATCAATGCGTTTTGGTCAGGAGCACCTTCAACCTCTTGATACGTATCTGTCAGCAGACGCGTATTTACATTGTAAGTAACTTCCTTATCAGAAACGTTCGTAGCAGTTAGCGTGAAGCTTTGAGACTTCGCTTTGAAATCCTTCAATTCGACTTTTGCTTCTCCAGTATTCTTGTTAACGACAAATACAGGAGTATCAACTGCAGCAAAAGTCTGCATCATACCAGCACCCTGTCTTCTAGGAGAGAAAGGCTGGCCATTCAGATCTTCAATCACTTTTGCTGAGTTCATCAGCAAGATCTTTGCAAGTCTAGTATACTCAGAAGCTTCTAAATCCTTGAAGCGCTCATCGGTCTTCAAGTATTGCTGGATAAGGGCAGATCCACCGGCAACATGAGGAGCCGCCATGGATGTACCACTCATAAGACCATAAGAATCATTTTGGAGAGTAGATAAAATATTTCCTCCTGGAGCAGTGATTTCAGGCTTCATTTCAAGACTTGGAGTTGTTCCCCAAGAAGTGAAATCTGTCATTCTGCCCATTTCAGGATCTTGATTCTTATTCAATTGTTCTGTACCAAGAGTCTTAAGGTTTTGATCTTCAACAACTGCACGAAGAGCATTTCCATCAGCGTGAGAAATCATCGTAAATGGAACGTCCCAGCCACCCTGGTCTTTATAGAATGGAGCTCCAGCATTGCTGTCATAAACGATAATACCGGCAGCACCGGCAGCAGCAGCGTTTTGAGTTTTATCGTAGAACGACAATGCTCCACGTTGGACTAAAACAACCTTGCCTTCTACATCAAAGCCTGCATAGTCTCCTGGGTGTCCAAGCTTGCCTTCAAGGCTGACGATTTCCTTATCAGCAAGGTCTTCCCAGCTGTCGCGCCCAAAACCAACTGCACTGAAACCAGACTCATCAACAGTTAATTTAGTTTCATAAAGATATCCTTCGTTTCCAGAAGCTGCTACCTGCAATGTATCCGGGTTAAGTCCTGGCGCTCCTACTACACCGATATCCGGGTTTTCGTAGTTAGGGTTGTCCCATCCGTAACCAACATGGCCGGAGTTACCAGCAGAAACAGCAGCTAATACACCATTGTCTACTGCTCTAGTAATCGCCAAGTCTTCAACACTCTCAGGCTCGTAGAAAGAAGCTGTACTTCCCAAGCTCATGTTCAGGACATCAGCGCCCAATTTAATCGCATCATCAATTGCAGCCAAATATACATCTGACCATGTTGATGGATAAAGTGGATCGTTCGAGAAAACCTTCATCGCCAACACCTGAGATTCAGGTGCAACCCCCTGGAGGCCGCCATTTTCCACATCACCGTTCGCTGCCACTGTACCTGCAACGTGCATACCGTGCATGGAAGCACCCGGTCCAAGGTCAAGGATTGTATCGTTCATATCATAGTAGTTGAAGCCATAAGGAACTTTTTCAGTAAAGTACTTACCTTTAAGGCCAGCTTCTTCTACTAATTCTTTAACTTCGCTTTCCTCTAAATCACCTTCGACTCCTTCACTAAGAACAAAGTCCTTGTGAGATGGGTCCACGCCTGTATCAATTACAGCTACAACCTGGCCTTCCCCTTTGTATTTTGCATCTCCCCAGGTTTGGTAGGACTGGATGAACTGATGGCTTTTATCCATGTTCGGCTGTACTTCAGGTCGATTATACTCATTGCTCAAGTATACATTTTTAACTCCAGCTGTATTTTCAATTTTAGCGATATCACCATATGTAACCTCTCCGCTAAAGCCATTGAAGACAGTAGAGAAATTGCCTTTATACTTAACTTTGATACCTTTTGTCGCCAGGGATTTTTTCACATTTTGTTGCTGCTTTTCTACTTTAGCAGCTAGATCTTGTTTTGTTTTTTCAGGCAGCTCCTTGAACAGCTTTTTATTTTTGGTTGCGTATTCAATCGGAGTTTCCCCATCAACTTCAACAATCACACGAACCTTGTCCGAGACCTTGAAATCAGCTTTTGATTGTAGCTTTGACTTATCAAATGCCTTTCTGCCATCTAATTGTTTCGTAATTACAGGCTTTGATGGCTTTGAGTTATTCAAAGTTTCTGCTAATGCGAAGTTCACATTAGAGAACAACAATGAACCAGCCAACAGATACGTAAACGGCTTTCTAAGTTTCAATCCTTTTTCCTCCCTAGTAATATATTGAAAAAATGAAACGAATGTGAAAAAAGACCCCCATTTCTTATAATATTTAGAAAATACAGTTTAATTCTACGAGATATTTCCAATTGAGTCAATTTAAACTAGGCAAATTCTATTATATTTTTATATTATTTTAAACATTTTATATATATAGAATATAAAGACATATAAAAATCACTTATATATAACTTGCCAAAAAAAAGAAGAGTGCTGAATTCAGCACTCTTCTCTATCAATCTTCTTACTTTTTAATATTCAGTACACGGCCTTCGATCTTAGGATCTACAGTGCCGTTTTCCTTAATATATCCTACAAATGCCTCAAGATCGACTACATCTACAGTACGATCTTTAATAGTTGCAAGGATTGCATAACCGTCTCCACCATCAGCCATATAATTATTGACTGTGATCGAGTAAGTTTCACCAGGAGCTACTGGAGTTCCATCGTTCTTGACAATAGAAACGATACGGTCCCCTGCCGCTCTTGTATCATCGTAAGTAACCTTCAAGCCAGAGATTGGCATGATTCGTACTTTGCTGCCCCATTGCTGTTCAAGCAAGGTCTTGATTTGAGCACCTGTTACTTCCATTTTAACAAGGTCGTTTCCGAAAGGCTGAACTGTGAAAGCTTCCTTCCAGGTAATTTCACCTGCATCAATGTCTGAACGGACTCCGCCTGAGTTCATGAACGCAAAGTCAGTTCCTGTTTTCCAGCGCATTGCGTCTGCTACCATGTTACCCATCGCTGACTCACCATGAGCATTCGCTTCTCTGCTGATGAATCCAGGAGTCGTACCGATCTTTTCATTTAAGATTGGAGCTACATCTGCAATGTAATTGTCTAAGATTGCCTTGATTTCAGGATCAGGAGTGATACCATCACGAGCAACATTGACAATCGCAGCTGTTTTCTTCTTGATATCCTTCGTAACAGGATCGATTAAAAGGTCAACGTCAGAGAAAGCAGTACCGTAAGAGTATGATTGGACAAGAAGCTTGCCATCGACAATAGTATTCGTGTACTGGTGATTGTGTCCTCCGAACATTACGTCTACTTCGTCATCAACATTCTTAGCGATTTCAACTAATTCTTCTGTTGGATTGCTGCCATCACTATCAGACTTCGCAGGGTTGTGTGTAATAACAACGATCGCCTCGACACCTTGTTCTTTAAGTTCAGCAGCATACTTATTGATTGCCTCAACTTCATCAGTGAACTTAACACCTGCTACGCCGCTTGGAGTGACGATAGATGGTGTATCAGAATATGCGATACCAATAAAGCCAATTGGCACACCGCTGACTTCTTTAATTACGTAAGGATCCAAAATTGGTTCGTTTGTCTTTTCATCGACCACGTTCGCAGCTACATAAGAGAAGTCTGCTCCTCCGAATACACCGTACTTATCTACAGTTTTCGGGTGGCTTCCACCATTGATCAAACGAAGCATTTCAGCTACGCCTTCATCAAATTCGTGGTTTCCAACAGTTCCTACATCAAAACCTAGCTTATTCATGATATTGATCGTAGGCTCGTCCTGAAGCAATGCAGAAACAGGAGAACTTGCTCCGACCGCATCACCAGCATGCAGCATTAGTGTGTTTTCTGGATTTTCAGCTTCATGTTTCTTTAAATACGCAGCTAAGTAATCGACACCGCCTGCATTTAATTTGCTATTATAAGTGTCTAATTGGCCATGGAAGTCATTGATTCCAAGCAGTTGTACTTCCAGCCCTTTTAAGTCGATAGAATACTTGGCAAAACCATCTTTACCTTCACCGGCATACTTAATAGATTCAGATTCGAATTTTTTCGCAGCTGGGGAAGATTCAAATACAACATTCACATTCCCGTTGATTGGTGAAATGGTCCAGTTATTATCTGCACTTGGGTTGATTGTCTTATTCTTGATGATGTAGTTCATGACAACTTGTCTGTTTTCATCTGGTGATGAATAGATGACTCGCTGTCCGTCTGGATTTGCAAGCTTAGTGAATGCAGCACGGTAATTGTTGGTAGCGATGACAAACTCCTGGTCATCTGCAACAGGCTTCCCTTCATAAGAAAGGTTCTTAATTCTGCTTGCACCTTCGTTGACTACTTTGCCGTCTTTATCATACTTAGCTGGCTGAGTTACATCGATTTCATACGTAACTCCATCAAGAGTATCGAAGTTATATACAGGGAATTCACTGTTAATCAACGATTGTTCAGTTGTTACATTAGGATCGATTTGATTAAAGTTTACTGCTGTCCACTCTAGATATTCTTTGACTTGAGCTCCAGAAAGCTTAAGTGCAGAGACAGTATTATTGTACTTATATAAATCTGAAACGTTCTTAACAGAAATATCACCCGATGGGAAATAAGTATATTCATCTGCTCCGTTTCTTCCTGCCTTGAATGGCGCTGCAGAAGAAAGAACAGGCAGGTCTTCATACTCTGTACCCTTCATTACATCTTCAATGTATTCTTTTTGAGCATTGCTCACGATCTGTACGGATGGGTCATCCTGAACGCGTGCAAAGTAGCTGTAAATAGGTGCAGTAGTTTGACCAATCGGCTGGTTGATATAGTCAACTGTTGCCTCATGTGAAGGTTGCATGACATCAACGATCTTCTTATCTACTTCAGCAGTTTTAGCGGAAAGAACCTCTGACTTTGATCCCTTTACGCCCCACTTGCCGTCTACTTTTTCCAAAGTAAGGTCGATGACACCAAGGTGGCTTCCATCAACGACTGACTGAACAGCTGCAACGCCATTAATTGTTCCATTAACACTATCGACACCAGCAATACCATCGTAGTCCTTAGATGGGAAAGCTTTGTGTGTATGTCCGAACAGGATTGCATCGATTCCTTCGACTTCACTTAAAGCAAAAACTGTATTTTCTTTATTGCTCTTATCCTCATCGAATCCAGTATGTGCTAAAGTTACAACAATTTCAGCGCCATCCTTCTTCATTTGTGGAACCCACTTCTTAGCAGAAGCGACTACATCTTCAGTTACAACCTTGCCTTCAAGGTTCGCTTTGTCCCACTGCATGATTTGCGGTGCAACGAAACCGATAACCCCAACCTTAACAATATGCTTCTTGCCCGCTTCGTCTACAACTTCTTTGTCAATGATCTGATAAGGCTTTACAAAGTTCTTATCGTTAGTAGGGTCATTATCATGGTCATCTTCGTATACGTTAGCAGAAACAAACGGGAATTCTGCAGTCCTCATGCTGCCTTCAAGGAAATCAAGACCATAGTTGAATTCATGGTTTCCAAGTGTTGCAGCGTCATAATTTAGTTCATTCATAGCTTCATAGATTGGATGATTTTCATTCTTGATCAAGGAACCGGAAACTACAGCATCGCCACCAAGTATCGTAACAGACTTGCCATCAACAAGCTCTGCTACTTTCTTCAGCATGGAATCCTTATCTACAAGAACGACTGGAGCATCTTCTTTTGCTGCTAGAACAGAACCTGCCAATGCATCAGCAAATCCACGTCCTGTTGCAACGAATACTCTTGTTTTAACACTATCGAGTTCAGTTGCTACCTTATAGGATGTATCGAAACGGCTATTTCCACCGAAACGGCTCGCTCCTTTAACAGACTCTTCAACTTTGTCGCTGATAACGCTCGTGCCACCGACTAAAATAGTCTCAGTAACCCCATTTAAAGCTGCCTTCGTTTCAACTGGGAGTGCTGCTGCGTCTGTCAATAAAATCGGAAGGCCATTCTTAGCTGCATATGGAGCTACAGAAATCGCATCCGGATAGTTGTGGCCATTTACCAATATTGCTTTCTTGCTGTTGCCTAGTTCTTCTGCTACAAGAGCAGCTGTGTCAAAACGGTTTTCTCCACCAAGACGCTTAACCCAAAGCTTCATTTTGTGTGATAGTGTAGATTGGATATCTGCGGAGACAGCTCCTGTACCACCTACAATTACTACACGTTTTGCGCCAAGGCGTTTGATCTCAGCTTTAGTATCTGCATTTAATTTATCAGATTGTGTCAATAGAATCGGTGCGTTGTATTTATAAGCTAGCGGTGCTGCTGCCAAAGCGTCAGCAAATTGATCAGACCTGACAAGAACGACTGTCTCTGCTGAATCCCAGCCTTCTTTTGAGATATCAATAGCTGTTTCATAACGGCCAAAGCCGGCCAGACGGTCGACAAAAGTTAAAGGATTAACCTTTGCAACATAGTCAGTGAATGGGTTACCTTGAAGCATGTCCCCATTATCCAATAATAGGTTGTTAGCGTTTTCACTTCTTTCAGCCTTAATTAATGTAGAAACCTTCGCTAACCCTTTTGTTGCTTCTGTATCAGTAAAATAGTCATGATTCATGATGCTGCCATGAACGTCAGTTGTCTCCATGATTTTCAGCTTCACAAGTGCCTCGCTTGACATAACCTTTGTCGGCGTGCCCTCAGCAAATACTGATGAACCATACATTGGAGAAGCTAGTAAACCAACAGTTAAAGCAGATACAGCTAGTCCATTTAATTTCTTTTTGAACTCTTTCTTCACCCTATTCCCACCTCTCTAGTAAGTAACAGCAAATCTATTATATATGCAAAACTAGGAAGAATATATCATTTTTTGTAAAAAAAGTGTGAAATTTTTATTAATTTGCTATATTGCTTTTTTTACAAATATATATTTCTAGTAAACTTTCACTCAAACTGTTAATTGAGTATAAAAGCAGCTGCTTTTTCATAAAATTCTAACTTCTCTACATATAATATCCAAGGCAAAAAAAATGCAGATTTTAACTGACAGGCAAAAAGAATATTGAAAGAATAAGCAGACAAAATAATACAAGACAATCTTACATTTACAAAAATAAGGATATTCAAGACCGTTATTTTTTGGTATTCTATTTGTCAGAAGAAAAGATTTTTTGTCAGACTATGGGGGTCAACTAATGAGAGCTGAAAAACATACAGGAAAGAAGAAACGTACATGGCTCCGTGTCATTGGAGTCATTTTTCTTTTATTGATTTTAGGTGTCGGAGCTTATGTATATAATGTCTATTCCTCACTAACTAAAGCAGTAGACACTATGCATCAGCCGATTAAGCGAGATAAATCAGAAAAAAGGCTTGAAGACATTACGCTGGATAAGAAAGAGCCTTTTTCAGTATTGATGCTTGGCGTCGATGAGCGTGAGGGTGACCGTGGAAGATCAGATACGATGATTGTCTTAACGGTTAATCCTGAAGAGAAATCAACTAAAATGCTGAGTATACCTCGTGATACAAGAACCGAGATCATCGGAAAAGGCTATGACGATAAAATCAATCACGCATACGCATTTGGCGGCGTTGAGATGTCTATGGATACAGTCGAAAACTTCCTGGATATCCCGATCGATTATTATATGCAAATCAATATGGAAAGCTTTCAAGACATCGTGGATGCAGTCGGAGGAGTTACCGTTAATAACACGCTTGATTTCAAAGAAGGAGGAGTTCATTTTCCAAAAGGTGAACTTGTCCTCGATGGTGAAAAAGCCTTGTTATATTCAAGGATGCGTTACCAGGATCCAAGAGGCGACTTCGGACGTCAAACACGACAAAGACAAATCATCCAGGGTGTTATCAACAAAGGCGCAAGCTTTTCATCTTTAACTAAATTCGATGATATCTTTGCAGCTCTTGGTAAAAACGTAAAGACGAACATGACCTTCGATGAAATGGTGGATATTCAAAAGAACTATAAAGAAGCCGGCAAGAACATTGAACAAATGGAAATTAAAGGGTCTGGAACAAAAATAGACAAAATCTATTATTTAATGGTTCCTGAGAGTGAAAAACAAAGAGTTCAAGATGAACTAAAAGCCCATTTGAAGCTTAAATAGAAAAAAGGAGGTTGACGGATTTGTCAGCCTCCTTTTTGTTTTTTATTATGTGTTTGCTAAATCCTTTTAACAATCAAAAAAACCAAACAGTAAAAAAATCCACTTCCATATTCCCCTGTTATTTTTCACTCGAATTCGTTATCAAACAGATCTTAGGAAATAGTTATTTAGATTCAATTTTAAACAGGTTTTCAGGTAAAGTTTTACATTTTTTCTGTTCTTTATATATAATAATATTTATTAAGAAACCCACTCAGTTAGCATGGTTAATTCCTTTTCAGGAGGTGGTTTAAATGACCTCGATCAAACTCAATCTGGGGCATGTGAGAAGTGCTAAACAAAGCTTAGCAAGACAAATACACGGGGTAGACAATCTAGGAAGAGGTTTAACATCTTTAAAACATTCTATCGACCCGCAAATTAAGGCCCGTCGACAGATTGGAGCCAGAATGGCGCAAGCAATCGGAAAGGGAAGCAAAATCGAGCTCCAGTTATCTGAACTGGGACGCTTTATTGACAATTCCCTCGAAAGGTATGCTGCGTCAGAGAGAAAAATCAATTCTCACCGTTTAAAGGATATTGCCGCGAAGGTAAATGAGAAAGACAGTGAACAGAAGAAAGCCCTAGAAGATTCAGTTTTTGACTTCCTTGAAAAGTATGGGAATTTTGCAGTTTTGTCCCAAAGTGCGGTAGCAGCTGCATTTATTTTAGGAAAGCAAATTCGCATTGATAACAAAAAAGGCCATCCTGGCAGAGCAGTAATTCATACTGCCAAATGGATTAAAGGTAAAGGAAGCAGTGAGCTTTTAAATAAACTCGCAAAAACAATGGATAAATCTATACGGAATCCAGGAATGTTCATGAAAGTGCTGAAAACCGCTGATGGTCTTTTAGAGAAGGTAACTAGAGCCCAATTAATCGGTATTTCCAAAGCAAAAAGTTTTCCTCATTTTATGAAGACTGTTATTACAGGTATTGATGATGGAGTTCATGGCATTGCAACCTCCAAAATTCCAAAGATGATCGCGAAGCGGGTATATGCGGTCGATGCAGTCTTTAATACAGCAGAGGAAAGTGTAGGTCTGTATAAAGAACACAAAAAAGGGACCTTGGACGGCCAGGATGTCGCTGTAGCGGCCTCAAATATAATCATTAAATCTGGCGCGACCGCTGCAGGGGCCATCATTGGAGGCACGCTTGGAATGGCATTAGGACCGGGTGGTGCAGCAGTTGGTTCATTTCTAGGAGGATCTGCTGGCCTATGGCTTGGAGATATGGCTGCCGGCTTTTCAGAGAAGGTTATTCGCGAGGGCCCTGGTGAAGCAATAAAGGATGCCGGAAGCAGTATAAAAAAGGGATTGGATAAGGGGTTCAATTGGGCCAAAGATTTATTCAAATAAAGATGGGAGATTGAGATATTGAAGCGACAGGAATTCATTCTATCATCAGAGGAACTCAGCTTTGCTCTGGCACTTTGCCAGCATGATGTACTTGCGTCTTCCATACTAAAGGAATGTGTCGGAGACGTTAACGAAGAAGGTATTGAATTGATTTTTCAAACAGCTTCCCGAAGCCTATTTACAAAAGGGATATTGCTTAAGCTTGATGAAGGTCATCCAGACAACGCATTTACAGGAGGTTTTAGCGAGCTGTTACAAGATCTGGCAACATCCAATAATATGTTCCGGGCATATAATGAAAATGAAAATGGCCAGTTCGTTCTTACTGCTCATAGCAGCAGAAATGGATTCATACTTCATTTAGTGTCCAATCAAGTTGTTCACGTTTTATGTGAAATGGAGTTAGATGAACTTATGGAGGAAGTAACTGCCTTTTTCCAGCCACAATTCAATAACTGGGATTCCATGCAATTTACAGTTAAAGAAAAACATTTTGAACAACTCATTTCCTCGATTCAGTTAAAGCAAAAGATCAATTTTGGGCTTACAGCTGACCAATTCGCTAATGATTTTCATGAAAACAACGGTAATATCGTTAATTTTTCTCTCATTCGAACTGAAGACGAAGAACTCCCCCACTTTCTCGAGGTTGTAATGCTACTTGTTGGGAAAGAGCGCATATGGGCTATGAAGGAAGAAGAACTCGAGGGTGAGAAAAACATTATCATAAAAACTCTTCATAAAGTAGAATGGCAACAGTTATTGGAAACAACTCTTTCTCGAGTGATAACAAGCAAAATCTCTTAAAATCGGATTAAACTATAAGGTGGAAATATGAAAATAGTAAATTATCGTAATACAACCATTATTGGAAGGTTACTCATTTGCGCAATCTTTATCATCACTGGAGTTGCCTTGATCCTGGCAAGTATCTTTTTGGATGCTCCCACTATAAGGAAGGTAATTTCTGTTACTGCAGGTATCATGGGAATTGTTTATTTTGGCAGAATGGCTATCATGCTCCTCATCCTTCTATTCAGAAATAAGCAGATGTTCAGCTACGACAAGGAAACCCTCACAGTCCGTGATCAATCAGTTAAGTTGAACTCCATTAAGAATGTTGAAGAAGAAAACAATATACCAACGGGGTACCTGGGAATAAAGACCCCTGCATACGTGTTAAATTTAATTGGCGGAGACAGCATCTACATCCCCACTTATTACGTTATTTCCAAGAAAGACTATCCAGTAATCCTCCAGACATTAAAAGGTATTGTCAGCGACAGGACGAAACGGTAGGGTTTGCAGTCTTAGGTTACTTAGAACACAATATTGGTACTTAAAAAAAGCTGAACTCCATTTGTTATGAGTGTCTAACTAATGGAGTTCAGCCTTTTATTTATATGTATTTGAATAGTCCGCGATTCCTTCACTAACACCTGCTTGATCATTTATCAGCTTAAAAAACTCCCCCATTTTGCAAAACAAAACATTTTTCATTCCATATCGACAAAAAACTACAAAAATAGTATTTTATTCCTATATAATACTTATTAGGGTTTATCATTCCTAATATGGAATGGATTGTAATTCGTTTTAAAGTAGAGATAGGGGGAGAAAAAATGGAGAAGCAATTAAAAACGGGTTTTATAAGTAGAATTCTATGGCTATTCGGGTTTAATGTCACAATTATTATCTCAATAATAGTCATCACTCAGGGAGCAATGAATGAGTTTATTCCATTCTTATTGATTTATGCATTAACAATGCCTTTTTTCAGTCTTATGTTTTCGAAGTATTATGTAAAAAAAGCTTATAAGTTAACTATTCTGGATGATAACTATACTTATGATGATGATATAGAATGGTACCGGGAAAAAGTTTATGAGCTGTGTAAAAGAGCTGGAATGAAGAAGATGCCCGAAGTTGCAATTTATACTTCTAATGATAAGAATGCCTTCGCCACTGGACGTTCAAAAAATAAATCTCTAATCGCAGTATCAACAGGCTTGCTTTATGGAATGAGTGAGGAAGCTGTAGAGGCAGTCATCGCACACGAGGTGGCTCATATTGTGAATGGAGATATGGTTACACAAACATTATTACAATCATCTCTAAGAATGATCATCGGTGTTATTATCTTACCTATTACTTTATACAGGTTGATTGCACTTTTCGTGTCGGATAACGAGAATATATTTGTTTATTATATTATTTTGTTTGTTGAAATTATCGTCACCACTATTTTGTTATTTATTAGCAGCTTATTCATCAAAAGCTTTTCAAGGAAGAGAGAATTTAAAGCAGACCACTTAGCAGCACAATTAACTACACCAGCTAACATGATTCTCGCCCTAAAAGAATTAGATGGTCCAGCTCAACTTCTTAAAAGCCAAAAAAAGTATGCCGCAATTCAATTTAATGGAATGGGAAGATTTCTGGATATATTCTCGACTCACCCTTCGATTAACAGACGAATTAAATATATTGAGAAGAAGTTTACAAATTTATAAGCCTATCGAATTTAAGATTCCAAAAAGGAGAGAGACCAATTGTCCCTCTCCTTTTTGTCTATTCTTCGTCATTGGCAGCACTATAAAGTCCGTATATTTTCATCTTAAATTTTATCCATTGTCACGGACTATTTCTGGTCAAAATTGCAATGCATTTTTCTGTGGTTGACCTGATGCCATTTCCCTTAATGTCTTTTTATACTCAGACATATTGGAGAGGTACAAATCACACAACTTTTTTCCTAGTGACCTTAATTCTTCATCTTCAATAGTGAAATAACAAATCCGTTCATTATACATGATCCGTTTTGCATAGGGGATAAAAAGGTGTTTTAAAACATCAAGTTTCCTTATGGTATACTCCTTAAAGTCACCAGGATCCAGTCTTAACCTTCCATCATCAAGCAGTTCCAACGATTGAAGGTTAAAATCTTTAGCTACATTCTCAGCATGATGCTCCTTCTTTTTATTCTCAAAATTGTCGCTCTTATCCTCCCATACAGTCATAGCAAAGCCCTGGAGTTCTCGAAAATGTGAATTGTCTATAGTCGGAATCTTATGCTCCTGTAGTGCCAGCGTATAATTTTTAGGTAAGACCATAGGGCGCCAAATTCTCTTGCCCTTATGCTTTACTGATAAAACCGGAAGGAAAGCTATCTTATTTTTAAATTTTATTAGATAGGCCGGTGCGAATTTAATACGTTGCCCTTTTATATCCTTGATCCGTTCAACATTTGTATGAAGTACCTGATCCTTTGCGTAGATTGAAGTATTATTCAGGAAATTAGCCGTAAACTGGTCATTCAATGTAGCATTAGGCAGTAAAACAATATCCCTATGAGGGACAAGGCTTTGTCTGTTTATCAATGTCTCATCATTTTGCACCATCGAATATGGGAGGAATTGTTTAAAGACAAGTTCGGCCTGAATTTTTTGGATTACTGCATATGTAGTAATACTCTGCCTCTCTTTCAAGGATTGTTTTCCCTGTTCTGTCAATTCCGATTGTCTTATGTGCCCATACGATTCCAATGTTTGAATGATTCGCAAAACGTAACGTGGTGTCAAACCAAGAAGGTCTGATATCAAATCAACATCAGTTAATCCAGCTGCAATCAAATCCAGGATGGCTTCTTCTACAATCTGGAAACTCTCTGTAGAACGTTCTTCCAACTCGAGTATAAGCTCGGCGATTGGAAGCTCGATCGGCATCAGCGCTTCGACTTCTTCATCTATTAATGAAGGGAACTCCCGGAATAGCGACTGTATCATTAAGTCAGGTTGAAATCGTGTGTTTTTTTCATTCTTATCTATTCCTTCCATCAGTTTTTCCACAGGAAGCATTTGAACATTCCCCATCTCCACATGAGATAATATCCGCCTTATGAATCGGCTGAATGGGCGCTCTGAGTGGACAATGTCTTCACCATATAGATCATCAGATTCTATCACTTCTTCATAATCACAAGAAGACAAGAATGGGAAGTCACCGATGAAGAATAGCTGTTCTTCAGCCCTGGACAGCGCAACATTTAGCCGGCGCGTTTCTGCCAAAAAGCCAATCCGTTTCTGATCCTCCGCCTTCCTATTACTCCTGGTCCCGCTATAAATAATGATCGGACGTTCCTGCCCTTGAAAACTATCCAGAGTGGCAACGATGTCCTGCAAATCCCTTTCGGAGTATTCTGGAAATGCCTTTGATATTGCATCCTTCAATGCATCAATTTGAGCTCGGTAAGGGGCGATAATTCCCATATCATTCAAGGAATAGCCCGTTTCTTCCACAAGGTGACGCACCAGTTTGACTACTATATCAATTTCCAGCGGATTCACATAACCGCCGTTTTCATGCTTTTTCTCCAACCGGTTACTGTCTTTGCCTGTATCAATCAACACAAATGGAGAATTGAATCCGGCTCCAATTCCATTGAGTCCAGTTTTACTTTCATGCGCATGGTATTTCCCTTCATAAAATTCCTCGGACAAAATGTCAGAAATCACATGAGGCATTCGATATTGCGTGTCCAAAAGAACCTTATTCGTTTCTGGAAACTGGCTATAAAGCTCTTCGAATAAACTCTTCCCGAGCAAATCCGACCTAATGCCCTTTTCCTCAGCACGTTTTAGTATATCTTCATCAACTATAGGAGGGATTTGAAGATGGTCACCGAGCATAATTAATTTTGGAGAGCGCGACATCGGCACGAATGCATTGTGAAGCTGAATTTGACCGGACTCATCAATAATGGTCACATCAAACTCAAGATGCTGGAATCTTGACTGACTATTGATGCCAATACAGGTTGCTCCAACGACGTTCACGGATTCTAGCAAAACTTCAGAAATAGCACTGTTTGAGTGATCAAGCATTTGGTCCCGCCATGAATTTAGGACTGTTTGAACCTTTAACAATTGCACTTTGAAATCTTCTAGTTTCTCAATATAGCGTTCAACCTCTTTCAAAAGAGCACGATTGTAAGAATCAATATGGAAGGCTTCAATGTCTTCCCCCCAGATACCATCAATTCTTTCAGTCTTTAAGCCCTCCCTCGTACTGTTTATCAATTCACGAATAACAGCAAAGTCTTGTTTTAAGGGATCAATTCGCTCATTCTTATAGGCTTTTGCTCTTAGCCATTCTCCATCCAGTTCCTTAAGTGTCATTGCCATCTCTTCTGAGGCTGCTTGTATTTTCCTCTGGGCAGCAAACATTGTTCCTTTACTAAACAACACACCCGGATAAGTTAACATCTTAATGCCAAGAGATTTATTTTTCCTATCTTCTAAAAATGAAACTTTGCGATCGATTCTTTCCTGACCTTCGGCTATTGTTTCCCTGAGGGCATGGACAGCCCTGCTTCCAACTCTCAGCCTGCTTAAATATGTTTCATGCCATTGACGGTAGTACCCATCTAGATATTCTTTTTTCTCCAAATAGTTACTTAGCTTCTCTATAAAAGCACTGTATGAATTAATCCTATCCTTAACTGTAGCCAAAGTCCGATCCACCAATGGACTATAATGAGCTAAAGAATTTGAAATTGATTCTTTCATTTCGGCTTCTTTCATTTCGTATAAAAAAGGCTTCACGTTTTCCTGAACTTTTTCTTCCCTGCCTACTCTAATAACCGTCATGTCTTCGTCATCTGCCAGTTTCGCCAGGACATTATCAACTGCTTTGTTATTCTGGGATGAGATAAGCACCCGTTTATTCTCTTTTTTCACGAAGTGCTTGACCCATTCGACGATTACCGTCGTCTTTCCTGTACCTGGAGGTCCAAGGACAAGCACTGGATCCTCCGCATGAATTCCTTTTGAAATGGCTTCTATCTGGCTCTCATTCGGTGGGTACTTTTTCTTATTAAGTTCCTCCTCAAGCGCAGTCCTGCCCTTTTCCTCTATTGGACTAAATTCATTATGACCTATACCCTTATACAAGTAAGTTGCTTTCGTCCGCATTTCCTCAAACTGTTCAACAACCTTCAACCTAGTCTTTGTCTGGACTGAATTATATTCCAGTTGAAAAAATCCCCAGTCACCTAATTCATAGTGGTTGATTTCCTGATTCAGCAAGACCTTTACTAAGTGCTCATTTTCACCTTGTTGAATTTCCTCAAGTGTCGCCGGAATTTCCATATCTGACAAAGTCAGAAGCAATCTTGTTCCAGGTTTATACTCATCGATTTCAATTTCGCTGCATAGAAACTGGTATGTCAACTGCTTCACTCTCGACTGGTCTGTGACTGACGAAAGCTTCGTAAAAGGGTGCCGCGGGCTGCCTAAAGATCTATTGCGTTCCAGCTCATCTTCTATATCGTTATAAGCCTTCGCGGTTTCGAGAAAACTTTCAAGCTCCTCACTTATGCTTAGCTCTTCCGCTTCTTCATTCTCTATTACTGTGTAAGCCATTTTAGCAGAAATTTCTGGCAATACAGACTCGACGTAGGCACTATTAGAACTGACATTAACAGTAGGTCCTGATAAAACAGAATTACCTTCTTTAATGGAGAAACCCATCGGACTATAAATACTTACGCCATCTTTTACGAATTCTGCCTGGCTTCTTGCATTCTTTCGGACTGTCGTTTTAATGATAAACTGATACTCAGTGTTAATCGCACATACGAAAATTGCTTTACTGGTAATAAAACGCAATTCACGCTTGGCCGCATTTAACCTGACTAACAAATTTTGAAGACCAGCGATTTCGTGGGCGAGAGTGTTCCATTGAAGCCCTAATTCCGCTGCTGTTTCTTTCATATTGTTTGTTAAAATAAAAACGAATGGCTGTTTCAGTTCAATCGTTTCTTCTTTCTTGTACATTGTACTCATCCAACCACTCCTTCAATTGAGTAAGTTCTTGTTCAATCTGATCTCCTCTTCTAAGCTCCGATAAAAACTCAAGGTCTATTTCATCCAGGTTCATTTTCAAACCTCCCCTTTCAATATTCTGGTTATAAGCGCTCTGCTCTCATTGCTCTATTCAGTTCTCTGGCAACATCGTTTACAAGACGGTATCTTTCCGCCGGGTTATATGCCAGGCATTTTAGGATGATTTTTTCAATAGTAACAGGCAAGTCAGGATTGTGCTCCCTTGGTGGTGTGAACATTTCCCATTTAATTTTAAACCGGTCTCGGTAATAATCCTTGTCTGGTTCGGGTACTTTTCCGGTTACTAATTCATAAAGAATGATTCCAATAGAAAAAATGTCAGTCCGTGAATAATCCACACGGCCGTTAGCTTCACGCTGTTCCGGTGACTGATAATTACGCGTACCCTCGCCAACAAAAGGCTTTGCGCTGCTTAAGTTAAAATCGATCAGGAAAACATCTTTCGTTTTTTTGTTTATAAAAATATTTTCCGGCTTTAAATCTCGATGAAAGAAGCCATTTTCGTGGAATGGACGCAATGTTTCACAAAGCTTTATTGTCATGGATAATGCATTACGAAGCACAATTGGCTGCTCCATCATTTTACGCAGCAAGACTGCTCCATCGAAAAATTCCATAATGGTGTAGAAGTAATTTCTATCCATGTAAGTTTGGTAAACAATAGGAACATTGCGTGAAAACTGGCTCGCCCTTTTGAGATTATCCGCTTCAGCCTGAAGATCTTTTATCGGTGCTGAACTTCTTGCTAGTCTCTTTATACCGACGATGCGATTTTCTGCTAAATCCATGGCTTTCCAAAAAGAAGAGCCATTGTTTTCATGTAATTTTTCAAGAAGACGAAAATCATGATTCTTCGTATAAGATAAATTATTCATAGCGGAACACCTCTCTATTAAGAAAAGCATAGATTTCTTTCATTTCCGGTCTGTGATCTGGATGCTGGCTTATCATTTTATAAACCAGTTCAGCAATTGGTGAAGAATCCTTTTCAAGGTTCAATCGCAGCATCTGCATAATCAATATGCCAAAAGAATATGTATCGACCTTTTCCCAATTAGTGTCTTTAGTCAACGTCTCCGGCGGGTCATAGGCACTCCGCTTCTTTATCAAGCGCCTTGAAATGACGGTTCCATTTGCAGGATTTATATGTTTTGAAAACTCAAAGTTTCCAAGTAAGCCGACAGGCTCGTCTAAAACATTTCTAGTGACGAAGATTGAGCTAGGCTGTATGGCCCGATGATAGATTGCCGGTTTGCTATAATGGAGATAAATAAGTGCCTCTCCTATATCCCGGATAATTCTAATCTTGTCTAGATAGGAGACTTCCTTTTTTAAAAAGTCTTTAAGAGTTTCATATGATTCATTCCATGTGAAGGCTGTGAAAATAAAAGGAATATCCTCTTCTGTTTCCAGTGTCTTAGCCGCAATAACCGTCCTTGGATGAACTCCCCCGGCCCATAGTTTAGTCAGCGTTATATAATCCCTTTTATAAAAATACTTGTCAGATTCATCATCCGATTGTTCAAATTGCCGTACGATTGAATAGTATTTTTCTCCATTAAATTCTTGGACACAGAGAAGCTTTAAATTACAGCCTTCATCTGCTTCATCCACATCCATATTTTTTACCGGGAGAAAATCATTGATCAACAGCATGTTTTCATTAAAGTCATAAAAATCCGTATCAGTAAGCAACTTTTCTTTTTCCACATAAGACTGAATCGATTCAAGAAGTTCTTTGAAATATCCTAATATGACTTGGTATTGAACTGCATCTTTCTCTTTATCTGATACCGTTCCATGGCTGAACGGATTACTGAATTTCCTTATATTATGGAGTGTCTCTCCATTCACAAATCCTTTAGAGGCACTTTGGCCAATAAGGTCATTCAGTGTCGCTGGCCTGCCACCCGTTTCAATTGCAGTTCCATTCCTTAGTGCTACCCAAATCATATAAGTCTCGAGTGCAACACGAATCCGGGTAGCTGCCAGAGTCGGTTTGGTTTTAAGATAGCTTTCTACTTCTCTCATTTGCACATATAAATCTGGATGGATTGGCTTTAAAAAAGCTAAGTGATGAGACATGCTGCGGACCTCCTTTGTGATATGAACTATTAGCCTACGGGTATAATTCACATCAACAGGCTAATAGATACCCCGTACTTAAGACCTATAAAATAGTTTCCGACAAACCCCTACTTATTCCGTCAAAATACTACATAGGTAAATTGTACCACTGATAATAGTCTGGATAAATATAAAAAGTGCTATTAATTTCCCAGTTCTAGAGATTGATGTCAGTTTCTTCCGCACCCGGAAAAAGAGATAATGAGTTTCTACTAAATTAGGGTGTTACCTATTCTGACAGACATAAACTTTCTTTATACCACCTTTATTTGATGACCTCACAATTTACAGGGGGATATCTCTTATTCCAAAACCTCTGGTATACTTTGTAATAGATTACCAACAAGCAAGGAGACTTTAGATGGATATAAAAACATTTTTAATAGAGAATGGTTTTTCAGATTATGCCGATCTTTTCATCAGGGAAAAGTTTGATTGGGAGGGAATGAGAGACCTAACCAAGGAAGAGTTGAAGGAAGATTTCGATATGAAGCTTGGTGAGATTAAGAGATTTCTTAAGCTTATGAAGGAAACAACGAGGTTCGAAGAGATGCCCGACCATCATAAGGAGATGGTTCTGAAGCATGCTGAGTCCCTCCCCTCTATTATTGCGACTCCTTTATATGATTATATAAAGGATCCTAACCCTAAGTTAAAACTATGGGATATTTGCGATTTCACCGAGCTTTTACTTCGTTTCATTGTCATTGCAGGGTTGGCAGAGGTCCAAAGCAAAAAGGGGGAACTCCCTGAGAAAATCCTTAATGAATTCCATTCCAGGATTGAGCAGCCTACCCTTGGAAAATGGCTTGGAATGGCAGGTGCAATCGTAAAGGATGGTCATGTACATAATGCTCTTTCAACAATTGTCAATCAAATTGTCGTTCCTTTCATTTCTCCCGGTAAAAATGCAAAAGAAGAAGATTCTCTGCTTATGCTGCGAAACCGCCTGGCACACGGTGGAAATCTATCAAGCGGTATTGCCGAAAGCTTGTACCAAGCCTGGAAACCCAAATTTGAAAAGCTGTTAATGCAGTTGGATTTATTATTCGACTATGAATTAATCGCCAGAGAAAACGGCTCTTATCGACTGTTAAAGGGCGATATTAAGAATACTGTAAAACCAGACCATGTTGACAACATAGCCTCTTCGCTATTTTCGAACGAACATACCGTTGTCCTTCACTGTAATGGAGAATATTTCTCGTTATGGCCCTTGATTTTTTATAGTGCTTCTCCATACAACAATGGATATCACCAAAATATATATGTGAGACGCGGAGAGCTGTTCCTCGAGTATACACCGGTGGGGAGCGAGGACAGCTGCCGCACTGAATCCAGCGAAAGTGAGCTGGATGCATTTAAGAAGGTATTTAAGCTGGATACGAAGCAACAGCGCGAAGAGGAAAAAAGTTATCTAGTAAAGAGCTTCGAGACAGAAATACTGCAGGATGCCAAGAGATTCATAGGGAGAAAAAAAGAACAAGAATGGATCAAGCAACAGATACACCAAACCAAGGAAGGTATTTACTGGTTAACAGGGAATGCAGGTATCGGGAAATCTTATATTATGGCTTCCCTTGTAGTGGAAACCATTGAAAATGCACAAAGCAATACACTAGTTTTACCTTACAGATTCAAAGCAGGAGATGAACGCTGTTATCGCAAGGAATTCATTACATATGGTGTCGAAAGACTTAACAGCTGGGCAGGAACCCATACCATGCTTAAAAAACAGCCCTCGACTTACAATGCGGAGGACCTGGCCAAGTGCTTAAATGAAATAGACGAGAACCATCAAGTAATGTTCTTTCTTGACGGGCTGGATGAACTGCCAGAAAACGACCTGGTGCTGGCTGAAGAAATCTGCCATGAGTTCAACGCAAAAAATGTTATCTGGGTTTGCTCCAGTAGAGTGAACACAAAGCTCTCCAATGCCTTTCTCGAAGGAGATGCTGCCTTATTGTATCCAACAGGCATACCGAAAATGGATAAACAGGATATACAAGCCATGATCTTCGAAAAGATCGGCCCGTTAAGAAGGAAGCTGATCACACATGAGCATGAAAAGGAAAATGAAGTGATCAACCCTTTTATTGAAAAAGTTTGGAAGTATTCAGAGGGGCTCCCATTATACGTTACTTATGTTATCGGGGATTTGCTGTCAGGCAGAATCAAACAATTTGACGGGCACCTGCAGGACCTTCCCCCTTCGATTTACGCCTATCACCAGGAGTTAGTCCGAAGGTGTTCGGTTGGGTTATACCAGCAAATACTTCCCCGTCTCGTCGCGACCATTTCAATCGCCAAAGAGGCGCTGTCGAGGGAAGCCATTCGTGACATTTTGATAAAAGAAGACTTTCTCCCAAAGAATGAAGAGTCAAAACAAATACTCCACAATAGCTTAAGTTATGTAGCACCAATGCTAAGGACTGTAACAACGAACGAGAAACAGGACGAAGGATATATCCTTTATCATAAAAGCTTACTAGATTACATGAATGAAAATCATGAAACAAACCTGCTTTTGGGCATGGCAAGGAAAGGCTTATTAAAGCTGATGCGAACAGATGTCAAAAACCCTTCTCCCTCTGATATTTATTTACTGAAATGGGGAGTAGTTCACCTTTTAGAAGATGATGAAAACAGAAATCTTGAAATAGTATCTTTTCTGTCTTCACCGCTCTTTTTGGAAACTAAAATTACTTATCAAAAGCTGGAGTTCTTTCTGGACGATTTATATGAAGCATACCAGCAACTAACTAAAGATGACATCGACTTCCTTCCTGTTTTAACAGCTTTCCTCGGATTAATGCTTAAGGAACTTAAAAATCAAAAAACGGATTTAACCGTGGAAAATATTCATGCTTCCTTTGTTTACCGACCTGATCTAAGCTTCTATGATGAGTTCTTATGTTTTGCTTTAGCAGAACTCGAAACAAGAAAAACTGTAGACTTTGAAAGACTTTACCCTTCTATCGCTCTTAGATTGGCAAATCTAAGACGAAGGCAAGGAAAACTACAGGAATCACTTGGGCATTTACAAACTTGTATCAGCATTTTTTCAAAAGATAATAATGATAAGGAACTGCAACGAGTAGAATATGATTTTGGTTATATCAACTATCTTCAAGGCAATGCAGATGAAGCGTATAGCCACTTTGAAAAAAGCAAGCAGCATGCCAAAGCTGTAAATGATGAAGTCGGTTTCTGGATGAGCTATTGCGTGCAGATGCATACAGCACAATTCGGCAGCACTACAAAGGTCAGTACAGAAGAATTTATTAATGTATTGCATCAAGCGCTTCCGATTTTCGAAAGACATGGCCGTAAAGGACATGAGAATGCGAAAAGATGGGTTAAGAATGTCTACGCCCACCTGATAAAAGCTGCCTTCGATATTAAAGACCGAGCTCTTGCAGAAGAATTCCAGACAAGACTTCTTAATCATCCCTGGACGAAAAAGTACAGAGGAGGGTTAATGCCAGAATATCAAGCAAGATGTTCTGTTTTGAATGGGAACGACCAGGAAGCACTTCAACATTTTCATTCATATTTGAATAGCGGTAATATACAGGGAGAAGCGATCGCTAAAGAATACCTTGAATATGCGCGGCTTTTATTAAAGAATGAGCAGCAAAGTGAAGCAGTGAAATTTGCCCAAATTGGGCTTAGTTGTCCAAATGATTTTGGCAACTCTTATTATATTAATGAACTGGAATGCTTGATTGATAGTGCCAAGAGAAACAGATAAAAATTAAAATAAGATTTGGGAGGTACCTGGAATAGGTACCTCCCAAATCTTTTTAGAAAGCTATCTACTTCTTTTTGTTCAGCCAGTAATAGAAGAGGGTAAGTCCTCCTACTCCAGCCAGCGAAATATAAACAGCAAAGTTATTGCCAATGGCACTATCATCCCCTGTGATCAGAGGGATATTCATTCCGAAAAATCCAGTAATAGCTGAAATGAAAACGAAAGCAAATGAAACTTTATTAAATTTTGAATTAAACGTCTCTTCATTATCCCGCTTATAATAATCCTCCAGGGTAGAAACCTGTTCGAGGATTTCCTCATGAAGTTTTTCTGTCTCGAGGATGTCTCGCCACTTTTTATAATGGGACATGAGTTCTTCGTCGTTCGATATCTGGCTGAAATAGCCCTGGACGATGAATTCTATGATGGTGCTCCTAAGCTGCTTAATCTTGTTATTTTCCAGGTCCAATGCAATCTCGGCAAGTGTCTTGGAAAAATTCATCATCGAATAGCGCTGATGAAGCACAATCAAGAAAATGGCCCAGCAATAATTTCGATACTCTTCCCGGGCGTTTTGCAATCGTTTCTGGTAGTACACTCTTTCTTCTTCAATCATATTGTCTGTGACTGGGTCAATGAGAATAAGAGCTCCGCCGTTCTTGCTGTACCCATATAGCTCGTGAGGACTGATTTCGAGTTCATAGGACATCAGGTCAGATGGATTACCGCTAATCGGTTCATTCCACTTCATGTTATTCGCCAGTTTAAACAGCATCTCTGATTTTAAAGAGCCGTAAAAGGTGCTTTGGTCGAATATCACTTCCGTAAAAATCAATCCGTCTTCGCAACTATCCAGTTCGTGGACAGAAATCAATTCAGAAACCATTTCTAAAAGGAATGACCTTCCTTTAGCTCCCCGGCACAACTCATTGTTCACTAATAACATTGATTCCAACGGTACCTCAGTCTGCTCGATTGGCATTAACTCGAGATCGAATACCACAAAGCCGACTCCGAACTTAAACAAATCAATTGAGATATCCATTATCTTCAGGTCGATGGCTGATATTCCGGCAAGACCTTGGTTATCCATGTTTTTACCATGCTTTTTAAAATACTCTATTTCATTATCCTTAATTCCAACTCGAACAAGGGTCGTTTCGAAATTTCCAGCACTATACTCCAGGTGATATTCATGCTCAAGACTTGAATTATGGTTGTACATATATGATTGGATATACGGTCTGAATTTCCTGCTGCTTCTGCCATTAAAGTCCCCGTTTTTCCTAAAAGGGTTGCTGCCGCTCGTAAGCTCTTCGATGATTGTATCCATATCTGTATCTTTAAACGAAAAAGGAAATGCTATCTTGTTAAAATTCTCTTTGGCCCTTGGCTGGGCATATAGAAGAACGATTTTCTTCATTTCCTGTATACTGAGCAGGCTCAATACAGTACTAGGTGCATCGACAATCTGTGAGGCCTTATCACGGCCATCATACCAGGGATTATCACTGTCAGCCCACTCATCGGGATAACGCTTAGTTTCCCTGCTGCGCCATTTCCCAGCATTATCGCCAAACAGCAGAGCTTCTTTCTTTCGCTCAGCCAGCTCAAGATGCCTTCCTAGATCCCTGAGACATACGGAGCTAGTTCCATTAACTGCAATGATCGCGCGATTACGTTTCGGAACCACTTCTGGCTTTTCCTTGAAAAATTCAAACCAATTTTCTTCGATAGGCAAACTTTCCCTGGGAATGAACGTGAACACATACCCAGTCCCGCTTGGTGAATTAAGATCCCCCCGTGCCCATAACTTATCCAGAGAACAGGTTGGTTGAGAATTCCAGAAGAGCGCATCGACTTCTTCCGTGTGCCCTTTAACGGAGATGTGAGGCAGAAGCAGCTTTCTTTTTTCACATTTCCCTGGTTCTTCAAGGTCATCGCAATACCGTTTGTAATCTGCCTCAACCTCCTGCTCCTCCTCGGCAAACGGATGGCCTTCCAGGAGCAAGACAGGACTTTCAAGGCCTACTTCGCCCGGAAGCATCTCCTTGAACCTGGCTAAAATGTATTCCACCAAGTGAATCCCTTTTTCCATCACCTTTGCATTGAGCACATCATACGAAAATGCATTAATTCGTTTTAACTTCTCTTCTATGACTTTATGAAAAACCAGACTAAGGGTATAGGGCGTAACCCGATGCTCCAAGTGGATCCCTAATCTCCCGCTGTCGATTTCCTCAGCATACTCCACAAGCAGGTCTGCATGCTCAGGAAATTCTCCATGCTCAATAAAATGCATCGCAAGGTAGGCAGACACGAAGCAGTCAAAGTCCGGCCCCTGATGCACGACAATTGTTACCTCTTCCGCAACCGGGGATATATTGGAGAGAAGACTTGGAAAGGCATATAATAAACCTGAAGCACTCACAAGCCTTCTCCCATTCCATTCAAAACCATCCTTCAAATGATGATGATCAATAATCCCCTCACACAATCTGTTTCCAACATCAACTACTACAGTCGAATGTTTATCTAAACGATAATCATTAATTGCAAGATATTCCTCTTCCCCTTCTGAAATTGAACGTACTTTTGCCCCCTGGGGAATGAAAGAGAACGAGAATCTAACCTTATTCTTTACTGACTGCATATTAATCCCTACCTGGCATTATCCTGAAATTTTTTATTATTTTATAGAAAACTATCAAACATAAAGTTCATAACATAAAACAACAAAATATTAGCCCAAAATTAAAGTTTTAAATAGATATCGAATTTCCCCAGACCAAAAACGGTTTGCTTTCCAATGTGGACGGCTGCACATAGCTGGAGCAATGGAAGTTATTCAATATAAGACTATTATACTAGGTTATTAAGGTAAGTAGTACCATAAATGGAAATACCTCAATTAAGACTATGGATAGGTTAATATTTTAAAAAACCAAAGGATTGTCTCGGAACAAGCCACTTAATTTTAAAATTTTTCCTCGAGGTAAAAATAACTTTATTTATAAGAATAAAGCATAATACTTGTGAATATATTCCTGAATTTACTCACTGGACATAGGGTCGGTTCAAATAATAGTAGATATTTGCTAATTCGAGAAGCATAGGGCTAAAAGAGTCTAGGGGAAGGATAATAAGGAGATCAACACAGAATAATTATGAGAGCCTTATCCTTTTGTGGATAAGGCCCTTTTAGCAGCGATATAGTATTCAACTAGTTGGAATGCTATATCGCTTCGATAATGAGACTCAACAACCGTCTCGTGTTTCTTCTAAACTACTCTGTTATTTCTTTCTTTTTCCTATTGAAGTAGAATGTTGTACCTGCTGCTATTAGGAGCAAGCCTAGTAAAAGTATATTATATATATTTGAAGCTGTATCAGGTAAAGAGTTTCCCTCGCCATCATTGTCACCAGGTTGGTCGGTTGATGAATCTTCACCATCATTGTCTCCAGGCTGGTCAGTAGATGGATCTTCACCATCATTGTCTCCAGGCTGGTCGGTTGTTGGATCTTCACTTCCGGAACCATCCACTGTTATCGATACATTATCCAGAAAAACAGTTGTTGCAGCATTTCCG
>NZ_BASE01000003.1 GCF_000813125.1 Mesobacillus selenatarsenatis SF-1
TTTGTTTTGCTGCTCCGTTAGAAGCAACTCTTATATATTATCAGGTTCAAAACCCGATGTCAATAAGTTTTTTTATTTTCTTTGTTGCTAACTAAGTAGCTCGTAGCAACAGATATAAATATAGCACCTTTATTCTACAATAGCAATAACTTTTTGCTATTTTTATTCGCGGAATTAAAAGAAAGATAATTCATATTACTGTAGTCAATCTGCCTGTATAAGTTACTGTTCTTTTTTACAAGAGTAGGTGAGTAAACTCTCTGACCTAGACCAGATTAATAATAGAAAAAGGCAAAACGCCCTGTGCCGTTTTGCCTTTCCTTCTATCTATTAACGGTGACGCATCAATGGGAATAATAGTACATCCCTGATGGATGGGGAATTCGTCAGTAGCATAACCAATCGGTCGATACCAATTCCAAGTCCGCCTGTTGGAGGCATTCCATATTCCAACGCTTCGATGAAATCATCGTCCATTTCGTGCGCTTCGTCATTTCCTTGTTCTTTTTCTTTTAGCTGAGCTTCAAAACGCTCTCTTTGGTCGATTGGATCATTCAGCTCAGTAAATGCGTTCGCATGCTCCCTTGCTACGATGAACAATTCGAAACGGTCTGTGAAGCGTTGGTCTTCGTCATTCTTTTTCGCGAGTGGAGAAATGTCAACCGGATGGCCGTAAATGAATGTCGGCTGAATCAGGTGCTCTTCTACCTTTTGCTCAAAGAATTCATTGACGATGTGGCCATACTGCATATGTTCAGTGATTTCCACTCCATGCTCCTTAGCAAGCGCACGAGCTTCTTCCGTGCTCATTCGCGGCCAGAAGTCTACTCCTGTATATTCCTTGATCGCATCTACCATATGGACTCTCTTCCACTCTGGCTTAAGATCGATTTCATACTCGCCATACTGGATAGTTGTTGTACCAAGAACATCCTGAGCAATGTGCGCAACCATGTTCTCAGTAAGTGACATGATGTCTCTCCAGTCAGCATATGCTTCATATAGTTCAAGCATTGTGAATTCTGGGTTATGTCTTGTCGAAACACCTTCATTACGGAATACACGGCCGATTTCGTATACTTTTTCAAGACCGCCGACAATCAGACGCTTCAAGTGAAGCTCGATCGCGATTCTCATGTATAACTGCATATCTAGTGCATTATGATGCGTGATGAACGGACGCGCAGATGCTCCGCCAGCAATTGAGTGCATTAAAGGCGTTTCTACTTCGAGATATCCTTGTCCATCTAAATAGCGGCGCATCGATTGGATGATGCGGCTGCGGTTGATGAAAGTCGTCTTGCTGTCATTGCTGGTAATCAGGTCAAGATAACGCTGACGGTATCGCTGCTCTACATCCTTCAGTCCATGAAATTTTTCCGGAAGCGGACGAAGTGCTTTCGTCAGGAACACAAAGTCTTGAGCTTTGATTGAAAGCTCGCCAACCTTTGTTTTGAAGAGTGTTCCTTCTACACCGATGATATCACCGAGGTCAGCTGAATCAAAAACTTCATATTGCTCTTCGCCGACTGCATCCTGGCGAACATAGATCTGGATCTGGCCAGCGAGGTCCTGGATATGAGCAAAACCTGCTTTTCCTTTTCCACGCTTCGTCATGATACGTCCAGCTATTTTCACCGATACATTTTTTGCCTCAATATCTTCTTTTTCCAATTCACCGTATTCGCTAATCAGCTCTTCCGTAAGATGAGTGCGTTCGAATCTTTTGCCGAAAGGATCCATTCCTTTTTCACGCAATGAACTCATTTTGTCTCTTCTGACTCTGAGCTGGTCATTCAATTCTTCATGACTCATATCGCTTTCACTCCAATATATATAATAGATTTATTATGTAATCCTGATTATGTTTGGTGGATACTTTTATTATTTTACACAAACAAACGTATTCAGACATTAAAAATCTCTTTTTTCATGCCTAAATAGAATAAAAACTGCCAGTTTGACCACTGGCAGTTACTTTTAAGGATAAAGGTATTATAGGAAAAGTGGCGGTTAATGTCAATTTTTATCCAACCTGGTGCGCTTCTTGCTCTTTCGCTTCTACTTCATCCGCAAAGTTTGTCAGCAAACTGACAAGCTCGTCTCTTGTGTTGCACTCATTGATTCCGTTACGGACTATTGCGTTGCCTCTAATGCCTTTAAGGTACCATGCAGCATGCTTTCGCATTTCGCGTACAGCGATATGTTCGTTTTTCAAAGCGATCAGGCGGTCAAGGTGCAGGATGCTGACATCGATTTTTTCGCGTGCATTTGGTTCACCCATTAATTCGCCTGTTTCTAGATATTTTACAGTACGGTAGATCATCCATGGGTTCCCTAGAGCAGCACGACCGATCATAACTCCGTCTACGCCTGTCTCGTCAAGCATTCTCTTGGCATCCTGAGGAGTCTGGACATCCCCGTTGCCGATTACAGGAATGTTTACAGCCTGCTTAACATCACGGATAATATCCCAATTCGCTATTCCTTCATACATTTGAACACGTGTACGGCCGTGAAGAGCAACTGCCTTACCACCAGCACGTTCTACAGCTTGCGCATTCTCGATGGCAAAAATATGATCCTCATCCCAGCCCATGCGCATTTTTACCGTTACAGGCTTTTCTACCGCATCAACAACCGCCGATACCATCTCATAGATTTTGTTTGGGTCTAGCAGCCACTTCGCACCTGCATCACATTTCGTAATCTTCGGCACCGGGCATCCCATGTTGATATCAATGATATCTGCATTCGTATTTTTATCTACGTATTGCGCTGCCTGCACAAGTGTTTCTCTTTCACCGCCAAAAATCTGAAGGCTGAGCGGCTTTTCACGTTCATCTATAAATAACATATCGAGAGTCCTGTCGTTTTGAGAAACAATTCCTTTGTCGCTGACCATTTCGGCACATACAAGTCCAGCGCCGAATTCTTTGACCGTCAGGCGGAATGCCGAGTTACAAATGCCGGCCATTGGTGCGAGGACGACCTGGTTTTTCATTTCAATATCGCCAATCTTGAGCATGTCATTCCTCCTTATGGTCCTATTAATATATCAAACCTACTGTGGGGTTAATTCATCTAATCCGACACCGAGGACTTCAGCGATCCTGATAATCAGTCTTTCATCAGGCATTCTGTTGCCGCGTTCGATTTCTCCCAGGATGGAGACCGAAACACCTAGCTCTTTTGCGAAGCTTTCCTGCGTATAACCCTTTAGTTTTCGATAAGCGCGAATACGCCTTCCCCATTTTTCTGCTTCCATATTCGTACTCCTTCTCTATCCGGTATACTTAGTAAACAGTTTTTCAGCGGCTCCTTCATCGATGGGAGCGTGAGGTTTGGGTCCATTTCAAGCAATGGAAGAATTACAAACGCGCGTTCGCTCATCCGAGGGTGCGGAATTGTAAGCTTCTCTGTTTCAATATTTTCTTGATTATATAGCAAAATGTCAAGGTCTAACGTTCTGGGCCCCCATTTTATTTCCCTTTTTCTCCCAAGCTTCAATTCGATTTCAAGGCAGGTATCCAGAAGTTTAACCGGTTCTAAGCTCGTCTTTACCTGGATTGCCATGTTTAAAAATTGATCCTGTTCAGTGTAGCCTACCGGGTCGGTTTCATAGACGGAAGAAGTATTTACCACTGTGATGTTTTCATGGCTTTCAAGGAGGATGATTGCCTGGGTCAAATACCCAAAGCGGTCACCCATATTGGACCCTAGTGCAATATATGCGTTGTTTTCCACTGTCATCTGCTCCTTGTGATCTCAACTGCGACTGATTTGTAATGGCCAGGTATCGGCGGGTCCGGCTTAATGACTTTTACGTGGCATGCTTCCACCAGAGAAAAACGTTCAAGGATCGTCCCGGCAATTCTTTCAGCAATCGCTTCTACAAGCTTAACTGGCTGGCCTTCAACGATATCCTTGCAGACCATATATAAATCCGCATAGTTAATTGACTCATTAAGATCATCGCTTTTTCCTGCTTTTGAAAGATCCAGTTCCACCGTTAAATCTACCGCAAAACGCTGGCCTAACCTTGTTTCTTCAGGAAAAACACCGTGGTAGCCGTAAAACTCCATTTGGGTCACATATATTTTATCCATTGTATTCACCCTTTCCCATCATCGCGTCCATCATCTTCGCCATCCGCGCCATCTCTTTCACATCATGGATCCGGACAATCTGGCAGCCTTTCTGGATTCCGTAACACACAGTCGCTCCCGTACCTTCTGTTCTTTCCGTAACAGGCAAATCCAGTACGCCGCCGATCATTGACTTTTTCGATGTGCCAAGGAGGACGGGATATCCTAAAGACACAAGCGTATCAAGGTGACGCATCATCTCAAGGTTTTCCTTTAGGTCTTTCGCAAAGCCGATGCCTGGGTCAAGGATGATTTGCTCGTCGCTTACCCCTGCTTTTTTCGCGATTGTAATGCTTTCATATAAATCATTCAGCACGTCACGAATGAAGTTTGTATAATTGCGGTCGTTCCGATTGTGCATCAGGATAATCGGTACTCCGGTTTCTGCGGCGACATCGGCAATTTCCGGGTCCTCCTTCGCTCCCCAAATATCATTGATAATGGCTGCTCCAGCATCGACGGCACTTTTGGCAACCTTTGATTTATATGTATCGATGGAGATTGGTACCTGAACTTCTTTCGAAATGGCCTCAATCGCCGGTACCACCCTGCCAATCTCCTCTTCATCGGAGATCCGTTCATGTCCCGGTCTTGTTGATTCGCCTCCGATGTCAAGAATATCCGCTCCGTCGGCGATCATTTGTTTAGCATGTAAGACAGCATGATCAAGGTGATTGTATTTCCCGCCGTCTGAAAAAGAATCAGGCGTGACGTTCAATATTCCCATAATCAGTGTTTTATTGGTGAAGTCCAGTGTATAAGGACCGGCTTTTATCACGGTATTCATGTATGAGCTCCTCCATCCAATTTCGTTCTGCTCCATAGCGTTTCCCGGTTAGCTGCATATTTGCCAAACAGTCTGCTCGCCAGCTCTCCTGATTTCCCGGGAAAGCTTTTTCCTGAAAAATCTGTAACCGGGACGATTTCCTGAATCGAATTAGTCAGGAACAATTCATCAGCTGCTTCAGCTTCTTCCTTTTTGTATAAGCCTTCACGAACCTCGATGCCCGCGTTGCGGGCAAGCGCGATGACGAACCTGCGGGTGATTCCATTCAAAATTCCCGTCTCGACAGCAGGCGTATACAGGACACCATCCCTGTACCAGAAAACATTCGAGACAATTCCTTCGGCCAATAACCCTTCCTCTGTAAGGAAAATTCCTTCTGTATCCATTGCAGGGCCTGCCTCACGCTTGGCGAGCACATTATTAAGATAATGGTGGGATTTCAGCCGCTCTGCACCCTCAGGTGTGTTGCGCCTCAAGTCCAGGAGAACAGCCTTTTTCTCACTCATCTCTCCAGCTGGCGGCAGCGGCTTCGCAAATACGATCACATTTGGCTCCCGGTAACTCTCTGTCTGCAAGCCTATTTCGCCATTTCCAGCCGAAACATTGAAGCGGATATAAGCATCCTTGAGATTATTTTTAGCTAATAAGCCTTCGAGGATCATAACACTTTCCTCCGGAGTAAATTCAGCTTCGATATTCAAAACACGGAGACTGGCATTCAGCCGCTCCATATGATCATCCAGCAAAAAAGGATGGCCATTGTAGATCCTAAACGTTTCGAACACGCCCAACCCGTATAGAAAGCCGTGGTCAAAAGGGGAAATTGTGATTTCATCCTTTGAGACTAACTGGCCATTACTGTATACAAACATTATAAACTTACTTCCTTAGCAGTTTTGTAATGGGCAATGAAATTGCGAAGCAGTTGCTTTCCTGGCGTCGTTAAAATGGATTCCGGGTGGAATTGGACCCCTTCTACAGGCAGCGTTTTATGGCGGATCGCCATGATCTCGCCCTCCTCCGTCCATGCTGAAACCTCCAGGCAGTCAGGAAGGGTTTCTTTTTTTACGATGAGCGAATGGTAGCGTGCCGCAGGGAACGGATTTTCCAATCCTTCAAAAATCGTCTTGCCATCATGATAGACCAAAGAAGTTTTGCCATGCATGAGCCGCTCCGCACGGACCACGTCACCGCCAAATACCTGGGCGATAGACTGATGGCCCAGACAAACACCGAAAATCGGCGTTTTGCCTGAAAAATTCTTGATCGCTTCCAGGCTGATGCCTGCTTCATTCGGGCTGCACGGCCCAGGTGAGATCATCAAGAACTGCGGGTCAAGCTCCGCAATGCCCTGAATGGACGTCTGATCATTGCGGATGACATTAAGCTCTTCGCCCATTTCACCCAAATACTGAACGAGATTATATGTGAATGAATCATAATTATCAATCATCAAAATCATGCTCTACCCTCCGCAAGCTCTTTCGCCTTCCAAAGAGCAATTGCTTTCTTTAATGATTCTTTATATTCATTGGCAGGGATGGAGTCGATGACGACTCCTGCTCCTGCCTGAACATGAGCCATCCCATCCTTGACCAGCATCGTCCGGATAATGATGTTCAGTTCCATATTGCCGTTAAAACCGAACCATCCAAGCGATCCGGTATAAGGCCCGCGTCTCACCGGCTCAAGCTCTTCTATGATTTCCATTGTCCTTACCTTCGGGGCACCGGTAATCGTGCCGCCAGGGAAGGTTGCATTGACAACATTGAACCAGGTCTCGCCCTCTGCCAGCTCTCCCCGGACATTTGAAACGATATGCATGACATGCGAGTACTTTTCAATGACCATGAACTCATTGACTTCGACAGTACCGAACTTGCACACCCTGCCGAGGTCATTCCTTTCAAGGTCTACAAGCATGACGTGTTCTGCGCGCTCTTTTTCATTGTTGATCAGCTCATTGGCAAGCTGCAAATCTTCTTCATCTGTCCTGCCCCTCGATCTCGTGCCGGCAATCGGCCTTGTGCTGACCTCCGAACCTTTTACTTTTGCTAAAAGTTCAGGGGAACCGCTGACGAGCTGGAAGTCTTGTGTATGCAGGTAACCCATATATGGAGATGGGTTCAGCTTGCGCAGCTGCCGGTATACTTCTAGCGCTTCGGTCTCGATCGGCTTGGACTGCCTGACAGATAGATTTACCTGGAAGACGTCCCCCTGCGCTATGTATTGCTTCACCTTCTCAACTGCCTCGATGAATTCAGCTTCATCCATCGATACTTGCAGATCATCACGGGCAGGCTTTGCTTCGGCAAAAACTTCCGGAACTTCAGTGTCCCACCTGTCTTTCCAATCTGAAAGCTTGTCCTCCGCCTGCTTTTCCCGTCCTTTTTCCGATAGAGCCATTAGCCATAGCTTCTCTGTCTGATGGTCAAAAACAAACCATTCCTTGAATAGCTGGAAGTAGACCTCCGGAATTTCGGAATCGTCCTTAGCCATTGCTGGAAGCTTTTCGATATAACGGGCATAATCATAGCTCAGATAGCCGATTGCGCCGCCCTGGAAATCCGGTAAGCCTTCTGCTTCAGGCACCTGATACTTTTCCATTTGATTCTTCAATAACTCAAGAGGATTGCCCTCCAGCGTACTTGACGAACCACCCTTTGTGATTGTCAGTTTATTATTTTTACCCGAAAAAATAATATCAGGATTGAATGCGGCGATACTGTAGCGCCCGCCTCTCCCGCTTTCGAGGATGACATGCTCTTTATATTGTTGTGCAATATGATCATATTGATGAAAAAAACGTGAAGCTGTATAAGGAATCATTTTTGATTGAATGCTATAGTGCGGCAAGCTTTTCACCCCTATTTTTTTCTCTTAATACATCATACATGATGAAGGGCGCGCTTTCATTTTTAAAATAATGGTTTTTTCGAAAAATTGTCGATTTTGCAGGATTTTTTCTGAAGAAGGAAAAGAGGCAAGCTAGATTAGCCTGCCTCTAAAATATAATCAGTCTTCGAATTGGTAAAGTGGTGTGCTCAGGTAGCGTTCTCCGTTACTTGGGATGACTGCAAGCACCTTTTTGCCTTTGCCGAGCTTTTTCGCTGTTTCCAATGCTGCATAAATGGCTGCACCTGAAGAGATTCCGCCGAGGATTCCTGCTTCTTTTGCCGCGCGGCGGGCATAGTCGAATGCCTGCTCATTTTCAACCTTGAAGATTTCATCGTACACATTTGTATCAAGTACACCAGGAACGAATCCTGCACCAATTCCCTGGATCTTGTGCGGTCCTGGTTTTCCGCCGGATAATACCGGGGAATCTGTTGGCTCAACAGCGATAATCTTGATATTCTTGTATTTTTCACGAAGGACTTTCCCTGCTCCTGTGATCGTTCCGCCCGTGCCAATACCTGCGATGAATGCATCCAGTTGATCACCCATCTGCTCGACAATTTCCGGTCCAGTCGTTCTTTCATGTACAGAAGGGTTAGATTCATTCTCGAACTGCTGAGGCATGAAGTAACCATTTTCCTTTGCTAGTTCCTCAGCTTTGCGGATCGCGCCACCCATTCCTTCAGGGCCAGGAGTCAATACAAGGTCCGCTCCATAAGCACGAAGCAGATTTCTACGCTCCATACTCATTGTCTCCGGCATGACGAGAATTGCTTTGTAGCCTTTGGCTGCTGCTACCATCGCCAGTCCGATTCCAGTATTTCCACTCGTTGGTTCGATGATTGTATCCCCTTGTTTCAGGGCTCCTTTTGCCTCAGCATCCTCAATCATCGCCAAAGCGATACGATCCTTGACGCTGCTGCCCGGGTTCATGTATTCAAGCTTCAAATAAATATCCGCACTTTGGTCATCACCAAGTCCGTTCAGCTTCACAATTGGTGTCTGGCCGATCAACTCTGTAATTGAATTTGCAATACGTACCAAATTACCCACCCCTTAATCCGACTATTTTAATTGGTTTTATTAAAATTTACCAATACTTTAAGTCTATGTCAATCAGTATGCTTCGACATCAACAAAAATCAGTCTTTTGCCTAGGCCCTTTTCGTACAATGTTGCTTTCACAATCATCCTACCCGATTCAAAAGCATCATCGAAAAGAGCATCACCCTTTTTAAACTATCCTATTTTGAATTTCTCTAAACAAGAAAAGCACCGGTTCAGTTCACCAGTGCTTCGTTCGTTATTTCTTCTCTTTGTCTCCATAAAACCAGCTTACTTCCGCATCATTCCAAAACGCCCGTGCAGAAACAGGAATGTCCATTTGTTCAAGAGCAATCTGCCGGCGAATCTGGTTCTTTACATCGCTGTAGGCATATTTCTTCCCTTCAAGTTTTTCATGAAGATAAACAATAGCATAACCGTTTTCCACTTTTACAGGTCCTGTCCACTCTCCGGACTTCAGCGATTTCGCTGCATGAACTACCTCAGGGGAAACGAGCTCATCTTCTTCCGTAACAAAGCCGATGTCTCCTCCTTCATTCGCCGAAAACTCATCGATCGAACGCTCCATCGCCAGAGCAGTGAAGCTAGAACCATCCTTCAGCTCTTTCACCGCTGATTCAGCTTCCTTGTTCGTTTCGACGACTATTTGCGACAGATGGTAGGATGCAGGTATGTCAAAAAGGCTATTATTCTGTTCATAAAAGGACTTCATATCCTCTTCCGATACTTTAACATCCTTAGTTAAAAGTTCTTCAAGCAGCAGACTGTATTTAATTTGCTGCTTCCAACTTTCTTCGCTTTTTGGCTCGTTGCCAGCTGAAGAATACATGGCTTTATAAATTGTCAATTCACGCTCTACGGCCTCGTCAGACACTTTGATGTTATATTCATCGGCCATTTGTTTGACAACCGCCTGGTCAATCAGGTCCCTAAGCGTTTCTTGCCCGTACCTTTCTTCAAGCTCAGTCAGCCACTCCTGGCGGGTGATTGACTCCTTGCCAATCTCCGCCACAGTTTCCTTGTTTCCTTCGAGGATAGCAGGCTTGGCTATCAGCATCACAAGAGTTATCGCGTTCAAAATGGCTAACCCGGCAATAATGTACCAAAGCTGCTTTTTCTCCACTTCTCTTCCCCCAGATATCGCTTATTTCGCTTCCTTCTCTATCTCTTCCAGTTCTTCTTTTGTGAACATGTACTTTTCGTTGCAGAAATGGCAATGTGCTTCTGCCTGCCCCTCTGTCTCGATCATATCCCGGATTTCTTCTGTGCCAAGGCTGATCAGCGCAGTGCTAAATCGGTCCTTAGAGCAATTGCACTCAAAATTTACTGGCATTGTGTCAAGGACTTTAACATTCTCTTTTCCAAGTAATTCTTCCAGCAACTCTTCAGGAGATAACCCTTTTTCAATCAGCTTTGATACCGGAGGGATGGATTGCAATCGCTGTTCGATTGCTGTAATGGTTTCTTCTGTTGTCCCAGGCATCAGCTGGATGATGAATCCGCCCGCTGCTTTGATTGAGTTGTCAGGATTAACTAGTACACCGACACCAACCGAAGAATTGACCTGTTCAGATGTTGCAAAGTAATAAGTGAAGTCCTCTCCAAGCTCACCTGATACAATCGGCACTTGTCCTGTAAAATAATCGCGTAAACCTATGTCCTTCACGACTGTAAGTGTTCCGTCCGTACCGACGCCTTGTCTTACATCAAGCTTGCCGTGCTCGTTCAAATCGAAGTGGACATGTGGGTTTGATACATAACCCCTAACCTGACCTTGAGCATTGCTGTCCACAAGAATGAGTCCAAGTGGACCTCCACCTTCGATCTTGATTGTCAATTTATTATCGCCCTTGAGCATTGCACCCATCATCACACCTGCTGTCATTGTCCGGCCAAGTGCGGCAGATGCTACAGGCCATGTATAGTGGCGGCTTTGTGCCTCCCCAACTGTTTCCGTCGTTTTTGCTGCATACGCTCTGACCTGTCCGTCAAAAGCAAGTGCTCTTACTAAATAATCACTCATTTTTCTACTCCCTTCGTGCTGTGAAATTGTATGCATCCTCTCTTAAGGAAGCTTAATTGTGCTTTTCGATATTTCGCTTATAGATAAGCTGCAATCCCTTTAACGTTAAAAATGGATCCACGGCATCAATGACATTTGATTCCTGGGCGATTAAGTTTGCCAATCCGCCTGTCGCAATCACCTTAGGAGGGACTTTACTCTTATCTTTCATCCGTTTAACTATTCCCTCTACTTGTCCAACATATCCATAGAGGATGCCTGCTTGCATGGCTGAAACTGTATTCTTTCCAACCACGTCATCCGGTCTGCTGATTTCAATTCGCGGAAGCTTGGCAGCCCTTGAATAAAGGGCCTCCGTGGAGATGCCAATCCCTGGAGCGATCGCTCCACCCATATATTGATTATGCTCATTGATATAGCAGTATGTTGTAGCTGTACCAAAGTCGACAATGACCAGCGGGCTTCCATATTCATGGATAGCTGCAACCGCATTTACAATACGGTCCGCACCGACTTCCCTTGGATTTTCATATTTTATGTCCAGTCCTGTCTTAATGCCAGGGCCGACAACCAACGGCTTGTGGTGGAAGTACTTCTGGCACATTCGCTCAAGTGAGAACATGATTGGCGGAACGACAGACGATATAATGATTCCATCAATATCTGAAAAAGAAAGATCAACATGGTCAAACAGATTTTTGACGATCATGCCAAATTCATCTTCCGTTCTATGACGGTTCGTTTCTATTCTCCAATGGTGCTTCAACTCTTCTTTATCATAAACACCTAACACGATATTTGTATTCCCGACGTCAAAAACAAAAATCAAGCTATTCACCAACTTATTTATAGTTTTCTGTATCAATACTGAAAATATCATATCATAATCGCCAGAAATTCACTAAATAAAGTCGACCGAAAAGCGTAAGCGCCTTGGTCAGCCCCGACAAGCGCTGGAGGGCCTGACAGTGAAGTCGTCCTTTGACTTCATTGGCAGGACCGAAATTGAAATGTATAGCCGACTGTCGAGAAACGGAGAAACTGGAGACTCCGACAAAGAAGCGCTTTTTGCTTCTGCCGGCGGAGTTGAAGTTTCGGAGTTTCTAGGAGGCGACACTGGACAAGCGTCTCGAGGGGCTAGGCGCTGGAGCTAGACAAGAAAAGCGTAAGCGCCTTGGTCAGCCCCGACAAGCGCTGGAGGGCCTGACAGTGAAGTCTTTCTTTGACTTCATTGGCAGGACCGAAGCGTCTCGAGGGGCTAGGCGCTGGAGCTAGACAAGAAAAGCGTAAGCGCCTTGGTCAGCGGAAAAACAAACAGGTGCCCCGCTAAGAGCACCTGCTTCTGAATTCTATTCTTTTGGATTTTCATCGATAGCCTTTGGATCTTCGATGACTGAGTCAACTTTCTTATCAGTCTCTTCGATTGCCGGCATCTCATCTTTTTTCTTATTGATCGTTACTTTCATGTCGTCATTTTCAACACTGACTACTTTACGTTCAGGCAGACGGCCATGGTCGACCAGATGCTTGATTTGTTCTGCATCAAGGGTTTCAACCTCTAACAATGTGTTCGCAATTATATCAAGCTTATCACGATTCTCTGTTAGCAGTTTTTTCGCTCTTGCATAACTTTCCTTAATGATTGTCTGGATTTCAATGTCGATTTCATAGGCGATCTTGTCAGAGTAGTTCTGCTCATTGTTCAGGTCACGGCCTAAGAATACTTGGCCCTGTGCCTGGCCAAACTGCATTGGTCCGAGCTTATCACTCATACCGAATTCAGTAACCATTCTTCTCGCAATGCCTGTCGCACGCTGGAAGTCATTGTGTGCACCTGTGCTTACTTCACCAAAGACGATTTCTTCAGCTACACGGCCGCCAAGGAGTCCAGTGATTTTATCCAAAAGCTCTGGTTTAGTCATGAAGTAACGGTCTTCCTTTGGAAGCATGACAGCATAACCGCCTGCCTGTCCGCGAGGAACAATCGTTACCTTGTGGACCATTTCAGCTTCATCAAGTACAACTCCGATGACGGTATGGCCAGCTTCATGGAACGCAACGATATTTCTTTCCTTTTTGGAGATGACACGATTTTTCTTGGCAGGACCGGCTATGATGCGATCTGTTGCTTCATCAAGATCTTCCATGTCTATCTTCTTCTTATCTCTCCTGGCTGCAACAAGCGCAGCTTCGTTCAATAAGTTTTCAAGATCCGCTCCAGAGAAACCTGGAGTACGAGACGCAATACTTTTCAAGTTAACCGACTCATCAAGTGGCTTATTTCTAGCATGTACCTTCAATACAGCTTCACGGCCTGCAACATCAGGACGGTCTACTGTGATCTGACGGTCAAAACGTCCTGGACGCAGCAATGCTGGGTCAAGGATATCAGGGCGGTTGGTAGCGGCTACGATGATGATCCCTTCGTTGGCACCGAATCCGTCCATTTCTACAAGCAACTGGTTAAGTGTCTGTTCACGCTCATCATGTCCTCCGCCAAGACCAGCGCCACGCTGGCGGCCGACTGCATCAATTTCATCTATGAATATGATACATGGAGCATTCTTTTTAGCTGTTTCGAATAAATCACGTACACGTGATGCACCGACACCGACAAACATTTCTACGAAGTCGGAACCACTGATTGAGAAGAACGGCACTCCAGCTTCCCCTGCAACAGCACGGGCAAGCAAAGTCTTACCTGTACCCGGGGGTCCTACCAAAAGGATTCCTTTTGGAATACGTGCCCCAAGGTCAGCAAACTTGCGAGGGTCTTTCAGGAATTCAACAACCTCGACAAGCTCTTGCTTTTCTTCATCTGCGCCCGCGACATCCTTGAAGCGGACTTTCTTCTTTTCTTCGTTATAAAGCTTCGCTTTGCTCTTGCCGAAGTTCATGACACGGCTTCCACCGCCCTGAGCCTGGTTCAGCAAGAAGAAGAACAGAATGAAAATGATGATAAACGGAATGATGGACGTAAAGAACGTCACCCACCCACTTGTTTCCTTAGCAGGCAAAATCTCTACATTTGCAGCTTCAGCTGCTTGTTCGATTCTGTTAAGAGTCTCTGGATTGTTCCAGACATATGTGATGAAGCCTTTTCCTTCTTCCTGACCTTCCAACTGGCCTCTTACTTCATACACACCACGTTCAGGCTGCAGCGTCAAATCACCTTCAACATTGCCTGCCTCTAGTTTCTGCATGAATTCATCGTAAGAGATTGGTTCTGTTGGCTGGTTATTGCCATTAAAGAAACTCACAACTCCGATAATGACTAAAAATATCAATAAATAAAAGATGGTATTACGGAAGATCCGATTCATCCCTTACCTCCTCCCACGGTAGACAAACTATACTAAATAGTATCATAGCAATTTATGCTAATACAAGAAATTAACATTCAGAATATTTGCTTCTTACCCGAAATGTGAAATTTCATTCACTAAATTGTAACCGTATTAATTTGAATATACTTCTGGCTTCAGAACACCGATATATGGCAGGTTACGGTATTTTTCCGCATAATCAAGGCCATATCCGACAACAAACTCATCAGGAACGATGAATCCAACATAGTCGGCTGTAATATCGGCTTTTCTTCCTGTTGGTTTATCAAGAAGAGTGACGATTTTGATTGATTTTGCCTTACGGTATTTGAATAGCTCAACTAGATAGCTGAGAGTCAAACCGCTGTCGATGATGTCCTCGATGATCAGGATGTCTCTTCCTTCTACTGAAGTATCGAGGTCCTTTAGGATTTTCACCTCTCCGGAAGATACCATGGCATTTCCATAGCTGGAAACATCCATGAAGTCCATCTCAAGATACGTATCCATGCGTTTTAGCAGGTCGCCCATGAATGGCATTGCACCTTTTAAAACACCAATTGCCAGCGGAAAGCGATCCTTGTACTCGTCAGTTAATTGAGCAGCCAACCGCCTGGTCTTTTCCTGGATTTCCTCTTCTGTAAACAATACCTTTTCAATATCATTTTTCATCATGATCCTTGTGCCCCCTGGAAGATATCAATACTTTATATAAGTTAATAGTAATAACCTGTTTCCTTCTGTTGATTCATGGTTCGCTTTTTTCAGGCCTGGAAGCCAAAGAATCCTGTCTTCCCTGTCTGTGACAATCGGCCATTCATCTCTTTGGGCTAATGGAATTTTCATATCGATGAAAATATCCTTTACCTTTTTTGAACCCGTCATCCCCTTCAATGATATCCGGTCGCCATTTCGCCTTGTCCGGATGATCAAAGGAGTTCCTGTTTGCTCCAGGTCAACGATAAAACAATCATTGGAAATTCCCCTGTCATGAGCACCATTGAGCAATTGAGCATCAATGACCCCACCATTTGGCAATCTCAGCTGATCTGGCCCGGATAATTCGAAGCGATAGCTTTGCCTTTCTGGCGGATCCAATTCGAAGTGGCAATTTCCATACGATCGTATGATTCTTAAACCGCTGGGGAAATCAAGAGTTCCAGATGGATGGGGATTGCGAATTATTGAAAAAATCTTTTCAATATGTATAGCGGAAAGAGAAGCAGGTCGATCATTGTAAAGATAATTTAATATTAGTTTAATCCCTCTTCTTTGTAAAGGCATTGGCATTTCCTGAAAGGAACTAATACTAATACTTATCCTTTTGTCCTCTTTCTTCATTACTTTATTCAATTCTTCGCTTGTTAATTCAATAAGATAATCTTCATCCATCTGCAGTTCCTCGCTAAAACGCTGGAAGTGCTCATGGACCGCCGGATTCTCTTCTTTTAAAAAAGGGAGAACGGTTTTTCTGAAACGATTCCTGCTATAGTATGCCTTCTCATTGCTGGGGTCAATTCTTGGTTCTAAAAGATTTACAGAGCAATATTCTTCCAACTCCTCTTTTGTCAGGCATAAAAATGGCCTAAAAATCGTGAACGGACCAAATTGCCGCGAAAAAGGCATCCCTGCCCTGGCTTTCCCGGAACTTCCCCTGGTAAGCCTCATCAATACCGTTTCTACCTGGTCATCGCCATGATGACCCAATGCAAGGTACTGAAGCTGATGCTTTTCCATAACTTGCTCGAAAAAGCTGTATCGGCACGCGCGGGCAGCCTGCTGGGAGCTTAGCCCTGTCTCGTGCATATAGGCCGGCACATCAATTCTTTTCATCTCAAAAGGAATATCCCTTTTTCCACAAAAATCTTTTACAAACAGGGCATCCTGATAAGACTCATCACCACGGAACATATGGTCCACGTGGACAGCCACAATCTTCAGGGAATTCCGTTCCCGCTGCTCTGATAAAAAGTGGAGCAGTGCGAGCGAGTCCGGACCCCCAGAAACCCCAACTGCAATGGAAATGTTATTCAGCTGAAAACCATACCTTTCAAGAAAGGCATTTACCTTTTTTTCAATCATCTTGTTCTTCCTTACTGGCATTGCCGGTTTAAGACTATACCCATGCCGGCAAACCATTAATCTTCTAAATAACCAAGTTTATTATTTTTCAGCTTAACACTTTTAACCTTCTTTTTTCAAAAAACAGAGCTGTATCCCTTATGTACGGATGTAGCGGCAAAAGGTTTCAAAAAATCAGGTAATCTGGCTATAAATATAGAAAAAATATAATAAAGAAATAATCAGAATGATGGTGAATGTTTCAAGGGTCGAGGATTTTTTCTTTTTCTTATTGTATCCCTTCCTCGTTTGTCGGCCAGCTGAACTTGATTTTGCCCTGGATGGACTTGGATGTATATGTTGTTGTGCTTGCTTTTGAGGCACTGCCTTATACTGTACGGTACTTTTCTTCGATGCTGAACCTGGCTGATGGACCTGCAACAGATCAGACCTCATCTCCATGGCTGATTGATAGTTACCGGTAAGCGCGTTATAGATTACCTTTTCATAATTCTTCAATTCCCGGCTATGTTTCACTTTATCCATGATTTCGCCTATTCCGCCCGACTTTTTCGTAAACCTTTTCGGATATGCCGTGTTGACCATGATCATACCGACAGCGAACAAATCATATCCTGGTTCTGCTTTCCTGCTGCCCAGCCCCCAATAGCCCCGGTCGAAGAATTCAGTGAACTCTTTAATCGACCTGCCTTGCATCGTCGTACCGCCGACATCTATGCAACGAATTCTTGCCGGGGGGCCAGTCACAATCAAATTTTCCGGCTTCAAATCGCCAAATACCCAGCCATTTTCATGGAGCAGCTGCAAATCGGCAAGCAGCTGGAGTATCATCACGCCAGTCCAGTCCGGTCCTTTTTGCTGCAGGAAAGCGAGGAAATCTGGCCCTTTAATGAATTCCATCGCATAAAAGCTGACTTTTTTGCCGGGACGTTCCCAATCATCTACATCCAGCAAAGAAGGCCCGAGGGCAGATCCCTGGACCTTGGCAAAAGATTTCAACACATTGACCTCAGAAGTGATCGACATTCCATTGTCACTCATTTTCAATGCTACTTGTTTATTGTTGTATCTAGCCAGATAAACAATCCCATTCGCCCCAAAACCAAGCTCTTTAATGATTGTATATCGATTATGATGCCATTTCCCTTCGATGATCGTACCAGGAATGACCTTACACAGATTCTTCAAAGAAGGATTCATCATCACCGGACAATAGGCTCCTTAAAGATCGTTTTTTATTGAAATGGGAAAGTGCTTCGCGAATGGCAGGGCCTGTTGGCGTAATGCCTCCAGTCGTCAGCTTGGCAAAAATACTCGTGAGCGACTCAAGCTTTGGGGTCCAATCCAGCAATTTTTCGACATCATTTCTTTTCCCGGGAAATACAAATACAGCAAAACGATTATCCCCTGACCTCGCATTCAGGCTTAAACTCAAGTCCAGAAGGGCTTCTTTTACTGTAGGAAGCTTGTGCTTCATACTTGCGCTTGTATCGACAAGAATCAACACATCAAGCTCGACTGTTTCCCCAAGCTCATCCACGACCTCCATCACTTCGCCTCGCTGCTCCGGCGGAAGGTCTTCCACTGTTCGGCCGCCGCCAAGGATCTGCTGAAGTTCCTTGTTCACTACTCCCTGAAGAGTCTGGGTCATCGCTTTCCTTGTCACCATCTGGACTGTCTGGGAAAGCTGCTGTGCGTATACAATCTGGCTGACTCCGCCGCCTGACATGGCAATCCCCTCGATCTCTGTCATGCCCTGTTCATCTATAACATCCTGTTCCATCACACCAATTACGTTAACGCTAATTCCTTGTTCCTTTGCCAGAGCAGCCATCGCAATTGGATCTTCACCCTGGTTTGAGCAGCCATCTGTTATGAGTAATATTTGCCTGATTGTACCTGTTTTCATGCAATCCCCTCACTTCCAGGCTCAACTTTTTACAAACTAGTAAAAGAAAGAAGCCTATGATAAATTTGTTACCATTTTTGACGAAGCTGAGGGGTTTTATACATAAAGGACTAGCAGATCGAGCAAAATAAGCCGTTAAGCTCGCTTTTGATAATTGGTCACTGGTATAGAAGCCCATTTTGGGATATTGTGATCGATTTTTGCGACAACCACAGTCATGTCATCCTCAATTGAACCTTCTCGGGAACGGATAACTTCCTCCATGATCAAGTCTGCAATTGCCTGCGGATCTTCTGTCTGAAGCTCATTGATTTTCCGTTTCATCCATAAATCATAGTTTTCGACATGCTTAGGGCCTTCGAATACGCCATCGCTCATCATAACCAGCAGGTCCCCTGCCTTCAGTTGTTCGCCGACAACATCTACCTCGAATTCCTGCAATATTCCCATCGGCAAATTGCTCGCCTGCACCTTCATTACTTTCCCGCCGCGCTTAATAAAGCTTGGCGTCGAACCGATTTTCAAGAATCGGGCAGACGCATTTTGCAGGTCAATCATGACCAAATCGAGGGTCGAGAAAATTTCATCAGTTGTCCTTAACGATAAAATCGAATTCACTGACTTAATTGCTACTTTTTCTTCAATGCCAGATTGCAGGATTTGCTGCAACAGTAATAAAGTATCCCTGCTTTCAGAATGAGCTCTTTCTCCATTGCCCATTCCGTCACTGATGGCAATCGCGTATTTTCCGCCGCTCAGCTCAATGGTGGAATAACTGTCTCCTGATATGAGATCCCCATCCTTGGCCGCATGGGCCACTCCTGTAGACACAGTATAGGCTTTCGCGGATCGGAATGTCACATGGCAAAAACCATTCGGGAATGTCGAACATTCTTCTGAATTGACAACGATGTTTTCTTTCAGGATATCGGAAAGCATTGGTGCAATTAACTTTTCACATTCACCATGTCCCTGGCAGTATGGAATCGTCATGTCAATATCCACATTCCCTTGTTCCAGACTATAGATCTCCACATTCCCTTGTTCCAGACTATAGATCTCCACATTCTCGATATGGATGCCGAACTCCTGGAGGGCCTCCAGTATTTGTTCTTCTTGTTTCGAATGGTTTTCGCGTTCACGCTGGATTTCCTTAGCGAAATCCCCCATTACTTCTGAAACACCAAGCAATTGGTCAGCAACAAGTCGCCTGCTTTCCTGGACCTGTTTCTTGAGTTTCTTGTTCGCCTGATAATAGGTCAGCTGCTGCTGCATGATTTCCATTACCTTTTTCGATCTAGTGCAATGCTTGTCCCATTCACGGGAAAGTTTTTGCGGCACTGCACCAGAATTTTGATCCATCTCTTGCATAATCTCACTCATATAGTCATAGGTTGTATTAAAGTTCCTTGTCCAGCAATGGTCTTTCTTAAAGCATGTCTGGCACGTTTTCTCTGTGACATTGCTCAAGAAATAATCCATATCGCGGTCAGTTTCAATCGTTTCATCCTGCACCTGAAGTGTAGAAAAGCTTTTCGACAGCGCTTCAAAAACATTTGAGAACTGGACGACACGCTGTGCTGTCACATCTCTCATTTTTCTCATATATTGCTGCTGCTCAGCTGAATACTCCGGTGTGCCTGGTATATGTTTGGCGATTTTCGACGTAAGTGATTGAGGAGTAAGAAAGAACAGCAAGACTGCCGCCGCTGATTCGGTCAGCGTCTGGCCGAGCGCGCCTCCGCCCTCGCCATACATCCCGATTAACAGTGTGGCGATGAACAATCCAAGTGCCACCCCTGGTTTCCTTCCCTCTTTTAGCAAGCCGCCAAGCAAACCAGAGAAGGCGAGCAGGCTCATATGGTAAAAACTCGACACGTTCGCGAGACTGAAAATCAATCCTGTTACAACTCCGACTGTGGAACCCACTGTGGCACCGGCAACAAATGAAAATATGAGTACCAGATACCGGGACATTACATGCTCTACCGACAAATCATAGATTGTCCAACCGATTGTCCCTGTCATTACTGAAGCAAGCATGATAATCAAACAGACTATTTCCTCCGTTTTCAATGATTGCTTGCGCTTGCTGGCTGTCATCAATGGAATGCTTTGCATGAAGATGAAAGTCAACACCAGGCCTAGACCAGCTTCGACCCCAGTCATCATTCCTTCATACAAAGTGATATTTCCAGACAAAATAAGAACTTTCAACATTTTGCCTATTAAAATAGTAAAAAATATATAAAACGGAAGCACTTTCATAGAATTCTGGATCCATTTTTTCGTCAGTTTGTATAACAGTAAAAATAAGAATACAGAACCAAACGTGAAGATGGCGTCAGTAAATGACAATGTTGCAGCTCCAGCAACCAACCCAAACAGCGCAATAGGTGCGCGGTCTTTCCGGATAAGATACACCGCTGCAAAAAATGGAAGGCTAAAAGGGGTCAACTGCGCCAGTATCAAGGCACGGCCAAGCAAGAATCCAATGATCAGAAAAATATAGCCTTTTTTCAGGAAAAGGGTTTCAATTTTGGATTGCAGCTTCGACATGCCTTTTGCAAACCTGAATCGTGATTCCTCGAGATGAACTTCACCGATCGGTTCCATCATGTTCCTTTCTACCTTTTGCATTTAATACACTCCCCGTTTTTTTATCGTTGCTGATTATTATAAAAGGGAGCAATCCAGAAGTTTGTCAAAAATCAGGACAAGCATTAAAGTTTCGTTCGACGCATTTCCCCGAAAACTCGAAATACCACGGATTATTTTAGGCAGCCCTCCAAACTCCGCTAAAATTTACCTATTAATATTTTCTTCTTTTCTTTAAAAATCCATTGACACTATTTTAATATCTATGTATTATATTTCTTGTGCCTCAAAACACATTATCAATATGGCGGTGTAGCTCAGCTGGCTAGAGCGTACGGTTCATACCCGTAAGGTCGGGGGTTCGATCCCCTCCGCCGCTACTAACGAAAAGCGGAGGCGACTGCTTAGCTCCGACAAGCGCTGGAGGGCCGGCAGGTGAAGTCGTTTTTTGACTTCATCGGACGGACCGAAGCGACTCGAGGAGCTAGGAGCCGAAGCTGGACAATTAGAAAAGCGTAAGCGCCCTGTTCAGTCCCGACAAGTGTTGATGGGCTAGGCGCCGAAGCTTGTATTATTATAACGGCCCCTTGGTCAAGCGGTTAAGACACCGCCCTTTCACGGCGGTAACACGGGTTCGAATCCCGTAGGGGTCATCACACAAAAACCTCGTTCCTTTTTAAGGAGCGAGGTTTTTTATGTATTTCCTGGCATTGCAAGGACTTTACTTTTACCCTTTTTTCTTTCTAGCGCATTTTCGGGCAATGCAGCGACTCTGCTTTTACCCAAATTAACTCTCGCACTGTTTTTCGGGTAATGAAACGACTCTCCTTTTACCCAATTTTACTTTCATACCATTTTTCGGGCAATGCGCCCCTAAACAAAACAAAAAGACAAGCCCTTTAAAAGACTTGTCTTGGTATAGCATGATTCCTGCTATTATATATATTCACTTAGCAGCAAGTTACCCTCTTCTAGCTCCTCTTCCGCCGCGCTTAGATTCGGTAGCGCGTTTAAGAGTGGACAGGCGGTCTTCGCTGTCCTTCAAGAATTTCGCCATTTTTGATTCGAAATTTTCCGGACGGGCATTGCGGTTGTCGTTTCCTCTGCCGCCGCCGCCGCGTGGACGCTGTGAGTAAGGTCTTGATTCAGATCTTTCTGGTCTTGCAGGTCGTTCTGGCCTATCAACAGCCTTCTTGATAGATAAACCGATTTTACCGTCTTTTTCAACATTGATAACCTTTACTTCAACCTGGTCGCCCACTTTGAGGTGGTCATTAATGTCTTTTACATAGTTGTCTGCAACCTCACTGATATGAACCAGTCCAGTTGAGCCTCCCGGCAGTTCCACAAACGCCCCGAAATTTGTAATACCTGTTACCTTTCCCTGTAGCTTGCTGCCTACTTCGATTGACATAAAAAAAGTTTTGCCTCCTTAAAGATATAAAAAATCAAACTTACATTATATTATACAGAATATCAAAAAAGAGTGTCAATAAGGCGAATCTTGGGAGTCCATTTTCTCTTTGGGAAGGTTGAAGATGATTTCATTCTTTTCGGACAGGAAATATTCCTTGCGGGCAAGCTTTGCTATGTATTCATCATCGTTCAATTTGACGATTTCCTCATCCAGAATCTCCTGCTTTTTTTGAAGGCTTGCTAATTTTTGTTCAAGCTGTTCCTTTTCCGCCTGCTTCTTTTCAAGGGCTGCAGACTGTGAAATGTACGTTGAGATCATCAAATAAGAGATGACCGATGCGAAGAGAGCAAAGACTGCGAGGCGCCTGAAAAGCAGTTTTCGCTTTCTAGATTCTGCAATACCTGCTTTTTCACGCTGCTGTACATATTGATTTTCAATCCTGGCTATGTTCTTTTTCCTGATGACACCCATTCCCCGCAGTCCTCCTTATAATTTATTTTTTAAAGTTCTTTATCCATTTTATCGGCTTAGTAGAATAGTTCTTTACTATAATTAGAAATCCTGCCAATTTATTATATAACTTCTCGACGCTTTTTTTAACTGTTTTCGGCAAAAGTTTCCAAAAAAGTAAGAATATAATCTTAACTGGTTTCCAAATGAAACTGTTTAACAGCCATAGTAAAACGGCAAGAAACCATTTTCCTAGAGCGTAAAGGCCTCTTCCCGTCAAAAGCAATAGTGATAAGGCGGTAGCAGCCAGAAACTGGAGGGGCCTAATCACAAGCATCCTGATCGCCTTCACGATAAACACATACACGTTGATTGTGATGGCAATGGCCCGCTCAAGCAACTTAAGATACATATTTTTAAAAAGACTCTGGTACGCTGCAAAGCCGCATAACAATGCCAGGAAGATATAAAAACGCAATTCTCCCATATTCACTGAAAATAAGACATAAAATATCGACAGACCCTGGAACACCCAAAACAAAATGTCATTGATAAAGACAATCCACGACTTTCGTTTTGACCTTTTCAGAAAACGATTATGGGTATCAAGTGAAGCTCCGAATAAGCTGCCCATCCCAATCATGGCGAGCATCGTCAAAAATTGGGTAGACAATGTCATCGGAATAACTTGCTAAAGAAGCCTTTAGCTTTCTCCCCATGCTGGTCATCAAGATAGACCAGGTCGAAGATTTTCCCCTTGATCGATACAATGCCTTTGTCGACATCCAGGTTTTTCATCTGGAGGTTCTGGCCCTTGATCGCAAGGAATCCCATGACAGTCTCTAGTAAAAACTCTTCATTGTCGAAGCTTTCAACCTGCTTTACTCCCGTAATATCAAGTGTCCGTCTGCCTCTCATCACTAAATCGTGGTCTGGCAAATTACTTTTTGTCTGGTTCGTTTCATAGTATTGGCTCATCATTACCCCTCACAATCATAATGCACTTTTGTACATGTTTATGATTGGATAAGGGAGAATAGAACAAGCCTTCACAGGAAGCTTAGCTTACTCTTCATCATCTCCAGGAATTCGCTCTTCCCCAAGGATTGTGTACATTTCTGCAGCCTCATCCTTGCGTGAGGTTTCCTGGATCCTTTCGATCTTCACGGAAACAACCTTTTGTCCGAACCGGATTGCCAGTTCATCACCTGCTTTTACATTCGTACTTGCTTTCGCAGGCACACCATTGACGGAGATCCTTCCCTGGTCGGATACTTCCTTCGCCAATGTTCTTCTCTTGATTAATCTTGATACCTTTAAGAATTTATCCAGCCTCATCGTATTTAAACCCCTTTTTTCTTATTGGTTTGATTTACCTACGCTCTTTACATAAATTTTTGTTGCTTCCAGACTCAAAGTAAAAACCGGCTTCTGGGTTTTTTGCGATTACTTACGCATGTTCATTTAGTGAGCATCTTTGAAAAGAGCCCAAAACCTCTAATAATACGGATTACTGTATGTGTTCGAAAAGCAACAATCAATGTGAAAACAGCCTTTACCTATAAACCTTGTGTTTTCGCTTCCTCCCAGAAAGCATCCAATTCATCCAATGTGTAATCATCGACACTTCGGCCATTCTCTGCTGCTTTTTGTTCGATATAGGCAAAGCGGCGCATGAACTTCCGGTTGGCCTTGTTCAGTGCCTCTTCAGGATTGATATCATAATGCCTTGCGAAGTTGACGAGCGCGAACAATAGGTCCCCGTACTCCAACTGGATATCTTCCTGAATGCCATTTCCAGTGATTTCTTCTGAAAGTTCTTCGATTTCTTCCTTTACCTTATCAAGGATCGGAGCCACCGTCTTCCAGTCGAATCCTACTTTAGCGGCTTCCTTTTGCAACTCATATGCCTTAAGCAGATTCGGAAGCCCTTTGCCGGCTCCCTCCAGCATAGATTTTACGGCACCGCCCTTTTCCTGCTCCTTGATCTCCTGCCAGTTTTTCAAGACCTCAGCTTCATCTTCAGCTGTTTTGTCCCCGAACACATGAGGATGCCTGCGAACCATTTTTGCAGACAGGCCTTCAATTACATCATCAATGGTAAAATAGCCCTCATCCTCACCAATCTGCGCATGCAGCATGACTTGAAGCAGCACATCTCCCAACTCTTCAATCATATGATCGATATCATCGTTATCAATCGCCTCTAGCAATTCATACGATTCTTCAATCAAATACTTTTTTAATGTTTGATGAGTCTGCTTCTTATCCCAAGGACACCCATTCGGACCGCGCAGTTCTGATATAATTCCACGCAACTTCAGAAAATCCTTGTATAAAATTTGCTCATTTTCAACAGGTGGAACATAAACAGATGTCAAATTACTTAGCTCCATCTCCCTGTCGAGTTCATATAATGGAACTTTTTTAATGACTTCCTCACTGCTTCCGGCAGCAGTCACGATGTATATCTCATAATCATCTGGCAATTTTTCCATAAGTGTCAGCTTGACGTCAGATGCAACGAACGCGTCATAGACCTGTCCGATAATTGTGTGACTCTTTAGCAGTAAATCTTCTTTTGACAGTGCGGTGCCGTCAAGCAGTTGAAAACCTTCGATCGGATCAATCGTCAGTGACTGGAACATGGCATCGAGGAAGCTCTGACCGCCGCCAATTTCAATTTCTGTATCCCGCTTTGGCCCTCGTTCGAGCAGGAGCTGCACGGTTCGCTCGGCAATCAAAGGATGTCCAGGAACTCCATAGGTTACAGGCGCTTTTTCTGCTTCTGCAAGCAAAATCTCTGATATCTCTTCATAAACATCCGAAAACTGATCATGTTTTTCATATACGTCATCGAAGGATTGAAACTGCAATCCTTCCTTCTCAAGCTCGGCGACTACCGGATGCTCCTTTGTCCGCAAATACAGGTTTTTTTCCTGCTTCAGCTTTTTATATACACCAAGCGGCAGCTGGTCAAGGTCACCTGCTCCCAGTCCGATGATCAATATTTTATTAGTCATATCTACACTTCCTCCTTCAAGGCTCTATTTAGAGAACAACTGGACAATTCTGCTGCCAAATGGCAAAGTTACTAGTTCTTCTTCAGTCAAAGCCCTGGTTTTTATCAAAATAAAAAAGTAAACAAGTGCCCCCACGGCCACTGAGCTTAATGCCTGAAATACAGCTCCGAGCCTGTCTGGTTCAATATATCCATATCCGAAATCCGTTATATATAAAAATAATCGCAGAAAGACAGCCATCATGGCCGAGGCAAACAATATTTTCGCTATAAAGACAAGTGATAAAACAGGCTGCCCCAGCTCACGTCTTAGTTTATAAATCAGGATAAACATGACAGCCAGCATCGCAGCCAATGTGGCAATAGCTGCGCCCATTGTTCCAGCAATAGGGATGAGCAATAGGTTTAATATGTATTTCAATCCAAATCCCGCAAGAATGACCGCCGCCGGAAAAATGGACTTATCAAGCCCCTGTAATATACTCATAATTGTCAGGATGACAGAGCCAAATAAAATCATCAGGCTGAGTAGTCCAAGAACATCGGATCCATCTGCATTCTCAAACAGCATGATATTTGCTGGAACGATGATGCTGTATAAGCCAACCGCCGCCGCAGCACCAAATATCAGGCTTGTCTGAAGCGCAAGCCTGACTTTGGGAAGGACTTTTTCCCGCCGATTACTTGATTTGTCACCAGAAATCGCCGGTACAAGGCTTAATGACATCGAGGTGGCGACAACTGTCCCAAGCTGGATGAGCGGCTGCCCTCGATCAAAAATGCCTTTGGCCGATTTTGCTTCCTCTGCAGTCAGTCCCGTTGCCAGCAATGAGGCATACATATTCAACGAATCTGCCAACTGAAGCAATATTAACAGCATCCCACTAATGCTTATCGCAAATCCCTGAATGATAAGTGCTTTTAAGACCCAAGCTGCGTCCTTAAATAGAACCCTAATATGAAAACGCGTGAAGGGATTAGCTCCTCTATTTTTCAGATAGAAAAAGCCTAGAATTAAAACGGAAATGACTCCGCCGGTTATTGACCCGAACACAGCACCGGCACCAGTGATATAAAGAGAGAAGCCTTGCTGTACCAGGACCGCTGACAGGATCAGAATAGTCGCAACACGGATGAATTGTTCAGAAACCTGAGATATCGCAGTCGGAACCATGTTTCCCTTTCCCTGGAAGTATCCCCTGAACACAGAGGTGAACGGGAAGATCAGGAATGGCACGGAGACGACCTTGAATAAAGGCTTTAGTTCAGGGTCACCGATTTTTTCGGCAATCCATCCAGAACCAAAATAGAAAAACAAAAAGAACAGTAGTCCAACCATGCTGAGAAAAACAAGTGAAATAGCCAAAAGCCTATCCGCCCTGCCAGTATTCCCTGCAGCCTGCTGCTCCGTATAAAGCTTGGATATCACAACTGGAAATCCATATGTAGATAAAACCATGACAATCCCAAAAAAAGGGTAAACCTGCTGATAAATATAAAAACCAATGTCCCCGACAATATTTTGAAACGGGACACGGTAAACTGCGCTTAAAATTTTTGTAACGAGGGCTGCCATAGTCAGGATCATGGCTCCCTTCATCAGTTCCTTTGAATCTGCAACGGGCTTCATCGCCCATCTCCTTCCAATTCTTCATTTTCAACCGTATTATATCACAAGGGTAAAAGCGTCTGCCCCAAGCATGACAGGTAACACCAATTTGTTAGAAGGATGTAACATAGAAAAGCGCAAGCGCCTTGGTCAGACCCGACAATCGCTGGAGGGCCGACCAGTGAAGTCGTTCTTTGACTTCATTGGGCGGACCAAAGCGACTCGAGGGGCTAGGCGCTGGAGCTGGACAAATAGAAAAGCGCAAGCGCCTTGGTCAGACCCGACAATCGCTGGAGCTGGACACTATTCTTCGTGCACGAAGCTTATACTTCAAAACACGAAAAGAGGCAGCTTTGACAGCTGCCCTTTTAGGTAAGATTATAAATCCGTAAAAATCAGGAATCTTGATTATTGCTCCATCTGTCTTGCCAGGAAGCCTGCAGCTGTTTCAACAGCTTTTTGTTCCACGTCACCCAATGATCCTTCTTTAGAGAAGATTATTACTGCCCCGATTGGATCTCCGTTTGCAATGATTGGCCCGATTGTATAAGCAGATACAGGCTCTTCATTCCCCTCAACAAGCGAGATGTTAGTCTGCTGGTTCACAAGGGACGAAGTGCGGTCTTCCATCGTCTTTTCAACAAGTTCACTGATGTTTTTATTCAAGTAGTCCTTCTTGGAACTTCCAGCCAATGTGATATAAGTATCTCTATCGCAAATTAATACCGGGTTGCCTAAGCTATCATATAGCGCTTCTGCATACTCCTTCGCAAAATCGCTCAGTTCACTGATTGGTGAATACTTCTTTAAAATGACTTCACCATCACGGTCCACAAAGATTTCGAGTGGATCTCCTTCACGAATACGAAGTGTTCTTCTAATTTCTTTAGGTATTACGACACGACCTAAATCATCGATTCGACGAACAATACCAGTTGCTTTCATCCAACGTTGCCTCACTTTCATCTGATGATTATTTTTTTAGGTAAGGTTGTTTTCGTATTAATTGTTGTTTTTCGGAAATAATCCTTTTGTCGAAGGTTTACGAAATGAGCCTTCGATAATGATACTGCCTTTATTAATCAACCTTACCAAGATTTGAACTTAGTATCTTTCATATGGAAAGTTCTATACACTTCTCATTATTATTTTCTTTGAAGTGATAAAGGTGCCAAAAACGGATAAACCTTCCAGCTAATAATTGCGTACACACAAAAATTACCCTTGTCTATCTTTTTTGAAACACCTTATCATTTTACATTTAGATTACAAATTATTTCCAAATGGTTACGATACTGTATTTTCCTGTTCTTTTTGGGTGTCATGAAGTCCCTTAATCATCTCGAAAGTAATGTCGAACCAGCGGTCGTTTTTCATGCCTTTCGTATGGACGACCATTTTTAGTTTTTTGCCATCCATTCCAAGCCCGACTGCATTCCTATATTGGCTGCTTAGCTTGAACACCTTCTGTCCATCAATTCTGCTGCTTCCATCCTCTGTTAAAAGAATCGTTACATCCTGCTTAGCCTGTTTAATTGTTTCCACACCTGCGGTGATTGCATACACCTTAAGTTCTGCTACCTTAAATAGGGTGTCCACTTCTGCAGGGTAATCCCCGAACCTGTCGGTAATTTCCTCTTTCAATTCATCGATATCCTTCAATGTCTCTATACCACGGAAGCGCTTATACATCTCGATTTTCTGGTGTCCATCAGAGATGTAGCTATCAGGTATATATGCATCAAGTTCAAGATCGATTTCAATCGAAGGCTTGCGCACTTGATCCTTCTCAGGCTTGCGCTCCTCAATTGCTTCCTTGAGCATCTGTGAATACAGATCAAAACCGACTGAGTCGATAAAGCCATGCTGCTGGGCACCGAGCAAATTACCGGCACCACGGATTGACAGGTCACGCATCGCGATTTTAAAACCAGAGCCCAGCTCAGTGAATTCTTTGATTGCCTGCAGGCGTTTTTCCGCAACCTCAGTCAGAATCTTATCTTTTCGGTATGTGAAGTAGGCGTAGGCCACCCTGTTTGAGCGTCCAACCCGTCCTCTTAGCTGATAAAGCTGGGAAAGACCCATTTTATCTGCATCGTAAACAATCAGTGTATTTACATTCGGAATATCCACACCTGTCTCAATGATTGTCGTGCTGACCAGGACATCATATTCTCCTTCAAGGAAACCAAGCATGACAGATTCCAGTTCATTTTCGGTCATCCGGCCGTGTGCAAAAGTGACACGTGCATCAGGCACAAGCATGGATATCTCTTCAGCCTTCCGTTCGATATCCTCAACTCGGTTATATAGGAAGTAAACTTGTCCGTTCCTGGCAAGCTCTCGCTCAATCGACTCGCGGACAAGTCCCCCGTTGTATTCCATGACATATGTCTGGACAGGAAAGCGGTTTTCAGGCGGCGTTTCGATGACTGATAGATCCCTGACGCCCAGCATCGACATGTGCAGTGTTCTTGGAATTGGCGTCGCCGTCAAAGTCAGGACATCTACATTTGTCTTAAGCTGCTTGATTTTTTCCTTATGCGTTACCCCAAAGCGTTGTTCTTCATCTATGATCAGCAGGCCAAGGTCGCTGTAGGTGATTTCCTTTGATAACAGCCTGTGGGTTCCAACAACAATATCAACACTTCCAGCCTTCAGTCCCTTGATCGTCTCCGTTTGCTGCTTGCGGGTACGGAACCTGCTCAACAAACCAATGTTAATCGGGAAGTCCTGAAACCTTTCCCTTAGAGTCTCATAGTGCTGCTGCGCAAGGATGGTCGTTGGCACAAGGAAGGCTACCTGCTTTCCATCAGCAATCGCCTTGAAGGCAGCCCTGATTGCAACCTCTGTTTTACCATAGCCGACATCCCCGCACAGCAAGCGGTCCATCGGGCGTTCACGTTCCATATCAAGCTTGATTTCATGGATGGAACGAACCTGGTCTTCAGTTTCCTGATATGGGAATGAAGATTCAAAGTCGCGCTGCATCTCGCCATCAGGAGAGAAAGCGTGCCCGATGCTCGCCTCACGCTCTGCATAAAGCTTGATCAAATCGTCTGCGATATCTTGTACAGAGGACTGAACCTTACTCTTGACCCTTTTCCAATCGCTGCCGCCGAGCTTATAGACCTTAGGTTCTTTACCTTCTGAGCCGACGTATTTTTGGACAAGGTCAATCTGCTCGACCGGGACGTAAAGCTTATCACTTCCCTGGTATCGGATATGAAGATAATCCTTATGAACGCCATTGATCACGAGCGTTTCTATGCCCAGGTATTTCCCGATTCCGTGGTTTACATGGACGACATAATCGCCAATCTTAAGCTCAGAATAACTCTTGATCCGCTCTGCATTCGATAGCTTTTGTCTTCTCGCAGGCTTCTTTGTTTTTTTATTGAAGAGTTCCTCTTCCGTAATCACAGCTATCTTCTGGATTGGGAATTCAAAGCCCGTATTCAGGCTGCCCTGGATAATCTGAACTTTTCCCGGCAGCAATTCCTGCTTGCTGTTCATTTTTACTGCATCGATTTCATAGTCTTCAAGAACTCGCTCGAGCTTTTTGACTCTTTCGGCGTCCGGACCAAGGAAAATAACCGCATAATTTCCTTTGCGCCAGCGGTCGACTTCTCCTTTAAGCACATGCATCTGACCATGGAAATTCTGCATCTGCTTGCATGAGATATTGATGATGTTTTGCGGACTCGTGTTTGGAACATGCCTTAAAAATAAAGATAGATACACAATTGGCTTTCCGGCTTTACTCATCAAGTCAGGCAGCTGGTGTGAAATCTTCAGGTCATGGATGATCTGCCCTTCACCGAGGAGACTCGTATACCATTCCGCTTCTTCCTTGCTAAGAGACTCATTCATCTCCTGAACCCTGCTTATTTCATCGACGAACAGAAAACCATTAGACGGCAAGTAATCTATTAAACTTTGAGGCTTTTCGTACGCAATGGATAAGTACTTAAAAACTTGATCAGGTTTTTGCCCATTGCGAAGCTGTTCCAATTCATAGCCAATGTTTTGCGACATCAGCGTCTTCGCTTTTTCATCCTTAAGCTTCTTCAAACTGCCTGAGAGCCCTTTTTCCAGCCCCGCGACCAGACGGTCCAGCTGTTCATTCTCGATTGGGTTTTCTATCGCTGGTCCAATCGCTACAGTTTTCATTTTTTCCTTCGAGCGCTGGTCCTCAAGTGAAAATGTCCTGATTGAGTCAACCTCAGCATCAAACAGCTCAATCCTGATTGGGTCTGCCGATGTCAGCGGATAAATGTCGATAATTCCGCCGCGAAGGCTGAATTCACCAGGAGCCGAAACCATTTCCGCCCTAACATAGCCCATGCTGACAAACCGGTTAAGAACCGATTCGAGATCAATCTCTTCACCGAGCTTGAATGTCATCTGGAATTTCGACCATAGATCCTTTGGCGGCAGCAGCTTCCTAAGGCCAGCCATCGGGACAATCACAATACCTGTCTTCTTTTTGCTCCAATGATTCAGAGCCTCAATCCTCTGTGCCTTCAGCTCAGGGCTTGAAATACTTATTTCAGCGGCAATCAATTCATTTGCCGGGTAAAGATAAACATCATTTTCCCCTATTAAATTAACAAGATCATCATGTAGTTTTTGCGCTTGCAATAAATTATGTGTGACGATCAGGACGGGGCGCTTCGTCTGTTCGTAAATTGCCGCTAAAAAGACCGTCCTCGCTGAACCAGAAAGGCCTGCGACGAGTTGTTCCCTAAGCCCCGCATCCATTCCGGATATAACAGATTGGACATCATCCTGATGACTAAATAGAGCTTTCAGCCCCTGCATCCAAACCTCTCCCTCTCTATAAAAAAATGCTAATCTTTACTTTTAAAAAGGCTCTTTTCTCAAACTTTGTTGCTATTGACTACAAAATAGGATTAAATAACCTATGTTTCTTCACAATATTAAAAATTATTAGGAGAAAAGAGCTTGCACACTTAATACCGAACTACAAAATAGATACTTTCACGTTAAAATCGGCTTTAGGATTTTAACAACAATCTTTACGAAAACAGCCTTTAATAATTATGGCCAAAATACAAACAGAAAAATGCTTTGGATGAGGAATCCAAAGCTTGTCAGTGAATTAGGTAGTCATGCTGGTGGAAGTCTGGGTTGCGTTCCAGGGCTTCTTGACAGTCTTCACAGATCGATTTTATATTGATGTCACCATTTCCTGCGTAAGAAACCATCTCCTGGCGCTCTTCCTCAGTCAGCTTATGCAGCCCTAAACTTTCACTGTGGACAGAGAAACTGTCCAGTGAGCCCATCTTCGTGCCGCAATGACGGCAATGATAGTGTATAGCCATGCCCGTCCCTCCCAAATTAAGTCATTATCATTATTGACCCTTTGGCAGGAACTTATGCACTTAGCCTATTGTATGATTCTTTTTTTACATTATAATACTTGATCAAAAGATTGGCATGTTTATTTCGCCATCTTTAATAAAATCTTCTATTGATTAAATGTATTCATAACTTCTAAGAAAGGCTTTTTAATCCATTCTTCACAAGCATCGGCAGACTTCATTACAGCTTCAGCCATCTGTTCGTTTTCTTCCGCTGTAAAACGTCCGAGAACCCAATCCGTGATCGCCATTCCATTTGTAGGGCGGCTGATACCTACCCTGATTCGCTTGAATTCCTGTGTTCCAGTATGGGCAATCGTCGACTTAATTCCATTATGGCCGCCAGCGCTGCCTTTTTGGCGCAATCTGATTCTGCCCGTCGGCATATCGAGGTCATCATAGATTACGACTATATCCTCCAGATCCATATCATAAAAATCCATAACGGCCCTGATTGATTCACCAGAAAGGTTCATATAGGTCAAAGGCTTAAGTAGGATTACCTTTTCACCGCCAACAAATCCCTTTCCATATAAGCCTTTATGTTTTGCCTGATCCAATGAAATGTTCCACCGTTTGGATAACTCATCAATGACTTCAAAGCCGATATTGTGCCTTGTTTTATCATATTGCCTTCCTGGATTCCCAAGTCCAACAAATAACTTCACTTTCCACACCCCTAACCAAACGCATATCATCTCTTTAAATCACTAATTCCCCTTGATTCAGGGAAAACCAGAAAGAATTTCTATTTCTAATGTACACGAAAACTGCAAAAGACGTAACCCTTTTAGGCTACGTCTATTGCTGCTTTATTCTTCGCTCGCTTCAGTTTCTCTTCCTTCTTCATTTTCAGGCTCTCCTGGTTCTTGTTCTTCTCCAGAATTGATTTCTTCTTCCACTTTAGGAGGAAGAATTGAAACGACTACCGTGTTTTCGTCATCATTAATTTCGTAACTTCCTGTTTTGATATCAGCAAGTGTCAGGTTTTCATTCACTTGCAGGTTTGTGATATCTACATCAATTGACTCAGGGATATTGCCTGGAGTCGAAGTAATGTTCACTTCGTGGATCGGCTGCTGAAGTACGCCGCCATCCTTGACACCTGCAGCATCGCCCACGAGGTTTACTCGGACGCTTGCATGTACCTTCGAACTTTTATCGACAACAAGGAAATCAGCATGGAGAATCTCATTCTTAATGTGGTCTTCCTGGTAATCAGTCAGCATGACACTATGCTGATTCCCACCTACATCAAGTGAAATGACACCATTTCGGCCATTTTCGCGGATGGTCTTCACAAACTCAATGCTGTCTACATAAATCGACTTACTATCCGTCGTCCTTCCATACACGACTGCCGGGATATTACCCTCCTGGCGTAACTTCCTTAAGGTAGAACGTTGAGTACCTGTGCGCTCATTTGCTTTCAATACTGCACCCATAGTTTTGTCCCCTTCCTATTTCGTAAGTTCTTGTCTATATAAAAAATGCCCCAAAATAGGAAGGTCTAAACGTTTTACTTTTTTTAGAGGCTCTATTAAACATGGCTGTTGAGTTTCGTTCCAGGCACTTCGCTTTCCGCGGGAAATTGCTACAGGTTCTTGACAGCTTTGGCCCTGTTTCCTTGAAACCTGTCACAATAACA
>NZ_BASE01000002.1 GCF_000813125.1 Mesobacillus selenatarsenatis SF-1
GGTAAAAGGAAACCCTCTGCTTTTACCCAAATTGCAGTTCCCTTGCCGAAAAGGTAAATGGAAACCTCCTGCTTTTACCCAAAACGCGGTTCTTTTGTCAAAATGGTAAAAGGAAACCCTCTCCTTTTACCCAAATTGCAGTTCTGTTGCTAAAACGTAAAAGGAACGTCCCTGCATTGGCAAAAGTAACTTCATCCAAAATTGATCACACACAAAAATTCCCCCTCTCAAACGAGAAGGGGATTCAAAGTCTGTATTAGTACATTTCAGAAGTAGTCTTCGCTTGCATGTGAAGAAGCAGATAGTCTGGTCCGCCAGCTTTTGAATCTGTTCCTGACATGTTGAAGCCGCCGAATGGCTGGTAACCTACGATTGCGCCTGTGCATCCGCGGTTGAAGTAAAGGTTTCCGACATGGAAATCTTCACGTGCCTTCTGGATGTTTTCACGGTTTCGCGTGATAACCGCTCCAGTCAAACCGTATTCAGTGTTGTTCGCGATTTCAAGCGCATGGTCGAAGTCCTTTGCTTTTGCGAATGCGACAACTGGCCCAAAGATTTCTTCCTGCATGATGCGAGCTTTTGGATCCACATCAGCAAATACTGTTGGCTTGATGAAGTAGCCTTTTGAGCTGTCTCCTTCACCGCCAGTCATCAAACGGCCTTCTTCCTTGCCGATTTCGATATAGCTCATGATTTTGTCAAACGCACCCTGGTCGTTAACAGGACCCATGAATGTGCTTTGATCTGTTGGATCATCAAGCTTAAGCTCGTTTGTCAGTTCAACGACACGGTTAAGAACCTGGTCATATACATCCTCAACGATAACAGCACGTGAGCATGCAGAGCACTTTTGTCCCGAGAAGCCGAAAGCAGAAGCTGTGATCGCTTGAGCAGCTAATTCAAGATCAGCATCTTTGTCGATAACCATTGTGTCTTTTCCGCCCATTTCAGCAATTACGCGCTTAAGCCAGATTTGGCCTTCGCTCAATTTTGAAGCGCGCTCGTAAATGCGCAGACCCACGTCACGTGAACCTGTGAAGCTTACGAAGCGAGTGTCCTTGTGGTCAACAAGGTAGTCGCCCACTTCTGCGCCGCTTCCTGGTACGAAGTTAAGGACACCTGCAGGAAGACCTGCTTCTTCCATCACTTCAACAAACTTAGCTGCAACTACTGGAGTTGTAGAAGCTGGCTTTAATAGGACTGTGTTGCCAGTAACAATCGCTGCTACAGTTGTACCAGCCATGATTGCTAATGGGAAGTTCCAAGGTGAAATAACGATTCCCACTCCAAGAGGAATGTAATCATAACGGTTATATTCATTTGGACGGCTGTTTACTGGAACACCGTCTTTGATTGCTAGCATTTGACGAGCATAGTACTCAAGGAAATCAATTGCTTCTGCTGTATCAGCATCAGCTTCGTTCCATGGCTTACCCGCTTCTTTTGTCAAAAGTGCTGAGAACTCATGCTTGCGGCGGCGAATGATTGCTGCAGCTTTGAATAATACATCTGCACGTGTTTCCGGCTTTACTTTTTTCCAAGTCTTGAACGCTTCAACAGCAGCCTGCATCGCTTTTTCAGCTAAATCGCGGTTTGCTTTAGAAACACGTCCAATAACTTCTTCTTTATTGGATGGGTTGTAAGATACAATCTTGTCTTCAGTCGAGATTCTCTCTCCGCCAATCACCAAGTCGTAATCCTGGCCAAGATAGCCTTCTACAGTTTTTAGTCCTGTTAAGTATCCCTCACGGTCATCCTCAACTTTAAAATTCGTGAAAGGCTCGTGTTTGTATGGCTGAACCATTCTATCCCCTCCTATGTATTAAAACGTTTTCATTCCTTTCCCATTCTATCATGAGAGTCTCATAGTGTTCAACGCCAACGTTCTAGCAAGTATTGGATTGCGAATTTTCTTGATTTTTATTATGCCAATATTGTATTTAGGCCGAATTTTGGGGCTTGTTACAGAGTTGGTCGATATATTTGTGAATGTGGTCGAATTAATTCTGAATCTGGTCGAATTATTCGTAAATGTGGTTGAATTAATCCTGAATCTGGTCGAATTAATCCTAAAAGTGGTCGAATTATTTATTTTTCCGCCAATAAAGTAAAAAATGTAAACAGTAAACTCCTAATTTCACCATTGAATGTGAAAAATGAACCGACACGAGCCTCTTTCTCTCCCTGTTTAGAAGGTTAATTCATGTAATCTAGCCAATATTTATCTATCATTCAAAAAGGGAGACTATTTTAGATGAAAAAGCGGCATGAAGTGTTGTTCAATCAACTGGAATCTTATCGCAGCGAAATTTTAGGGGTAGCAGCTACGTTCTCTGAGGAGGATGCGGAGAAAATCCCTGCAGGCTTCAACAATAATATCCGGTGGAACCTCGGGCATATTTATCTTGATCAATATCTATGGATCCAGGCAGTGACACAGGAGCCAGCAGGTGTCCCGGAAGAGTTCAAATCATGGTTTTGTTATGGAACCTCTCCAGCCCATTTTACCGAGGAAACACCTACCGTCAGCGAGTTAAAAGAACTGCTGAAAACACAGCCAGCCAGAATAAAAGACTCATATGGCGAGCGCTTGGAAGAGGAATTCGCACCAACCGAAATGGGCATGCATACAATCGAGCAAGTATTAACCCGGACGATTTTCCATGAAGGCATGCATTTGCAGACAATCCTTGACATAAAAAAATGCATTTAAAAAGCAAAGAACCCCGGCTCTTTGCTTTTTTCATTCCTCTATTTCAACTTATCGGCGACCTCGGTTTCAACTTCTTTAATCAATTTTTTGATATGAATGGATGGGTAATCCAGGGCTTTCAACTCTGCAAAATAAGGAAACATCTCTTTAATGTCATCTGCGTAAAAACTTCCATCCCTAGGCAAAGTGTGACTGATTACCTTTAAGGCTCCCTCGCTTCGATCCACCTTTAACACCATTGGCACTGACATCCCCGAACCTTGCTCAACTTCAGCACCTTCTTTGTAATACTCCTCAATCAAAGCCCATAAGTAAATCTCACCCTTCTCTTCATTGGTGGCAAGTATTTCATACGCATTGAAAATTTCGCCGCCAAAATTCGGGCCCATCACTTCTTGACTTATGTATCTTTCAATTTCCTGTCCATCTGCTTCTGTCACTGTTGAGCTTGAACATCCTGTTAGTAAAAGAAGCCCAATCATACCAAGGATAAAACTACGCTTCATTTCACTCACCGCCTCCTCCAAAATAACAACCCTGCCATAATCCCGATAGGTAACAGCACGATCGCACCGACTATTATCCCTAAAAGGATGGACATTAAAGCGAGGGAGATAGATGAGGATTCTTCGGTTACTTGTCCAGTCACCCATTGAAAAAGATAAATAAAGGTTGATATTCCAAAGGCCCACAACATAGCTGTTTTCAATACATATTGCCATTTTTCTTTTTGACTTACTCTCCTTTGAACAGCCACTTACCCACCTCTTCTAATTAGAATCATCAGAATATATACGATAATAATTGAGTTTTAGATTCACCTTTTTTCCAAAAATAAAAAGCAAAGAGCACCTCGGCTCTTTGCTTCTCCTTACTGATAAATATGCACAAATGGTTCATCCTGATCCGGTTTCTTGACGATTAAGGCTTCTTGTCCCAGCACAGAGGAAACACTGACCTGAACGGACATATAGTTAGGGAAATGCTCCATCACCAGTCCTGTTACATACTGGGTGAATCCAATCGCTTCAGCTTCTCCGTAGAACTGGATAGGTATTTCGATATTCAATTCCTGCAGCTGGCCATCCAGATAAAAGCCTTTGCCGATGACGCCGTTAAAGTTTGGAAAATATTCCTCAACATCCTGCTTGAAGTTCTGGAAGAATGTCAGGTCATCCCTGTGTTCCTTCTCAGCATCGGCGGATGGGAACAGAATGTACTTTTCTTTTACATCTTTCCAGCTGCCGATATTATTGCTGCCCTGTGAAACCTCTGCATAGGTGAAAAAGTTTCCCGGGACAACAGAAGATCGACTTTCCTGTTCGAACAATCCGATCGTAATCGGAACATTTTTCAATTCTTCGATGCCTCTTATCCTGCTAATGACTTCCTGGGCGATTTTTTTGCCTTCTGCTTCAAGAACTTTACGAGAAATGTTTTTTTCGAACACTGCCCCATAAGCTTCCTCACGATAATAGTGCACTGAGTTCAACGCCAGCCCGATTGCGATGCCGCCAAGCTGGTACGTATCCTTTTCGCCTGATTGGACGAGATAGTTATGCTCAAGAATATGGGCAAGGTAAATGGGATTCTTTTTATTCCGTTCGTGGACATCTCCCTTGCCAGGATCAGAAGGATTCAGGCCCAGGTTATTCACTACGACCTTCTTATTAATTTTTTCTTTTTTATACTTAGCCTGCAATTCTTTTTTCTTAGCCTCTACCTGAGCCGGAGTCATTTCACGTTCCAGCCATGATGCTACGGTGCTGCCGTCAAGATACTGGCCTTCCTTGAAAACGTACTTGTCTGTGGAAAATGTATTTTGCGCAATCCGCATCAAACCTGTCTCGAATTCAGTAATGTCATAACGGGTATTCAGATTGTTGACGACCATGCCGCGAGCTTCCCCTGGCTCGAACGGCATGATGGTACGGTAATATTTGTCCGAAATTTTATATTTCGGGATAATCGCTTTTTCCTTGGTATCATCATCCTTTTCCTGGACGACCTCCTCCTGCTTTTGAAAATTAGGGGCACAGGCCGTCAGCAAAAGGACAAGAGATAGAGCGACCATTGAGAGCTTCCTCATGGCGTGTACACCTCTTTTTTAGTAGCGGTTTTCGTAATAAGTTATGTGTTTCGGACTAATTGTTCTTTCGCCTTATTATTGAAATCGGGCTCTTTTCAAAAATTCGTCTCACCTGAGTAATCAATAATAAACGTAAAAATCCAGTAGCCGATTTTTACTCTTGTCAGGCAAAAGTGCCCTAATTACGAAAAGAGCTTATTTATTTAATTCTTCAAGCATTCTCTCCTCATTCCACACTTCAATCCCAAGGCCTTCTGCTTTTGTCAGCTTCGAACCTGCGTCTTCACCGGCAATGACTAAATCGGTTTTCTTGCTGACGCTGCCGGCTATATTGCCGCCGAGCGCCTCGATTTTTTCTTTTGCCTCGTTTCTGCCCATTTGCTCGAGCTTCCCGGTTAACACAATTGTTTTACCGGCAAAAAATGAATCCGAGTTTTCTGCGGTAACCTTCTTAGGTCCTTTGTATTCCATATTGACGCCAACAGCCTTCAGCTCGGAAACCAGTTCCTTCACTTCATCGTTCTCAAAATAAGTGACGATTGAGTCTGCCATTTTGTCGCCGATTTCGTTGATCGCTGTCAATTCTTCCTTCGTTGCCTGCATCAATCGATCCATCGTGTCGAATTCCTGAGCCAATGTCTTCGCGGCTTTTGCGCCAACAAGGCGGATACCGAGGCCGAACAATAGCTTTTCCAATGAATTATCCTTCGTCGCTTCAATTGCTGACAGCAAATTGTTGACGGATTTCTCGCCCATTCGCTCAAGAGCCAGCAGCTGCTCGCGAGTCAGCTTATAAATATCAGCTACATCCTTGATCAGCTCTTGTGCAAACAGCTGGCTGACCACTCTTTCACCAAGACCGTCGATGTTCATCGCGTCACGGGAAACGAAGTGAATCAGGCCTTCCCTGATTTGTGCCGGGCATTTCGGGTTGATACAGCGAAGTGCGACTTCGCCTTCGATCCTGACTAGCTCGCTGTCGCATTCAGGGCATTCAGTAGGCATATGGAACTCGACTTCGTTGCCGGTCCGCTGCTCGGCAAGGACATTGACGACTTCCGGAATGATATCTCCGGCTTTTTTGATGACGACTTTGTCGCCGATTTTGATATCTTTTTCACGGATCAAGTCTTCATTGTGCAAAGAAGCACGTCCTACCGTTGTGCCTGCTACCTGAACTGGTTCAAGGATGGCAGTTGGAGTTACGACACCTGTGCGCCCAACACTCAACTCGATATCCTTCAAAGTCGTTACGACTTCTTCGGCAGGGAACTTATAGGCGATAGCCCAGCGAGGGCTTTTCGCCGTCGTACCAAGCTCAGCCTGCTGATCAAGTGAATCGACCTTGATGACGATGCCATCAATATCATACGGAAGATCCGGGCGCTTTTCGACCCAGCTGTTCACATACTCAATGACACCCTCTATGCTGTCCACTTTTCGACGCTCTTTGTTGGCCTTGAATCCGAGCTTCTCCAGATAATCTAGACCCTCACTGTGTGCACGGATGCCGGTATCACCGACATTGGCGATTCCATAAAGGAACACATCAAGATTCCTTGATGCAGCGATCTTCGGATCAAGCTGGCGAAGGGAGCCAGCGGCCGCATTACGCGGATTCGCAAATGGCTCTTCTTCTTTTTCTTTTCTCGCTTTATTCAATGCTTCAAACGATTTCTTCGGCATGAACGCCTCTCCGCGCACTTCAAGCGAAACCTGCTCTTTCAGCCGGATTGGCAAAGAACGGATCGTCTTCAAGTTAGACGTAATATCCTCACCAGTCGTTCCATCACCTCGCGTCGCTCCGCGTACAAGCAGCCCATCCTCATAAATGAGCGAGACTGCCAGACCGTCAATCTTCAGTTCGCAAACATACGCAATATCGTCGCCGACACCCTGGCGGACACGACGGTCAAAATCGCGCAGGTCCTGCTCATCGAAGGCATTTCCCAGGCTTAGCATCGGAGTCGCATGCTGCACCTTGTTGAACATCGTTAAAATCTCGCCGCCAACACGCTGGGTAGGTGAGTCAGGAGTCTGCAATTCCGGGAATTGCTCCTCGATTTCAACCAGTTCCCTGAGCAGCCGGTCATATTCCGCATCCGGAACCGACGGCTGGTCAAGAACATAGTACTCATAAGCATATTGATTAAGCAGATTTTGCAAATCCTTGGCTTTATTCTCAGCACTCTGAAAATCCATAAATCCAGCCCTTTCATAACCGAAAAGCGCAAGCGCCCTGGTCAGACCCGACAAGCGACTCGAGCTGCTCGAAGCTGATGCTTCTCGCAAGGTACTCAAGGAAGCACTCACAGGGACTTATAACTGGCTAGGCACTTTTGCTAATCAGTACTCGAATGTGTAATAGTAAACTGTTTACGCCTTTGTAATCGGTGCGAACTTGGCCAGCAGACGCTTGATGCCTGTTGGACTTGGGAATGCGATGTCGAGCTCCATTCCTTCTCCCGATCCCTTGACACTGACAACGGTTCCTGTTCCCCATTTGCCATGCTGGGCTTTATCCCCAACCTTCCATTCGATGCCTTCGCCGCCGCTTGCTGCAGCAACCGGGCGAGATACAGCACCGCGTGTTGATATGGATGGTCTCGTTGATGTCCCAGGTCGACCTCCGCTTGGTGCTGGTCTGCCACCGCTAGTTGGTGCAGGTCTTCTTACTTTTGGCACGGCATCTTCAACCAAATCAGCCGGGATTTCCTTAATGAACCGTGATTCCGGGTTCATATTCGTACGGCCGAAAAGGGTGCGCATCTGAGCATTCGTGATGAACAACTCTTCCTCTGCACGAGTGATTCCTACGTAGGCAAGACGGCGTTCTTCCTCCATCTCATCTTCTTCCATCAAGGAGCGGCTGTGCGGGAATACGCCCTCTTCCATTCCGATCAGGAAGACAACCGGGAACTCAAGACCCTTGGCTGAGTGCAATGTCATCAATGTGACGAAGTCTGTTTTCTTCTCGCCATCATCATCCAGACGATCGATATCAGCGACAAGTGCCAAATCTGTCAGGAATGCGACCAGACTCTTGTCTTCGCTGCTTTCTTCAAAGCTTTTTGTTACTGTTAAAAATTCATCTATGTTTTCAAGTCGGCTCTGTGACTCAATTGATTTTTCCGCCTTCAGCATGTCACGATAGCCTGTTTTATCAAGGACTTCCTCCACCAGCTCAGTCACCGAAAGGTACTCCTGCTGGTGAGTGTAATTGCTGACCAGGTTGCGGAATTCTGCCGCAGCTTTTTCCGCCTTTGGGCTCAGTCCGATCATTTCAATTGTCTCCAAGGCCTGGAACATCGACAGGTCATGCATTGTCGCGAAGTTGGCGATTTTATCGATAGAAGTTGACCCAATCGCACGCTTTGGGACATTGATGATTCTCTGCAAACTGATATCATCATCAGGATTCGAAATCAAGCGGAGATACGCAAGGATATCCTTGATTTCCTTTCTGTCATAGAACTTGATGCCGCCGACGATTGAGTAATCGATGTTCGACTTCAGGAAAGATTCCTCGATTACACGGGACTGGGCGTTCGTACGATAGAGAATTGCTATATCAGACAGCTTGCGTCCATTGCGAATTTGCTCCTGGATTTTACCGATAACGAACTGTGCTTCACCCTGTTCGCTGTCCGCACGGTAGTACATGATTTTGTTGCCCTCTGGGTTTTCTGTCCACAGGTTTTTCGGCTTTCGGTTCATATTGTTCTGGATGACCATATTCGCCGCCAGCAAAATCTTCTTCGTCGAGCGGTAGTTCTGTTCGAGTAAGATCACGCTTGCCCTTGGGTAATCCTTTTCAAATGAAAGGATGTTCGCAATGTCGGCACCGCGCCAGCGATAGATCGACTGATCGGAATCCCCGACAACACAAAGGTTCTGGAACCTTTGCGCAAGCAATTTTACAAGCATGTATTGTGCCCTGTTCGTATCCTGGTACTCATCAACATGGATGTATTGAAACTTGCGCTGGTAATACTCCAGCACTTCCGGCACGCGGATGAACAGCGTGATCGTCGTCATGATCAGATCATCAAAATCAAGCGCATTATTTTTGCGCAGCCTGCGCTGATACTCCGTATACACATCGCTGACCTTCTGGGAAAAGTAATCCCCCGCCGTCTTCGCATATTCCTCCGGCGTAATCAATTCGTTCTTCGCCGAGCTGATTGTTCCAAGAATCGCACGAGGATCATACTTTTTCGGATCCATATTCTTGTCCTTCAAAATCGACTTGATGACAGATTGCTGGTCAGTCGAATCAAGGATCGTGAAGTTTCGGTTGTATCCGAGACGGTCGATATCCCTGCGCAAAATCCGCACACACATCGAGTGGAACGTCGAAATCCAGATGTTATCCGCCGCGCCGCCCATCATCCTTTGAATCCTCTCGCGCATTTCGCGCGCCGCTTTATTCGTAAACGTAATCGCAAGGATGTTGTAAGGATTTACTCCTTTTTCCACCATCAAATACGCAATCCTGTGTGTTAAAACTCTAGTTTTTCCAGAGCCGGCACCCGCCATCAAGAGCAGCGGCCCATCCACTGTCTTGACAGCCTTCTGCTGCTCCGGGTTCAAGCCATTCAATAATTTATCCGTTAAAAATTGCACACTCGTCACCACCATACAAACATTTGTTCTTATTTTATCTCATAAAATCCTTATATACAACTTCGTTATTTCTTTATTGCAGCAACTGTCTTCAATGCCTCGTCAAGGTTGCTGTACACAACATTCCCGACCACGATAACATCAGCATGCTTGGCCATTTCTTCAGCCTGCTGTGCTGTTTCGATTCCGCCGCCGTAAAAAAGAACAGTGTTGTCGAGAACTCCCTTGGCTGCTTCTACATACTCCGGGTTGCCGTATGTCCCGCTGTATTCCAAATAGAAAATCGGCAGGTTGAACATTTTTTCCGCCATCATCGCGTATGCCCGTACATCATCGATTGAAAGATCTGTCTTCGCATGAGTCAGCTTTGCCGCCTTGCAATCCGGATTCAGGATGCAATAGCCTTCCATTTTTAGCTCGTCCCAATCCATCAGGTCGCCATACTCCTTGACCGCTTCATGGTGCAGGCCAGTGATCCACTGTGGATTGCCACTGTTCAATACCGTCGGGATAAAATAAAAATCAAATCCCGGTGTGATCGAATCAATCGTCGAAACCTCGAGAATGCATGGAACCGTATAACGACGGACTCGGGACATCAAATCCAGGACTCCTTCAAGAGTGACACCATCTGTCCCGCCCACCATAATCGCGTCGGTTCCAGACTCGCAAATTCTATCTAATTCTTCATCAGTTATCTCTTTATTTGGATCGAGTTTGAACACATGTCTCCACTCGCGAACATCGTACATCCCAGAATTGCCCCCATTCTATATATCCATTCCACCATTATAGCATTTGTTGCTGGTATATAAAAAAGGAAACATAAGGTTGATGACGATAAAAAAACGTCCCTAAGTCCAGGAACGCTTTTTGAAGAAAAGTTATAAATCACGATGCTCGTATTGCTCTGTGAATAATCGTGAAAATACATAGAAACTGATACCGCTGACAATCAGCGCAAGATAAATAGGATCAAGCCCGAAGAAGCTGATGAATTCTTTTTCGCCAAGATAGACTGCCAGACTTCCAAGGAACAAGGATGCCAGGCTGCCTGCCGGGCTCGCTTTTTCCCAGATATGCCCGAGCACGTAAGGAATGAAAGCCCCGCCTGCTCTCAGTGTAAAGGAGAACATTAATAGCGTGATAATATCAGAGACATTCCAGATCGCTGTCAGCAAACTGAACGCTGCCACGACATACATCGTATAGCGCACCATTTTTAAAAGCTTCCCGTCAGCTGCATTCTTGTTGATATATTGATGGTAAATATCATTTGTAAAAATAGAACCTGCCGCCAATAGATTACTGGAGGCACTGGACATTGTTGCCGAAATCAGCGCGGCGAACAGGATGCCCGTGACCACATCCGGCAGAACCTCCATTGCCAGCACCGGCAAGGCATACTGTGCGCCTCTTTCCATCAGCATTGCCCCGTCAATCTGGCCGTTTTCGACCATCCCATACATGAACAGACCGATGACCGCTGGGATGAACGCGAATAGCACATACACAATAGAAGTAATATAGGATGCGTTCTTCGCCGCCTTCCCGTCTTTAGCAGAATAATAACGCTGGACCGCCTCCTGGCCAACCGTGAAGGATGCTATATACATCACGACCAACGCTATGATCGTTCCCCAGCCTGCACCATCGACAAGGCTCCATTTTGCCTCTGGTATATTGGCAGTCACCTGCTCAAATCCGCCGCCAGCCTGGAGCGTGAACGGAATGATCAGCGCCATTCCGACAATGATGAAAATCCACTGCACAACATCTGTATAAACAACGCTGTACATCCCGCCCATCACGCTGTATAACGTGACAACTACTGTCACGATAATGACCGACATCGTGTAACTCCAGCCTGTCATAACAGATAGAATCGTCGCCGAGGCGATGAACTGCACTGCCGTCAGTCCGACCATCGGTAATAGCATAATGATTGATGTAACCAAAGAGTTTGCTTCGCCATATCGCCTGCGGAAGTACTCGGGTACCGTTTTTACCGCCGCTTCACGCAGCATCGGCGCGAGGAATGCGAGCACTATAAATGCGATCGCCATCGTAATGACATACCAGACAGCAGAAAATCCCCACTCGCCATACGCCTTTTCCACAACACCAAGAGAAGAACCGCCTCCGACCTCGGTCGCGGCAAGGCTACCTGCCAGCAGCCAAGGTCCCATCTTACGCCCCGCAACAAGAAAATCCTCATTATCATTGATTTTTTTCGAAGATATGTACCCAATCAGGATCATAATTCCTAAATAAATAATAACTATTGCAATGACCGTCAAACTTGCCCCCATCAACTCACTCCAAACTTTATATTTACCTACCCCCTACCCTTAAAAGTTAGCAATTAACCTGGCATATTGGCGGAGTTCACAATTTTATTGGCGATTTCTGATTTTTATTGGCGATTTTCAGTTTTTATTGGCGATTTTCAGTTTTTATTGGCGATTTTCAGTTTTTATTGGCGAAAATAAACTTTTATTGGCGAACTGGAAAATAACAGAGTTTTTTTCCAATTTTTTTAACCCATAAAAAAGAACGAAACCATTACGGTTCCGTTCTCACTAAAAACTATTGAGCCTTTTCAGCATTATCCTGCTCTTTCAATCTTTCGAGCGCCATTTCATAAGCATCGTTTCCGTAATTCAAGCAACGCTTCACACGAGAAATTGTTGCAGTGCTCGCGCCTGTTTCGGTCTCAATTTTATGATAGGTCTTGCCTTCGCGTAACATGCGGGCAACTTCAAGGCGTTGTGCCAGCGACTGGATTTCGTTCACTGTCGCCAGGTCGTCGAAGAAGCGATATGCTTCGTCGAGATCTTTCAGCGATAAAATCGCCTTGAATAATTGATCGAGTTCTTTTCCTCTTAATTTATCAATTTGCATATAGTCTACCCCTTAATTCACTCAGAATTTTATTGTTGAGAGTCGAATGAGACATCGCTGATTGATGGGACAATGTTGATCCATGTTTTCCCGGGAACGAAACCAGCTTTAACCCCATCCTTATAAGGGACGATCCTGCCAGTTTCATTTTTCCATTGTATCTCATTCACTTTTCCTTTTTGGAACAGGTATCCCTTGCCACCGGAGGCCATATCGATGACCTTGCGGCCTGCACTATCAATTACCTGATGGTCCATTTGCACGACAAGGATATTGTCGAGCAGAACAGGATCCTTCGTCTCAAGATCAACGGTTTCTTCACTGCCATTAAAACGGTGGTATTTCTGCTCATCTGTGTCATACTCGTAGATTGCATCGAACGACGGCGAACCGTACTTTACCATGAATTCCACAGCCGGAGTACCTTCCAGCTGTCCAGCTTCCTCACTGCTCAAGAATACGGCAGGAGCCGGTGCTTCATCAAGTGCGTAGCCTCTCGTTTCCGCTCCCTTCACAATATTCTTATAGGTGATATAAGAATTATGAGGCGCCTTGCGGAAATCCGCCCGCTTGAACAATGTTCCATCATACTGCATTCCGTTGATGTTATCGATTTCTCCGCGTTCAAGCATTTCCTTCGCTTCAGGGCTGTAACCATGGGCAATGAAAAAGCTGTCAAACCCGGATGCCAGGTCAATGAAGTATTCCCTTGCACTGCGGACCGGTCCTATTTTTTCAGGCTGTTCGCTTTGAAAAATCGCCACGAACCTTGTAACGTCTCCTTCTGCAAGGACCTCGTGAACAACGTCAGCTTTGTGAAGACCCGATTGCGGACGGGCCTTTGGATGGTTATTGACCACTACGGCAACCGCCCGGTCAGAACTCTCCTCGGCAGCACCGACTCCGGTCAGCGGGAATTGATACGGCAGTTCCTCCGGAGCGACTACCTCGTCTACTTCAATCTCTTTTTCTTTATGTTCTGTTGCTTCTTTTTTCTCTGTCTCTTTACTGCTGCATCCGGCGGTAAGCACCATCGCGGCCGCCAGCACAGCGATCCATTTTTTTCTCATTTTCGCCACCCCTTGATCTCCAAGTTCGATCATGGCTGTCTATCTCTAGATGCACTGTTATATTTTAACGCATTATCGTTGGAAAGAGTACCGTTTTTTTCATCACATCATAGATGCCCTCTTGTGTGATACGAATATATGGCAAATGTGTTGAACTGAAGAATAACAGTGAATAAATCGGATCAGCGAATTTATAGCCTTTTTCCTTTAAAAATTCAAGCAGCTTCTTCTCCTCCGCCATCAGCTCTGTCACCGGATGGCTGGACATGATACCCTGCAGCCTCAATGGAATCTCCTTGACAGGCACACCTTTTTCACAGGCGACAATCCCCCCGCCGAGCTCCTTCATCCTGTCAAAAGCAGCTATCATATCCTGCTTGTTTTTACCAATCAGAATAATATCGCCGGTATTGGAAAACGAGCTTGCCAGCCCCTGCAGTTCGGTCGCAAAACCTTTCAGCATCGTATTGATTCGCCATTGCCCATTTCGATCGATCAGCATGAAAAAGCACTCATCATGCTTTGATGACAATTCTTCAGCAGACACATCAATAGAAATCGAATAAGGCTTCGTAATGACCGAATTCTCCATCTTAATCCCGAATGGCATTGAGAATTGCATATCGTCCAGTGTCAGATCCCAGTCCATTTTAAGCGGTTCGAAGCCCATTTCGGACCAGTCCATTTCTTTCGCTGCATGTATTGCTTCACCATCACGCTTCACCCACTGGCCTTTTGCCAGGACTGACACAGGTGTCGGGTTCATTTCATCACTCAAAATATTGATATTCGCAATCCTGCCTGTGGCGATATTGCCGTGCAGATGTTCAAAATTATAATAACGTGCCACATTGACCGTTGCCATATTATAAGCATCAATGACAGGAACACCTTTTTCAATTGAAATCCGAATCAGCTCATCCATCACGCCATTTTCATAAAAAGCGGTCGATGACCCATCTGTCGTCATCATAAAACGGTCGTACACCGCAATATCCAGTTCATGAATCTCATCCAGCAGCTTCGGCAAATCCGGACGGATCGATGAATGCCTTAAAGACACCATATATCCCTGCATCAGCCTTCTGCGGACTTCCTCGCCAGTCATCGCCTCATGGTCGCAGTCCGCGCCGAACAGCATCATTTTCGCCAGCGTCTTTTCTGATGCACCAGGGAAATGCCCCTCGATTTTCTTGTGATGGCGCTTCGTTTCCTGCATCCAATGAAGGATCATGTCATCGCCATTCATCAGCTTCGGCCAGCATGTCAGCTCCCCGCCCTGGACGACATTCTCATGCTCAAGCCATGCCCTCACATTGCTGTTCGAGAAGACTTCCTCCTCATGCTGGATTTCAGTCTGCGCATCAAAACGGCACCACCAGTACATCGTGACCGGATTGTCATTCAGCTCATTGATAAAAGAAAACGCTTTCTTTTTACCTAATTGTAAAGCCAGCACCATATTGTCATTTATGAGAGTCGTCGTCCCCGTCTGCGATGCATAGGCAGCGAAAGAATGGGGATTATAAAGTTGAAATGGGTGGGCATGAGGTTCAATATAGCCCGGCACCAGCTTCATTCCGGTGCAATCCACTATTTCACATTGCTTCGTATTTTCAGGCAGGTTTTCACCAACATACACAATCCTGTCATTGTAAATCCAAATGTTCGCAGTCATCCACTTGCGGAATGTCTGGTTCAAATATGTTGCATTCTTCAATAAGACCGTCGGTGAAAGGGTGCCGTCCAAAACAGCAGCATGGTCGCGCAATTGTTTGTTTTTCCATCGATAACGTTGTTCCATACCATGTTCCCCTTTTCTCTATGTTAAAAAGTTATATCACTCAAGTGGTTTTTTCGGGCTTAATAACAGCATTGGTCATTAACGGACCCCTGCCACAAATTTGAAAGCCCTTACATTATTGTACTATCGTAACATATTTCACTGTTTAACGCATTAAAGAATTTCAAATTAACTGTAAAAATGGAGTAAAGGAGCGATGAGATATGAATGTACGACCGAATATCGGGATCATCAACGCACTCGTCAGGATTACAGCAGGACTGACAATCCTGGCTTGGTCGACATCGAAAATGGTGAAACGGCCGTGGAAGGATTCCTATATCTTCATAGCGATGTTGGGCGCAATGAAAGTCGGAGAAGGGATTGTCCGCTATTGCCCGTTGACTGCCGCCTATGAAAAAGGACAGGATATGATGGAACAGCAGAATGCCGAAGATGGCGATTCTGAAGGATGGATTCCTTATAACCCAAGTTAACTTTAAAAGCGCAAGTGCCTTGGTCAGCCCCGAAAAATGGGTATGGACAATTCTCGAAATGAATTGTGACTTCTCGGCCAAAAGTAAAAAGCCCCCATTAAACCGGGGGCTTCAATAAAAGGAGATGATTTTATGTTCTGGGAATATATAATGGACGTCAGCTTTGTCTGGATCGCGTTGATTGGCAGCATCATCGCGCTGCTGCTCGTTTATATGAAAGGCTCTAGCAAGAGACGTGCCCGATAGCCTTGCTGCCAATATCCTGGCGATAAAAGGTTTCCGGGCAGTCCAGCTTTTCAAGCTCAGCGTACACTTTTTGCTGTGCTTCTTTTAACGATGCCGCTTTCGCACCGACGAGCAGCACCCTGCCGCCGTTTGTAACGAACTCACCGTCGCTGTTTTTAGCCGTTCCGGCATGAAACATCTGCGATATGTTTTCGATCCCTCTCAACACAGCACCTTTTTCATATTCCTCAGGATAGCCTTTGGCCGCGACGACTACGCCGACCATTGCTTCCTCATGCCATTCAATCTCAGGCTTTTTACCTTCAAGCAGTTCGAGAATGACCTCAACCAAATCTGATTTCATCCTCGGTAAAATCACCTGGGTTTCCGGGTCTCCGAATCGCGCGTTGAATTCAATCACTTTTGGTCCATCCGATGTCTCAATCAGGCCGGCATACAGAATCCCTGTAAAGCTCCGTCCCTCCATCTCCATCGCAATCGCAGCCGGTTGAAGTATTTGCTCTACTGCAACCGCGACTGATTCCTCCCGGATTTGCGGTACCGGTGAATAGGCACCCATCCCGCCGGTGTTCGGACCGTTATCGCCATCAAACACCCGCTTATGATCCTGGGCAATTTCCAATGGAATGACGGTTTCACCGTTCACGAATGCCATCAGCGAAAACTCTTCCCCTGTTAAAAATTGCTCTATGACCACGCTTGCCGATGCATCACCAAATTTCCCATCTAGCATCATTTCCTGTAAGGCATTTTCCGCTTCATCCATGGTCATTGCCACGACGACACCTTTGCCCGCCGCAAGCCCGTCTGCCTTGATGACAATAGGGGCACCGACCTTCGTAAGGTAATCCCTTGCGTCAGCATAATCGGTGAATGTTTCGTACGCGGCAGTCGGAATTCCGTATTTTTTCATCAGGTCCTTCGCGAAACCCTTGCTTCCCTCAATGATTGCCGCTGCTTTTCGCGGACCAAACACATTGAGCCCTTCCTCACTAAAACGGTCGGCCAATCCTTCCAGCAAAGGAACCTCAGGACCAATGATCGTCAGGCCGATCTGTTCTTCCTTCACGAATGAAACTAGCTGTTCAGTTTCACTTTCATTTATGGAAATCACATTAGCACAATCCTCGATACCAGGATTGCCAGGAGCCACAAAAACCTCTGTTACAAGCGGACTTTCGCTGACCTTCCGGCAAATCGCATGCTCCCGGCCCCCTCTGCCAACCACTAGAACCTTCATAAACCGCACCTCCGTTGTATTCAGGACTGCTTTTAACTTAACGTTTGATTCCAAAGCAAATCTGCGTCTTGTCAGCCATTAATGCCTAAAATGCCTTACGCCGGTAAATACCATCGCAATGCCATATTCATCCGCTTTTTTGATTGAATCTGCATCACGGACGGATCCGCCGGGCTGGATGATGGCCGTGATTCCAGCTTTTGCTGCCGCTTCGACGGTGTCGTCCATAGGGAAGAATGCGTCAGATGCGAGCGCAGCTCCATCCGCTTTCGCACCAGCCTGCTCCAGCGCAATCTTGGCCGCGCCGACCCGATTCATCTGACCAGCGCCGATTCCTAAGGTCATATCCTTATCCGCCACGACAATCGCGTTGGATTTAACATGCTTAACAACCTTCCAGCCAAGCTTCAAGGCTTCCCATTCTGCCTCGGTTGGTTCACGCTTTGTCGGAACAGAGATTTCCGCATCGTCAAATCCATATGCATCCTGTTCCTGGACGAGCAAGCCGCCTTCAATTGAGGAAAGGGTATTTTCCTTTGAAGCTTCGCCATCAAATGAGACCTTCAACAACCGAAGATTCTTTTTCGCCGTTAAAATTTCCAGAGCTTCGTCGCTAAAAGAAGGAGCGATGATGATTTCAAGGAAGATTTCATAAAGCTTGCGGGCAGACTCCCCATCCACCTCGCGATTCAAGGCGATGATCCCGCCAAAGATAGAAACCGGATCCGCTTCAAATGCCTTACCGAAAGCATCAAAAATGTCCTTACCAGCACCCACTCCGCAAGGGTTCATATGCTTAACCGCAACCGCTGCAGGCTCAGAGAATTCTTTTACAATCTGCAAAGCCGCGTTTGCATCATTGATATTGTTATAAGATAGCTCTTTTCCGTGAAGCTGTTCAGCTGCCGCCACTGAAAAGGCTGAACCAAGCGGCTTCTGGTAAAAAGCAGCCTTTTGATGCGGATTTTCTCCATAGCGCAAGCTTTGCTTCAGCTCGTAGGTCACCGTCATTTTTTCCGGCTGCTCCTCGCCAGCAAGCTCTGTCATGTATTCTGCAATCAGCGCATCATATGCCGCTGTGTGGCGGAATACCTTCGCTGCAAGGCGGCGGCGGGTTTCCATTGTGGTTTCGTTCTGATTTTTGTACTCTTCGATCACCTGCGGATAATCAGCAGGGTCGACTAGCACAGTTATGTATTGGTGATTTTTAGCTGACGCGCGCAGCATCGCCGGACCGCCAATGTCGATATTTTCAATCGCATCTTCCGCTGTCACGCCAGGTTTCGAGATTGTTTCTTTAAAAGGATATAAGTTGACGCAGACAAGCTCGATTTGCTCGATTTCATTTTCAGCCAGCTGAGCCTGGTGGGAAGGGTCATCATACTTCGCAAGCAAGCCGCCGTGAATTTTAGGATGCAGCGTCTTAACACGGCCTTCAAGGATTTCCGGAAAACCAGTCACATCGCTTATCCCAATGACAGGAACGCCACCTTCCTTGAGTGCATTTTTTGTTCCGCCAGTCGAGACGATTTCAAATCCAAGCTCAACAAGTTCCTTCGCAAATTCCACAATTCCTTCCTTATTTGAAACACTGATTAGTGCACGCTTTTTTCCCATTGTACTGCCTCCTCTTCTCCGTTCAACAGCTCCTCCAAAACGTCTGGATACATGCTGTGTTCAATCCGCTGTATTTTCTTCTGGAGAGACTCCATTGTTTCGCTAGCATCGATTTTTACCTCAGCGCTCGCAATGATCGGTCCGGTATCCATTCCCTCGTCCACGAAATGGATTGTTACTCCTGTAGTCTCCACTCCGGCTGCCAGCGCCTGCCCGATCGCATCCTTCCCAGGAAAGGCTGGCAAAAGTGACGGATGGATGTTCACGATTTTTCCTTCATATGCTTCAAGCAATGTCGGCCCGATGAGGCGCATGTAGCCCGCAAGCACAATCATTTCGACATCAAGGCTGATCAGCCTTTGTAAAATCTCTGCCTCATACGCGGCTTTGCTAGGATAGCTTTTCGGGCTGATCACCAGAACTGGTATCCTTAACATTTCAGCACGGTCCACAGCAAATGCGCCTGGTTTATCACATACAAGCAGCGAGATGTCAGCATTCAGGATGCCAGACTGTGCAGCCACGGCAATCGCCTGAAAATTGCTCCCGCTCCCAGATGCAAATACAGCTATTTTTTTCATAGCTCTTCACCAGCCACTTTCATCTGTATTCCTTCAATGCCAGTAACTGTGCCGATTACGGCAGCCCGCTCTCCGTTATCATTAAAAAACGCCACAACTTCATGAGCAATTTCTGCCTCAACAGCCGCTACCATGCCAATCCCCATATTGAAGATATTGTACATATCCTTGCGTTCAATTTCACCAAGAGTTTCAATCGTCTTGAACACCTGTGGAATTTCCCAGCTGCCTTCTTCAATTTTTGCACCGAGACCTTCTGGCAGCATCCGCGGAATGTTTTCGATGAAACCGCCTCCCGTAATATGTGCCAGTCCTTTGAGTTCAAACTGCTTCTTTGCGGCAAGCACCGATTTAACATAAATACGTGTTGACTTGAGCAGTTCTTCACCAAGCGTACAGCCAAACTCTTCTACGTAACGGTCAAGCTCCCAGCCAGCCTGCTCGAAAAACACCTTGCGCACAAGCGAGTAGCCATTGCTGTGGATGCCGCTTGATTCAAGTCCGATCAGCACATCGCCCTCTTTGATTTTCTGCCCTGTGATGATATCAGCTTTTTCACAGGCTCCGACCGAAAAACCAGCCAAATCGTATTCTTCCGGAGAGTACATCCCTGGCATTTCCGCTGTTTCCCCGCCGACCAGCGCACAACCAGCCAGCTCGCAGCCGTCTGCAATCCCTCTGACAATTGCTTCGATTTTTTCCGGCTCTGCTTTTCCGCAGGCGATATAATCAAGGAAATATAATGGCTCCGCTCCCTGGACAACGATGTCGTTCACGCACATCGCGACCGTATCTATCCCGATTGTATCATGCCGGTCCATCATGAATGCCAGCATCAGCTTCGTGCCGACACCATCCGTTCCTGAAACGAGCACCGGCTCCTTCAGTCCAAGGCTGGAAAGGTCGAACATTCCGCCGAAACCGCCTAATGCACCCATCACACCAGGCCTGACCGTCCGATGCACATGCTTTTTGATTCGCTCGACCGACTCGTACCCGGCCTCAATATCCACACCAGCCTGCTTATACGCATTTGCCATGTTCTCTACCTCCGATTGGGCTGTTTTTCTATCATTCAGCTTCTTAATTCCTGATTAAATATGATATTCGCCACCTGCTATAGCGGAATTCCACGTAAAGTTATCTAAATGCACACCCATCATGGTTAATTGCTCGGAAAGTCGCCTAAATTGCACGGGTATCCGGGTTAATTGCACCAACAGTTGACTCAATTGCACGCTTATCCAGATTAATTGCACCAACAGTTGACTCAATTGCACGCTTTTCAGAGTTAATTGCACCAACAAAGACTATAATTGCACTGTCTTTTCCCATAATTGCACCATAACCTGACATAATTGTACCGTCATCCTATATTTGGAAAACCCAAACACTCTTTCTATATAAAATCACTTAGCACTTCTGCCCGGCCGGCACGGCCTGCGGATAGATTTCTGTTGGGTACTTCCCGGTAAAGCAAGCGAGGCACTGACCTCTTGTTTCGCCAGGTTCATTGCGCCCGATTGCCTCAAGCATGCCCTCGACACTCAAAAACGTCAGCGAGTCGGCACCAATCAATTCACGAATCTCTTCGACCGAATGATCGGAGGCAATCAGTTCTTCGCGGGTGGATGTATCAATCCCATAAAAGCATGGATTCTGGATTGGCGGTGAACTGATGACGACGTGCACCTCGGTCGCACCTGCTTCCTTCAGCATCCTAACGATCCTGCGGCTAGTCGTACCGCGCACGATCGAATCGTCCACCATAATGACACGCTTGCCTTCCACAATCCCGCGCACCGGAGAAAGCTTCATTTTCACGCCCTGCTCTCTCAGTGACTGGGATGGCTGGATGAAAGTCCGGCCAACGTAACGGTTTTTGATCAAGCCCATTTCGTATGGGATACCTGATTCCTCTGCATACCCAATTGCCGCGGAGATGCTCGAATCCGGAACCCCTGTTACAACGTCTGCCTGAATTGGCACTTCTTTTGCCAGCTGCTTGCCGAGATTTTTGCGGGCAGCATGGACATTGATGCCATGGATGTTGCTGTCAGGTCTTGAAAAATAAATATATTCCATCGTACAGATTGCCGTGCCCGAGCTCATTGAATACATCTCAGAGTGAAGGCCGTCTGCATCAATCACCAACAATTCTCCTGGAAGGATGTCCCTGACAAACTCCGCACCGACAATATCAAATGCGCAAGTCTCTGAAGCTACCACATAAGCATCGCCAAGGCGGCCCAGCGATAACGGGCGAAGACCATGCGGGTCGAGCGCAACCATCATTTCTGTTTCGGTCATGATTAAAAAGGCGTAAGCACCCTTCAGCATGGGAAGTGCATTTTTCACACGGTCCTTCAGCTGGCTGAAGCCGCCACGCTTGATCAAGTGGGCGAGCACCTCTGTATCAGAACTCGTCTGGAAGATGCTTCCCTGAGCTTCAAGCTGATTCCTTAGCGCATCGGCATTCACTAGATTGCCGTTATGAGCAAGTGCGAGTCCGCCGCTTTGCGATTGAAACAGCAGCGGCTGGACATTTTCATAGCCACTTCCCCCTGCAGTCGCATAGCGGACATGCCCAATCGCGCCCATTCCTTGCAAATCTTCCATGGCATCAGCCGTAAAAATTTCGGTCACAAGGCCTTCGCCTTTTCTACCTCTAAGTTCCTTGCCATCACTCACAACGATGCCAGTGCCTTCCTGGCCGCGATGCTGCAGGCTGTGAAGGCCGTAATAGGTGATTTGTGCTGCCTCGGGATGTCCCCAGATACCAAAAACGCCGCATTCCTCATTCAAGCCTTTTAGTTCAGCAAGCATGGGATGGCTCCTTTCCAGGCCTTTTTCAGCCCTTCCACATTGTGATTGATCACATTCGTGCCGTTCACATCTATTTTCAACACAGGCGCTTCAGCAACTTTTCCGATCAGCACCGCGTCTGTTAAACTCTCAAACTCGATTTGATTCTCTGGTTTTACGGATAAAATAAAGCGGGATTGCGATTCGCTGAACAAGGCGGATATTGCATTTCCTTCTAGTACTACCTCAGCTCCCAACCCTTTGCTGCCGATCACGGATTCAGCAAGCGCCACAGCCACGCCACCCTCTGCGACATCATGCGCAGATGCAACCAGCCCATTTTTAATCGCAGTTAAAATCTGTGCCTGATAGCTGGCTTCCACTTCTAAATCAAGCTCAGGTGCCTTGCCAAAAATCTTGCCATAAACCATTTTCTGCAGCTCACTGCCACCAAACTCATCCTTCGTGTCACCAAGCAGATAAATCAGATCTCCGGCATTTTTAAAATGCTGTGTAGTAACGTGTTTCAAATTCTCAACCAGTCCGACCATGCCGACAACCGGAGTCGGGTAGACAGCCGTTCCATTCGTTTCATTGTATAAGCTGACATTTCCGCCAATTACAGGTGTGCTCAATGTCCGACACGCTTCGCTCATGCCGTCGACTGCTTTTTCAAATTGCCAGAAAATCTCTGGCTTCTCAGGGTTTCCGAAGTTCAGGCAATCCGTGATTGCCAGCGGCTCGCCGCCAGAGCAAACGATATTACGCGCAGCCTCGGCAACGGCAATCTTCCCGCCAGTTTCCGGATCAAGATAGATATAGCGAGAGTTACAGTCTGTCGTCATCGCCAGGCCTTTTTCAGTGCCACGGATTCTGACTACAGCAGCATCCGAGCCAGGTGAAACGACCGTGCTCGTGCGCACCATATGGTCATACTGGTCATAGACCCACTCTTTGCTTGCGATTGTCGGCTGCTGCAGCAATGCCAACAAAGTAGTTTCATAGTTCTCAACTTCAGGTACCTCATTGTTCATGTTCTGGAACTCGCGGAAATAAGCAGGTTCACTGGAAGGCTTGTAATAGACAGGAGCCTCTTCAGCCAGCGCATCAGCCGGAACATCGGCAACAACTTCCCCTTTATGTAAAAGACGAAGCATCTTGTCATCCGTAACTTTTCCAATCGCAACCGCTTCAAGCTCATATTTTGAAAAAAGATCGATGATTTCCTGCTCACGTCCTTTTTCTACGACAATCAGCATGCGCTCCTGGGACTCGGAAAGCATCATTTCATAAGCCGTCATGCCTGTTTCACGCTGCGGCACTAGGTCCAGGTTCATCTCGATTCCTGAACCAGCCTTGCTCGCCATCTCGGCAGATGAACTCGTCAAACCAGCCGCACCCATGTCCTGGATACCAACAAGCGCATCATTTTTCACAAGCTCAAGGCAGGCTTCCAGAAGCAATTTTTCCATGAACGGATCTCCGACCTGAACGGCAGGACGCTTTTCTTCCGATGCCTCATTCAATTCTTCAGAGGCAAAAGTAGCACCATGGATACCATCACGGCCAGTCTTCGCGCCAACGTACATGACGGTATTGCCAACACCATGTGCCTGGCCTTTCTTGATGTCCTCATGGTTGATCAATCCAACGCACATTGCGTTTACAAGCGGGTTGCCTTCATAAGCAGCGTCAAACTGAACCTCTCCGCCTACTGTCGGAATACCGATGCAGTTTCCGTAACCAGCAATTCCTGCTACAACCTGTTCAAACAAATATTTCACCCTTGGTGACTCAAGCTCGCCAAAACGGAGGGAATTCAATAATGCAATTGGCCTTGCTCCCATCGAAAAAACGTCGCGGATGATGCCGCCGACACCCGTAGCCGCACCTTGATATGGCTCGATGGCTGATGGGTGGTTATGGCTTTCGATTTTAAAAACAACCGCCTGGCCATCACCAATATCAACGATTCCTGCGCCTTCACCAGGCCCCTGTAACACACGCTCTCCAGTGACAGGGAACTTTTTCAGAACGGGCTTCGAGTTCTTGTAGCTGCAGTGCTCCGACCACATAACCGAGAACAATCCTGTTTCCGTATAGTTAGGCACTCGCCCAAGAATCTTTTCGGCAGAAGCAAACTCGCTGTCTGATAGTCCCATTTCACGATAAATTTTTTCTTCTTTAATTTGCTCTGGACTTGGTTCAAGCATTAACCGCATTTGCTTCCCTCCATTGTTTGACGATTGATTTGAAAAGCTTCAAGCCGTCTGCGCCGCCAAGCAGCTCGTCGACCGCGCGCTCCGGATGCGGCATCATACCAAGGACATTTCCTTGCTCATTGATGATTCCCGCAATATTTTCAAGGCTTCCGTTCGGATTTTCGCCTTCGTATGTGAACACGATTTGATTATTGGTTTTCAAACGAGACAGCGTCTCTTCATCGCAATAATAGTTGCCCTCACCATGCGCAACCGGAATCGTGATGACCTCGCCCTGGTCGTATCCAGCAGAAAACATCGTTTCGTTATTTTCCACCTTCAGCTCTACCTGCTTGCAAATGAACTTCAGACTTTCATTGCGTCGCATTGCCCCAGGAAGAAGTCCAGCCTCAAGCAAAATCTGAAATCCGTTGCAGACGCCAAGAACAGGTTTGCCAGCTTCAGCCGCTTTGACAACTTCCTTCATGACATTGCTGAACTGGGCAATCGCACCAGAACGCAAGTAATCTCCATAAGAAAATCCGCCTGGCAACAACACAGCGTCATAGTCTTCTAGACTTTCAGCATCATGCCACACATACTCCGCTTCTTCGCCAAGCTCATCTTTTACCGCATGGTACATGTCGATGTCACAGTTCGAACCCGGAAATACGATCACCGCAAACTTCACTGTGCAACAACCTCCTCGACTTCGTACCTGTAGTCTTCGATTACCGGATTCGCCAGCAGGCGCTCGCACATTTCCTTTACGGCTGCGTCAACGTCCTTTACCGACTCGTCGAGAGTAAGCTCCATATACTTGCCGATGCGAACCTCCTGGATGCCTTCATAACCATGTGTCGCCAGTGAATTTTTAACAGCTGTTCCCTGTGGATCCAAAACACTTTCCCTTAACGTGACATACACCTTTACTTTATACATGCAATTGTCCTCCCAATCTCGTTAAAATGGTTTCGTAAGCATCTGTCAGGTTCCCCAAATCGCGGCGGAACACGTCCTTGTCAAGCTTCTGCTGCGTTTCCATGTCCCATAGTCGGCATGTATCTGGCGAAATTTCATCTGCCAGCAAGATCTTCCCGTCTGCACCCTTGCCGAATTCAAGCTTGAAGTCTATTAACCTCACGCCAATCTTTGCAAAAAAACCGCCAAGTACCTCATTGATTTTCAAAGCCTGGGCCTTCAGCTCAGCCACTTCCTCTGAAGTTGCCAAATCCAGCACATCGACATGATCATCGGTGATCAGCGGATCGCCAAGTGAATCATCCTTCAGGTAAAACTCAACGATTGGCCTCGAAAGTTTTTTGCCTTCCTCGACACCAAGCCGCTTCGAAAAGCTTCCAGCAGCAAAGTTCCTCACAACCACCTCAAGCGGAATGATAGTAACTCGTTTTACCAGCTGCTCATTCTCTGAAGTTTTTTCGATAAAATGGGATTGGATTCCCGCTTCCCTAAGCTTCAAGAATAGCAAACTCGTAATCTCGTTATTCAGCCTGCCCTTGCCGACAATCTCCGCCTTTTTCTTGCCATTATAGGCTGTAGCTGAATCCTTGTATTGCACCCTTACTACCCGCTCATCATCCGTTGCGTAAATCCGCTTCGCTTTCCCTTCGTATAACAGCTCTTCCATTTTAACGCCCTCCGATTGAGATAATTAGCAATCTTCAGTCACTTGCAGTTAAAGGAAGGGCAAGGATAACCTCGCCCTCTATTTATGTTGCTTTTTGAAAAATTAAAGACCTAATCGTTCAAAAATCATATCAACATGCTTGATATGGTAGTTGTAATCAAAGCAGTCATCGATTTCCGCTTCGCTCAGCAACCCGGCAATCTTTTCATCCTGTTCGATGAGGCTGCGGAACTGTACCTGCTTTTCCCATGCTTCCATAGCTCTCGGCTGCACTGTATCGTAAGCTTCTTCTCGGGACATGCCCTTGTCGATCAAAGCAAGCAGCACGCGCTGGGAGTAGATCAAGCCAAGCGTCCGGTCCATATTGCGCTTCATGTTTTCCGGGTAAACCGTCAAGTTCTTGACGATATTTCCGAAACGATTCAACATATAATTCAGTGCAATTGTCGCGTCTGGTAAAATAATTCTCTCCGCAGATGAGTGTGAAATATCGCGCTCATGCCACAGTGGCACATTTTCGTATGCTGTCATCATATATCCGCGGATGACCCTCGCCATTCCCGTCATGTTCTCAGAACCAATCGGATTTCGCTTATGCGGCATTGCTGAAGACCCTTTTTGGCCCTTTGCAAAAAACTCTTCAACCTCACGAGTTTCGCTCTTTTGAAGGCCTCGGATCTCCACCGCGAATTTTTCAATCGAAGTGGCAATCAAAGCAAGCGAGGACATATAGAATGCATGGCGGTCACGCTGCAAGGTTTGGGTCGAAATCGGCGCCGGCTGCAATCCTAATTTTTCACAAACATAAGCTTCAACGAAAGGATCAATATTCGCATATGTTCCAACCGCACCGGAAATCTTCCCGAACTCGACGTCGCGAGACGCCATTTTAAACCGCTCAAGGTTGCGCTTCATTTCCTCCAGCCATAGTGCCAGCTTCAAGCCAAAAGTGGTAGGCTCAGCATGAACACCGTGCGTGCGCCCCATCATGACTGTGTTCTTATGTTCTTTTGCTTTATTAGTCAGGATCTCAACAAAGTTCTCAAGATCCTTCAGCAAAATCGCATTCGCCTGCTTAAGCACATAAGAAAGCGCAGTATCAACAACGTCCGTCGAAGTCAGGCCGTAATGGACCCATTTGCGCTCTTCACCTAGTGTCTCAGACACCGCTCTTGTAAAAGCAACGACATCATGGCGCGTCTCTTCTTCGATTTCCTTGATACGGTCGATATCAAAAGAAGCGTTCTCACGCAATTTCTTTACGTCTTCCTTAGGAATCTCCCCAAGCTCCGCCCATGCTTCACATGCAATGATCTCGACCTCGAGCCATGCCTTAAAGCGGTTTTCCTCCGTCCAAATTGCTCCCATTTCCGGTCTTGTATAACGATCTATCATCTCTTTTGTCCTCCGATCATTTCTGCTGCACCTTCCCAGATTCCACTTCTCTCAGCTTCATCAAGCGCGATTTCTACTGTTTCTCGTAAAAGGGTCACATGCCCCATTTTCCGCTTATGTTTGGCTTCCTTTTTGCCGTATAAATGGATTTTCCAATCCTGTAGTCCAGGGATTTTATCCAGTAATAGCTGCTGGTGTTCACCAAGGATGTTTACCATCACAGCCGGTTTCAGCAAGTTCGTACTTCCCAATGGCCAGCCGCAGACTGCCCTGACATGCTGCTCGAACTGCGACGTCTCACATGCTTCAATTGTATAATGTCCCGAGTTATGCGGCCTCGGCGCCAGTTCGTTTATGTAAAGCTCATCATTTTCAGCCAAAAACATCTCCACTGCCAGCGTTCCAACCAACCCTAATGCTGACGCAATTTGTTTCGCTGCCTCTATAGCCTGTGCTTCAGCCTTCATGCTGATTCTTGCCGGAACAATTGTCTGATGCAAAATGTTTTCCTTATGAACATTCTCAGCCACTGGGAATACACTCGTTTCACCATTTGTCCCCCGCGTGATGATCACCGAGATTTCCTTTTCAAACGGAATCCACTTTTCCAGTACACACGCACCCTGGCTGACTAATCTTTCTGCTAAATCGATATCATCAACAGACCTGAGAACCAGCTGGCCTTTGCCGTCATAGCCGCCGCGAGCAGTTTTCAAGACTGCAGGCAATCCTAATTCATCCACACCTGCCCTGACATCCTCCACCTTTGTCACAACTGCGTATGGTGCCACGCGAACGCCCGCTGTCTCAATGTTGTGCTTCTCTTCTATCCTGTCCTGAGTGACCCGCAGCAATTCCGTACCCTGAGGCACATAGGCGTTTTCATTCAACCATTCAAGGGCAATTGCATCTATATTCTCAAACTCATAAGTGATCACATCACTCTGTGCAGATAGCTGCTTTATTTTTTCAAGGTCATCGTAACCGCCGACAATCTGCTCGTCAGCCACCTGGCCGCACGGACAATCTTCGGTCGGATCAAGCACGACCACCCTGAAACCCATCCCTTTTGCCGAGAGCGCCATCATCTTGCCAAGCTGTCCTCCGCCAATAATTCCAATCGTCTCTCCTGGTAAAATCACTTTAGACAAGCTCATCACTGCTTTCCATCACTGACATCTTCGTCTCTTCCCTTAACCGTTCCAATCTTTCAGCAACGTCATTGTCAAAAGCCCCGAGAATCTGAGCTGCCAGCAAACCCGCATTTGTTGCTCCAGCTTTTCCGATTGCTACTGTCGCAACCGGCACTCCGCCAGGCATCTGGACAATCGATAATAATGAATCCAGGCCGTTAAGCGCCTTTGATTGGACTGGCACTCCGATGACCGGCAGAGTTGTCTTCGCCGCTACCATCCCAGGCAGATGTGCAGCGCCGCCAGCCCCAGCGATAATGACTTTGATCCCTTCGTCCCTGGCCTTCTCAGCAAATTCAAACATTAAATCCGGCGTACGGTGGGCTGAAACCACCTTTTTTATATAAGAAACTTCCAGCTGATCCAGTATGTCACACGAATGCTTCATCGTTTCCCAATCCGATTTGCTCCCCATAATGACTGCAACCGTCATCTCTCTAACCTCCCTTTGGAGTATCACAACAAAAAACCCGGATAGACTTCTTCCTCTAAATAGAAGAGAAAGTAGTCTGTCCGGGTGCATACGCAAAGAAATCCATAAGTGAACGCGATTTCTTTTCCCTTCACTTAAAAACTACTTTCCCTCATAGTCCGGCGATTTACGGTTACCGGGTAGAGACTCATGGGCCATATCCCCATTATTATACGAGGGAAAACTAAATTTCACTTTCGACATTTACATATTAACAACTAATTCGACTTATTGTCAATCTATAATCGAACATTAGATAATTTCTATTTTATATTGTTCGTGTTTAGGACTTTAAACAGCTAACGCAAGTCAGCTCTCAATTAACTTCGCTTCAAAAATGATCTGCCTGTCAGCAGGCTCATATTCAACGGTCCCATTCTTTTCAACTTCTTTAAAAATCGGCTTCTCCATCCTGCGGACAGGGGCATAGCCATCCTTCTTCATTCTATTAAGACACTCATCGATTGATTCATGTTCACCGACTTCATACATTTGCTTCTTTTTACCCTTACTCATGAAAACAGCTTTCCTTTCCGTACCGATTTTACCCAGAACCCGCCATGGATCGATTTCGGTTCATACGCGATGATGAATGCCTTCGGATCCAGCTCCTTGATTTTCTCGTACAGCTTCAATTCATATTTTCGCGGCGTTAGAATCTGCATCGCCATCCGGTCGCCCTCAAGTCCATGTGCAGCCCAATCCGTCACACCGTAACCAAGTGCTCGCAAAGCCTTTGGCAGATCCACATCATACTCTTTCGTAATCACATTGATCGTAATATAGCCAAGTGCCAGCTTCTCTTCAATTTTCATCCCGACAATGACACCGATGCCATAGCCGACAGCATACGCAACCAGATTCTGTATCTGATTTAAATTCTCAAGTACCAGGCCAAGCCCAACGACATAAATAACGACCTCAATCGTGCTGAGCCCAGCTGCTAAGTAACGCTGCCCCTTCAACGTCAAGATCATCCTAATTGTAAAAAAAGACACATACACAATATTGATGATTAAGATGATGGCCACCATGACAAAACTATTCTCCAGCATTCAAAACCCTCCAGACATCTCTTCTAATAATCCCTAATGTTCGCATTAAACAAATCACTTGTAAAGCAACTTGCAAAATCCCTAACGAAAAGATTCTTATTTTAAGGTTTCCTTAACCTTATGATTTGAAACTTCTTTACATAAAAATGATGGTGATTGACGAAAGGGCATGGAAAAGGATACCATTTTAAAATAAGAGATTACTGGGAGTTGTTAATATTGTTTTATCGGCGTAAATTCTACATAGTAAAAAATGATTTTGTAGAACCCTTCAATAAGCTTTTTACTAAGATTAACATGCCAAATCAACTGAAGCACGGAGCGAGATTGACAGGAAGATGGATGCTGCCACATGACGAGACAACGACAGAAATATTTGCAATCTGGGAATATGACAGCTATGAGGATTATATAGAAATAGAAAATCATGTTAGAAGCGATAAAGAACATCTACAACGCATTAAAAATTGGTACGAAGAAAATGGCGGGAAGGAGTATGTTCAAAAACAATACTTTGTGAAAGCCAGGAATGAGAAGATATATTCGACAATAGACACTGCAATGACCAAATATTAAATAGCCTAAAAAACCATCAAGCCTGAGTCAATGACGGAAGGCTTGATGGTTTTCATTCATATTTTAAATCGGCTGACCGTATCTTTCATTGTTTCTGCCAATGTTGATAGATTATTGGCCGAAGCTGTTATTTCCTCCATTGAAGCTAATTGTTCTTCCGCAGAAGCCGCTACATTTTGGCTATGCAAGGAAGATTCTTTTGATATAGTCGAGACTTCATTTACGGTTGCGGATACTTCCTCAGTGCTCGCAGACATCTGTTCCGCCGTGGCTGCCATCTCTTCGATTCGTTCACTCATATTTTCCATAGATAAAAGAATCTCCTGGAAGCTTTTTTGAGTATCCTCAACGATTCCCAGGCCGCTAATCACTTCTTTTTTCACCCGGTCCATTGATTGATTTGAGTGTTCCATATCCGTTTGAATATGCTTGATTAAGTCAGATATCTGGGAAGAGGAACTTTGAGATTGTTCAGCCAGCTTCCTGACCTCTGCAGCGACAACCGCAAAGCCCTTGCCATGTTCTCCAGCTCTTGCTGCTTCTATCGCTGCATTTAAGGCAAGCAAATTGGTTTGGTCCGCAATCTCGATAATAACTTTAGAAATGTTCCCTATCTGCCTGGACCGCTCATTCAATGAGCTAATGATTTCCCCTGTCTCGTTAACAGAAGCATGAATCATATTCATCTGACTTGAGGTCTCCTGGACATATCCTCCGCCTTTTTTCGCATGGTCACCAGCTTCCATACTCGATTCAGCTATTAATGAGGAGGTTTCAGCTATGTTGGCGACTCCCTTTGCCAGTTCCTCTAATGCCCTTGCACTTTCCTCAATACCTTGGGTTTGGACATCTGAACCTCCTGCTACCTGCTGAATTGCCTCTGTAATCTGCTCCGTAGCCTTACTTGTCTGTTCTGCACCGGCATTCAGCTCTTCTGATGAAGCAGCTACTTGTTCCGAGGTTTCCAAAACCTCTCTTACCATTGTGCTTAAGCTTTCCTTCATCTTGTTATAACTCTTTGAAAGATCGCCAAGTTCATCGCCACTGTCGTCTTTAACATCTGTTGTAAAATCGCCCGCCCCCGCATTCAGCAGGGCAGTGGAAATTGCCTCAAGTCTTCTTTTCAGATTACGCGTAAACCAGTAGATTCCTATAGAAGCTACTATGACAACTATTATGACTTGAATCAAAAACTTTGTCATAAAAGAAGTTAAGATATTATCAATTGTCTTTTCCGAAGCTCCAACATAAAAAATCCCTATCGCCTTCCCATTTTGATCCATTATAGGTGTATAAGCAGTTTGATAAGAATTTCCAGCAACCTCAGCTTCCCCGTAAAATGCTTTCCCTTGATTTAAAACCACATCGGCAACCTCTTCAGACACCTTCGTACCCACAGCACGCTTTCCTTCAATCATGACGTTTGTGGCTATACGAGTATCTCCTTGAAAAATGGTGACTGTATCACCTGTATCGGCCCCAATTATATCCACTAGCTCATAATTTTCATTAAAAAGTTGCTCGCCCTTAAATAATTGACCATTCCTAATTTTCCACTCACCAGGGAATTTGTTGTTAATATACCGCTCACCTAAAGCCAAATCTCCCTTAGCCTTTTCCACCGCAAAAGCCTTGATTCCCTTTGTAACTTCCTTTGTCACAACCACTCCAATTATTACAGAAAGAATAAGTACAGTGCTTAACACAATCAAATTGATCTTTGTCCCTAATTTCAACTGCACACCAGCCCTCTTTTTCCTCAATACATTGCTCCCCCTTGATGTAAACTGATATTCATTGCATCACAAAAACGAATACAATAAACGCTACTGTTATATCGGAAGAGTTTAGTATTTATGAATTACTTACCAGGGTAATTCATAATTTGGACAAAACTATATGATAAAGGAAAATTTTTCTCTGGAATTTCC
>NZ_BASE01000001.1 GCF_000813125.1 Mesobacillus selenatarsenatis SF-1
TTTTTTGTTCCTTGAAAACTAGATAATCGTAAGTAAGAAGAACCAAAGAAGAAACCGAGTGATCGCCATTTTAGTTTTCTCTCTATATTAATAGAGAAATGACCTTTTAGGTTAAGTTAGAAAGGGCGCACGGTGGATGCCTTGGCACTAGGAGCCGATGAAGGACGGGACTAACACCGATATGCTTCGGGGAGCTGTAAGTAAGCTTTGATCCGGAGATTTCCGAATGGGGAAACCCACTGTTCGTAATGGAACAGTATCTTTACCTGAATACATAGGGTATTGAAGGCAGACCCGGGGAACTGAAACATCTAAGTACCCGGAGGAAGAGAAAGCAAACGCGATTCCCTGAGTAGCGGCGAGCGAAACGGGACATAGCCCAAACCAAGAGGCTTGCCTCTTGGGGTTGTAGGACACTCAACATGGAGTTACAAAGGAACGGGGTAGATGAAGTGGTCTGGAAAGGCCCGTCAGAGAAGGTAAAAACCCTGTAGTTGAAACTTCGTTCCCTCCTGAGTGGATCCTGAGTACGGCGGGACACGAGAAATCCCGTCGGAAGCTGGGAGGACCATCTCCCAAGGCTAAATACTCCCTAGTGACCGATAGTGAACCAGTACCGTGAGGGAAAGGTGAAAAGCACCCCGGAAGGGGAGTGAAATAGATCCTGAAACCGTGTGCCTACAAGTAGTCAGAGCCCGTTAATGGGTGATGGCGTGCCTTTTGTAGAATGAACCGGCGAGTTACGATTACATGCAAGGTTAAGTTGAAAGACGGAGCCGCAGCGAAAGCGAGTCTGAATAGGGCGAATGAGTATGTGGTCGTAGACCCGAAACCAGGTGATCTACCCATGTCCAGGGTGAAGGTTGGGTAACACCAACTGGAGGCCCGAACCCACGCACGTTGAAAAGTGCGGGGATGAGGTGTGGGTAGCGGAGAAATTCCAATCGAACTTGGAGATAGCTGGTTCTCTCCGAAATAGCTTTAGGGCTAGCCTCACGTTGTAAGAGTCTTGGAGGTAGAGCACTGTTTGGACTAGGGGCCCTCATCGGGTTACCGAATTCAGACAAACTCCGAATGCCAAAGACTTATCCGTGGGAGTCAGACTGCGAGTGATAAGATCCGTAGTCAAAAGGGAAACAGCCCAGACCACCAGCTAAGGTCCCAAAGTATACGTTAAGTGGAAAAGGATGTGGAGTTGCTTAGACAACCAGGATGTTGGCTTAGAAGCAGCCACCATTTAAAGAGTGCGTAATAGCTCACTGGTCGAGTGACTCTGCGCCGAAAATGTACCGGGGCTAAACGTATCACCGAAGCTGTGGATTGACATCTTAGATGTCAGTGGTAGGAGAGCGTTCTAAGGGCGTTGAAGTCAGACCGTAAGGACTGGTGGAGCGCTTAGAAGTGAGAATGCCGGTATGAGTAGCGAAAGATGGGTGAGAATCCCATCCACCGAATGCCCAAGGTTTCCTGAGGAAGGCTCGTCCTCTCAGGGTTAGTCGGGACCTAAGCCGAGGCCGAAAGGCGTAGGCGATGGACAACAGGTTGATATTCCTGTACCACCTCTTTATCGTTTGAGCAATGGGGGGACGCAGTAGGATAGGGTAAGCGCGCTGTTGGATATGCGCGTCTAAGCAGTTAGGCTGCAAGTGAGGCAAATCCCGCTTGCGTGAAGGCTGAGCTGTGACAGCGAGGGAAATATAGTACCGAAGTTCCTGATTCCACACTGCCAAGAAAAGCCTCTAGCGAGATAAAAGGTGCCCGTACCGCAAACCGACACAGGTAGGCGAGGAGAGAATCCTAAGGTGAGCGAGAGAACTCTCGTTAAGGAACTCGGCAAAATGACCCCGTAACTTCGGGAGAAGGGGTGCTCATTTGGGTGAATAGCCTAGATGAGCCGCAGTGAATAGGCCCAGGCGACTGTTTAGCAAAAACACAGGTCTCTGCGAAGCCGCAAGGCGAAGTATAGGGGCTGACGCCTGCCCGGTGCTGGAAGGTTAAGAGGAGGGGTTAGCTCACGCGAAGCTCTGAATCGAAGCCCCAGTAAACGGCGGCCGTAACTATAACGGTCCTAAGGTAGCGAAATTCCTTGTCGGGTAAGTTCCGACCCGCACGAAAGGCGTAACGATCTGGGCACTGTCTCAACGAGAGACTCGGTGAAATTATAGTACCTGTGAAGATGCAGGTTACCCGCGACAGGACGGAAAGACCCCGTGGAGCTTTACTGTAGCCTGATATTGAATTTTGGTACAGCTTGTACAGGATAGGTAGGAGCCTGAGAAACCGGAGCGCCAGCTTCGGTGGAGGCGTCGGTGGGATACTACCCTGGCTGTATTGAAATTCTAACCCACGCCCCTGATCGGGGCGGGAGACAGTGTCAGGTGGGCAGTTTGACTGGGGCGGTCGCCTCCTAAAGAGTAACGGAGGCGCCCAAAGGTTCCCTCAGAATGGTTGGAAATCATTCGCAGAGTGTAAAGGCACAAGGGAGCTTGACTGCGAGACCTACAAGTCGAGCAGGGACGAAAGTCGGGCTTAGTGATCCGGTGGTTCCGCATGGAAGGGCCATCGCTCAACGGATAAAAGCTACCCCGGGGATAACAGGCTTATCTCCCCCAAGAGTCCACATCGACGGGGAGGTTTGGCACCTCGATGTCGGCTCATCGCATCCTGGGGCTGTAGTCGGTCCCAAGGGTTGGGCTGTTCGCCCATTAAAGCGGTACGCGAGCTGGGTTCAGAACGTCGTGAGACAGTTCGGTCCCTATCCGTCGTGGGCGCAGGAAATTTGAGAGGAGCTGTCCTTAGTACGAGAGGACCGGGATGGACGCACCGCTGGTGTACCAGTTGTCTTGCCAAAGGCATCGCTGGGTAGCTATGTGCGGACGGGATAAGTGCTGAAAGCATCTAAGCATGAAGCCCCCCTCAAGATGAGATTTCCCATAGCGCAAGCTAGTAAGAACCCTGAAAGATGATCAGGTTGATAGGTCAGAGGTGGAAGCGCGGTGACGTGTGGAGCTGACTGATACTAATCGTTCGAGGACTTAACCAAATAGATTACTCGTTCTTCTTATTCTTCTTACACATTATCTAGTTTTGAGGGAATAAA